>JAXLWC010000111.1:0-11285 GCA_046328675.1 Anaerolineae bacterium
TAGCATTCCAGACAATAGATTGACCGTCGCTTGATGCACTTGCTAACATTGTACCGTCAGGACTCCAAGCAATTGTTTCTACGGTACAAAAATGTCCGTTTAAGCTAAGTATCTGGTTACTTGTGGCGACATCAAAAATGGGGATGGCATACTCATCGGTGTTGCCACCACAAATAGTAGCACCTCCACCTATAGCAATTTGACTACCATCCGGTTTCCACGAAATACTTCTCACTTCTATCGGACCAAAATCGCTCCTTTGCGTCTGTACCAGATTAGTGGCAAAAAGGAGTACTACTAAACATACTTGTAGAAAGTAGACCTTCTTTAGCCTGTTCACTATGGCATTATTCATGTCTGTATCCACCTTGAGTTTACTCACTCTACCTGTATATCTACTCAGCTTTTCAACCAACGCATCTTAGCCAGCGTCGTCATTAGGTACTGAACCATCCGGTGAGCATGATTCAATATCAGAGATGTTTGAGGAAACAGGTGCGCTTGGACAATTTGGACCAATGTACTGTGAACCATCAGGATATCCGTTAACGAATAGATAATCTATTAGACTGGGCGATTCAGTAACGGTAGTCAATGAATTTGGCGTCCATTCTGGTCCCACCCATTCTGGTCCCTCACTGTCAAATACTTGAATGCCATCTACACTATCGATTCTTCTACTCCAGAAAGTTCCATCAGATCCAACGATATCCCCCATAAGGCTTGTCAGCCCTATTTGTGACGGCTGAATTCCATAATCTCGATCATCATTATCATCTCCATCAAATGGCTGCACTTCCCAAAGATTAGATGGGTCACTCTGTACTGGATCGCCGGGTATCCGAGAGAGTACATCTCTGAACGGATAATAGGGTTCAAGTTCAGCGTTGTGTTGTAAAGCAACGCTGGACTGAAACATGTAGATTGGGTTTATACGAATAGCAGCGTTTGAACGAAAGCCGCGCGCGATAAATATCTCAAAATGAAGATGGTCATATGTGAAAGAACACTCATCAATACCAGCAGTGTCCACACATGTAAACCCATTATTAGTAATCGTGCAATCATCAGTTTGATCGTCACTAGATTGACAATATTTGAAAGGTGCAGTTTGACCTAGTGGTTGATTTAGAGCTACAACGTCTCCGGGAGCCACAGCATAATTGTCGTCATCTAAGTGGTTGTACACGACCACAATATTCGATAGATTTCTGAATCCGTCAGCATCTGGATCAACTGGGTCGGCAAAACATCTCAGCGTAATACCTAAACCGTTATTAGGTTGAGTTGATCCTCCTCCATTACCCGATACCCGACCACGTAGTATTAAGCCATCACATACTGCTGCTACGGGCACATTGCCAGTGCCATAGTCAATACCTGTATGAATACCATGTGTCTGATTGTATGAAGACTGGTGTGTCCGAGAATATGTGTTCGATCCGTATCCCTGTATGCTTACTGGGTTAACTTCTACAGGCAATCTTACGATTGGAAGCGGCAGTCAAATTCCCGCCAATTTTCGCAGAAGAGTCTCTGCTTCAGGAAGTACATCCCGATTACCTGGTATCGACTCTGGACGACGCATCGCACAATCTTCACCGCTGTTGTAGATAGCATTTAGCTCCTGTGGTGTTGCTCCGTAATCAACGGGGTGTATAGGGCTGTGGGGTCTACCTCTCCATTGGCTTGTAAGAGGGCGGGGTCGGCGTCTACGTTAGCAGAAATATTATAATAATCAGGATTCTGAGTTTCTGAAATAGGCGTTAGCCCATCCCACCAATTATGTTCAGCAGGAATAGGTAGACCACTGTTCGAGAGAATGTCTGTTCCCGCACCGACTGCTACCGTAATGTTATTAAGAAAACTGCTGCGGGTGATGGTCATGGGGATAGATGCACGGTGATCGATTGCCCCACCCCAGCGCGCGATGTTGTTGTCAAAGCGAGTGCAATTGATAATCACATTTGAGCCTGTCACACCTAAACCGCCGCGTGTTTGGATTGCGCCACCGCCTGCACCATAATGATAGGCATCGGTGATGCCATTATTGTTATTGAACAAACTGCGATTGATGGTAAGCGTATGGTTTGTACTGGCATTGAATACGATGGCCCCACCACCGCTGTCGGTAGTGAGGTTGTCTAATTTGCTGCTTTCGATGATCAGACTGCTGTTATCGATGGTAATTGCGGAAAGTGAATAATATTCCGTGTCTATTCCCACATTTTGTATGGTCAAATTATGAATTTCAAGCGTACCGCCAGCAACCATACTGAGATAATAATAGTCGCCGCCAGCCGTAATCACCGTTTGGTCAATCCCTTGACCGCGCAAAATAACGTGACAGTTAATAAAACTTAAGGGAGTGGTAAGCAAAAATATTCCTGCGGTCAGGTTGATTGAAAATTCATTATTCCCACAGTTCTGCGAGGCAAGAACGGCATCATTAAGCTCCCCTACCGTCGTAACCACCTCTTGAGCCTGTGTTGTAGGAACGAAATAGAGTGAGAGTGTCAACAGCAGTATCGTAGATAACAGTAAACGACGACGCATGGCAACCCCCTCGCAAAAATGAAAGTGTTTATTCACACTATAACAGAACTGGGGGAGGCGTTTGTCAAGCCAGCGGAGGGTAATCGTATAGTTTGCACACCGTAAAATTCGACAAATGACAGCAAATGTGTCAAGATGATGTTAAAGCACAGCCTAAATAATGCGCCCATTTATTGGAATTGAAGGTTTTTTAAGTCGGTTTTTTTACATCTCCCGGAGAAGGAGAGACGGCTGTGGAACTTTGTATTATTGAAGCAGATGGAATTGGGCGCGAGGTTGTGCCAGCAGCAGTGAACGTGCTTCGTGCTGTCGCCCCGGATGTGCAAGTCCATTACGCCGATGCGGGCTGGGATTATTTTGAACAACACGGTACCCCTCTACCAGATGCGACAGTGGAACTGGCGCGAAAGTGTGGGGCTGTTTTGTTTGGGGCGGCGGCCTCTCCGCATTTCCCGGTACAGGGTTACTATAACCCTACCGTGCGTTTGCGCCGCCTGCTGCAAGTGTACGCGAATTTGCGCCCGACGCGTTATTACCCCGTTCCTACGGCGCGTCCGGGTGTTGACCTGTTGGTCGTGCGCGAAAATACCGAAGACCTCTACGTCCAGCATGAGGAAATGAGCGCGGACGAGCAAACGGTGACCGCCGAGAAAATCATCACGCGGGCGGCGAGTGAACGTGTGGCGCGCATGGCCTTTGAACTGGCGGTGCGTACCGGACGCTCCAAGGTGACGATTGTACACAAGGCCAACGTCATGCCGCAGTCCGACGGCTTGTTCCGCCGCGTGGCGCTGGAAGTCTCGGAATATTATCCTGAGATTTTCACCGACGAACTGCTGGTCGATACGGCGGCTTACTGGATGGTCAAAGACCCGCTGCGCTTTGATGTGGTGCTGACTCCCAATCTTTACGGCGATATTCTGTCGGATATGGCCGCCGCATGGGGAGGGGGCTTAGGACTGGCCCCGTCGCTGGGCTTAGGTGACGGCGTGGCGATTGCTGAGCCTGTGCATGGCTCGGCGCGTGACATCACGGGCAAGGGCATCGCCAATCCTACCGCTTCGATTCTCAGCGCCGCGATGCTGCTGCGCCATCACTGGCGCATGGCAGACGTGGCTGTGCGCGTGGAGGAAGCGGTGCGTGCTGCGTTGAGAGCGGGTTATCATACCTCCGACATCAACCCTGAAGGCGCTTTATCAACTGAAGCCTACACCGATAAGGTGATTGAAAACCTCTAGTCGGATTTACCCTCACTACTTGCTCAAGGACACAAATGTCATGCTGCGTCGTCTTGTGATCGGTTTTTGTCTGCTGGTGTCCGCCTGTTCGCCAGCGGAACCCACTGCCAGCCCTACACCGTTGCCGCCTACGTCCACGCCGACGAGTATCCCCACCATCGTCCCGACTGCTACCGAGGCCGCGGCGGTTTCTACGGTGGAATTTCTGGTGCCGCAGGTGCTGTCGGTGCGTCCGCATGACACGGCGGCTTTCACCGAGGGCTTGCTGTGGCATGAGGGGTCGCTGTACGAGAGCACGGGACAAAATGGGAACTCTTATGTGCGTGAGGTGAACCCGGAAACGGGGGAAGTGCTGCGGCAGGTAGACGCGCCCGATGATGTGTTTGGCGAAGGCATCTCCATCGTCGGCAACCGCATCATTGAGCTGACATGGCGCAATGAAGTCGCGTTCGTCTATGATCTGGAAACCTTTGCCAGCGTGGGCACTTTCACCTACGAGGGCGAAGGCTGGGCGCTGTGTTATGACGGCGAACGGCTGGTGATGACCGACGGCACGCCGAACCTGTTCTTCCGCAACCCGGAGACGTTTGAACTCATCGGGCAGGTTGCGGTGACGCTTGACGGCCAGCCCATCAGCAATCTCAACGAAATTGAATGCGTGGACGGTCAGGTGTACGCCAACGTGTGGCTGACGGACGGCATCGTGCGCATTGACCCGACCACCGGTAATGTCACGGCGTCCATCGACGCGACGGGCTTGCTGACCGCCGAAGAACGCGCGGCGGCAGGCAGCAACGGCGTGCTCAACGGCATCGCCTACGTGCCGGAGGAAGATGTGTTCTTCATCACGGGCAAGCTGTGGCCGCACCTGTTTGAAGTGCGTTTTGTGCCCTCGGAGGAGGACGCGGTGGGATGATTGTTCGCGGCGCTGCCCCTTACGACTATGAGGCGCTGTGCGTGGTGATCCGCGAGATTGACGATTATCATCAGGTGGCGCTGCCGCATTTCTTCCGGCGCAACACAGGCGCAGCACGCCCGCTGTCGTGGCTGATGGACATCCTCGCCAACCCGGAGATGACGCTGCTGGTCGCGGAAAAGGACGGGGAACTCATCGGTTTCCTGTGGGGGATGCTGCGTGCCGCGCCGGATACGCCGTTCCACATGCCGCGCCGCTGGCTGCTGGTCGATATGCTGGGTGTGAGCGAAGCCTATCGCGGGCAAGGTGTGGGGCGCGCGCTGATGGAACAGGCCGAAGCCTGGGCAAAAGCGCAGGGCGTGAGCGAAGTCGAACTCTCGGTATGGGAATTTAATCAGGGCGCGCAGGCGATGTATGAGAAGCTCGGCTATACGACCACCGTGCGCCGCATGTGGAAATCACTGAAGGACTGAACGACGCTATGCGCAAAACTGCCTATCTGACGATTGACGACGCGCCCTCGCCCGATTTCCTCAACAAGCTCAATTTTCTGGAGGGACATGGGCTGCGCGCGGTGTGGTTCTGCACCGGAAACTTTCTGGAGCAGCGTCCAGAGATGGCGCTGGAAGCGATTCAGCGTGGGCATATCCTCGGCAACCACAGCTACAGCCACCCGGCTTTTTCGGAGTTGTCGCTCGACCAATGTTACGCCGAAATCCGCGCTACCGATGCCGTGATCGAGGAACTTTACCAGCGCAGCGGCGAGAGTCGTCAGCGGCGCTATTTCCGTTTCCCCTACGGCGACAAGGGCAGCAAAACCGAGGAGTTCGCAGGCACGCCGGACGCTGCCGGACAGGAACGCCGCGCCGCCATACAGGCGTATCTGCGCAAGCTGGGCTACGCACAGCCCACGTTCCCCGACATCAGCTACCGTTTCTATCGTGAGTCGGCGCTGGCCCAGGACGCCGATTGGCTGTGGACGTATGACACGCACGATTGGGCAGTGACGGCGGAAAACCCGCCGTATGGCATCAACAGCATCGAAAAGTTACTGGCACGCATGGACGAGGATGTGCCCGAAGGCTGGCGCGGATTGAACTACGCGGGGTCTGCTGACCTTGTGCTGACGCACGACTTCGCCGGAAACAACGCGGTGTTCGTCGCGGAGATTGAGCGCCTGCTGGCTAAAGGGCTGGAGTTCAGACTACCCTAGCTGCTGATGACCAACAGGGATTTTAAGTGTGAATTATCCGCGCGCAGCTCAAGGTGCGGGCTAGTTCAAAAGACCGTAAGCCCACTATAGAAATCATATTTTCCGCAGCGCGTGCTGACCCAAGGGATTTAGCGCCTTTCACGTTGGCCGCCACCTTTAGTCTGAGGCAAAAAGCTAGCCCTATGCGCCATAACCCACTAGCATAAGCGCTTAGGCAGGCGTTATGCTCGTTGCAGACGTTCGGGGTGTCTGCCGCCAGTGGCTAAAGAGGCTTGTCCGGTAATGGAAAGACTCGCGTTGGCGACGCCACCAGTTCAAAACTGGTGGCTATCTATTGGAAAACCCACTGAAGGGGTTACCCTTGGTCTATGTTACGGTCAAATAAACGCTGCAAAAGGACTTGTTCTTGGGAATAACCCGCGCACTTCAGCACCTTCAATCATTAGCTTGAGGCATCAACACCACAACATGGGCTAGCATAAGGGCTGAGTCGCGAGTCTTTAGCTTTCAAATGCGAGATTCTATAGGTTGCGTTGGTTGGATGTGTGCTTCCGCTGCGTTTTGTCTGATGGCGGGTGGTTGTTTTTCGCGTCTGGCTAACGACTAACGACTTGTTTCCAATCGGGCGGGTTGTTTTGCAGACGCCAGCGCCAGCCTACCGGATAACCTGTCATCTTGGCGACATCCCCGACGACGCGAATCATGGGAATCAGGGCGATGATATAAAGATGTTCCACAAGGGACATTTTAGGCACGCCGCGCAGCACCACAGGCAGGCGTTTATAGGGCTGATAAAAGTAGTAGGCCGCACCAAACAGGTACAGCCACCAGAACCACCCGCTGAACACAGCCCCGAACAGCGCGATCACCGGCGCGGCGACACAGTAGGTGGCGTAACGAATCGCGTGCCGTTTGCGCCACAAATCGGCCTTGCCATCGCCGCGCGCATACAGAAAGTACTGCTTCCAGAAGGCGCGGAGCGACCCACGCGGACGAAAGTGGGCGACAGCACGCGGCGCGAAGGCCAGCGGCGTCAGCAGCTTCAGGCGCAGGTCAAAAATCAAATCCTCGCAGTAATCCAGCCATTCGGGATAACCGCCGACTTTTTCCCACGCGCTTTTGCGGAAGGCCACGCTGCGGCTGCTCGGCAGAAACGTGGACGGATTGACTTCATCGACCAGCGGCAGCACGGTTGCGCCCATCGCCACCTCAAACGGCGTATGCACATCGGCCTCAAAAAAGCCGCTGACTACCTGCACAGCGGGATTGTCGAAGGGCTGCGTCAGGTGTTGCAGCCAGTCGTTAGCCAGCACCACGCCCGCGTCGGTGACGGCGATGATGTCCCCGCGCGCCGCCTGAATCGCCAGATTGCGCCCGCGACTGATGTTGCAGCCTGCCTCGACTTCCACACGCAGCGGCAGCAGCTTGTCGTATTCGCGCAGAACCTTACGGTGTCGTCGCGGCTGCCGCCATCGACGATGACGATTTCGTCGGGCTGGCGGGTTTGCGTGCGCAGCGAGTCCAGCAGGCGGCGGATGTTATCGCCTTCGTTGAGTACAGTCGTGATGAGGGTAATCATGAAGGTCGTTTAACCTCACCCCCACCCTCTCCCCAGCGGAGGCTGAGTGGGCGGCGCATGTGTGCGGCAGTGTAGAGTGGGAGCAATACAGGAGCGTAAACGACTTTAAAGTCTCGCCTCGTTGATGAGGGAGATGTAGGGAGCGATTCAAGGCCATCAATCATTCTTTGTCGAAGTCGAATAATGTGAAGCATTCTCCCCTTGCGACGGGGATTGCGCAAGGGGAGGTTTGATCGTCAGAGGTTGTTACGCGGGAACGTCGGCGCCTTCGACGGCGGGTTCCATCACCTGTGCTGGGCGCGGGTTCGGGTCACGCACAACCAGAAACAGGATGACCGCCATCAGCAGGCCGCCGATAACCGACACCAGAAACGTTGCCTGAAAGCTGGCGATGTCGGCCAGCCAGCCGCCCAAAATGGGCGCGGCAATCGCGGGAAGCGCCTGCGCAGTGTTGGTCACGCCGATGTACAGCGGCTTCTCGGCAGGACTGCCGAACTCGATGGTGAGGGCCATCGCTGTGGCCCACATCGTCGCGTTGGAGATGCCCGCCAGCGTGAACACCAGATAGAACCAGCCCTGTGAGGGGGCCAGCATGGCGACAAAGGCGCTGGCCGTGAGCAGCAGCGCGCCAAAGACCATCACCTTGCGGTGTCCCCAGTGATCGCCAATCCAGCCGAGCACCAGATTGCCCGCCGTTTGTGCCAGCGCCATCACGCCGACCATCATGCCAGCGGTTTGTTCGTCCATGCCGAGATGGCGTATGGCATAAATCGCGTAGAAGCTGATGGCCATCGTCGCCACCTGCGACAGACAGCGGGCCAGCAGGAACCAGCGAAAGTTGAGGTCTTTCTTGATGATGCGCCCGAAATCACGCCACGAGGCTCTTGTCTGCTGCGGCAGTTGTGCGGGATCGCTGTCCGGTTCACGCGTTGCGGCGAGAAAACCGAACGAGACCATCATGAAGATGCCCGTAATCAGAAAACACAGCGCGAAATCAACAGGCCCGTCAATTTTTTCCAGAATCAGCCCGGCGACAATCGCGCCCGCGCTGAGCGTCAGGTTGGCGGCAGCGGCCTGCACCCCCCAGAACGTGCCACGACGGTTAGGCGGCATAATCTTGCCGATTAAGCTTTGCCACGCGGTGCCTGCCATGCCGCCGCCGAGGCTGTGCCATGTCACCAGAAACAGGGCGAATGCCAGGGCCAGACCCTTGTCCATCTGCGGTGAAAACAAAGCGACCAGCGCCAGCAGAAAGAAGGGAAGGCGCTCATTGAGGGTCATCAGCAGCACAAATGGCTTGTAGCGACGCATCCGGGCCACGCGCTGCGCCGTGAACATCTGCGGCAGCGCCCAGCCGATGGTGTGCAGCGCCGATACAAAGCCGATCAGCGCCGTGTTTTCGGTGAGCGTTGCGAAAAACAGCGGGATGACCGCCGTGAAGGATGAAAAGCCAAATCCAAGACCAAAGAAAGTCCCATCAGCGACGTTGACAGCGAAGTTATAACGAACGTTTTGCAGCGTAGTGTTTTGTTGCATAGAATCCCATGATGAATAACCCGATTCAGTGTATCATCGGTTTCTACGCCAAGTCTCTAGATGGTCTTATTAGGACTGTTAAGGTTTGATGAAGCGGCCTTTAATGGGGCACAGCACGCCGCGCCCCCTGTAATCCTACAGCTTCTTGTTAGGCGCTCAGCAGCGGTTTGAGCTGCACGGCCCAGGCACGGATCGCGTTCCAGTCGCGGTGGTCGCCTTCCGACCAGACACCGAGGGCAACACTGATGCGAAACTTCAACCTATCGGCGAACGAGGGGATTTTGGAAATATCCAGCACGCCCGCAAAAAAGCCCTCACTCACAGGCTTGACCAGTGCGCGCACGGGTTGAAGCCAGTCTTTCACCGCCTGACGGTAGGTTTCGTTTTTCATGGTCATGGTCATGCAGACCATAAACGCCGCGAAAGGCTTCTGGGCTAACGCCGCCTGATTGGCGCGCATGAACTGCATGGCTTCCGGCAGCCACTGGCGATCCTGAACCGCGCTGCCCGCGACTACCGCGCGATATGCGGAGAGGTCTTTGACTTCCTGCATGGGGCGCACTTCAACGACTAAGCCGCTTTCAGTGAGCGTTTTGGCAATGGCTTCGGCAACGCCTATCGTCGAGCCTGCCCGGCTGGCATAGGTCACGAGGATTGTATCTGACATGGTGATTTCTCCCAGAAAACACACACGTTGGGAGATTGGATTCTAGGCAGGTAACAAGACTCCTGACAGTGACAGACCTCCTCAGTCAGGGTGTTATTTGTGATAGGTGGTGAGGGCGCAGCACGCCGCGCCCCTGCATGGTTCAAACGCCCGCTGTGAAGACGCCGGTTTCCTGCACGTCAACGCGCACGCCGTCAAGCTGGCGGGGGATGCGCTGATCCGGCGGCAGTTGGTCTTCCGGCAGTTTCTGGTCAACCATAACCACCAGCGAGACTTCCTGAGACATTTCGCCCTGCACGCTGGCAAAGCCCACACCGACGCCGACAACATGCGGCATTTTCATCAGCCAATCGGCGTAGCGCTGCTGGACTGTAGTGATCCGCGCCATCAGTTCATCTTCAGACATAACACCTCCTCGAAAGAGAGTTCATCGTATGCATTTAGAGCGTGTCGATACCAATTGCTGTTGTTGTTGATTTGAACTCAGCCCCTCTCCAAACCTCTCCCCACTTCGTAGAGAGAGGCTTAAAACCCAAACGCCAGCCGCATTCTCCTGTAAGCGAAACGACGGCATAGGACTGCTTTCAGAACGTAACACTTCCACCCTCGTAAACCAATGGTGCTCGTTTAGCCCCTCATCCCCAGCCCTGTCGCTTCGCTTACACCCGACTTCGGGAGAGAAGGGAGAAAACACAGCACACACGAGGGCAACTGGACGGTTTTGACCAACTTCTGAGTTCACTAGCACCATTAGTTCGTAAGATTCTATACAAGATCGATACCGAGCGTTTCCAGTACCACGTCAATCGGGGTGAAAATGGTGGCCGCTGATGAACCCGCGAACAGCAGGCCCACCGCCTTGTTGTCTGTCGTATCGACAATCAGCGAGCCGGAATCGCCGCCCTGACTCATCGGCTGGCAGATGACCTGCCCGACGAAGCGCGCGGTACGTTTGCCAGCGGAGGTGCTGTAACCCACGCTGACGGTGGCGTTCAGCAGCGTAATCATGCCTTCGGTGTAATCGGTGGTGCGGCCACTCTTTTTGACGCGCATCCCCAGCGAGGCCGCTTTTGTCCCGGTAATCTGGCCGATGGTGCGCACGACGCCCGTGAACATGTCAGCGTTGACCGGGCGCGCCAAAGCACAATCGACGTAGTTATCGGGCGTCTCGGCGGCAAAGGCTTCCGTTGTGTGCGCGCTGGCGTCCACCGTCATGGGAATGCTGCTGGCGGCAGCGGCAGCCTGTGCGCTGTGTGCTGTCTGGGTGATGGTCACACGCTGGCTGGAGCCGTTCAGTTTGGCGATGGCGTTGGTGAGCGCGGCGAAAAAGCCGACGACATCACAACCCGGATTGTTGTTCGTGGGGGTGGTGGGCGTGGTTGGCGGCGTGCCGGGCTGTGTGGGCTGTGATGGGGGCTGCGTGGGTGGCGTGGTGGTGGGTGGCGTGGTGACCACGTCTTCGAGATAACGCAGCGGTACGAAGCGTTCCAGCTTGGCGACGACATCAGCGGGGTTTTGCCCGCCGTCAATCGCACCCGGTTGCAAAATGGGATCGCCTGCGCCCGCCTCGTTGGAGTTGG
>JAXLWC010000112.1:0-11214 GCA_046328675.1 Anaerolineae bacterium
CGTTTCTGGTGAGCGCGACCCGTTTGGGCGGCTTACACGGCTACGGCGCGGATGGCGCAAGCGCTCCTTTGGGCGGCGCGGTGGTGGGCTTTAGCAAAGCCTACAAGCGTGAACGCGGCACGGCGCTGGTGAAATCGGTGGACTTTGAGGTCAGCCGCAAGACCGCGGCTTATGCCGACGCGCTGATTGCCGAAACGCTGTATGACCCCGGCGTCGTCGAGGTCGGCTATCGCGGTGAACAGCGCCACAGTGTGACACTGGTGGAACAGCCTGTCGATTACAGCCAGCCGAAGATGACGTTTGACCAGAACAGCGTGTTCGTGGTCACGGGCGCGGCGGGTGGCATCACCAGCGCGATTGTGCAGGACTTGGCGGCGGCCAGCGGTGGGATTTTCTACCTGCTAGACCTCGCGCCGCTGCCGCAGGCCCATGACCCGCTGGTGCGGCTGTTCCGCGAAAGCCGTGACGCGCTGAAAGCGAAATTGATTGAGGACGCGCGTGCCAGCGGCGAAAAGCTGACGCCTGTACAAATCGACAAGCGCATCGCCAGCATCGAACGCGAAGAAGCGGCGCTGCGGGCGGTAGAAGCGGTTGAGGCTTACGGCGGCACGGCTTATTACTACAGCGTGAACCTGCTCGACGGCCAACGGGTGACGCAGATTGTGGACGATATTCGCGCGCGGCATGGGCGCATTGACGCGTTGGTTCACGCGGGCGGGCTGGAAATCAGCCGCGGCCTGCCGGACAAAGACCCGGCGCAGTTTGACCTTGTGTTTGATGTCAAGGCAGACGGCTTCTTCAGCCTGCTGCACGCGGCACAGGGAATGCCGATTGGTGCGGCGGTGGTGTTTAGCTCGGTGGCCGGACGTTTCGGCAACAACGGGCAGACCGATTACAGCGCCGCCAACGATTTGCTGTGCAAGCTGATCAGCAGCTTCAAAGTGTGGCGACCTGAAACACGCGGCATCGCCATCGACTGGACGGCGTGGGGCGGCATCGGCATGGCCACGCGCGGTTCCATCCCGAAAATCATGGAAATGGCAGGCATCGAAATGCTGCCGCCCGTGTCGGGCATACCGACGGTGCGGCGCGAACTGCTGGCAGGCGGCGGTGAAATCGTCGTCGGCAGCAAGCTCGGCATCCTCGTGGACGAATGGGACGAGACAGGCGGGCTGGACGTGACGAAGGTCGCCGGGACACTGATGGCGGCCAACGTTAAGGGAGCCTTCCTCTACGGCGGGCTGCACCTCGAAACCACGCTTGACCCGAAGACCCAGCCATTCCTCTACGATCACGCGCTGGAAGGCACGCCGCTGCTGCCCGGTGTGATGGGCACCGAAACCTTCGCACAGGCGGCGAAGCTGCTGGCACCGGGTTATCAGGTGGCGGCGGTGATGAACGAACACTTTGACAGCCCGTTCAAGTTCTACCGTATGGAGCCGCAGACGCTGTACATCAGCGTACAGATGGAACTGGCGCTGGATGGCGCGCTGCTGGCGTTTGGCACGCTGTCGTCACGGCGGCAGTTGGCGAACGGCACGGTGCAGGAGAAGCGGCACTTCACCGCCGAAATCCTGCTGACGCCGGACACGCTGGAAGCGCCTGTCGTTTCCTTTGAGGTTCCGCAGAGTCTGCCGATTTCCGCAGCGCAGATTTACCGCATTTACTTTCACGGCCCGGCCTATCAGGTGCTGGCGGGTGCGCTGGTGGACGGCGACCATGCCATCGGTTTGATGGCACAGCCGCTGCCCGCCGATACCGCGCCGGAAGATGTGGCGCTGGTGATGCAGCCGCGCCTGATTGAACTGTGTTTCCAGACGGCGGGCGTGTGGGAGATTAAGACGAAAGGCGTGATGGCGCTGCCGCTGGCGCTGGAGGCGGTGACAGCCTACCGCGTGCCCGATGGCACGACTGCGCTGTATGCTGTCGTGAACGCTGTCGAAGGCGGCGCGCGCTTTGATGCAATTGTGGTCGATGCACAGGGGAATGTCTACGTTGAACTGCGCGGCTATCGTACCGTGCAGCTACCAGGGGAGGTGACATTGTGATCCGGGAAATCAGTGGAGTGCTTCAGCGGGAAACACTTTCAGCGAGCGAACACAGCCGTCAGTGCAGCACAGGTCTGCTGGCTGATGGACCGCACACCGCCTGACCTTGAACACGCGGTTGTCCTGAACGACATGGAGCGTTTACAGGGCGCGCGCTACGTGCTGCCCAAGCGGCGGCACGACTGGCTGCTGGGTCGCTGGGTCGCCAAGCGCCTGCTGGGCGAGATGCTGGGGGAGATGCCTCACATCCTGCAAGCGACCAGCGGCGCGCCCTTTGTGGTAGGGCATCCCGAACTCAATGTGTCGATCAGCCATTCCGGGGACTATGCCTTTTGCGCGGCGCTGTGGAATACGCGCCTGGGCGTGGACATCGAGCAGGTAACGCCGCACACCCCGGAGTTCATCGAAGACTACTTTACAAGCGCCGAGCGCAAACTCATACAATACGCGCCGGATTACATGCCTACGCTGCTGTGGAGCGCGAAGGAAGCGGCGTTGAAAGCGCTGCATCTGGGGCTGCGGGTGGATACGCGCAGCGTCAATATCATGCCCTCGGCACCTGCGACGAGCCTTGCCTCCGGCTGGCAGCCGCTGAGCGCTGATTGTGGTTTACATGGTACTTTATCCGGCTGGTGGCGGCTGATGCATAACTACGTACTCACCATCGCAGTACAGGAGACTGAGAGAAGACCTTTATGAACATGGACGACTATATTGAATCTCTGCGGCAGAAACAGGCAGAGGCGCAGGGGACGGAAAAGGATATTGAAACGCAGCACAAGAAGGGCCGCCTGACGGCGCGTGAACGCTTGTCGCTGTTGTTCGATCCGGGCACGTTCAATGAAATTGATTCGCTGGTGCTGCCGCGTTTTGAAACCTACATGGGCGGCAAACAGTCGCGTCACGGCGACGGCGTGATTACTGGCTGGGGGCTGGTCAACGGGCGGCATGTGATCGCCGCCGCGCAGGACGCCTCGGTGATGGGCGGTTCGCTGGGGGAAATGCACGCCAATAAAATCGTTAAGGCCATGAAAATGGCGATAGAGTACGGCTGCCCCTTCATCGCGCTCAACGACTCCGGCGGCGCACGCATTCAGGAAGGCGTGGACAGCCTCGGCGGCTACGCGCGCATCTTTGACGCCAACTGCGAAGCGTCGGGCGTCATCCCGCAGATTTCCGTGATTATGGGCGCGTGCGCGGGCGGCGCGGTGTATTCGCCAGCGCTCACCGATTTCGTGTTCATGACCGAAAACAGCTACATGTTCATCACGGGGCCAGATGTGGTCAAAGCCGTGATGCAGGAAGATGTCAGCTTCGAGGAATTGGGCGGCGGGCGTATCCACAGCACGGCCAGCGGCGTCTGCCATTTCCTGACGAAAGATGACCAGGCGTGTCTGGATCAGGTGCGCACGCTGCTGGGGTACCTGCCGCCGAACAGCCACGATGACCCGCCGTACATCCGTCCCGTCGATGACGCGGAACGGCGCTGCCCGGAACTGGAACAGATTGTCCCCACCGACCCCTACAAACCGTATGATGTACGCCAGGTGATCGCCAGCGTGGTCGATGATGGGCGTTTCCTCGAAGTGCATCAACTGTGGGCGGAAAACATGGTTGTGGGCTTCGCGCGGCTCAACGGCTACGTGATTGGCATCGTCGCCAATCAGCCGATGGTGCTGGCAGGCTGCATCGACATTCAGGCGTCGATCAAGGCGGCGCACTTCATTCGCATCTGCGACGCCTACAACATCCCGATTGTCACCTTGCAGGATGTGCCCGGTTTCCTGCCCGGCAAGGATCAGGAATACAGCGGCATTATCCGCAACGGCGCGCGCATGATTTACGCCTACAGCGAGGCCACTGTGCCCAAGCTGATGGTGATTTTGCGCAAGAGCTACGGCGGCGCGTACTGCGTCATGAGCAGCAAGGGGCTGCGCGGCGACCTGCTGTACGCATGGCCCAACGCCGAAATCGCCGTGATGGGTGCGGAAGGCGCGGTCAACATCCTGTTCCGCAGCGAAGTGAAAGCCGCCGCCGACCCCGCCGCCCGCCGCAAGGAACTGGTGGACGATTATCAGCGCAAGTTCAATAACCCGTATGTCGCAGCCTCACGCGGGCTGATTGACGAGGTGATTGAGCCGCGCGACACCCGCCGCGTGCTCATTCGCGCGCTGGAACTGACGCTGAGCAAACGTGAGCGCCATGCGCCCCGCAAGCACGGGATTTCACCCGCCTAGGAGGGCGCGATGTTTAAGAAAGTTCTGATTGCCAATCGCGGCGAAATCGCGCTGCGCATCCAGCAGACCTGCCGTGAGATGGGCATTGCCACGATTGCGTTATACGAGGCCGGCGACAGCGACTCGCTGCATGTGCGCTTCGCCGACGAATGTGTGCAAATCGACAGCGGCTTCAGCGATGAGGAGGCCGTGCTGCGCATCGCACGCGAACGCGGTGCCGATGCTATTCACCCCGGCTACGGCTTTCTGGCGGAGCGCCCGGCGTTCGCGCGTGCCTGTGCGGGCGCTGGCATCACCCTGATTGCGCCGCCCCATGCCGTGATGGAAGCCGTGATGGACAAACCAGCGGCGATTGCTCGTGTGCGCGAGGCTGGTTTCCCAACGGTGCAAACCTCGACCTCGGTGTGCCAGGATAACACGCCTGAGGAGCTTGCCGAAGCCGTCAGGGTGCTGGGTTATCCGCTGCTGATCAAGTCGTGTCGGGCAGGGCGCGGGCCGGGCACGCGGCTGGTGCGTTCGGCGCAGGCGCTTCAGCGGACGCTGGAACGGGCGCAGGCAGAAGCCTTTGCGACCTACGGCAGCCGCCAGATGTATTTTGAACGGGCGATTGTGCCCGCGCATCAGGTGGGTGTGCAGGTGCTGCGCGATCATCAGGGGCGTATGCTGCATTTCGGCGCTCGTGAAGGCTCGCTGATTGAGCGCAACCGCCGCCTGATTGAAGAAGCGCCCACGCCCTGTATGGATGTGAACCAGCAGCAGAAGATGTTGCAGACGGCGCTGTATATCACCCGGCTGTTTGATTTTCAGGGGCTGGGCACTGTCGAGTTCGTGGTAGATGGCGCGGGCAATTTCTTCTTTGCCGAAATCAAGCCGCGCATCCAGACGGAACACCCACTGCTGGAAATGCTGACGGGCGTCGATCTGGTGCGGCAGCAGTTGCGCACCGCCGCCGGAGAGCCGTTGGAACTGATGCAGGAAGCGGTGATTCCGCGCGGTCACGCCATTATGTGCCGCATCAACGCCGAAGACCCGCGACAGGCATCGCTGCCGAGTCCCGGTCAGATTAAACGGATGCGAATGCCCAGCGGCGCGTGCGTGCGCGTCGATACGCATATCCACGAAGGCTACGCGGTGAGCGCGGCCTATAACCCGCTGATTGCCAAGGTGACAGTGTGGGGCGCAGACCGGGCGCGGGCGCTGGAACGGATGCGGCGCGCGCTGTATGACTTCGACATCAGCGGCGTGATGACCAATCTCGCCTATTTGCAGGACATTCTGCGCATCGAGGCCTTTGTGGAGGGCTGCTACGACACCGAAACAGAACTCAGCGCGCCGCCGGAGGAAGCCGCCAGCGATGATCTGGCCGCGATTGCCGCCGTGCTGTATTTGGTGCGCAGCGGTTGGTCGAAGCCGACCATCCCCGAACGGTTGCAGAGCAAGTGGCACTTGCGCCGCGTGATGGATTAGCGAGGGACTCATGAACAAGCTGAAGGTAACCATCGGCGGAAAAACGGTGGAAGTGGAAATTGGCGCGTTGTTCCCCGGCGCGTCTCAGGTAGAAGTGAAGGTCGGCGGCAGAAGCATGAAGCTGACGCTGCCCGATGATGAGAAGATGCAGTGGCTGCTGGTTGAAGATCGCCCCTACGAGGTGGACTTTGACCACGATTTACACTGGCTGAAGGCGCGCGGGCGGGTCTATCCGCTGGAAATCCACGACATGCAGGCGGCGGTGACGCCTCCGCGCAGCGGCGACGGGCGTGTCAAAGCGCCGATCCCCGGCATGGTGACGCGCATCAATGTCGAAATCGGTAAGGCGGTGGAAGCAGGACAGCCTGTGGCCGTGCTGGAAGCCATGAAGATGGAAAACGAAATCCGTGCGCCGCGTGCTGGCACGGTGCGCGCCGTGCAGGCCGCCCCCGGACAAACGGTGCTGCGCGGGCAGGTGCTGCTGGAAATTGAATAATGATCTGTGGCGGGGCAGGCGGCGGCTTGCCCCTCACAAAGGCTGATACTCGAACCAGTCAAAATCTGCCGGAACTGTCGATGCTTCGCCATTGCCTGTGGCATACATGGCGAAGTAAACGCCCGTAAACCCTCCGGCGACCTCCGACGAGAGATAGCGCGTGCTGCCAGATGCCAGCGTGCGCTGTGGCTGCCCCTCAACGCTGTAAGTAAAGGTATAAGCGGCAGACGATGCTTGAACCGTCAATTCCACGACGCCCGCGCTAATAGCTTCCTCTGCCACGACGGCTGATAAGTCGCCAATGCGCCGCCGCACGAAAACACAGCGCGCGCCATCGCGATAGGTGATGCCAATCTCATAATGATGCGTCTCATTCATCAGCACCGTGAGTCCGGCTTCTTCCCCTGCTTTTGCGGCGCGAAATCGAGACGCGTGCTGGCACGGCACGATACATGCTGCTGGCGGCGTCCGACGAAGGCGGGCGAGGCCAGATCGTTGAGTGTGTAGGCTGACCCTTTCAGGCGCAGCCAACGGGGCGCTCAAGCAGCGTCCAGTCTGCGGCATGTGGATTGCGCAGGAAATTTCAACTCTGGCGCAGCGCCGATTATCGAAGTCGTCACGCGCCGCTTCAGCTTCAAAAGGATGGGCAGGCAGACCGTTCACCTCCATAATTTCATCGACGGTGCCCTGATGATACACCAGCGGCCAGCCCTCAGCGTCCCACGTCACGGGCGCTAAAAAGGTTTCGCGCCCCAGATGGTGATACAGCGAGTACTGATGCATACAGCGGAAGCCGAGAAACACCATCCACCAGCTTCCGTCGTGCGCTTCGATCAGGTCGGCATGGCCTGTGCCCTGAATCATGTGCGAACCAAGGTTACGATGGTTGAGAATCGGATTGCGCGGGCAGGGCGCAAACGGCCCCCAGGGACTCGCTGCGCGCGCGATGGTTTCCATGTGGCCGTATTCGGTGCCGCCTTCGGCAATCATCAGGTAGTAGCTGCCGTTGATTTTGTAGAGATGCGGCGCTTCGGGGTAACGCCCGCCTGTGCCTGACCAGATGAGTTGGTCGGGTGTCAGCAGTTTGCCCGTCTGGATATCAAGCTCACTCTGGTAAATGCCGCCGAGGTTCGTCCATGTAAAGTACACCTTGCCGTCATCGTCGAAAAATAGTGATGGGTCGATGCCGCCCTGTTCAATCCAGACAGGTTCCGACCACTCGCCAGCGGGATTAACGCTGTACACAAAGAAGTGTTTGCCCGCCGTCACGTTGGTCGTGACCATGTAGAACAGGCCGTTGTGGTGGCGAATGGTGGGCGCGTAGATGCCGCCGGAGCTTCCGGTATTGCCTAACGGAAGCTGGCTGTCGCGCGTCAGACAGTGGCCGATCTGCTGCCAGTGAATCAGGTCGCGGCTGTGGAAAACGGGCACGCCGGGAAAATATTCAAAGGTGCTGGTGACGAGATAATAATCGTGCCCGGCGCGGCACACGCTAGGGTCGGGATAAAAGCCGGGAATGATGGGATTGGTGTAGCGCATAGCTGCCCTTTTCGATGTGTTGTGCCAGCGTAGTATAGCGAACATCGAAACGGCGGCCCAAAACAAAAAACCAGCAAACGGTGTCTGCTGGTTTCGCTGTGGGCAATACAGGACTCGAACCTGTGACCTTCCCCACGTCAAAGGGACGCTCTGCCAATTGAGCTAATTGCCCGAACTGTTTTTTAGTATACCTGAACCCTCACGATTTGCAAGACAAAATTTTCCCCCGTTTGGGGGATCAGCGCTTCCCCATTGTGCGCGATGTTGGCACGAACGCGCGGACGTATGCTGTAAATGTGACAGGGTGAAAACGCTGTCACGCCTCGCAAATTCATAGCAGGAGCAATCATCATGTTATACGTTCCGCGTTCCGAGAAGGGTCAAGGTCTGGTCGAGTATGCGCTGATTCTGGTGCTGGTGGCGGTGGTCGTCATCGTCATCCTGGCGCTGCTTGGCCCGGCCATTGGCAACATCTTCTCAAACATCATCAGCAACATCTAGGTGTTGCCAAGGGAGCGCTCATGAAAGTGGGCGCTCCCCTCTTGGAGGATGGAAATCATGAATGAAAATGGACAAGGTGTAGTGGAATTCGCGATTGTGCTGGTGATTGTTGCGATACTGGTACTCATCGTGCTGGCGTTTTTAGGTCCATCAATGGGGCCAGGAATCATGTCTAATATCGTCACCGAGCTTTAAGGAGAAGTCCCCATGCGTACTGTGCGACAAACGCTGCTGCGCTGGTTCGTGGTGTTGCTGATCGTTATCGCTGTGCTGGCGTTCAGCTATTGGCTGCTTGCGCCCGCGCTCGTTCCCGACGCGTACCTGAGGTAATCCATCATGAACGAAAAAGGTCAAGGGATCGTCGAGTTTGCCATTGTGCTGGCGATTGTGCTGGTCTTCGTGATTCTGCTGCTGGCGCTGGCTGGCCCGGCCATCGGCAACATCTACGCGAATACGATGTACTACGGTTAGGTGACGATGACTTCCGCTGCAAACTGGAAGCCGGTGTACAATCAAATCAGACGTTTAGGTGAAAGAAGTCTGATGATTCCCCGGCAAACTTCGCTCACGGTATTTATGATTCTCACGCACGCGCTGGCAGGGCTGGCGGCGGTGGTGTTCTTCGAGGCGGTGTATCGCGGCTGGTGGGCGGCGCTGATTCTGGCGGCGGCTGTCGGGCTGGTGGTGGGCTTATACCTGCGCCGTGACCTTGAACTGATTGAAAGCGCGCTGCAACGCCTGAACGATGGGCTGTCGATTCCGGCCAACATCGGCGGGCGTTATCCGCTGCGGCTGCTGGTGGCGCAGATTGATAAGCTGCTGGCGCGCGAACGTGATACAGGCGCGATGCGTGAACAACTGGTGCAGCAGGTAGTGACGACGGCGGCGCAGGAAGAACGTAACCGTCTGGCGCGCGACCTGCACGACTCGATTAAGCAGCAGATTTTCAGCGTTGGCATCAGCGCGGCGGCGGCCCAGGCGCGCTGGGATCATGACCCGGAAGGCGCGAAATCGGCGCTGAGTGATGTCCGGCGCAGCGCACAGGAAGCGATGGTCGAGATGCGCGCGCTGCTCCAGCAGCTAGGCCCCGCGCCACTGGAGAAAGTGGGCTTGATACAGGCGCTGCGTGACCAGTGCGAGGCGTTGAGCTACCGCACAGGCGCGCAGGTGAACACCGACTTCGGTGAACTGCCTGCCGACGAACGCCTGCCCCTCGGCGCGCAGGAGAGCATCTTCCGCATCGCGCAGGAGGCGCTGGGCAACGTTGCGCGCCACGCCCGCGCGCAGAACGTCAGCGTGCGTTTCGGCGTGCGCGAAAACGGCGATGCTGGCGTAGGAGCGCTGCGCGCTGCGCCCCTACAAAACGTGCCCCATATTTACCTCGAAGTCAGCGACGACGGGCAGGGCTTCGACGTGAGTCACCCGGCGGCGGGCATGGGCCTGGGCAACATGCGGGCACGCGCGGCGCGGCTGGGCGGCACGCTGGAACTTAACAGCGAACCGGGCAAGGGTGCGTCCCTGCGTATGGCGCTGCCGCTGGTACAGCCGGAAGCCGAGAAGGCGGACGAGTCGCTCATGAGTCCGTACACGCGCAAGATGCTCAACCGAGCAATAGCCGCGCGCTGGACGGGGACGCTGATGCTGATTGTGGCGCTGGCGCTGGTGACACGTCAGGGGCGCTTCGGCGCGATTCTGGGATTGAACCACGATCAGATTGTGTTTGGCTTTCAGATCGCGGCGGCGCTGTTGATGTCCGGCGTGGTCGGGGCGTTCATTTACGCGTGGCAGACCATCAAGCCGCTGATCGTGAGCCAGGGAAACGAGAGCACCGTCGCCTACAAGTATCGTTATCATGTGCATCGTGGGCTGACGGTGATGTGTGGGGCGTGTATCGTGTTTGTGCCTGTGCTGCCGCTGGCCAGCGGTACGTTCGAGGGCATCATGATTGCGATTGCGCTGGCGGGCGCGCTGGCGGTGCCGCTGATTTATGAGATTATTCAGGTGTACAGCCTGTATGACCGCTATCTGCGTTCGCTGGCGGCGGCGGAACTGAAGGCCGAGATCGAAGGCAAGTGGCGGCAGAACATGTCCAACTGGTTCACGATTGGCGCGCTGGTGTTCATTACCATCGCGCTGAGTTATAACCGTATCCGTTCGCCGTTTACGATGGACGGCTGGCTGACGACGTTCGCTGACCTGACGGTGTTGAGCATTGTGTTCTCCCATGCGGGCGAAACGTGGTACTACCGACGCTGGCGTAAGCGATTGGCGGTCAGCGATTAACAAGCTGCAAGAAAAAATGCATTTGAACCGCAAAGGCGCAAAGGCACAAAGCTAAGATTTTCAGAGTAATCACAGCGCTGAGCCTAATGTGTGCATTTCGGCGCTGGACGCAGGATTCAGAGACGTTGGAATCGAACCTTATCCAATCAGGTATTCGCTAACCGCTAAAGGCTAACCGCTATGAACAAGATTCGCGTGGCACTGGTAGACGATCACAAAGTCGTGCGGCAGGGGATTCGCAGTTATTTCGAGGCGTTCCCTGACATTGTGGTGGTGGGCGAGGCGTCCAGCGGCGAGGAAGCCCTGACGAACGTGGAGAAGTGGCTGCCGGATGTGATTGTGATGGATATGCTGATGCCCGGCGGCATTGACGGCGTGGAGGCCATCCGGCGCGTGCGGGTGGTGACTCCGCATACGCGCGTGGTGGTGCTGACGGCGTACACCGACGATGCGCGTGTGGTGGCGGCGCTGCGGGCGGGGGCATTGGGCTACGTCAAGAAGGACGCCGAGCCGGAAATTCTGCTGGAGGCGGTGCGGGCGGCGGCGCGCAACCAATCGACGCTTGACCCTTCGATTGCCGGGACGGTGCTGCAAGAACTGGTGCGCGGCAGCCGCAAGAATACGTCCAATTCGCTGACCGAGC
>JAXLWC010000113.1:0-9765 GCA_046328675.1 Anaerolineae bacterium
TGGAACCGTACGAAGTTGGCGTATCGCGTGCGCCGCGTGTCTTTTTCTTTGCGAGGAAGGCATAACCCTGTGGAACAGCAAACCCTCGATAGTCTAACCATTGAGGTCGATGCAGAACATGTTGGTATTCGTTCGGCGCTGTTTGGCGCATTTGTTGGCGGCGGCGTACTCGGTTATCTGATTGCGGCTACCTTGTTTTCCAGCGGCAACTTCAGCCTGCTTGCGGTGATTGGCGCGATGATTGGCTCATTCGTCGTTTCCAATATCACGGAACGGTTGTTAGTCGGACGCTGGAAAAGCGGGCGGGTGGTCAAGGTGGATACGCAGGGCGTGCGCACCATGCAAAAAGAGCGCGTGCAAAAATCCATTGATGGCGGCGCGCTGGCTAATGTATTGCGCTGGCGCTTTGAAGTGCAGAAGCGTGCCCGTGTACCGCAAGGTTGGTTCATGATTGCCTGCGCGCTGGAACAGGACGACAACTTTCTGGTTGCTTATACGTTTGTGTCTCCCAAACAGTTTGAAGATATGGAAGATGCTGCACTTTATCCGCTGCTCCTGAGCAAAAAGGACAAGAAAGCGGAGCAGGATTTGCGTCTTGCAGGTGTGCAGCGCCGCTTGCAAACTGCTGAAACTTATCGCTGGGCAGAAGGCGCGGAGATGAACGACAAGGACTTCGCTGCTTTCATGACCCGTATCCAATCTCAGTTCCCGACATGGATTTTCTGAAAATATCCCGCAGCATTTACAAGCCCGTCTGGCTGGTGGCGCTGCTGCTGATCACTTTCTCCAGCGCGGCGGCGCAGGAAACGCTGCTGTTCGCCACACCCGTTAACGGCACGGTGAGCGCGGGCAGCCCGCAATCGTGGAATTTCAACGCGCGCGATGGCGAAGTGCTCTCCTTCCTGGTGCAGGGAGCAGCAGAGAGCCTTGACCCTGTGTTGACCATCACCACAGCAGAAGGCACTGTACTCATTGCCAACGACGATTACGACTATCCAGCTTCACGCGATTCACTGCTGGAGGCAATCACCATCCCGCGCACCGCGACCTACACCGCAACGGTATCGGCCTTTGGCAGCACGTCCGGCGACTATACGCTGACCATGCTGCCGGGCTACGCGCAGGTTGCGGATAGTCAAAACTTCAACGGGGAAAGCACCTGGCAGACAGGTGATGACAGCGCGCTCGAAACCGCCGCTGCTGATGGTCTGCTGGATCTGTCGCTGGTGGGGATCGGCGTACAGGGTGTCGCGCGTGATGCCAGCGGTTCCGACTTCCTGGACTCTTATGCGCAGGTTAGCGTCAGCGGCGTCAGCGGTGCTGCGGGCTGGCGCGTAGGCATGACCATGCGCCAGCAGGATCGCGATAATTATTATGCGGTGTTCGTGAACAGCGATGGTTTGTGGCGACTCTCCCTGCACTCCGCGCAAGGGGAGTCTGTACTGCGTGATTGGACTGCCCACCCGGCGATTGTGGCTGGACAGACCGCGTTTACGCTTGGCGTGCTGGCGAACGGCTCCAATCTGGAATTCTTCTACAACGGCCAATATGTAGGGCAACTGATGGACACGGCGATCAATCGCGCAGGGCAGACAGGGTTCATCGTTGGCACTGGCGAATCGTTGAATGCCGATGTGCGCGCGCGTTTTGATGACCTGCTGATTACAACGCCCTTTGAGACCAGCGCTGGCGGTGTATTCCCGCAGCAGTTGGTAGGCGGCAGCGCTCAGGCCACCGTGCAGGAATTGCAGCGGCGGCGGCTGATTCCTACGCAAGGGGACATGGCGCTGGTCGTAGACGAAAGTTTCGGCCAGGCGGTGCGTCCCGGTGTCAGTCGCTATCCGCTGGGGCGTGGTTTGAGTTTCACCAGCTTTGCATATGGCGCGAATGTCACCATCCAACCTCAGGCGGCAGGCACAACGGGCTGCGGACTGGTATTCCGCAACATCAGCGACACCGATTATACCGTTGCCTTTATCGATCAGTCGGGCGGTTATGGGTTATCGCAGCGCGTTAATGATCAGTTCCAACCGGGCATTTTTGGTCAAAATCCGGCGTCCAACGACCTGACCCACGACCTGTTGGTGATCGCTAACGGTGATATACTGTACTACTATATCGATGGCTTGCATGTGGGTACGCTGACGCTGTCCGCAAGCGAAGGCAGTATCGGCAATGCTGTCGTCAATTTTGATCCCATTGATACCACCTGTCAGTTCAATGACACCTGGCTCTGGCGCTGGGGAGAATGATATGAAACCTTTTTTCAGCGGTTATCTCGATGTGATGACGCATTCCCATGCAGAGTTTAAGAAGACCTTTGCCGATTTGCCACAGGAAGCGCTGGATTGGGTTCCTGGTACAGAGATGAACTCATTTTGTGTGCTCGTAGTCCACACAGCAGGGGCAACACGCTATTGGGTCGGCGATGTGGCGATGGGTGAATTGTCGGGGCGTGACCGCGCGGCAGAATTTCTGGCGCATGGCCTCGATGGAGACACGCTGAGACAGCGGCTGGATAATGTGCTAACCTATACGCAGGGTGTGCTGGAACGCCTGACGCTGGATGACCTGGAACGTGTCTGCATAGTACCGCGCGATGGCAGGCAAACGACAGCCGGATGGGCGCTGCTGCACGCATTGGAACACATCTCACTGCACTTAGGGCACGCGCAGATTACGCGGCAGTTGTGGGATCAACGTCGGGACTCATAATATTCTGGGAGAAGAAGTGCATATGGATGCAATCGAGGCAGCAGTTTTGCGCACGGTGTTATACGCTGATGTGTTTAAGTTCCCGCTGACCTCGCGTGAAATCCATCACTTCCTGATTAATGATGAACCAGTGACGTATGCGGATATCGAAAAAACGCTGAATACGTCCTCAATCCTCAAGCAGCATCTGCGTCAAGCTCACGGTTATTACGTGCGTGCCGGACATGAAGACACTATCGAGGTTCGTCGAGCGCGTGAACAGGCGTCGGAACAACTTATTCCGCTGGCGCTGCGTTACGCGGCATGGCTCTCGCATCTGCCGTTTGTGCGCATGGTGGCGCTGACGGGTGCGTTGTCCATGCGCAATGCAGTGGAAAACGACGATCTGGATTATCTGCTCGTCACGGTTCCCGGACGAGTGTGGCTGGCACGCGCGGCAGCGATTGTAATGGTGCGCCTGGTACGCCTGCGCGGCACTGAAATCTGTCCCAATTATGTGCTGGATGAAAATGCGCTGGCACAGAGTCGGCAGGATGTATTCATCGCCCACGAGATTACGCAGATGGTGCCGCTGTTCGGGCATGATCTTTATCAGCAGATGCGTGCTGCGAACGGCTGGGTGGATTATCATTTGCCCAATGCCTCAGCGACATTTTATGAAGCGCGGGCACAAACGCTCAACCCAGTCTGGAAATGGCTTAAGGCTAGTGTAGAGTTTGTGTTAGGCGGCGCACTGGGAGATGCCTTCGAGCGCTGGGAATATCAACGCAAGCTGCGGCGTTTTGCGCCTAAGATGCGCCAGCCCGATTCCGCTGCTCAGATTGATGCCAGCCATGTCAAAGGACATTTTGAAGATCATGGTACACGGGCGATTCGCGAATATCGTGAACGCCTGCGTCTATATGGCCTGGACGAAGAAGGCGTCTTCAAATTGCAGGCAGGGGATTGAGTCCCCCGCCTTTGTATTTACCCGTTTAAGGAAGCCCGACGGCACGCGGGTCGTGCGTGGTATCAATCGTCAGGCCAAACGCCGCTGCAATATCACTCCACGCCAGCAGCTTGAAATCCTGATTGGCATCCGGGTTCACATTTTCACCATCCTGAGTCACAAAGAGACCCTGCGCATAACTGCCACCTAAGGGGAAATTTGTGACATCCACGCCATCGGTGTTGGATGCGCCGTCCACAAGTTCGCTGTCCACGATGCGGAATGTTCCTATGTAAGCGTTATCACCTTCACGGGCGTAGATGACATATTCGTTGCTGCCCTGACTGGACACGATCAGATAGCCAGTCCCATCGCTGCCATAGTAAATGGTGCTGCCTTCCACGTCCGGCGTCAGGTGCCCATCCTCACCTGTGCTGTCCACAAGGACGCGTTCTTCGCCGGCATCAGGCTCGGCACCATATCGCCACAGCCCTACCAGTTCTTCACTCAGAAACAGATTACCTAGTTCATCGTCGGCCACGCAGCCTTCTGTCTGTGAACCGACAACAAACTGTCGTACCCGTGTACCTTCAACCTGTCCACTGCCGTTGTCAAACAATTCGTATTGTTCAATCGCGCCGTTGTTCGGACTGGTGACAAATGCATAGTACTTGCCATTGACTGCGCTGTGATACATACAAACGCCATCGACACGGTCAAGTTCGGTGGTAATCGTGTGCGCATCGA
The DNA here is from genome assembly GCA_046328675.1 of Anaerolineae bacterium. Taxonomy (GTDB): domain Bacteria; phylum Chloroflexota; class Anaerolineae; order Aggregatilineales; family Phototrophicaceae; genus JACAER01. The sequence continues at coordinate 4,391 of JAXLWC010000113.1, forward strand.
TTTGTTCCAACTGACGCGTTTCGGGGTTAACGCGGAACACACTCAAGCCGTTATCATCGCGGTTGGTCGCGACAACGATTGCAGTAGGTTCACCGTTCAGCGGGAAGTTGTAACGCAGGTCAACGTTGTTCATGCGCGCTACATCAACGAATTGCAGCAGGTTGCCATCGAGATCATAAACCATCAAACCGCCGCCGGGGCGCTTGTCTGTGCCGATGATTGTACTCAGCGCCGGATCAGTGGGATGTATCCAGATGGCGATGTCTGTCAGCCGCGTCGCCATAGTTGACTACCGGGTCAGTCTCATCGGTGGGTGCGATGCTGGCAATCTGCGATTGACGCTCGGCACGCGGATCGAAGGTTGTATCTACAGGCAAATTAAACTGACTGGCGACGGCACTCCAGGCGACGAACTTAAAGTTGTTGTCCACATCCGGTTCCGTGTTGATTTCGTCTGCGGTAACGAATAACCCCTCAGCGAACGTGTCATTCAGCGGGAAATTGACCACATCAATTCCGTTTGGGTCTTCAACTGCGTCAGCGGCGTCAGTCCGGGGAATCTGGAACGAAGCAAGGTAGGTGCCGCTGCTGCGTTCATAGATATTGAACCCTGAGAGGGTGGAGGCAAGCAGATAACCGCCACCATTGGCGGCGTAATACAACGCTAATCCTTCAAACTCCCGATTCGCTTCATCAACGGCGTCTACCAGTGTGCGGCTGCTGTCGGCATCAGGCTCAGCGCTGTAGCGCCAGATGGCAACAGGTTCTTCGGCCACAAAGAGATTTCCGAACTCGTCATCCGCGACACATTCACCGATGCTTGTATCGAGGCTGAACGCCCGCATCAACGTGATATTGAGCGTGCCGTTGTCTGAACTCAACAGGTATTGGCCGAAGTCGCCATCCTCACTGCTGACGAAGACAAAATAATCGCCGCTGACAGGGCTGCGATATAAACAGGTGTTCCTCAGGGCCGTCGGTGCATCGAAAACCTGCAAGCGCTGTAACGTGCGCGATGCTGCGTCGATGCTGTAAATCGCAAACTGCGACATATCTTTGAAAACCGCACTCAAAATAGCAGTGGGCTGTCCATTGATCAAGAAGTTGTAGCGCAGATCGAGGCCGCTGATCCCTGTGGGTTCCGCGACAAATTGCAGCATGTTACCATTCAGGTCATAAACGGCGATACCCGCATTGTCGTCACTGGCAATCACCAGGCTTAATGCCGGATCGTTCGGGTGGATCCAGATGACGGGCACAGTTGCCCCGCTGCCGGGTACTGATTCCGTTTCCAGCACTGCGGGAATCGTGGGTACATCCTGAGAGAAGACTGGCTGCGCAATAAGCAGTATGACCGTAAGCAGAAGAACACCATATTTCATTGTCGATCCTTTTGTGGAGAAAACAACGCATAGGCAATGAAGGTTTCACAGCATTAAACATTATAGAAGAGCAGCGACAGATTTGTAATTATAGGTTGCTAAAACAAAAGAGGGCGACTGGATAGTCACCCTCTCCAAGGAACAGGCGCATTATGATGCTAACGACGCATCACTGAGCCAAGTGTTGTACAGGCAGGGCATGAACCGTCCGCACGTAGAATCGCGTATCCTGCCATTGGGTCGCTGCCGGTGTAGCCGTTGAAATCCACGTTCCAGATAATCATCAGGCGTACACGTCCGCTTTGTGCAGCGCGGGAAGCGGCGTCTGCCAGCCATGTCGCGTGTTCAGCAATCGAGGTGTTAGCCGCCCAACCAAATGAGGAAGGAAGCGGGCCGTAGCCTTCCGGTGTCAGGTAGCCCAGTTCAGTGAAGCATACCTGCTTGCCGCCGAAGGGGTTGTAGCCGCGCGCCAGCATGGAACCGAAGTAGTAGGTCGGGTATTCCCCGCGTGGGTCACCGCTGGTTACAGAGGGTGCGACAATACCTTCGTTATAGTGCAAGCCGACACAGTCCATATAGCTGGCCGCGCCTGCTGCTGCCATCTGCTGCATGAACACATCGTCGTTGCAGCCGCCTGCACCACAGCCTGCTGAACCGAAGTAGCCTGTTGGGGCGGGGGCGCCGCTGATGACCAGTGTGCTGGGATTGGCCGCGCGAATCGCATTATAGGCAGAGGCCAGCAGGCGGGTATAAGTTGCGCCATTGATCGACGCCGCAGGCCATTCACGGTCAATGTTGGGTTCGTTCCACACTTCAATGGCGTTTGCGCCGAGGCGGGCGACATCGGCTACATACTGCGAGTAGGAAGCGATGTACGAATCATAGTTGCCCATTTCTGATGTATAACCGACGATGCCCAGCAGCAGGTTAAAGCCGTTGGCGCGCGCGGTGGTGATATAGCCTGCCGCAGCAGACGAAGCCGCCACGTCGCCAAGACGATAGCGCACCTGCACTTTAACCCACGACATGCCTGCACTGCGCATCAGGGTGAAGGTGCTGGCGCTCATGTTCTGGACGTGTCCACCAAGCACGAAAGCACCGCTGGCCGCGCTTCCCGGCACAGGGGTCGGCAGTCCGGCACCCGGTGTAGCACCCGGCGCGGGGGTGGGCGTTGCGGCGGCTAACACCTGATCGCAGACGATGACGGTCTGGAGATTGTAGCTGACGCGCGCATAGTAGACGACGTTGCGCAAGCTGGTGATAGAGATATTCCAACCTGTGAAAATCTGTATCTGTGATGCGCCTTCTTCGGGGGTAACGCATCCCGCTTCAATGCCATCATTCCAGGCGAGGAATTCAAAGTCGTAGTTGTTGATGATGCTCAAATCCACCGATTGATCTTCTTCAATCGCGTCACGCGCCGCAGAAAATGCGCGCCATGATGGATCGGTGGGGGTAGGGGTAGCGGTACCACCCGTTTGGGCGAACGCAGGAGCAGATACGCCTGCGGAAAGCAAAATGGCCGCTAGAAGAACGATGGGGAACAGCAGCAAACTGCTAAACTGCCATGTACGACGCATAAATTGTAACTCTCCCACAATATTACGAAAAGGTTTACGCTTTTTCCACGTAAAAGAACGCGGGCATTCTACATGAAGGGACACAGTTTTCCAACGATAGGTTGCTTAACGTAGGTTAATCGTAGGGTTTGAGTCCAGCAATTTCACGAAAAATTCATATGATGCGTGACTGCTTCAGGCAGGGGAAAGGGAAGATTCACCCCATCGTAACGCTGTGACGGGGTGAATTGTCGTTGAGGGAGGTTTAGCTGAGAACTTTTTCGGCGGCGGTGCGCAGGAAGACGAGTTTCTCGACAGTTTCCTTGTCGCCGCGCTGGGCCAATACCTGACCGACGGCGTCCATAACGTCCAGCAGTTCAGGGCCATAATCGGCAGCGTGGTCAGCAATCATCTTCTGGGCTTCTTCATCGCTCTCTAGCGAAAGCAGTTGATTGACGAAGCGCAGTTCGGGCTGCATATTCTCCTGCAAAATGGAGATTACTCTGTTATACACTGCTTTCAGACGGCCACTGGATGCAATATCACGGCGGCGGTCTGCTTCTTCGATGTTGGCTGTGAGCACCGCGAGGAAGGTGTCATCCACCAGCGGCAGATTGGCGCGAATCAGTTCATCCGGGTTTTCCGCGTTGACGATGGCCTGTAACAGGGCTACCGCCTGCTGAAGAACCGCTTGCGACTGGCGATCAACGGCGGCAGTCAATTCGGTCAGATGCTCACGCAGTGCTTCCAGTGGTTCTCGATCAGCGGCAGGCGCTTTACCGATGAACTCGGTCATTTCCTGGAAGAACTGATAGTCAAATGCCGGACGAATCAGACCCACCAGCGCTTGCAGATGTTCTTCGCTGTCGGCATAGCGTACAGCGAGGTTGAGAAAATCGGCGCGTGTGGCCTGTGGCCCGATGGCGTTAATTTCGCCTGCGACTTCCTGAACCACAGCTTCCTGCACTTCCTGACGCCGCGCGACTTCCTGTCCATAGCTGGAAAGTTCGACCAGTGCGCCCTGCACAGCAAGAATGTGTTCGGCAATCTGCGGCTGGCCATCCTGCATCATACGCTGCGCCATGACCGACATGGTTTGCATAAAGCGAGCGTCGATTTTGGCGTCGTTCTGCTTTACCACATCCGGCAGCAAATCCGGCGGTGTTTGCAGGAATTGTTGAATCAGGTCAACGCGTGCTTTTTGCTCCGCCATGACTTCCGGGGTGATGCCATCTGCTTCCAACACCTGATCGACAAGCCCTTGCATGGTTAACGCGCGCTTAGGATTAAAGAGGTACCCCTTGCGCTGTTCCGGCGGCAGGCTGTTCATCAATTCGCGCACCAGATCACCGACGACGCGTTCCATGTCATCATTTTTCAGGCCGACCTGCATCGGCACGAAGGTAATCAGCAGTTCCTTCGCTGGATCGTGATACAACATTGGCGTCATCACCGTGTTCAGCGCACCGCAGTTGGGGCAAGGGACGGCATTCAAGCGTCCGCTGATCAGACGTACTTTGGCGTCGGGGTCTTGTTTGGCATCAACAATGTTTTGAACGTTCGCGGCGATGGGCTGGCGACAGTTCTGGCACTGGATTGAGAGGCGAGAGGTTTTTGGCATCCGAAGTCCTGACTATTCCGTGAGTGGAATGCTAACATAAAAAGTAGAGCCTTTGCCGGGAGTGCTCTCGACTGCGATGCTGCCGCCGTGTGCTTCGACAATGGCTTTCGCGAGATATAAACCTAATCCGGTTCCCTGTGTTTTGCGGCTCAGTGCCCCATCCACACGATAGAACCGTTCAAAAATGCGTTCTTGTTCACTGTCCGTCATGCCGACGCCCTGATCCTTGACCAGCACAGTCAGCATATCGCCATCGACGCGCCCACCGACCTCGATGGTGCCACCTTCCGGCGAATACTTGATCGCGTTGCTCAGCAGGTTGTCAAAGACCTGACGCAGGCGCAGCTCATCTCCCTGTGTGACCGGGAAATTTTTAGGAAAGCTCATTTTGAATTTGTGCGTCGTGGTTTGTGTGTTGAAGCGTTCTACCGAGCGTGCGGCGATTTCGTCCAGGTGGACATAATCCATATCCAGCTTCATGCGTTCGGCACGCAGTTTGCTCGTGGCCAGCAGGTTTTCAATCAGTTCGGCAAGGCGATCTGATTCTTCTTCGATCACCATCAGGCCGTTCATGATGACATCGGGGTCCCACTGAGCGTCTTCGCGGCGCAGCGTGCCTGCATAACCCTTGATGAGCGCTACCGGGGTTTTCAGCTCGTGCGAAATCGTAGAGACGAAGGTATCCTGCATCTCCTGCGCCTGACGGAAGTTGGTAATGTCGCGCACATTGGCGATGATGTTGGCGAGGCGTCCTTCGGCGTTCAACAGCGGCGCGTAGTTGATGGCGATGCTCAACGTCAAGCCATCCGGGCG
>JAXLWC010000114.1:0-9340 GCA_046328675.1 Anaerolineae bacterium
TTCAGTTGATGGTCGTCGTCGTCCCGACACTGATTATCATCTGGCTGCTGTGGCGTATGATGCGCTCGGTGCGTATGGGACAGGATCAGGCGATGAGCTTCGGACGCAGCCGCGCGCGTGTCACGCGTGATATGGAACGTCCGCAGGTCACGTTTGCCGATGTCGCAGGCGCTGAAGAAGCCAAAGAAGAACTGAAGGAAATCGTAGAGTTCCTCAAAGAACCAGAGAAGTTTATCCGCCTCGGCGCGCGCGTACCGAAGGGCGTGCTGATGGTCGGCCCACCCGGTACCGGCAAGACGCTGATGGCGCGTGCTGTCGCGGGTGAAGCGGGCGTGCCGTTCTTCAGCATTTCCGGCTCGGAGTTCGTGGAAATGTTCGTCGGTGTCGGTGCGTCACGCGTGCGTGATTTGTTTGAACGCGCCAAAGCAGAAGCCCCGGCTATCATCTTCGTCGACGAAATCGACGCGGTGGGTCGCCATCGTGGCGCAGGGCTTGGCGGCGGTCACGACGAACGTGAACAAACGCTGAACCAGATTCTCGTGGAGATGGACGGCTTCGAGACAGGCACCAACGTCATCATCATCGCGGCCACCAACCGCCCTGACATCCTTGACCCGGCACTGCTGCGTCCCGGACGCTTTGACCGCAAGGTGACGATGGACAACCCGGACATCAAGGGGCGTCTGGAAATCTTGCAGGTACACGCCAAGGGCAAGCCCTTCTCCAGCGATGTTGACCTGGAAGCGATTGCTAAGATTACGCCGGGCTTCAGCGGCGCTGATCTCGAAAACCTGATTAACGAGGCGGCGATTCTGGCGGCGCGTCGCAACAAGAAGACCATCGGCATGAGCGAGCTTCAGGAAAGCATGGAACGCTCGATCATGGGGCCGGAACGTAAGTCGCGCGTGATTTCGGAAAAGCAGAAGAAGGTCATCGCCTATCACGAAGCCGGACACGCGATTCTGTTCCACCTGCTGAAGAACACCGATCCGGTGCATAAGATTACCATCGTCCCGCGTGGACGCGCTGGCGGCTACGTGCTGTCACTGCCGGAAAACGGCGACTTTGGTCTGCGCCCGCGTGAGTGGTTCGAGGACAGCATCGCGGCGGCGCTTGGTGGGCGTGCGGCGGAAGAAATCATCTTCAACCAGTTCACCACAGGCGCCAGCAACGACTTGCAGCAGGTCACGCAGATTTCCCGCGCGATGGTGACGCAGTACGGCATGAGCGAGAAGATGGGGCCGCGCACCTTCGGCAGCAGCGGCGGCTCGATTTTCCTTGGGCGCGAGTTCGGCGAACAGCGCGACTACAGCGAACAGGCGGCGGAAGACATCGACGTGGAAGTCAACCGCATCGTGACCACCGCGTATGAACGCGCGCTGGAACTGCTGCGGGCGAACCTGTCCAAGCTGGACAAGATCGCCGACACGCTGATCGAGCAGGAAACGCTGGATCGTGCGCAGTTCGAGGAAATCATGGAAAGCGACAAGGCCGTGCCCGTCGCGTAATTCCCGCAAGTATGCTACAACGAAAGCCTCACGCCTCATGTCGTGGGGCTTTTTTGTTTATAATAGGGCCTAATGAAAGGGGGAAACTATGACTCTCCAGGATGTGATTAAAGTCATCGACGAACTGCCACCCGATGAATTACACGCGCTGCGTCTTTACATCGATCAGCGCGATGAAGAAATTGCCGCCTATGATGCATTATGGGACAAGGCATTTGAGGACTCAAAAGATTTCCTCGCCAAAAAGAGTGAAGAAATGAAAGCACTTTATCGCGCTGGACTGGCAGAGGATTTTGACCCTGACACCGACCCCGACTTGCGATGAAGTCCAAAATAGACCCTCAATTCCGTAAGCTGCTGCGCGCATTGCCCAACGATGTGCGGGCACAGGCGCGCGCCAGTTATCGGCTCTTTAAAAAAGACCCCTATCATCCCAGTCTCCATTTCAAAGAGATAGCGCATGATGTGTACTCCGCACGCATTGGCATCAAATACCGTGCGCTTGGTACACGGGTAGCCGACGACCTGATTCTTTGGTGGTGGATAGGCTCCCATACTGATTATGATAAACTGGTGAAGTAAGAGACCCGCAGTGGTGTATGCACCCAACTAGCCCGTCGCGTAATTCCCGCAAGTATGCTGCAACAAAAGCCTCACGCGTCATGTCGTGGGGCTTTTTTGTTGGCATATGTTCAAATATCGTAGGGACGTTCAATTGAACGTTCTGCCAGCAGCATTTACACGCACCCTGTCGTGGGGCTTTTTTGTTTCCTCCTAACTCGCTCACCTGTGCTATGCCCCGATAACCATCAACTGATAACTGATAACTGATAACTATCAACTGATAACTATCAACTGACAACTACCACCCGCGCTTTAACCTTCTACATCTTTCACGGCGAAGACGACGCGAAAGCGCGGGGACGAGGTCGGCAAACTTCGGGCCACGATGCGCAGCACAACGGCGAACTCAACATGGTCGAATTCGAGGGGGTGAACGTCAGCGCGCCGGAACTGATTTCCGCGTCCAGCGCTTACCCCTTCCTCGCCGACAAGCGCATGGTCATCGTTAAGGGTTTCATCAGCCATATCACGCGCAAAGGCGCAGGCGAAACAGGCAAAAAAGCGGTGGATTATCTGCTGGAGGCGCTGCCGGAACTGCCGCCTTACGCCCGGCTGGTGTTCGCCGAACGCGAGGCGCTGCCGGAAAACAGCAAGCTGGTGAAGCTGGCGGCAGACAAGGGGTTCGCCAAGCTCTACAGCGCGCCCAAGGACAGCACAGGCTGGATACAGAAGCGCGCCAAAGACTACTACAAAACCTCGATTACGCCGCGCGCCGCCGCCGCCTTAGCCTCGGTCACGCCGGAGGATTTGCGCCGCGCCGACAGCGAATTGTTCAAGCTGGTGAGTTATGCCGAGGGGCGCGAAATCACCGAGGACGATGTGGCACTGCTGACGCCTTATGTGCAGGAAGCCAACACCTTCGCGATGGTCGATGCGCTGGCGGAAGGCCGCGCGGGCGACGCCACTCGGCTGCTGCACCGCCTGCTCGATGACCGTGAAGACCCCTTCGCCGTCTACGGCATGATCGTGCGCCAGTTCCGCCTGCTGCTGCTGGCGAAGGAACATCTGACATCGCCGGGAGGTTCGCCGAGTACGGTAGCTAACGCGCTGGGCATCAAGCCCTATCCGGCGGAAAAGATTAGCAAACAGTCGCGCGCTTTCAGTGTGCCGCAGCTAGAGAAAATCTACCGCACACTGGCGGACTACGACGTGAAGATGAAAACCGGACGCATCGAGCCGGTGCTGGCGCTGGATTTGCTGATCGCCAGCCTCGCACGCTAGGTTACTCCGGCAGGCCCACACCGCCGCGTGGGTCAATCTCGAAGCCTTCGGGCGGCGCGGCAATCAACGGGCGGGCGGCGCTGATGATAGCGCGGACGCCTTCGTGCTGAAGTGAAGCGGCGTGGTCTTCCTTGCTGCGCCAGACTTCGGTGATCCAGATCGTGTTGGCATCATCGACGGCGGCGCTGATGACATACACATAACAGCCGTCCATCGCCCGCAGAATTTTCGCCGCGTCCAGCAGATGCTTAAGCATCACCTCGCGCTGTCCGGCCTGTATCTGAAATTTTCCCATCAACCCGTACATGCATGTCCTTTCATCAAAAACGCAGGTATACCCCTCTTTACAAGGGCAGGTTCTTACCACTCCACTGCAAATCCACCTTCAAAACGCTGCCTTGTTTACGCCTTCTCACGGCAACCACTCATTCACGCGAACCCGTTTGGAAGTCCCTCTCCCGCGCCACACACATACGCCTTTCCGAACACCCCTGCTCGGGAGAGGGATTTAGGGTGAGGTCGACACACGCTTACCTTCGTCTTTCGTCTTTCGCCTTCGCCTTCGACTAACCACTAACCGCCAACGACTATCGCAGGCGTTACACACATTTTACACTTCTGCCGAAACTTTTGACGCGTGCCTGCGTAAATACATCATGAAACGTGAACATCAGGAGTGAAATATCATGAGTAGGAACGGTACGGCGAATTTGATCCTCGTGGGCTTGGCGGTGATTGGCGCATTTGTCGTCGTGCCGCCGCTGCTGAATCTGGCGGGCGGGCTGTTGGGGCTGGTCTTCACGCTGCTGTTCTGGATGCTGGTCGGCTACATCTCCGGCAAGCTGGTCAGCGGCAAGAGCTTCGGCACGCTGGGCGACATCGTCATGGGTCTGATCGGCGGTTTCGTCGGCAACATCATCCTCGGACTTTTCGGCGTCAATCTGGGCGGCATCATCGGCGCGGTGGTCACGGGCGTGATTGGCGCGGTGGTGCTGGTCTGCGCCGTGCGCTTCCTCGGCAACCGCGAATTCGGACGCTAAAATCCCGACAGTAGAGGTATACCTCTGCTCTCTCCGCTTAGAAACAATGGAACGCAGCGCACTCGTCACTGGCGATGCGCTGCGCATTCTCGCTCTCGCTTTTATAATTCCCCAACGCCTTTAACGCTCCTCCTCTTTGCACCGTACCAGCCCTCATCGTAAGGCTGATGTGTTGTCTGGTGAGTGGGGAGTTTTGCGGATATTTTCGTGTAGGGACGTTCAACTGAACGTCCACGTAACATTGAATCTCACCACGCCCTGTTGTCTGTCCAGCAAGCTAATTTTCCCGATTCGGCATACAATCAAACCAAAATGTTTTAGAGGAAAAGGAACGCTGTATGGCTGATGTCAACACGATTATGTACGTAGTAACGCGCAACCCGATTCCGCCGGGGCAGCTCACCATCTACAAAGTGTTGTTTGATGCGGGCGACGACTGGATTTCGCAGCAGGAACTGGCTGCCGACGCCACACGCGGCAATGTGGTGGCGCTGAACGGCGCGCTGCGCGGGCTGGCGAATCGTGTCCATCAGACCAGCACCGAACTCAAGCAGGCCAATCAGGGTTATGAACTGATGATTGAAAAGGTCGAGCGTGACGGCCAGTGGTTTTATCGTATGACCCCGGCGCTGCGCAGCGTGATCGAGTGTCTGCCACAGCTTCACGAAGCAATGACGCTTTCAGTAGAGGACATCCGCAAGAAGTTCGAGAAGATGTCGTCGTGGCTGGTGATTGATTCGGCGGGATAGTTTTTTGCCCGCAGCTATAGATGCGGGCTAATAGCTAAGATGCGGGCGCACGCCGCTTCGCTTACATGGTGCGCCCCTGCAACAATCTGCCCAGGCTGCTTTATTTGGCTAACACTTCGCGGTTGACGACATTCTTGTATTCGCCCTTCAGCAGCCCATCGGCGATAAGCTGCGCGGCTTCGACAGCGACGGCCACCTGCGCGTCATCGGTGGACGCGGCGACGTGCGGCGTATGCACCACGTTGGGCAGACCAATCAGCGGGTTGTTGGCTTCCGGCGGTTCGTTCACATAAACGTCCAGCGCCGCGCCGCCCACCTGTCCGCTTTTCAGCCCTTCGGCAAGGTCAGCTTCGTTAATCAGCGCGCCGCGTGCTGCGTCAATGATGCGCACGCCCTGTTTCATTTTGGCGATGCTGTCCTTGTTAATCATCTCACGCGTTTCGTTGGTCAGCAGCGTGTGCAGTGTGATGAAGTCCGACTGCCCGAACAGCGTTTCCAGGCTGGCCAGCGTGACGCCCATATCGGCGGCAACTTCCGCTGAAATGTAGGGGTCGAACGCCAGCACATTCATTTCAAACGCCAGCGCGCGCTTGGTAACGGCACGCCCGATGCGCCCGAAGCCCACGACGCCCAGCGTCTTGCCGCGCAGTTCCACGCCCATGAACGTCTTACGATCCCACTTGCCCGCCGCCATCGAGGCGTGCGCCTGTGGAATCATGCGTGCCAGCGCCAGCATCAGCGCGAAGGTGTGTTCAGCGGTGGAAATCGTGTTGCCGTCCGGCGTGTTCATCACGACGATGCCGCGTTTGGTCGCTTCCGGCACATCGACGTTATCCACGCCCACGCCCGCGCGTGCAATCGCCTTCAGTTTGGTCGAAGCAGCTAACATCTCGGCGTCCACTTTGGTCGCGCTGCGGATAATCAGCGCGTCGGCGTCGGCAATCGCCGCCAGCGTCTCATCGCGCTTCATCTGCCCCGGCGCGGTAATCTGCAATCCGGCCTGCTCCAGAATTTTGACAGCCGATTTGTGTACGCTGTCCGGTACAAGTACGTGATGGCTCACAGGTGAAATCTCCTTAATTAGGTGGGTTTATTCCAGCACTTTATGCATCCACACGGCGCGCCGTCCGTTAGGCATCAGCTCACGCCGCGTTTCCGCATAGCCGTGTTTGAGATAGTAAGTCTGGTTGTAGACCATCTTTTCGTTGGTCAGCAGCGTCAGCTTGCGCAGCCCCATGTCCCGCGCCTTTTGCTCGGCAAACGCACCAGCAGCTTATCGCCGATGCCGCGTCCCTGCTGCGACGGCGCGGCAACCACGTTGTCAGTACGGCGCGTCGTCGCTCTGCCAGATGACCAGCACGCCGACCAGTGCCCTGCCCGATCCCGCGCGCAGTACATGTCTTGGGCAATCAGCGCGGGATAAGCGATCCGGCGGTCATCGGCATCGGCTTGCCGCCAATCACCTCCACCCACTTGCTGTAGGCGGCGTTGACCAGGGCCGCGACTTCCCAGCTGCTTCCTCAGGCGTTGCTAACTGTATGCTGAAGATGGGGTCAGTCATGGGTAATTCCCGGTAAGGGCCAGGCGCGCCTTGCCCTGCGCTGTTGTGATGACAATAATTCGGGTGAGCAGGGCGCAATCTATTGCGCCCTGCAGCTTTTACGTAATTTTGGATTAGCCAATCGCTAACAGCGTGTCTCGGAAATGGTGGCTTGCGTAATAAACTCTCTCCAAACCTCTCGCCAGCGGATTGACGCTTTAGAACGGCGTGTGCTACCGCACTGCTCCCCTTCCTCGAAATCGGGGGAAGGGTCGAGATAGAGGTTAATTTCTTACGCGACATTTCTTGTCTAAGACGGGCGCTAACCGCTAACCGCTGCCCCTTTAAAAAACTCGTCGATGCCCGACAGGACCTCTTCGAGGTCCGTGAAGCACATGTCGCCCATGTGCGCAGATGCGGAAGGTCTTGCCCTTGATCTTGCCGTAGCCCTGATCCATGCCCCAGCTTCGCGCTGTCCCATGAACTTCGCCATGCCCGCGACATCCATGTTGCGTGCGGTTATCGACGGTAGTGATCGTGTGTGGTGAGTAGCCATCCTGCGCGAACAGGCCGAAGTCGCGGTTCTGCGCCCAGGTGATGGTCATATCGCGCATCTGCGTGTGGCGTGCCCAGCGCCGTTTCGACACCTTCGACCAGTATATCGTCCAACTGCTTGTCCGGCAGCGTACATCAGGGAGATGGGTGGCGTGGACGGTGTGTTGTTCTTTTGCAGCATGTCGTTGATTTCGATGAAGTCAAAATAGTAGCCGCGATATGGGATTTGTTTGGCGCGTTCCAGCGCGGTCACTGATCGAGGGCGAACGACAGACCAGGCGACAGCGCGAAGGCTTTCTGCGATGAGGTGAGGATCAGGTCAATGTTCCACTCGTCCGCGCCAGTTTCTGTGCCGAGCAAACCGCTGACGCTGTCCACGAGGAACAGGGTGTCATCATACTGGCGCACGACTTCACCGATAGCCTTAATCGGATTGGTGACGCCGGTGCTGGTTTCGTTGTGTACGACACACACCGCGTCATACTGCTTCAGCTTGAGCGCGTCTGCCACCATCTCCGGTGTATGCGCCTGGCCCCACTCGACGGCGATGACATCCACCTGCTTGCCGTTGGCCTTGCTGATTTCGGCCCAGCGTTCGCTGAACGCGCCGCCGACCAGATGCAGCGCGGGACGGTCATCACGGATGCAGTTGCGCGATGCCCCTTCCCACAACCCGGTGCCCGACGAGCCGCTGACAATCACCCGATACTGCGTGAAAAAGACCTGCTTCAGTTTGCTTTGCAGCCGCGCGAACAGGTCCGCGAACTCCGTCGTGCGATGCCCAATCATCCACTCAGTTTGCGCGTCGAGAATCTCTTTGCGCACTTCCACAGGACCCGGAATCACTAAGCGCTTGTGTCCATTGCTCGCCATTCGGTACATCTCCCTTGCTCATGGCTATTTGTGACAATACGCACAATTGTAGCCGAATTCTTTGCCAAAACAACACAGAGAGTCCTTGTTAGAGTTGCACAAGACCGACACCTGATACCTTGCATCGAACCCCTTGCGGCCTGTAATTCTTTACGGCTTTCGCGGCCATAGCCACTTAAACTAAAGATAATGCAGTCCGCTAAACTTAGAGGTGTGATTCATGTCCCCCAAAATATTCATCAGCTATCGCCATCATGATAATCCTGATTTTGTACACCGTATGCGCGATTTGCTCATCCCACACTATGGGACCGACAATATTTTCCTTGACGCGTACAGTATTCCTGCGGGAATGCCCTTCGCCAAGTTTATCGAAATCAAAATCCGCGAATACGACGCCGTGATTGCAGTCGTCGGCCCACAGTGGTTGCCGCTGCTGCGCGAGAAAGCATCATTGTTTCAGGACGATTATGTACGGAAGGAACTGGAATGGTCCCTCAAATATGACAAGGTGATTATTCCTGTTTGTATCAAAGACGCGACTTTGCCAGCAAAAACGGATCTTCCGCCGGAATTACGCCCACTGCTTGACTTGAATGCCATCACCATCAGCGACGGCCTGCATTTCACCGCTGATGTAGCGCGCATCGTAGAAGGAATCACCACCTTGCTGCGAGAAAGACCTGCCAACTCTATGCCCGCCTATCTCCTGAATGGCAACGCCAAAGCTGCGTTTCTGGAACCCTTTCTGGCTGATGGTTGGGGAACCTGTATGTCCCTTGCGGAACATCCCGCCCTGCTGCATGGCAAAAGCTGGGCCATGAAGGAGGTGCGTTTGCAGCATCGCCCCATCAAGTTCACCGTACCCGTCGATCACAAAGACGCCTATCAACACTATTTCGACAGCAGCTATGACAAGAAGCGGTTTTTCGATGACGGCGAAAAAGTCATGCTCGAACATGTACCGCACACCAGCATTGATAGCCCGACACTTATGCTGGAAACCCTGCAAACCCAGTACAGCGTCACCAAATACTATTCAGAAATCATCGCACCGAGTCTCTCTGACCGCGATCACATCATCAACACGCTCATCGAGCAGGGGAAGGTGAATTGCGCACACTCTTTCTGTATGCACGCGATTATCGTAACCAGCGATGACAAAGTACTCATCACCCAGCGTTCGTGGCGCGTGGCTTACTATCCGTCGGCATGGCAATGCACGCTTTC
>JAXLWC010000115.1:0-8926 GCA_046328675.1 Anaerolineae bacterium
GGCAAGGGACAGCACGCCCTGCTGCTTGAGGTATTCGTTCAGACCGAGGCCATCAATGTATTCCAGCGCGAGGTAATGAATGCCATCTTCCACACCGGAACCAATGAGCTTGAGGATGTAGGGATGGTCGAGCATCTTCATGGCCTGTGCTTCACGCTCGAAACGTTTCAGGAATTCCGTCTGCTGCGCGAGGTCTGCGGGCAGCACTTTGAGGGCAACCTTCTGGCTGCCATCGAAGCCCTGATAGACCTCGCCCATGCCACCGCGCCCCAGCACCCCTAAAACTTCATAGCTGCCGAAGCGCCGCCCGGTGAGCAGGCCGGGATTTTTGATCTCTGGCTTTTGGCGTGCCTGATGCAGTTGATGCAGATCGAAGTTCAACCCGTAGATGCGGCGGTCTACAAAGTGCTGAATGCGTGTGCGCACCGGATGGAACAATACGGCGGTGGCTGCGGCGCTGACGGCCACCGACAGAGCCGCGTGTTCGCCGCCCAGGATAGCAGTCAGCAGCGCCTGCGCCGCCAGGAATATGAGCACGAAAACTGCGCCTAAGCCGAGCGTCAGCGAACCGTACACCAGCGAACGGTTGATGGTCAGGTCGATGTCCCACAGGCGATAGTGGACAATCGATAAGCCAAGGCTGGCGACAAAAATCACGGACGAGGACAGACGCAGGGTGTTGGTGACTAAAAAGCTGATGAGGCTGGCCGCTGTATACACCGGGACGCTGGCATCGCGGCTGGCAAGCTGCGGAAAGAGCATAGGCACCAGCCAATAGACGGCGACGGCAAAAAACGAGATGATGACGCCCCACAGCACCCATTTAGTTTGCTGTCGCTCGGCAGCGGTCAAGGGCGATTCACGGTAGCGCCGGGTCAGCGCCAGAATCGCCAGCGGATAACCGAGATAACCAAACTGGTACTGCCCGGTAATGTTCAGGGCCACCAACAGCAGTTCCAGCAGGCTGATGCCCAGCACGCCGATGACCAGCCAGCGCGTCCACGCGGGTATAAAACGACCATCGGGGTAAACGACGATGGCAACAATTGTCAGTACAGGGATAAAGGTACGGATAAGGGTGGCCAGCGCGGGAGAACTCAGATAGAAGGCCAGCGTGAGACTGGTGGAATAGATGGCAATCAGCACCGAGGACAACCACGCCACCCAATCGTCGGCCCGCTGGCGAAAGATGATGAGCGCCAGCATCAGCGAGAACAGGACTTCAAAGGTATCCAGCGCCGTGATATAAGCGGCGAAAAACTCACGCGACAATCCTAGCTGGCTCAGCGCCGCCTGAAAGCTTAAGCCCCAGCCTTCGCCGTCGCGGAACATCAGATATTCCGCTGGCAAACTCAGGAGGAACATGCCCAGCGCCAGCGGCACCACCACCAGCCATACAAGGCGCAGGACACGCACAAGACGCACATCAGTCAGGCGGGACGTGGTACGCGATGTTATGGCAGGCATCACCCTACGACTCCTCTACGTAACGAAACCTGGACTCTAAAATAACACGTTTTACGTTATGATAAATAACGATTATTCCAATCCTGATCTGAATTATCATCATGACCTCTCATCCCTATCATCCACTTGTTGTCCAGATTGGCAAGCTTGTCGAGGAACGCACAGGTTTAGCCGTTAACGCCCAGTTCCGGGGTGAATTGGAGCCGCTGGTACGCAATCTGGCGAATGGTTCGCTGGACACGTATCTGCGACAGCTTCGCGAGAACTCGGAAACGTCGCCTATCTGGCAGCGGCTGGTGTACACGCTGACGATTGGCGAAACGTATTTTTTCCGCGACCAGTCGCATTTCCGGCTGCTGCGCGAACATGTGCTGCCCACGCTGGCGCTGCGGCGGCGCAGCATGAGCAATCCGCATGTGAGCCTGTGGAGCGCGGGCTGTGCCACCGGAGAAGAACCGTATTCGCTGGCTATCGCGCTGTACGAAGCACTGCCGGATTTAGCGCGCTGGAGCATTCAGCTTTACGGCACGGACCTGAACATCAACGCATTACAGGCGGCGCAGCGCGGGCTGTACCGTAAATGGTCGTTCCGCCACACCGAGGATATGCTGCGCTCGCGACACTTTATTCCGCATGACGGCAGTTGGCAGATCAAGCCGTATATCAAAGCGATGGTTAACTTCCGCCACGCCAATCTGTTCGCCGGGCCGCCGCAAACGCCGCTGGATATTATTTTCTGCCGCAATGTGCTGATTTATCTGAATGACGCGCATATCCAGCAGGTGGAGGATATCTTCTTTAATGCGCTGGCCCCCGGCGGCTGGCTGTTTCTGGGACAGGCCGAAGCGATTCACTTCCGGCGGGAACGCTGGCAAACGCATATCTTTCCCGGCACGGTGGCCTACCAGCGACCCGAAACGACGGTGAAATTCCTGCCGCAGTTTCACACGCAGCCTACGATTGAAATTACGCCAACCGCAGCGCCTGCCCAGGCGCTGCCGACTTATACCGATGCTGTACGCGCGTTTCATCAGGATGACCGCGCGAAAGCCGAACGGCTGCTGGCTGAACTGCTGACGCAGGAGCCGCACCACGCGCCTGCCCACACGCTGCTGGCGTCGATCTTCGCCAGCCGCCGCGCGCTGCCCGAAGCACAGACGCATCTGGATCACGCGCTGCACCTTGACCCGCTGTCCGCCGATGCGCATTATCTGCGGGGGCTGCTGCTGCTGGAGGAGAATAAGAAAGACGATGCGCGTAAAGCCCTGGACGCCGCGCTGTACTGCCGCCCGACACACCCGCTGGGGCTGCTGTTCATGGGAAATCTTTACGCGCAGTCCGGTGAACTGAAACGCGCGCACCGCCTCTGGGAGAAGGCTCGCAGCGCTATCGCTTCCCTGCCACCGGACAGCCACTTCTCCGACCTGAGTGACCTGACTGTTTCCGGCTTTATCGCGCTGATTGGCCACAACATGCACGACACCGAGGCCGAGTAGCCCGCCAAGAACCTATCCGTGAACCAGAATTTTTGCGGTAATAACGCCAGAGGCTAAAGCCATCCGGCTGCCATGTTTCGGCGGGAAGTCGGTTAAAAGCGACTCGAACCCGCCGAGAAATACAG
This sequence comes from Anaerolineae bacterium, assembly GCA_046328675.1. Lineage (GTDB taxonomy): Bacteria > Chloroflexota > Anaerolineae > Aggregatilineales > Phototrophicaceae > JACAER01. The sequence goes on from JAXLWC010000115.1 coordinate 3,089, forward strand.
CGCGTCCGTCAACTGCCTGACACTCAAGCGAGGTTTACGGATAACTACGTCGTACAAGTTCACGTTGTCCGTATTCGGTTTTCAGGAAAATGCGCCCGTAAATCGTTTTCCTTTGCCACCTCGACTCCCCTGAAAATACAGCTCACCGCCAAGACGCCAAGTGCGCCAAGATCATGCGGGAGAACTGGATAACAAAGAAAGTTTGAACCGCCGAGACGCCGCGTTGAGTACAACGGAGAACAGCGAGAAATGAAAGGGTTTTCATCTCGTTGTGCTCCGTTGAAGATGCGTTAGGTATGGCGCTGTGCCCATTGCAGCAGCGCAGCCTTAAGCGCGGCGCGCATCTCCAGACGCTTGTCGGCGTCATAACGACTGTGATACAACCAGCCCGACTCCTCCGGGGGGGCGCCTTTGTCATTGTAGTAGGTGTCAAAGCCGCCGCGCATCAGCTTGTGGTAAGCTTCCGCCTCGTAGAAGGGTGCGGTGAAGGCTAAGGTTTTTGTCGCCAGGGTGATGTCAATCGCTGTGTCGGCGAACTGTGCCCAGATACCCAGCACGGTAAGCTGACGATAGCCGTGATAGGTCGCGGGTTTGCACCAGACCAGCGCCGCCAGCCAATCCTTGCCTTCAAAGGCCAGCGGCCCCCAGCACACCCATCCCGGACGATCCGTGATACGCACATCATCCAGCATACCCAGCGCGTTGAGGCTGTCCAGCGCGGCAGACAGCGTTACCCGCTGCGCGCCGCTTTCCTTCGCGCGTTTTTGTGCCTCGATACGGCGCAGAATCTCCTGATAGCGTTTGTCGTTACTCATCGGAATCCAGTCGCCCTCCCTACGAATTCACTGCGCCAAAAAGATTTTTACTAAACTTTATTGCAATTGTTATTGTTTTGAGCGTAAAGTTAGGGTATCGCAGACTCATTATAATTCTGGAGAACACTATGAAGCGAACATTTGTGGTAATTTCACTTATCATGGTGCTTTTGCTGCTCGTGGGGGGTGTGCAGGCACAGCGCGGCGGCGGCGTAGGCTGGGTACGGTTCGGCCATGCCTCGTCAGATGCCGAGGAGGTGAGTATTCTGCTCAACGGCGACGACTGGATCCAAGATATGACCTATGGGATCATTTATCTTTACGCCCCCTTTGAAGAAGGTTCTTACGACATCGAATTTGAGGTTGCCAACAATGACTATGACGAAGGCAGCGCCGACTTCAGCTTTGATGTCGAGGAAGGCAAAAGCTACAGCGTCTTCGTCGTCGGTTCTGTCGATGATGGCACGTTTACGTCATCGCTGATTACGGAATCGGATTATTCCAGTGCAGACAGCGACTGGGAAGATTACTCGCAGATGATTATTCTGAACGCGCTGGACGACGAAGGCTTCGACGTGGTGGATGCGGGCAACGGCGATGAAGTCTGGTTTGAGATGCGCGAGATGGCGTGGGTCGGCTGGATTTTCGTCAACGGCACGTGGGACATCAACATCACCGAACCGGGCGACGAAAACGACATTCTGCTGGAAGACATCACGGGCGACACGGAGTTCCCGGCAGGTGACGGCTTCCGCTACACCTATATCATTACGGGCACACGCCGCCGTCCTGAAGTGCTGACGTTCATCAGCGGCTACCGCACGATCAACGAAATCCTCGAACGTGAGCGCGACTTCAGCGTGATGGCTGATGCAGTGGCCTCGATTGATTTCGACACCTCGCTGAGTACCGAAGGCAACTACACACTGTTCACGCCCACCGACGACGCCTTTGACGATGCGTTTGATGATGTCGATGAATTCCTTGATGACAGTGATGCCGTCGTGGATATGCTCAGCTATCACCTGCTGCTGTACTACAATACGATGGCAGGGCTGGCGGACGAGGGCAGCGCCGAAACCGCGCTGGATGGCGAGGAGTTGGAGTTTGACCTTGATCGCGACGGCTGGCTGGAAGTCAACGGCGTGACGGTCACCCGCTGGATTCCGGCGCTGAACGGCGTGATCTACGAAATTGACGAAGTGCTGGAACCGTAACTTAAGGTTTTACAAAGAGGGCGCGGCGGGTGCTGCGCCCTTTTTGATTCTTAGCCACCTAACAACCTTCAACACATACATCAACCAACTAAGCATCAATAAGAAGCTCTGCGCCATCTGCATAACGGACCACCAATTGTCCAGCAAAATTCATCTTCGCTTTCAACTCGCAGTACTTGTGGCTGTTCATTTGCTCGCACGTACCGCTCACTTCAGGGTCAGCAAAGGCAACGTAATCTATCGTATCATCATCAATGGAGTGAACGGTTTCACCAACTTTCAAACGGCGGTTGACGCAGGGATTGCGCAGGTGATAAGCTTTCAACAACAAGAATCCACCATGCGGAGACCGGCACGAATACCGTGCGAAGGATAAATCCGCACAGCATCCTGTTGCATTATCTCAAACAACCCCGGCTCCCCTTTCATTAAAACCTCTCAGAAAATCTGAGCGGTCATCCGCTTCAATACGTCCGCCAAAATCGTTGGGGTCACTGGCATAGCTCCGACGTAACGATACTGCTTATTGGCAATTAGGAAGAAAAGGGGTATCCTGTTGATACAGAGGGACGCCAAGTTCAAAACTACCGCCATCTAACTGAATAACCTGGAAGACAGTGTCAACATACTGCCCTCCGCCAGGAAGTGGAAAGCGAATACACCGAGGAACAACGGCGTATCAATCCTATCCGTGCTCTCTGCTGCATGAGTACAGCATGATTAGCTGAAACAGGAAGTGGGATAGTGGAACGCAACTCAGGCGTTATATAAGTGGTTTCATTCTCACAAACGCGGGCTGTTGGCATAGGGAAACCTGGACGATGCCGTCGCAATATAGGTATCAGGGACGATAGCCACCTGTTACAGCATCGTGGGTGATTGTGTATTCAACGGCGGTGAGAGGTGCAGCGCTATAGACCACGATATTGGCATTAAAAAGGAGCAATGATGCTAATTGTGGGGGTAAGCGTGAAACACCAGAAGATATGGGGCTGACGCTGCTATCTTGGGGAACGATACAAACCAGAATCAACGACTGGAGTGGGGTCTGGAGATTGGTCTTGAGCACTTACCGAAACTAAAACAAAGTGCCAAGAGTACGAAAAATACAAACCCTTTTGCCATAATTTGGAGCACCAGATCATCTCCTTCTAATCACTAAGCGAAATACACCTAAAACTAATCCCACCATCAGACAGAAGATCAGCGGCTGAAATTCTTGAACTATCCTGTTATCAGTAAAGTTTAGAACCATCATCTGTGTGTTATTGGAGATAGCTACTGCCGCATCTACAGAGACAATATCAACACCTGACTCAGTCGTGCTTTACCCATTCGCGTACTATCCCTAAGCCAGCACTATCCCCGCTAGTGATCAGTGCGGTCACAAGCCGTGAATCCACCAAGTCAGCAGTAGGCAAACGCCCTGACGCAAGCGACAATAACTTTGTGCCATAAACCACGACACGTTGACGACCGAGAATCCCATCGTTAGACGGGTTATCCATAATCTCGTTTGCAGGGTGATCGCAGCGATCAGGGTGGTCTGGAACTGAAGCACAAGTGATAATGGGCATTCGATACAGCATCGACATCGAACCAAAACCGTTACTTCCGCATTATCCAGCGTAAGATGCGTTCGACAGTCACCACCTGATTATTGTGAATAAACGAGATATTCACCTCCCTCTTGTGCCGTGCTGTGGACGACCAACAGGTGATACCGTATTCGTTGAGTGCTGCTGTAAATGTACTGGTGGGAGTTGGCGGCGCTGTATCAGTGGGGTTGGCGGCAGAGTCGGCGTCCAACTGGGGGTAATTGTCGAAGTTGGGGATAGCGTCGGCGTCCATGTGGCAGAAGGGGTGTAGGTCAGTGTCGACGTAAGAGATGGGTCATTAGTAGGCGTGTTTGTTGGATGTATTCGTTGGTAAAGATGTATAAGTAGGGATAACGTAAACGTAGAAGTAGGGGTGCGTCGGTTGGAGTTATAGAAGGAAAGTATAAGTAATCGTCCAAGTAACTGAAGCAACATCTGTAACGAATAAAGCTAAGGCCGCATGAGTAACATTTTGGTTGCTATAAATTATTGTAGGTGCAGTATCAATACTATGTATAGTTCGTGTTATATATAGGACTGAAAAATTACGATTTTGAGTACAAAAATCCGACAGCAACTACTAGTTTGAAATATATGCGTAGTTTGCCAAGCAGAAAGTCGACAATAATCGTACTGGTTCTGGGTTGTTGCTTGGATTGGCGGATCATTATTTGGGGGTTTTGGAGATGGGCTATTCGGCTGGACAAAATTGGCATCACTATAACAGGAATATGCGGAGGAAGCAATGGTAAATCAGAGGGTTGCACATCAACAGGTTCAAAGGTTTATTGCGTGAGACTATTTTAGCTAAATCCTCAACAAATGTGACTGACAATCTCTTCAGTTCGATCTTCTCGCATATCTTCATACTGAATGCTCGCTAATAGCCAATTGGGTTCATTACTCCTTATAGAGTACCGGGAAAATTTCTTTTTTCGTTTGACGTGCCCAAAGAATCTCATTCTGTACCATCCCCGAATCATTCAATCCGGGGACATGATGACTATGAGGGCATCACAAGTTTCACCCGGTTTTTCAGGCCAGATATCCAGTTTTTCCTCTTTCGATCTTAACATCCATCCAAACCTCAAAATCCCCTCTGTTGCAACAGATGTAAGAGATGTTTGGCAAAGTTAGCATCTATTCGACTATAACTAATAAAAATATGAGGCATAGCGAGTTCCACAAAAAGGTTAATACTTTTCTATTTTAAGCAATAGCAAACAAATTGCCAACAAAATTTTACTTTGCACTAACAATTTAATTTAATGTTACAGGATTGGAAGCGCGTCCTGATAAGAATCAAAATCGACACCTGTTAGGTGCCGATCCTAGCCATAAGCTGCTCAACTTGTGAACTCAACAGATCACTCTTCGGGCAATTGGAACGCCACACCCTGCATATTACGCCTCATAGGGACGCAGATACGCGACCTGCGGGACTTCGGTGACATCGCTGCTGTTAAACGTCAGCGTGGTGATAGACGCCGTTGCCGGGTACTGGTCGGGGAAATCGAAGCGCTGGAAATGGCGTTCACTGTGATGCAGCGGCACGCCTTTTGCCCACAGAATCGTAAAGGCAATCACGTCGCCATGCGTCACCGCAGCGATGCGCTCGCCACTGTGTTCACGGCGTGCCCATGCCATGAACTCGCGCGCGCGGCGCACGATGTCGGCTGGCTGTTCATAGGGGGACGGCGAATCGGTGTACAGGTCATAACTGCGCTGTTCCATGACGCTGTGGGCAGTGCCATCCCAGGGCGAATACACTTCGTTGAGCAGGTGATGAGTTTGCAGCGTTAACTGCGGCTTGCGCGCGGTAATGAAACCCGCTGTTTCCTGCGCGCGCGGCTGTGGGCTGCTGAACAGGGCGTCAAGCGGCACGTCGCTCAAGGCTTCAGCGGCGGCCTGCGCCTGACGCCTGCCGTTATCACTGAGGCGAAAATTCGGCAGACGCCCATAATAGACCTGCTGCGGGTTGTGAACTTCGCCATGCCGCACTAACAATATTTCCATTTAGCTGTCCTTTGCTTCGATATGTACATCCATCCGGCTGATGTACGCATAAATCTGATGGTCACGATAACCCGGCCACCACTCATAGAGCAGCACTTCCAGCGGATACCACATGCTGACCCAGCCGGCGATAATCAGGCCCTCGCTTAAAAAAGCGTCGAGCCACTGTGGCATTGTATCAGTTTCTTTCAA
>JAXLWC010000116.1:0-8701 GCA_046328675.1 Anaerolineae bacterium
TCTGCGCAAAGTGCTTGCACGCCCCAAACCGGACACATCACGTCGCAACCTACCTGTGGGCACGCCGCCCACCAACATACGATTGCTGCTTTACCCCCTGCGCCGCATCAAAGTGCCGCTGCCCCACTGGTGGGTCTGCCCGCCAGTCCACGACACCATGCAGCCGCAGCCCTGCCACACAGTCTATGAGGCCGTCGTAGACCGCACGACGTGTCTCCTCCCCCCTTCTCCCCACTGTGCTTAAGGAGGTGAACTTACAGGTTCGCCTCCTTGCATTATGCGTTCATGCGCCTGTCGGGTAAAATCCTCGGCGTTTGCTGGATTTACCCAAGGATGATGAACCATGCCGTTTGCCGACCTCGCGACGAATGCACGCCTGTATTATGACGATCTCGGAAAAGGAGACGCCGTCATTGCCGTTCATGGGCGCTTGGGGACAGGGCGCGGCGATCTGGGCACGGTCATGGATTGGCTCAGTGCGGATTATCGGGTGCTGGCGCCCACGCTACGCGGTTACGGGCAATCAGAACCCAAACCGCGCCGCTTCCCCCCGGATTTCTATTACGTTGATGCCAGCGATGTGCTGGCTTTTATGGATGCCTTGCATATCACGAAAGCGCATCTGATGGGTTACTCCGACGGCGGCGAAGTGGCGCTTATCGCAGCGGGCAAACAACCCGCGCGCTTTAAGTCGGTGTGCGTGTGGGGCGCTGTCGGCTATTTTGGCGAAGGGATGCGGCCTTATGTCCAGCGCAGTTATCCGCCCACCTGGATTTCAGCGGAGGATCGCGAACTTCACGGCATCGCCAACCCGGACGCCTTCGCGCTGGAGTGGATCAGCGCCATGAAGCACATGATTGATCGCGGCGGCGACGTGAGCCTGAGTCTTGCGCCGAACATAAGCTGTCCGCTGCTGTTGATGCTGGGCGATCAGGATAAACTGAATCCCGAGGAATATGGCAGGAAGTTTGTGAAGCAGACGCCGCACGGTCACTTACAGATGTTCAAGTGCGGGCACGGCGTCCATGAAGAACGCTGGCAGGAATTCCAGCGTGTGGTTGGGCGTTTCTTAAAATCCGCGCGTTAGGGAACCAACATTCAGCGAAGGCATCCGCCGTGACCAGCCGCCAATGGAGGCATCCTGCGACTTGATGAAGTCCAGCCCCATTTTGACGCTGCCGAAAACACGATACTTGTCGCCAAGCAGGTTTGACAAAATGTGCAGCAGCGGATTTGACGGCATTCCGTCATCGATAAAGGCGATCCAGCCAAGCTGTGGGTGATTGAGAAAACTCAGGGTTTGCCGCATTTGCAGGGTAGTCATCGGGAACGTGTTCACCTGTGTCGCATCAAACAGAAGATGAATCGGCTGTTCCGCCGCGTTCAGATATTCATTAAGGGCGCGGTCCAGATTGCGGGCTTCACTCAGCGTAACATCCCCATCAACCAGCACCTTTACAATTTGATTCTCTTTGTGCCAACCCATCTGAAAAGGCATAATGACCTCCCAATAAATGCCAAACCTGTCTTAAATATATATTGGGATAATCTTCACAAGCCTTAAGAAGTTCCGTTTTGGACAAAAAAAGACCCCATTTTCATGGGGTTTTCAGAAATGACATAAGCGCCTGAATTAACGGCTGGCAAAACGATAGCCGACACCGCGCGAGGTCAAAATATAATCTGGCTGCTGCGGGTCAACTTCTACCTTCTGCCGCAGATAGTGGATATATAATTTCAGACTGTCAATCGCGTCAGCATATTCTTCGCCCCATGCCTGCGTCACCAGATCCGTGCGGGTTACCACGCGCCCCGCATTGCGCACCAGCACGCCCAACAGGTTAAACTCTTTCGGCGTCAGGTGACGAATCTCGTTGCGCACATAGACTTCACGGTTCATGAAGTTGATGCGGAACTCACCGCCGTCGAAGGTCAGTTCCTCACTGACGTTCGGGCGCGGCGAACGGCGCAGATGTGCCCGCACACGCGCGACCAGTTCGTCATTGTCATAAGGTTTGACCACATAATCATCGGCACCCATTTCCAGCCCACGCACAACATCCTTCACCTCGCCGCGCGCCGTGAGGAAGATAATCGGCATATCCGACATTTCACGCATCCGCTTACAGACTTCCCAACCGTCCATATCAGGCATCATAATGTCCAGCAGCACCAAATCCGGTTGGTGGCGGTAGGCTTTGCGCAGCCCATCTTCGGCGCGATAGGCTTTAATCACCTCGTAACCACGACGCTCCAACAGGATTGAGATGAGCTGTACAGTTGCTTCCTCATCGTCGATCACTAGGATTTTTTCCGCCATCGGTTCACACCCTTCAAAGTTACGGAATACAAACTTTCTAACTTTAATCTATCACGACCCGATACAAACGCGCAAGTGCGTGGACGGTCTCAGTCTTGTGAGGGTTGCCCGATTGCGGTAACATGGCACAAATGAATTAAAAACCTTGTGTTGTGGCCCCTTACTGTCACAACACTCCATACAGCAATAGGATATCAGGAACACGCATGACACATGCACTTATCACCGGCGGCGCAGGTTTTATCGGCAGTCATTTAGCAGAACGACTGCTCAGGGACGGGTATCAGGTCACCGTAATTGATGACCTCAGCACCGGACGTTTTAAGAACATCGCCGCGCTGGAAGGCCAGCCCAATTTCCGCTACGCAATCGAAGACATTCGCAACGCCACTGTCATGGACAGACTCGTCAGCGAGTGTGACATCATCTATCATCTTGCCGCCGCCGTTGGTGTGCAGAAGATCATCACCGAACCCATCAACACCATCGAGGTGAACATTGGCGGCACGGAAGTCGTCATGAAGACCGCACGCCGCTACCGTAAGAAGGTGTTGATTGCCTCCACCTCTGAAGTCTACGGCAAAGGTGTCAGCTTCCCCTTTGAAGAAGACAACGACTGTCTGATGGGGCCAACCTCGCGCAGCCGTTGGGCCTATGCCACCTCCAAAGCCATCGACGAATTCCTGGCACTGGCTTATCACCGCGAAATCAACCTCCCCGTCGTCGTCTTCCGCCTGTTTAACACGGTGGGGCCGCGCCAGAGTGGACAGTACGGCATGGTCGTGCCGCGTTTCATTCAGTGGGCGATGAAAGGCGAACCCATCCGCGTTTACGGCGATGGACTTCAGTCGCGCTGCTTCGGTAACGTGCTGGATGTGGTGGACGCTATCCAGCGGCTGGCCAACACGCCGGATGCTGTGGGGCAGGTCTTTAACATTGGCAGCGGCGAGGAAATCAGCATTTTGCAGCTTGCTGAGCGCGTCATTGAGCGCACCAACAGCGCTTCGACCATTGAACTGATTCCCTACGAAGAAGCCTACGAACCGGGCTTTGAGGACTTCCGCCGCCGCGTGCCCAGCACTGAAAAGCTCAAGCGCGCCACTGGCTGGACGCCGACCACGTCGCTGAATACTACCATTGACCAGATGATCGCTTATTTCAAGGAGAATGGATTGAATGGCTGAGATTAACCGTCAACAACTGATTCTCGCGTTGATTGCCGCTGGCCCTAATCCCCGTCTCGCGGGGGTCGATCTGACTGCGCTGGATATGCGCCGCCTGAACCTGGAAGGGGCGATTCTGCGCGGGGCCAACATGCAAGCCTGCAATCTGCAAGAAGCGATTCTGCGCAGCATCAACGCCACAGGTGCGGACATTTCGCTGGCCAAGCTGCCTTACGCCGACCTGAACGCCGCTAACCTCACCAGCGTCAACTTTACAAGCTGTGACATGACAGGCGCGCGCCTCACGGGAACGAACATGACCAACGTCATCCTCAACGGTGCGAACCTGACGAACGCCTCGCTCACGGGCGCGAATGTCACAGGCGTGCGCTTTGACGAACGTACCATCTGGCCCGATGGCAAAAAAGGTACGCAGAGCAACCCCAACAATTACACGAAATAGCTGTCAACAGACAGTCTTTAAGGTGAGAGCGTACTATTCACGCTCTCACTCATTGCTCATTGCTTTGAACTGATTGCTTTCTAGCCTGCCGCGCCCGTCATGTACAGCCGTAGCATGATGGCTGCCAGAATGGCGAAGCCCCAGATATAACTGCCCATTGACGGACGTTTCTTCGCAGTCATTTCCACGTAGATAAAAAACGGCAGCGACAGCAGTGCGCCCGCGCCGTAAATCAGATGCACCTCGTCATACGGGCGCGCACCAATGAACACATACATCGTCAGGCCCACCAGCGCTTCGATAGCGATAAAGCCCACCATGCTGAACGTAAAGCGGCGAAACATCGGCGTCACGTCGCCGTGTTGGCGTAAGCCAATGTAAGCGGCTGCCGCCAGCAGCAGCAGCGCAATCGTCAGGCTGGCGCGACTCAGCCAGTAGTGAATGGTGCGCAGCGCCAGCAGTTGAAAGCCGAGATTAGGCTGCACCAGCACAATGATCAGGCATGTCAGCGCGACCAACACGAGCAAGCCAATCAGCGCCTTGTCCAGCGCAGTGAGCTTGTAGGGCAGGCGTGCGCTTTCCTCGCTCTTTCCCTGCTTGCGTGGAAAGGAGGTTGGGGGAACTGGGGTCAAGTCACTCACGCCGTTTTTGCCTCGCGCTTCACGGGCGCATCGTCGGGCACGTTGGTCACAATCAGGAAGCCCGCGAAAATCACTATGATGCCGATCATCTCCGCCGGATATTTCAGGATAGGAAAGTTCAGCCGGATAAACGAGCCTGCCAGCGCCGGGAACAAGGCCCCCGCCGCAATCAGCCAGTTGCCGACGACACGATTGCGCATAATCTGCTTGCGGTTAAACAGGTACGCGGAGTAAATCGCGCCGCCTGCCAGCGCCAGCGTGCCCCAGATGTTCATCACGGGCGAAAAGGCGCGCACTGTCCCGCGCGAGCTTTCGGGCATAATGCCGGGGATCACGTTGCCCTGCGCGTCGCGATCCGTCTTAAAGATTGTGGTGATGTCCACGCCGGGGTGCCATGCGCTGCTGTCAAACGGCGTCAGGAACAGCGTCCATGGCAGTGTCATGCAGCAGATGAGAATCAGGGCCATCTGGATATTGCGCGCGATGTTGCCCCGCCGCACCAGCAGATAAATCGTTCCCTGACCTAACCAGGGCGCGGTAGCCAAAGCCCCTGACCAGTACCACAGCGCAAAAAACAGCGGACTCCACACAAACGCCAGCACCACCTGACTGAGCGTGCCGAGGAAGTACATCGCCAGGCCGATACCCCACGCCAGCAGATGCGGCGCGTGCCGTCCTTCGCGGCGTTTCTCCCACCAGCGCTTCAGCACAAAGCCTGCAAAGGCCGCCGTGACCAGCGTCGTAATTACGGAAAACACTAACGAGAGCGTCAGGGATTCCATCGCTCGTTCCTTAAAATCTACAAAAATCTACAAATTTGTGAATGATAACACAAAGATGAAACGAGTCCCATAGGCGACCCGGCGCTCAAAATCGACTTTTGCCGGCTTTCAAAATAGCCTGCGCTTGACCTTTATCCTAAAACCTGTAATCAATTGTTAACATGATGAGACTAAAGTGAAATGTTCAGGCCAACGTGCTGTTTATACAAAACTCAACCCGCCGTACAATAGAAATAAGCAGTTCACTGGATGCCTCGCATCGTTGAGGGAAAGACATGTCAGAGATTATGAATACGCTCCTGGGTGGGCGTTATGAAATCCGAGAACGTATTGGCGCGGGCGGCATGGCGCGCGTCTTTAAGGCATGGGACACCACCCTTGAGCGCGCTGTCGCGGTCAAGATTCTTTATGAACACCTTGCCGAAGACAAAACCTTTAAGCAGCGTTTCGAGCGCGAAGCCAAGTTCGTCGCGAGTTTTAACCATCCCAATATTGTGCAGATTTACGACTTTAACGCGTTTGAAAGCGACGGGCAGTCGGTTTATTACATGGTGATGACCTATATCCCCGGCAAAACGCTGAAGGCCGTTCTGGAAGAATACGCCGAAAAAGAGGAACATCTCAGCGATGAGCATATCCTGCAAATCATGCTCAACCTGACCGATGCGCTGGGTTATGCCCATTCGCGCGGTATGGTGCATCGTGACATCAAGCCCGGCAACATCCTTTTCGATGAGCGCGGGCAGGCCATTCTGACTGACTTCGGCATCGCACGGCTGGCGCAGGGGGCGCGGCTGACCAGTGACAGCGTGACGGTGGGCACGCCTGCCTACATGTCGCCGGAGCAGGCAGTCGGTGCAGAGGTGGACTCACGCAGCGATTTGTATGCCCTCGGCGTGATGTTTTACGAGATGCTCACGGGCAAAGTCCCCTTCGCCGATGATGGCAGCCTGTCCGTGCTTTTCAAACACCTGAATGACCCGATACCGCAGCTTTCGCAGGTGCTGCCGATGGGCAACCCGGCGTTCGACACCATCGTTCAGAAAGCCTTAGCCAAAGACCCCAATCAGCGCTATCAGACCGCCCGCGAATTCGCCGACGACCTGAAGGCCGCCTTCAGTGGCAAGCCTGTTGAACCGCCGCGTCCGGCTACCACATCGCAGTTTGGGGCGATTGCCACGTCCTCCCCCGGCGCAAATTCAGCGTCGTCACTGTCGCGCGTGTCGATTGCGCTGAACACCATCACGCGCTATATCCCGCCGCAAACACGCCGTTACGCCCCGCTGGGCATTTTCATCGTGGGCATGATGCTGATTGGTATCCTGGTTGGCGCGGGATTGGTCAACAATCAGTTGCAGGCGCAGCGGGCCAGCACCCCTACCAGCGCCCCCGACACCTCGCAGGTCGAAAGCATGACGGAAGGCGGCGTCGAAAGCATGACCGAAAGCGGCCCGCTGGAATTCGCCAGCACGTTCTCGGCGGATGATCCCTACAACAGCCTGTGGCCTACCGGAAATATGAACGGCGTCGTGCGCGAGATCACGCCGGATGGCATCTATCGTTTTGTGAATCCCAATCCCGGCGCGGCGCTGACGACCATTCTTGAAGGCGACTACATTTACGACTACGTGACGATCACGATGGAAGCCCGCCTGCATGACGACAGCCCGCCCAACAGCGGCTACGGCATCGTCTTCCGCTATCAGGACAACGCCAATTACAATGTCTTCGCGGTGGACGGCGCGGGGCGTTACAGCATCTGGGTGCGCAGCGGCGGACAGTGGCGCGAACTGCGCAGCGCAGGTGAGAACTGGACAGCCAATGATGCTATCGCCCCTGTTGGCAGCACCAATCGCCTGACGCTGCACGCACAGGGCGCGCTGCTCACAGGCGAGGTGAACGGCCAGCAGGTCACCGTTGTCTCGGATGACACCCTGTCGGCAGGCAGAATCGGCGTGTATCTGGCAACGCCGCCGGACGCCAGCAACACCACGCTGCTGATTGACAGCTACGAAGTGGTGCCCTCCGTGCCTGTGATGACCGAACCCTCCAACCAGAACGAAGGACGCTGAACGTTCCCCCCAACTGGCATGAAAAAGGGGCGTCTGTGCGCCCCTTCGTTGTACTCAGCACCAGTTGAGCTTTACCCCAGCGCGTTAAACACCGCGATATACAGCGGTATCAGGCACGCCACCGAGATAAACGCCAGTATCGCCAGCGCAATCGTCACTCCATCCAGTACGCTCGGCAGCGGTTCGACGCGCCGCTGTGGGCGCGAATAGCCGCTGTCTCCCTGCTGTGGGGGCATTCCGTAAGGCGGCGTCGCATACGGCGGTGTGCCGTAAGGCGGCGTGCCCCCGCCTTGGGCAGGGGGATACTGCTGAGGATACGCCCCTTGCTGCCCTTGCTGTGGATAAGGCGTGTTGACCAATCCCGGCGCGGGCGGCGTATTCGGGCGTCCGTAACTTGGCGTTTGCGGCGCTTCCGGCGCGACGCTGTAACGCTGCGTGGGCATCGAAGTCGGCGGCGGGTTGTACAGCGGCTGCGAAGTCTGCGCGGGCGGCGGCACAGCGGGTTGGCGCGGCTGCGTTGGCGTGCCGACCAGCGGCTGTGCAGGTGGGATGCTGGGTGCTGCGCTTGGCGGCATCGGGTTAATTGCCGGGTTGGCCATCGTATCCTGTCGACCACGATCCCGGTAGCTCATCAGAATGTGTCCCAACTGGTCAGCCATACGATAGCGCTGATTGGGGTCTTTGCTCATCACCTTTTCGACGATGCGTGCCAGATTCTCCGGCACATTGGGGTTGAATTCGCTCACCAGCGGCACGCGGTCACGGATGTGGGCCAACGCCAGTTCCTGCTGATTCTGCCCGATATACGGCAGGCGTCCGGTGAGCATCTCAAAGATCACGATACCAATCGCGTACACATCGGACGAAGGTGTAGGCTTATCGCCGCGTGCCTGTTCCGGCGCGAAATACTGCGGGCTGCCCCACACCACATCCTGCTTCTGCATGGGCTGCGTCTCGGTGAAGGCCTGCGCGATGCCGAAGTCTGTGACCTTTACCATATCCTCTTTGGTTACAAGGATGTTCTGCGGCTTAATGTCGGCGTGTACCAGTCCGGCACGATGGGCGAAGCCAATCCCCGCGCAAATCTGAATCCCCAGATTCAGCGCGCGGTCAATGGGCAGCGCGCCTAAGGTCTTGATAATTTCCTTGAGGTTTTGCCCCTCAATGAACTCCATGATGATGTAGTAGGCCTGCCCCTCGTTGCCAAAATCGTGAACCGTCACGATATTGGGGTGCGACAGGTTGGCGACGGCGCGCGCT
>JAXLWC010000117.1:0-8378 GCA_046328675.1 Anaerolineae bacterium
AATGAAGTCGGTATTGCCAGCCCGATTCCATCGCAGACACCACAGTTTTCACCGCCTTCTGCCGACGATAATGCCACGCAGGCGGCGCAGGTCGTGCCTGTGTTTTCGCCTGAACCCACCACCGACATGACAGCCTTGTCCGGTGCTTCCAGCCTCAGTGCCGCAGCAGTAGGGGCCACTCTTTCGATCTTTGGCACCCTGACGATTGAGAACAGCCTGGTCGTCGTGACCACAGAGGCGGGCGAGCGCGCTGTGCTGGATATGCCAGTAGACCTGGCGCAGATGATGGCAGGAAATACCGTGTATGTCGTCGGCGTGGTGACCTCGACAGAAGGCAGCACTACACTGCAATTGACCTCCATTCAGGAGATGGCTGCTCCACCCGCAGCGGTTTTCGCAACCCCCAACGCTGAAGCGGCCACCACTGACACCGGGCCAGCCCTGCCCACGTTCGCGCCTGATTTGCGCCTTGCCGAGAACCTCACGGCGCTGGATGCCTATGACCAGTTAATCGGGCAAATTGCTGGGGATGCGCTGGGCGCGCGCCAGTGGATTTCCACCAGCGGCAACCCCAGCGCTGGTTGGTCCTTTAGTTTCTACAATGAGGCGGACAACACCGTCCTGATTTACACCGTCCTGCCCGATGGCACCGTACTCAATCAGCTTGGTATTCCCCCCGTAGATACGCAGCAGATTTTCGCGCTTGACCGTGCTTCGCTCACATTAGACAGTGATCGTTTGCTGGAAATCTACACGGAGAACGGCGGCGCAGATGCGCTGGAATCGCTGGTGCTGCTGCTGCAAGCCGTAGACGCCGAAACGTCGCATTGGGAAATTCTGGATGCTGAGGGCGTAACCCAGTTTACGCTGGATGCTGTGTCAGGAGACATTGTTCCCTAGACTAGCTGGAGCAGGGGCGAGACATATTTTGCCCCTGCTGTATCAATCCAACCCTGCTTCAGTGAACAGCGGGTAATGGGCGTCCCGTTCAGAAATAATCTGCGGCAGTTGTTCCAGCCACTGGATGCCAAAAGCCGGGTCGTTCCAACGCACGCCGCGCTGACTTTCGGCATGATAAAAGTCAAACATGGTATAAAACACTTCGGTACGCGCGGCTAAGGTCTGGAAACCATGTGCGAAGCCTTCTGGAATATACAGCATACGTCCATTGTCTGACGTGAGTTCCACAGCAAGCCACTGTTTGAAAGTAGGGGAGTCGCGGCGGAGGTCGATAATCACATCATACAGCGCGCCAGAGGTCACACGCACGAGTTTGGTTTCCCCGTGCGGGGGAATTTGCAGATGCATCCCGCGCAGGGTGTGGACATGCTCATTGTACGATGTGTTGCACTGAGCGATGCTGGTCTTTAGTCCATGCTCGGCAAACTCATGTTGGCAGAACGTGCGTGCGAAAAAGCCCCGTTCATCGTGTTTCTTATCCTGTTCAATGATGAACGCCCCTTCAAGCCGCGTTTCGGTAAAAATCATGTTACAGTTCTTCAGGCATATAAGGCGCAATTAAGGTTGCGATTTCACTTTGAATGCGCGCTTTATCCTCGTTTGACAGCCCTTTATCCTTCATTTGGGCCATCAGCGCGTCGTACTTCGATTTCACCTCGACGGGCAGCGAGACAATCACTTCCTGAACGTCAACCTTTTGTTTCTCGCCTTTTTTCATGTATTCCTTGAACTCAGCGGCGGTGATCCCTTCGACAGTGGGGCGCTCACTGAGCAGCGTAAACAGCCCCCAGCCCAGCGTTTCAATCATACCAAAGTTGACTGCCGCCGAGGTGAAGTTGCCGATGACCGGGATGATGCCCACGATGGACTTGGCGACGAATCCTGTCGCGACAGCCCCTGCAATCGTGCCCGTGATGCCTGCGGCTACGCGTTCCACATCTTCGATTTCTGGACGCAGCAGCTTAATCAGGCTGAAGGTCAAAAATCCAATGCTTACAGTCGTGAGTCCAACATTTACGGGCACTGCCTGCGATGTCAAAAAGGCCAGGCTGGAACTCACGACAGCATTGGTGTGAATGATGACGGCTGCTTCGGCGCGTTTGGATGACATACAGACTCCTTTTGCTGCTCAGACTACTCGCACATTTGGAATCGGGATGATGAACTTGCCACCGCCTATCCGGTACTTGTCCTGCTGCTGCAAAATCTCGTCGGCGAAGTTCCACGTCAGCAGCAGCACGTAGTCGGGCATCGCTTCGAGCAGGTGTTCCGGTGCCTGAATCGGCAGATGCGTGCCGGGGGTAAAGCGCCCCTGTTTGACGGTGCTGCGGTCTGCTACGAAGTCCAGCGTTTCCGCGCCAATGCCAAAGGTGTTGAGCAGGGTGCTGCCTTTGGCCGACGCCCCGTAAGCCGCGACTCTGTAGCCCTTGCCTTTGAGGTCGGCCAGCAGCGCGCGCAAATCCTGTTTCAGCGCTTCGACGCGGGCCGCGAACTGCGCGTAAAACGCCGGGTCATCGACGCCCCACGCCTTTTCTTCCGCTAACAGAGCCTCGGCGTTGGCGCTGCGTCCCCGTCTGCCTTCATGCGCCGCGAATATCCGCAGCGTGCCGCCGTGTATTGCCACACGTTCCACATCGTAAATCAGCAGCCCATGTCGCGCGAACAATCTGTCCAGCGCCGTCAGCGAATAGTAGAAGATATGCTCGTGATAGATGGTGTCAAATTCCACATGGTCAATCAGGTCTTTGACGTAAGGCGCTTCAACGACAACTACGCCGTCAGGCTTGAGCAGCAGCTTGAAGCCTTCGACAAAGCCGTTAATGTCCGGCACATGCGCCAGCACGTTATGCGCATGAATCACATCGGCCCGTTCGCCTGCTGCGCTCAACTGCTGCGCCAGCTCTGTGCCGAAGAACTCCGCGATGGTGCGAATGCCGCGTTCTTCCGCGACTTTGGCGATGTTGCGCGCGGGTTCGATACCCAGCACGGGCACGCCTGCCGCCTTGTAGAATTGCAGCAGATAGCCGTCGTTGCTGGCGACTTCGACCACATGGCTGCTGCCATTCAGGCCGCGCTCACCAATCAAGCGTTCAACCAGCGTTTTGGAATGCTGAATCATCGTGTCCGAAAACGACGAGAAGTAGACGTAATCGCGGAACAGCACATCGGGCGAGACGGTTTCTGTCAACTGTACCAGCGCGCATTTTGGGCAGAAGGCGACTTCCAGCGGATAGCTCGGCTCCGGTTGCGCCAGTTGTTCGGCAGTCAGCAGCGAATTCGCCAGCGGCGTCTTGCCCAGCGACAGGATAGAGACAAGTTCATTACAGCCGCAGGAACGACAACTCAAACGTGCATTTGTCATGAAAACTCCAAACAGTCCATGTTTCAGATTCTGATACTTTAATCAGGGTCATTGATAGATGGTACACCCCACCATCTGATACCATCCATGCCAGTCGACAGCAGAAGCCTTTGATTCTCCATAAATTCAACGTTTTGCATGCCCCAATAATCTTGGGTGTGACGTTCAAATAATAATGTGCCGTCTTCTAAGTTCCAGACTCGAAGAAAACCATCTTGTGATACCGAAGCAATCATTGTTTCATCAACGCTAAAGGAAACACTAAACACATAGTCGGGGTGTTCGAGCGTGATTTGTTGTCCACTTTCTAGGTTTCGTATGATGGCAAAATGATCTATGCTAGCCGAGACTAATCTACTTCCAGTAGAGTCAAATACAATTTGCTCGACAATAGAAGTGTGGTCGTGAAAGGTTGCGGTAATTTCTCTCGTAGAGACATCCCATAAATAAATAACTCCGTCTAATCTTCCTATCGCCAGCGTGACTCCATCAGGGCTAAAAGCGAGACTTGTTATCCTATTGGGATTAATAGCAGGAGGATTTCTCTGTGTACTCGCCGGAAGCGTTACCGTCGTTAACAACTCTCCCGTCGTTAGATCCCATAGCGCAAGCCTCCCATTCTCACTGCCCGATGCCAACGTCACACCATTAGGGGCAAAAGCTACACTCCACATATAAGAGGGATGCTCAAGCGTGCGTAAATTTGCCCCGTTTGTCATATCCAATAGCGTTATCCTGCCATGACAAGCTGCCAACAGAATTCCATCAGGGCTAATTGCTATATCCGTGATGTCGGGAGATTCCCTGTCGAAATCCCAAACGATTCTTCCAATCTCTAAATCCCATACTGAAATGCCGCTCCAACCGCCAGCCACAAGGACCCGGTTTGTTTCATTCACTGCAAGGAAAATGGCGCTGTGGTTCCCCCAAATATCGAGGCGTTCCAATCGATCAATATTTGATATTGAAATTATTTCTAGATTATCGATAACGATATTTCTTGAACGATTGTTAGCGGTATAAAGCAGCAAGGAGACAACAACGACAACTAACAATATTATGGCAATGAATAAGTTACGCTTTTTCGTGCGGCTAATCTGCTGCAATTCAAGTGCCTTATACTTTGGTTTCCTCAAAAAATCTTCGATACCATTCAATCGTGCGCTCCAGGCCTTCGTCCAGCGTGAACTCCGGCTCCCACTGGAACATGCTGCGCGCTTTGGCGGCGCTCAAATACTGCGCGCGGATTTCGTTGCTCGCCTGATTCAAAATCTCCGGCTGCACATCAGCGTGCATCAGCTTCAGGATGCGTTCGACCAGTTCCAACACCGTCACCTGCGACTCGTTGGAGAAGTTGAAGGCGTGCCCGATCAGGTCACGGTTGCCGCCAGTCGTTCGGCCAGCGCTGTGTACGCTGCCGCGCCGGGCGTCTTCGACGTAGAAATAATCACGGATATGCCTTGCCATCCGAACGAATGATAGGCCGCTGCCCACGGAAGCCGAAAAGCCGAACAGAATGGTACCCGGCACGATGCGGTTCCAGTTCAAATCGCCGCCGCCGTAAAAGTTGCCGCAGCGCGTGACCACAGGCAGTTCATACGATTTGGCATAAGCTTGCGCGATAAGTCTGCGCGAGCTTGCTCACATCGTAAGGATGGCAGCCTTGCAGCAGCGCATCTTCGGTGTACGGCGGCGCTACAATCGCGCGGCTTTGTCCGACGAGGCGATGACAACCTGTTTGACCGTTGGGCTGCGGCGGCAGGCTTCCAGCAGCGACCATGTGCCTGCGATGTTGGCTTCAAAACGTCGATACCGGATTGCGGTTAGCGCTGACGATGGTCTGTGCCGCCAGATGCATCACCGTGTTGATTTCGTATTCGCCGCACACCCGTTCCAGCAGTTCCTGGTCAGCTACATCGCCGCGCACCACTTTGACGCGCTCAATCAGCTTTTCGCGCACGAACTCGCTCTGCGTGCCAGTCGCGCACGAGGCACACGACATCGGCGCCCGCGTCCAGCAGGCGGCGCGTCAGCCAGCTTCCCACTAAGCCCGTTGCCCCGGTAATCAGGGTAGGGCGGTCTGTCCAGAAAGAAGTCATTCCCACACTTTCCACGGCGCGCCCCGCTGCCAGTGATCTTGCAGCAGGTGAAGCTCGCGCACGGTGTCCATGCACTGCCAGAACGCGCTATTACTGCCATGACGATAGGCGACGAGCTGTCCTTCCGACGCCAGCTTTTCCAGCACCTGCGATTCCAGAATGGTGTGGTCGCCTTCGATATAATTCAGGACTTGCGGCTCGAAGACCATAAAACCGCCGTTGATCCAGCCTTCGCCAATCTGCGGCTTTTCGGTGAATTCGCGTACCATATCGCCATCAAACAGCAGCCCGCCGAAACGAGCCGGAGGGCGTACCGCCGTTACCGTCGCCAGCTTGCCGTGCGCGCGGTGGAACGCCAGCAGCGCGTCGATGTCGATATTCGACACACCATCGCCGTAAGTCACCATGAACGTATCATCGTGCAGCCACTTCGATAGGCGTCCGATGCGCCCGCCTGTCATCGTTTTCAGCCCAGTATCGATGAGATGGACGATCCAGTCTTCACGCTGGCGATCATGAAACTGTGTTTCGCCAGTACCGAGGTTGACTGTCAAGTCACTGCTCAGCATGTAGTAGTCGAGGAAATAGCGGCTGATGATTTCGCCTTTATAGCCCAGCGCAATCACGAATTCCTTGAAGCCGTAATGCGCGTAGCCCTTCATGATGTGCCAGAGAATAGGGCGCTCGCCGATTTCGACCATCGGCTTGGGTTTGACGGTGGTTTCTTCGGCCAGCCGCGTGCCCATGCCCCCTGCAAGAATGACGACTTTCAATCGAGTTTCCTTATCGCTCACTTGAGAAAGCGGTTGTCATTATTCCTAATCTGGTTACAAAATTCAAGCGACGAAAGCTGAGCAGACCCCAATCCAGCGGGTTCTGACATAATAAGAGGGTCTGCACCCTATGGCACAGGCCCTCTGTTTCACAGCATTTATGGAATGTGCCTTACGTCTGCGCGCGGCGCATCCATTCCAGCAGTGCCACCAGAATGACGGCGACGACAATCGCGACCACCGCGCCGCCCAGGTTAACACCGATGATCTCGGCCCCTACAATGCCTCCGATGGCATTCAGCAGGAAACCGCCGACAAAGCCGCCCATGATGCCGACCACTGTGTCAAGCAGCAGTCCCCCAAAGGTTTCGCGGCGCGAGAAAAGAGCCACGAGCAGACCGACGATAGCACCCATGATCAACCACGCAACGATATTGGCAGTAGTCATAGAAGACCTCCGTTTAGTCTATCTGTGTTTCTTACTTTCATTATAACGAGTGCTGGCTGGAACAATCTCTGATGAGTGTCACCCTTCAAAGACGACAAATATCACTACCCGCCAGCACTTACGCCTTTGGGTTTCAGCCTCTTGGCAAAGCCGCACATTGAAAGCCCTATATCGATTCTGTACAATGCTGGCTGAGTTGTCATCAAGCAATAAGTGAATACAGATTGAGCCTGAGCAAAACCCAATCTCCTGAAACCATCGTCATCCAACCCTCGCACGGCTGGGTGGCGCTGCGGCTGCGCGATGTGTGGATCTATCGTGAACTTCTATACTTCCTCACGCTGCGGCATGTCAAAGTTCGTTACAAGCAGACTATTCTCGGCGCAGCCTGGGCCATCATTCAGCCCTTGTTCGCTATGATTGTCTTTACGCTGTTTTTCGGCAGACTGGCAGCAGTGCCTTCCGATGGCTTTCCCTATCCGATTTTTGTGTATACCGCGCTGGTGCCCTGGACCTTCTTCGCTCAGACACTGACGCAGTCCACCGAAAGCCTCGTGAGCAACGCCAATCTCATCACCAAGATTTATTTCCCGCGCCTGATCATCCCGCTGTCGATTGTCGGCGCGAACCTGATTGACTTCGCGCTGGCCTTCTCGGTGCTGGTCGTCATGGCCGTGCTCTACGGGATTGTGCCCACGCTGAACCTGTTGTTTCTGCCGCTGTTCCTGCTGCTGAATATTGTGACAGCCCTGGGCATCGGCTTGTGGCTGACGGCGCTCAATGTGCAGTTCCGTGACGTGCGCCATATCGTGCCCTTTCTGGCGCAGTTATGGCTGTTCGCGACGCCTGTGATTTATCCCAGCAGCGGCATTGGCGAACCCTGGCGCACGCTCTACGGCATTAACCCGATGGTCGGCGTCATCGAAGGTTTCCGCTGGTCGATTCTCGGTACAGGCAGCCCGCCCGGCGCAACCATTATCGTGTCAGCAGTGATTTCGCTGCTGCTGCTGGTGTCGGGTGCGTTTTACTTCCGCCGCATGGAAAAACGCTTCGCGGATATTGTGTAGAGACATGATGCATTCTCAGTCATTTTCTGATGTTGGTTTGTTTCCATTGGCTGAGAAAATGTTTTGGGTAAACTGCTGCATATGAGTGATATCGCAATTCGTATCGACAACATTGGTAAACAATATCGCATCGGCGGTGCGGAACGCACAGATCGTACGCTGCGTGAAGCCCTGATGGATGCGGCCAAAGCGCCCTTTCGTCGCTTGAAGGATAATCGTCCTGAATTCTGGGCGCTGCGTGAGGTCTCGCTGGAAATTAAGTACGGCGAAGTCGTCGGCCTGATTGGACGCAACGGCGCGGGCAAAAGCACGCTGCTTAAAATCCTGTCGCGCATCACCGAGCCAACCGAAGGCACCATCAGCCTGCACGGGCGCGTTGGCTCACTGCTGGAAGTCGGCACAGGTTTCCACCCCGAACTGACCGGACGCGAAAACGTCTACATGAACGGCGCGATTCTGGGCATGAAACGCCTCGAGATCGAGCGCAAGTTCGATGAGATTGTGGCCTTCGCCGAGATCGAGAAGTTCATCGACACACCAGTCAAATTCTATTCCAGCGGCATGTACCTGCGCTTGGCCTTTTCTGTCGCCGCCCATCTGGAAACCGAGATTCTGCTGGTTGATGAAGTGCTGGCGGTGGGCGATGCCAACTTCCAGCGCAAATGTTTG
>JAXLWC010000118.1:0-8350 GCA_046328675.1 Anaerolineae bacterium
ATCGTCGGTCTTCTTTGCCATAAAACTCCTGACTATCGATTAAACAAACAAACCGCTGAACGGCCAATCCGCGCAGCGGCTCATGTTGCGAGCGCAATTTCCCCTGATTGGGTCTAGTGCGTTACGGACTTGCGCTGGCGGCGACGAGCGCGGCGAATTGCCTTCTTCTTCTCAATGCGGCGCAGTTCGCTTTTCGAGATGTGCCAACGCTTGCGACGTACTGTGCTCAGTACCCCGCTGTTGGTCACACGCTTACGAAAGCGGCGCAGCAGTGATTCCTGCGATTCCCCTGGTTTCAATGTAACCTGTGTCATCCGTCCCGTCACCTCCTTTCGGGTGAGATTTAGGTGCTCAGCAAGGGCGAACACAGAGGTTCGCCCCTACAGAATGGGTATCACAACGAAATTTATGTGTCTCGTTAGATTTACTGCGCTAATTGTACTTGATTTGCAGCTTCGATGGAATGCTTATCTTGCCAGCGGCTGCGTTCTTCCTCGCCCACTTCCTTGATGCTCAAACCAAGGCGCTGCTTATCGGCTTCAATGCTGATAATCCGCATCAACAGCATCTGCCCTTCCTGGATCAGCATACGCGCATCTTCAGGCGCAACATCGGCAAGCTGGCTGGTATGCAGCAGCGCTTCAATGCCCGGTTCCAGGCTGACGAACGCGCCGAACTGTGCCACGCGCGATACAGTGCCTTCAACCAGTTGGCCGACATGATACATTTCTTCGACAATCGCCCAGGGATTCTTTTGCAGCCGCTTGAGGCTCAGGCCGATGCGCTTGCCTTCCGCGTCCAGGCGCAGCACATACACTTCCACTTCGTCACCCACATTCAGCAGTTCTTTGGGGTGCTTAACGCGATGCCACGCCAGTTCTGAAATATGAATGAGTCCGTCAGCCCCGCCGAGATCGACAAACGCGCCAAAATCACGCAGGCCGCTGACGATGCCCTTACGCACATCGCCTTCCTTCAGTTCGTCCAGCAGAATTTCCTTGCGCGCTTCACGGCTGCCGCGCATCGCATCGCGCTGGCTGAAGACCAGACGACGGCGCTTGCGGTTGACTTCGATCACCTTAACGCGCACCTTCTGGCCAACGAAGTTCATCATATAGTTCTTACGGTCATCATCGCCCAGGCCGCGCGGTAGGTCAATCACATGGCTCGCGGGGACAAAACCACGCAGGTTGCCAAAAGGCACGATCAGGCCGCCCTTATTGGCTTCAATCACCGAACCTTCAAAGACTTCGCCGTTGTTCAGCAGTTCCTCAGCGCGACGCCAATCTTCACCCTGGCGCGCCTGTGAAACGGATAACACCAGATTACCTTCGTCGTCTTCAAGGCGCAGAATAATGACATCAATATCATCACCGACTTTGAAATCTTCGGGATTCATTCCCAGCCGTTCAATGTCCCGCCGCGACACAATCCCATCCCGCTTCCAGCCAACGTCAATAATCAGACCCTGGCTGTCAACGGACAGTACATTGCCGGTGACAGTATCCCCTCGTGATAGACCTTCCTCAGAAAATGACGCTTCCAATAGAGCCGCAAAATCCATTCCATCAGCGACGGCATCCAATTTCGCTATTTGCATAAATACGATCCCCCAAGGGTCAAAAATTTTTGTTTCTGGTCAGGAGTGAGTACACAGCGTTACGCCTGCTCATTCCACTATAAAAACAATGAGCAACCCTAAAAGATACTCAATTTTTTCGTCAGTCATGGAGCGTGTGAAACCCGAAGAGTAGTTCGGAGAATAACGCGCGTCCCTCCCCTGAAATCCGCAAGACATTATAATATTAACAAAGGGTTTGTCAATAACCTACAAGCGCGTAAAACGGCCTGCTTTACCCTCAAAACCTCTCACTAATAGCGTGATGCCCCGATTTCAGGACATTACTGCCGCGTTTTGGCAAACAAAAACCGGAAGCGGGTGTCCACTTCCGGTTGATAATTCTATTACAGTCGGCGTTAAACGCGGCGCCTTACACGCCTTCGCTGCCCGTGTCTGTCGCTTCAGTCGGCTCGGCTTCTGCCGGGGCTGCTGGAGCTGCCACCGCCTCGCCGCCTTCGGCAGGAGCGCCTTCTTCACCCGTGCCCCAGCGCTGCGTGAAGCCCACACGGCGCTTTTCCGGCTCAAGGTGGCTGATGCGCAGGCTCAGGCGGTCACCCTTCTTGACGTAAGAATGCGGTTCCTTAAGTGAACCGTTGCCCATCTCGCTGAGGTGCAGCAGACCTTCGAGGCCGTTGTCCAGCGCCACGAACGCGCCGAAGTCCACGACGTTGGTCACGGTACCTTCGACAAGCTGACCTTCGTGATAACGCTGTGCGGCGTCTTCCCACGGGTCGCTCAACAGGCGCTTGCGGCTCAGGGCGATACGGTTCGAGTCACGGTCAAGGTTCAGCACGTAAACTTCGATTTCATCGCCCACGCGCAGCACATCACGCGGATGATCAACACGGTGCCACGCCAGTTCGCTGACGTGAATCAGGCCGTCCGCGCCGCCCAGATTGACGAACGCACCGAAATCGCGCAAGCCGGTGACAATACCCTTGACCACGTCGCCTTCCTTCAATTCGGAGAGCAGACGAGCCTTTTCCTGCGCGCGGCGTTCCTTCTGTGCTTCACGTTCGCTGAAGATCAGACGGCGGCGATCCTGGTCAACTTCAATCACCTTAACGACCAGTTCCTTACCATCCACATCATTCCAGCTGTCGCGGCGGTCTCCCGACAGGTTAACCGAAACCAGATGTGAACTGGGAATGAAACCTTCAAGACGGTTCCAGCGTACCAGCACACCACCCTTGTTGTGTCCCATGACCGTCACATTGACCGCTTCTTCGGTCTTGAGCAGGTCGCGAGCACGTTCCCAGTCATAACGCTGCAAGCCCATGTTAATCGAGACAATCAGGTTGTCATCCTGATCGCGCGGATTCAGAATATAAACTGGAACTTCCGCGCCAACCTTCAGGCTGTTCAAAACTGATTTGTCCAGCCGTTCAAGATCTGTCGATGGCACAATACCATCCTGTTTCGCGCCGAGATCGACAATAATCTCGCGCTCGTCAATTTGAAGCACAATCGCGTTGCGAATCTCTCCACGACGCGGTTGTAATTGACTATATGACTCCTCAAGCAACTGTTGGAAGTCCGCCTGCGTATCCATATTGCTCATGCTTTCAAATCAGCGCACGCGCTTTACGTTAGCCTTGGGGATTTTTTGCTAACAGCGCTGATGCGCTCACTCCTTTCCTTTGTTTGGGATAACCTATAGTTCTAAGCAGCACCTACTTGTGCTTCCAAGTGTTTCAACCAATCCATTTCCGCTTTGCACAAAGAGAGGGCGTAATCAACTACCCAACCCTGCTGTGGATCGCGGATGTCCTGTTTTTCATCCCGCAGCGTTTTCAACAGAGCTTCCGTCTCACAGCGGCGGTTTGCCAACAGCAGCAGCAAGTCCTGTTTGCCCATGCTTTTCGCCAGATACACTTTCAGCAGGAACTCGCGCCGGATTTGGTCGCCGGTGGCAGGCTGTCGCAGCCACCCCTGCAATTCTGACAGGCCGCCGGGGGTAATCCGGTACACTTTTTTGGCCGGACGCCCTTTCTGCGGCACTTCCTCGACTTCCACCGCGCCCTCTTGCTGCAATTTGTGTAGCGCGGGGTACAGTGTGCCATAACTGGCGTTTGTCACAGCGCTCAAGGCAGCTTTTACATGTTTCTTGATGTCATAGCCCGTCATTGGGCGTTCTGCCAGCAGTCCGAGTATCAGGTAACGGTGGGACATAGCCTACACCACATACTTCTCTCTTACAATTAAAGGTGAAGTATATCTTCGCGAGATATATCCCAACAGATAGAGTATCGTTTAAGTGGGTAAGAATCTCACAACCGATGGCGTAACCATTTCCCAACATTCATTATAGCAGAAAAGATGGTGAGCAGAATAGTCCATTTAGGTAGTGCTAATTTGTCTCCGGCATCGTCAGGTTGATGCCCTTAATCCCGCGATCAATCTCCCAGGGATAGACAATGTAAGCATCCGTTACCGCCGCGTAAAAGTCCGGTTCTGCCTTGCTGAACAACGAACGATAGGGGTTAAAGTGCAGCACACAGGTAAAAGGGGTTGCGCCAGCCGCCTGCACACGACCTTTGACCGCCGTGCTCGT
Organism: Anaerolineae bacterium; assembly: GCA_046328675.1. Classification (GTDB taxonomy): domain Bacteria; phylum Chloroflexota; class Anaerolineae; order Aggregatilineales; family Phototrophicaceae; genus JACAER01. The sequence goes on from JAXLWC010000118.1 coordinate 4,176, forward strand.
GCGCCCACTGCCCCACACATCATCAATGATTAACGTGCGGCGGCGCATAAGCAGACTGGCATCAGGGAATTGCAGGAACGAGGGCCACGCCATCAGTCCCGCGCGCTCGGTGTTCGACGGAAAATCCACCGCCGCCGTCAGCACATGGCTGATTCCCAGCGCCTCCGCCAGCATCCCGCCGGGGATAATGCCACCGCGTGTAATCATCACCATCGCGTCGAACATGCCTGCCGTCTGTAGCTGCGGCAGCAAAATATCAATCAGCTTATCAACATCTGCCCACGTTAAGATTTCATGGCGTCCTGCGCCAACTGGATTATCCATGCGGCATTGCCCTCCCCTGGCCCACCTTTGTATATCACCCAAATGCAACAAAAGGGGTAAAAACACTCTACCCCCTGTTTTTGATTATAACGCCCTCAAAGTGCTTTTGCAGAAAATCGCTGAGTATTGATCCGTAAACCTCACCTGAGCCTCAAATCACTGCCCTACTCACAGCATTTCTCAGCGGGTTAGAGACGGTCTATACAGCGTACCTTTTAAATCCGGTAACCGCGCCATCCGCAGCAGCGTTGTTCCCTCTCTCCGCTTGCGGGGAGAGGGCTAGGGAGAGGGGTTCCCCTCCCCTTACCAACAACTTCCCGCCGAAACCCCGCAGCCGCTCACGCTGTAACCCTCGGTTTACGGATAGGTTCTTACAGCCGTTCCGCAATCGTCTTCGCCTGCATAAACTGGTACAGGTAATCCGGGCCGCCAGCCTTCGTATCCGTGCCGCTCATGTTAAAGCCGCCGAAGGGCTGCACACCGACGAACGCCCCTGTACACTTTCGATTGATGTATAAGTTACCAACATGGAACGTGCGCCGCGCATATTCCACGCGGTCACGGTTATTGCTGAAGAACGCGCCTGTTAAGCCGTACTCCGTACTGTTGGCGATTTCGATGCCGCGCTGCCAGTTGTCGGTACGCACCAGTGTCAGCACCGGGCCAAAGATTTCCTCCATCGCGACGCGCCCATTGGCCGGGACATCGCCAAAAATCGTCGGCGGGATAAAGTAGCCGCCCGAATCCGTTTTGATCGGCTGCCCGCCCAGCAGCAGTTTGCCTTCCTGCGTGCCAACTTCCATGTAGTAGTTGACTTTATTGAATGAGTCCTGGTCAATGACCGGCCCCATGTAGATGTGCGGCCCTTCCGACGGGTCGCCTACCGTGAGCTTGCTGGCGAGTTCCACGACACGGTTGGTCACGCGGTCATACAGGTCGTTGACCATAATCGCCCGTGAACCGCAGGAGCATTTCTGTCCCTGGAAGGTGAACGCGCCTGCGACGATGCCCTGTGCCGCTTCTTCGATACCAGCGGTTTCATCGACGACCACCGGGTCTTTGCCGCCCATTTCCAGAATCGAGCGCTTCAGCCAGCGTTGTCCCTTGTGTACCTTCGCCGCGTGCTCGTAAATCTGGATGCCGACATCCTTGGAACCCGTGAAGGCAATGAAGCGCGTGCCGGGGTGATCGACCATCGCCGCGCCGACGACTTCGCCGGGGCCAGTCAGGTAGTTCAGCACGCCGTCGGGGATGCCCTGTTCCCAGAACAATTCGCACAGCTTGTAGCCAATGGCCGGGCTTTGTTCAGCAGGCTTAAAGACCACGGTGTTGCCCGCTGCCAGCGAAGCGCTGACCATGCCCATCGCGATGGCGTTGGGGAAGTTCCAGGGCGAAATCACCGCGCCGACGCCCAGCGCAATGTACTCAAACGTCATCTGTTCGCCCTGATAGGGGTACAGCAGGTGGCTGGAGTCCTGCACGCGCAGCAGTTGGCGCGCGTAGTATTCCATGAAGTCGATGGCTTCAGACGTGTCAAGGTCAGCCTCGTACCAGCTTTTGCCGACTTCCAGCACCATTAAAGCGCTGAACTCGTGGCGGCGGCGGCGCATGGCGGCAGCGGCGCGCAGCAGGTAACGCACGCGTTCCTCAACGGGCGTAAACTGCCATGTTTGGAAGGCGGCTGTCGCGGCTTTCACGGCCTGATCGACGTGGGCAGCAGTGCCGTTGGCGAAATGCCCGATGGCTTCAGCAGGCCGCGCGGGGTTAATTGAAGCAAAGGTATCTTGCAGCGTGAGTTGTTCGCCGCCGATAATCAGTGGATAGGTGCGTCCGGCTTCGGCGCGCGCTTGATCCAACGCAGCGCGAAAGGCGGCTTCATTTTCGGGTTTGGAAAAATCGGTAAAGGGTTCATTACGGAACGTAGGCAGCATGGAAAACTCCTGAACAGCAGTCTTGCGATTCACCCTTTAGATTGAGAGAGAGAATCGCTTCTTACGTGGATGGCCGCAAATTGTACATCAGCCCACGAGTCAATCTCAAATCCATCGAGTCCAACTTAGGCTTACGGAAGTTGCTTCTGGCAAACCTACACGCGCTCATGCCTCAGGCTAACGATTGAGCCTAACCCGCAAGCCGATAAGCACACTGAACTTACCCAACGCTGCGCGAGGCTATAACTCCTCCAGTGAACTTACGGTTTTCCAACTAGCCCGCACCTTTAGCTGCGGGCAACCGCCCCCCCAATCATCCACGACACTTTCTACTCATCACTTTTCTTACATCTCGCATTAAAGGTTCCATTGAACCTCCAATGCCCCCGCATTTGTGCTATGGTCAATGGATCGCATCTTCAAACGAGCCGCTTATACAAAACATATTCATGCTAGCGGGGTGAAAATCTTGCCGTTTCTCATCGCTCTCGGCGCCTCGACGGTTCACCCGTTCTTTGTTATCTTGCGCTCTTGTTTTTCTTGGCGAACTTGGCGACTTGGCGGTGAACTGTATTTTCAAACGAGTCGATGCGGTAAAGCCCAGCGGTTTAGCGTCGTGTTTTACTATCAACGGCCAACTTGCCCATACCCTACGCTCACGACTGACACAAGCGTACTCACTGGAGTGTCACTGGCCTTTTGCTGACACAACACGCGCGGATGAGTCACCAGACTGTCTCCTCGTACCTGTTTCAGACAGTGAATTTGTGACATTTTGATTTAGGCGTTGGCTTGATAATCTTCGCAAATCATCACAATCGCCTCGCCATTGTAGCGCGTCAGGACGAGCGTGCGGGCGAGGTCGCCTTCCAGCTTCATGCGCGGCAGCAGTTCATCAGGGGTCATCGGCACGCCGCGCTTTTTGATGGTCACCTGTCCGACGCCTTCCGCGCGCAGGTACGACACCAGCTTCTTGAGGTTAAACGGCATCCAGTCGAGGATTTTCCATGCGCGCACCCACACCGCCCATTCCCCTGTCGGCTTCTCGGCGCTGGTGAAATAAGCAATCGTCTCATCCAGCATCGCGCCGTTCAGATTCGCCGCCACACCCTGCACCAGACCCGCGCGCAGCACCGAAGGGTCAGGTTCGCACAGCCATCCGCGTGGCGCATCAAGCCCAGCCTCGGCATTCTCATGCTGCTGAAGGTGATACGCTGTGCCGCCGCGTATCAGCGTGGCGCGCGCGCCCTGCCAGCGAAAGCCGCGCCACAGCACCGCTTCTTTCAAATCGCCATCAACAGAGATGAATTCGACGGAACCGCCGTAAGGGGCAATCTGCTCCAGGTCCACACCGGGCGCGAGTTTCACCGCCATGCGTGGAATGTGCGTCCACTGGCTGATGAGCGACAGCGGCGGCTCGTAGCGCTCGACGTTGAACACACGCTTGCCTTCGTCGGTACGCCGCGCCGGGTCGAAGAACACGAAATCAGCGTCGGGGATGCCTTCGCGCACATCTGCCACGCGAAACTCGACATTCTTCACGTCCAGCACGGCGGCGTTCATCTGTGCGATACGCACGCGCACCGGGTCAATGTCGAGTCCGGTAACACCATTCTTGCTGCCTTGAGCAAAGGCCAGCGCATCGGAACCAATACTACAGCATACGTCCAGAATGCTCTGCGGTTCGCCGCTTTGCTCCAGTACAAGCTGCACAGCGCGATAGTTGCGGATACTGGCATCACTCGCCTGCTCCAACGCTCCGCGCGTAAAAAACATGTCCGGCGCGTCACGAATACCGAACTTGTCCACCGCTTTCTTGCGCAGGATGGCCGTTTCCAGCGCGGCGGCGGCTTCCGTCATGCTCAATTCCTTGCGCAGCGCAGTCAGCACGCGGATTTTGTGCGTGTCGGAAATATCTTC
>JAXLWC010000119.1:0-8279 GCA_046328675.1 Anaerolineae bacterium
CCCAATCCCCTACAGATTCCCTCCTGAAACGCAGTCGGGGCACACGGTCACAGCGTGCCCCGTTTTTGGCAACAGTCTCCGCTTTCGTTATAATTCTTAACTTAAAAATAGGATTATTAGAATGGATGATTATTGCTAATGCAGCTAGCATCGCTCATCTGCCAATCCAACGAGTGGATTCCCCTACAAATTGGGAGCGCTTTCAATTTTGCGCGCGATCTCAACACCCCAATTACAAAGGATGTAGTAGAATCGTATTTTTGGGGGAGTAGTCGGAGAAACAGGCTCAGGTTGTATGCAGACGTTCGATAGGCTTCTGGTTTCACTGCGTCACCTCTGGCGAACACTGCTGCCGCCGGTCTTCCCCACAGATGATGAAAAGACACGTCAGGCGCGTGTCCTTTACACCGTCATTGGGGCGATCTCCCTGAATATGCTGGTCGCCAGTGTTCTCGCCGCGTTGTTCGCACAAAACAAAATTCTCAGCGAACTCCTGATCTTTACCACGCTGCTCTTTCTGCTGATGATATACAGGCTGCTGCATCAGGGGCAGGTGCGTCTCGCCAGCCTATTCTGCGTGATTTTTGCCTGGAGCATCGTCTCGGCAGTGGTTTACGTGTCGGGCGGTGCAACCAGCGTCAGCGCCAGCCTGTACCTGATTGCTATCGCGCTGGCGGTGCTGCTGCTGGGCGCCCGCGCCAGTCTGCTGGTCGCCGGGGCAAGCCTCACTTACACGCTTGTCCTGTTCCTGATGATCCACACAGGCCATCAACCTCCTGTTCTGCTGCCGATGCAAGGGATTGCTCCCTGGCTTGTGTTCGGTTATGCCACCGTACATATCCTGATTTCGGTGCTCACGATGCAGGCTGAATTAGGCAAAGCCCTGCAAATAGCTAACGAACGGCTCGTTGAATGGGAAGAGTCAGAGGTCGCGCTGCGCGAAAGTGAGTCACGATTTCGCTTCATCTCCTCAGTCACCTCGGATTACACCTTTGCCTCGCGCGTGGGGCTTAACGGCGAACTTGACCATACGCTGCTGACAGGCGCGTTTGAAACCATCACCGGTTACACGCCGGAGGAATACAAAGTTATCGGCGGCTGGCGCTCGATTGTCCATCCTGATGATCGTGAACGTGATACCGTGAACATGGAAACCCTGCTCCGCAATCAAAGTTCGGTGGCAGAAATCCGCATCGTGAACAAAAGCAGCGAGACGCGCTGGGTACGGGTCTATGCGCATCCGGTATGGGACGACGCAGCCAATCGACTGATTGAAATCAACGGCGCGGTGCAGGACATTACCGCGCGGCGGCGGGCCGAAGATGCGCTGCGTGAAAGCGAAACGCGTCTGCGCGCGCTGCTGGATGCGACTACGGATGTGGCTTTTCTCATCACGCGCACTGGCACCTTCCTGACTCTGAACAAAGCCTTTGCCGACACGTTGGGCAAAAGTGTCGAGGAACTGGTGGGCGAAAACTGTTTTGAACTCATGCCGCCTGATCTCAAAGAACGGCGGATTTCCTACTTTGAGGCCGCCGCAGAGTCGCAGGAGGCCGTGCGCTGGCAGGATGAAACCTCCGGGGGCTGGTGGGATAACAGCGTTTACCCCATGATTTCAGCAGACGGCCCGGTGGAAGCCTTTGCCGTTTACAGCCGCGACATCACCGAACAGCGCCGTCTGGCAGCCGAGTTGAAACTGTACACCGATCAGCTTCAGCAGATGGTCGAGGAGCGCACGGCGCAGCTTCGTCGTGCTAAAGATCAGATTGAACTGATCCTGAATCATACCAAGGACGCGGTTGCCCTGGCGGACACCAACGGCCATATCCGCACGCGCAATCCAGCCTTCGTGGCGCTGTTTGGTGAGCGCGTATCCGAGTCGCTGGATCAAATCCTGTGGGCGGTCAAGGGCAACGATCAGGGGGCCTCGGTGGGCGCTGCCCTGATGAATGCCCTCTCCGGCCAGAGCCAGCCGCGTTTGTCCACACAAATCACGGCGCAGGACGGCGAAGAACGCGACCTTGATCTGGCGTTCATCCCGGTTCTGTTAGCCGATGAAACCGAACGGCTTGGGGTATTGGTCAGCGCCCACGACATCACCCACCTCAAGGAGATTGAACGCTTTAAGGCGCGTTTCATCACCGATGCCTTTCACGATCTGGCAACACCGATTACGGCGCTGACAACCCGCCTTTATCTGCTCAAGAACAAACCGGAACGCCTGGACGAGCATGTCCGCGCGCTGGAAAATCAAGTCGATCATCTGCATGATTTGCTGGTGGATTTGCGCACGCTGGCGCAGTTTGACCGGGGCCAGATTGTGCTGAACCTTCAGCCCGCCAACCTCAACCAGATTGTGGCGCGCGTCTTTGATACCTACGAGTCCATCGCCATCAGCAAAAAGCAGAACCTTACGCTGACCGTTGATGTTTCTTTACCCGACACGCGCTTGGATCACAGGCAAATCGAGCGTGTGCTGATTAACCTGATTTCCAATGCCATTCACTACACGCCGGAAGACAAAAAGATCGAGTTAAAGACCGTGTACAAAGACGATTATATTATCTTTGAGGTGGCTGACGAGGGAATAGGCATCGCCGCCGAAGACTTGACCCATGTTTTCGAGCGCTTCTATCGCAGTCAACTCGCGCGGGAAACCCGCACAGGCGGCACAGGTTTAGGGCTGGCTATCGTTAAGGAGATTGTGGAACTGCACGGCGGCACAGTCTCCGCCACCAGCGAATTGGAGCATGGCAGCACATTTATCATGCGCCTGCCTGTACAATCCTGAACCGAGGGATACCAAACACATCCTCAAGTGAGTCGCGCGCAAAATCAGCATCACATTTTACTGATCACTGAATACTGACTACTTTGAACTTGTACTAGCAGCCAAACGGCATACTGATATTCTGCGCAACACCCATCTCAAACAAATCGTAGCGGATAATCACCTGCCCCGTCACGGGAAGCTGACGGTCAAAGATGATGGCGTTCTCCACATTCAGCGTCACATAAAAGCGCACCACGACGTTCTGGCTCGGCGCGACCCAGATTTCCCCCTGCGTGGCCATCGCGATACTGCCGCCTTCCGCCGTGTGAATGGCGGGCAGCACAAGGTCAGCGTTGCTAAAGCCATACTGCCATGATTCCATGCCAAGGTTGCCGTTAATGATTGCATGTATACCCGTTGGCTGAGCGTTTGTTACACCGCCGATGAGTCCCCCGGCGCTGAGGTCAGCGGCAGCGGCGGCATCATCGCCAGCGTTGGTCAGGCACACACCGCTGCGCACCAGAAAAGCGTCGGGGCCGAGCCGTACCGCTTCAAACGCGGTATCTTCCTCCTGCCCGATGAGTTCGCCCGTCGTTTCCAGCAGCACACGGCGCGCCGAACCAAGCTGGTTGAACCAGACCTGCGCGCTGGCTTCGGCACTGGTTTCACGCGGGGTACTGGCAAAGACGCCGTTGAACGCCAGCGTCACTTCGTAGCGCCAGCCTGCCAGCAGGTTGAGGTTGGCGTCAATCTGTGGGAAAGAGACGCTGGAAAACCCGCTGGGCGGCGCGTTCTGCGTCAGGAAAAATTCGGTGGGTGCGGTTTCAGGGTCAACAGCGGTGGGAAGCTGGCTGGGGTCGGTGATGCTGCCGCGATCACAAGCGGCAAGAAACAGTAAGCACAAGGCGGCGACGCAGCAAACAGCAAATCTGGCTAAGGGCTGTTCACTCGTGTTCATTCCAGCACTTGGGGCACAGGACACTGCGGCTGGCGTGCAGTAAACGGCATGGTGTTGGTGTCCGCGAGATATTCCAGCCCATCGCGGTCAGCGATATAGACGTGCCGCCCTTTCTTGCGCAGCAGTCCAGCGTTAAGCAGTTCCCGCAGCGCGCGCCCGACCACCTCGCGTCGTTCCCAGCACGGCGGCGATTTCTTCCTGCGTCAATTGGCTGGGGGTTTCGGCAATCCACCGTAAGTCGCCTCATACAAAGAGCAGCGAGACGCTGACAGATCGTGCGGAAGGTCATGTCTTCAAGACGTTCGATGTACTCACGGTTCATGTGTGCCAGCGCCTGCGCATAGTTGCTCAGCAGCGCGCGGCACAGGACGACAGCAAATCCAGCAGACATTTGTAGCTGATTTGCGGATTCGGCATTAACATTCACGGCGACAGCGTTGAAAGGATTCGCGCCGCCATCTCCCGCTGCCCACTTCGTTAAAAGTGGAAAGGGGGCGCAGCAGACTCAGCGTATGCAGCGCACCCCTCAGCGTTAACGCGATAAATGTACCCACCGAGGCCATCCAGCACGACATGGAACCTGCGCGAACTCACCTCCCCCTCGGCAAATGGTCGCCGGCATTTGTAACTGCGTCGATGGGCTTCCTGCTCAATCGGCCTGCTGCTGCTGCTGTCAGACCTGCAAAGTAAGGAATGCTTGTCCAGTCGATTGCCATAACACGGTCATGATTGATCGAACGAGGTTACCTCGGCTACAATACGTTATTTTCGACAGGATCTGTGCCGAGATGACCAATTCTCATCCAGACCAAGGGCCAGCAGCCCATGTTACGCAGGTCAGCGACCACACGAAGCTGTAATGTTCGCGCAGTTCCTGTTCCGTGACAACTTTCGTCAGGTGCATAGAGATATCCGGCATCTCACCTTCAGGATCCATTTTATCGTCATTCTTACACGTTTACGCACCGTCTGCCCGCAGGAGCGCTGCTGCGACGCGCTGGGAGCAGCATTGGCGCGTGCGCGGGACGCGGGGGCTTCACGCACAGGGGCAGCGGGTTTTTCTTCTTCAGCGCCTTCAGCCTGGCAGCGCGCACGATCCAGAGTTTCCGCAATAGGATATTGGCGTTACTGTTACGACGGCGACGGCTTGTTATGGGGTCACATTCTCCTAATTTATAATTCTAAGCCATGTCGAACATATCCATGCGGGAGGCATTCATTGTTTCGGATTGATGTCTTCAGGTAATTTCGCAACTATACAACGTTCAACTAGCGTCTCGATTGGCATAGACGATGTAACGGTGGGTGTTCTCGCCATAGGGATAACACGAAATCAGCGTCACCGTCGCGCCGTCGCGGTTGTCCATCACCTTCCACGTCGGTCGAACCACAATATCGGTTCCGGTGACCGTGTACGTGTAAGCCTGGGTGTCGGTCTGAATGGTGAACTGGTCACCCAACTGCATCGTGTCGAGGTAGCGGAAGTATTCGCCATAAATGTCGTTGTGCGCCGCCAGCACCACGTTGCCTGTTGGATCACCTGGGTTAACCCCATTGATCAACTGCCCAACACCGCTTTTGAGCGCCTCCCAGTCTACGCCCGCAACAATCGTCACGTCAAGGTTGAGTCGCGGAATACTAATGATGCGTGCCGTCTCGCTCGTCGCCGGGGGCCGATAAATCAGTTCTGGCTGGTTAATCTGGCTTTGCACGGTGGTCAGCAGGAACTGCGGCACTTCGTTGAAGTTGAACTGTGGGCTGCCGCCTGCCACGCGAATGTGGCCGCCGGGAAGCACGTACTGTTCCAGCATCAGAATCGGGGTTGGCTCCAGCGTGGGAATGCCCGCGCGCCGGATTTCATCAGCGGCGCTGGCAGCATCGGCAGTTTCTTCTTCCAGCTTGGTGATGGCATCGAACAGGTTAACGCCCAGCAGCACCAGCCCCACAACTGCCAGTACTTCCACCAGTAGCAGCGAACGATTGACGAAGGCGCGCCAGATGCGGTTGTTATCCTCTTTGCGCGGCGCTGTATAGTCTTCGTCAAATTCATCATCAAAACGGGGAGTGACGGTGGGCTGCGGAGTGCTTTGTGACGCAGTGGTGGGCACAGTCTGCGGCGCGGGGATTGGCCCGGTATCGGAGTTCTTGGGCTTTTCGCTGACCACTAACGGCGTGTTTTTAGGCTTTTCGCCATTTTCCTGCGCTGTCATGACGCGCCCGCTGCGCTGCATCCGCTGAAGCTGGCGCTGGCGTTCCTCGCGCTTACGGATGGCAAGGACACGTTCCAACTCTTCGATTGAAAGTTCGTCTACAGGTCGTTTATCACGCATGTTTGTTCACAGTTTCACAGTTCACAGTTTTCAGTAGTATGCAGCAAGATGGACATTTCCGCCTGTTTCTCTCCACTATAGCGGAAAACCACTGACTGAGAACTGATTACTTCTCTCCCATTTTGGCCGCGACTGCAAACACTTCGCGCTCGAAGAACCAGCGGAACGGCGGCAGATCGAAGGCGACACGGCGCAGCGAGGCCATCACCGAAGATTCCTGACGGTTCTGCGGCGGGCTGTCCAGCCACACTTTGCCTCTGAAACCCGCCTTTTTCAGCGCCTGCCCCATGCTCCACTGTGATTGTTCGTTGACGTGAACGTGCTGATTGACATCCACAAGGAACTGGCGCGGGTCTTTGGGGTACTTATCGCCCTGCCCCATCAGTGTGCGCACAATACGCACCACCGGGTAGGCGTAGCGGTCATACCAGATGTTGGGCGCGGTATGGATGATGAACATGCCATTTGGCTTGAGCACGCGATGCACTTCCAGCATGGCGGCGTGCAGTTCCCAGGGATACAGATGCTCCACCACGTCGAACATCAGCACGCGGTCAAACGCGCCTGTCGGGAACGGCAGTTTCTTGGCGTCGGCCTGTGCCACGCCCGTTTTGCCGGGCTGCGCGCCGTCGATGCCCTCAATCACCTGCTGCGACATGTTCACCGCAACGGCAGCGTAATCAATGCCAAAGGCGTTCGCGCCGAGTTGCACACAGTGACGCAGAATTTCCCCGCGTCCACAGCCTACGTCCAGGACGGTCATGCCCGGCGTGACTTCCGCCAGTTGAAACGCCGCTTTAAGCCGCCGCGAGAGGTGTTCGCCTTCGCTGGCGTTGAATTCGTCAAAGCCTTCGCACGCGGTACGGAAGTATTCTTCGGTGTAAAGCGTGGAGGGTACGGGTTGAGGGTCGCGCTGTCTATCCAAGGATTGCCTGCTGAATGTTTGAAACTCACGTTAAACAGCGATTATACTGAACAGAGGATGTGGCGCAATATAAACTTTAGTTGTGAGCGACGAGTGATGCCGTATCTTTTTTCTTCGCGCAGCGGTATACAGTGCAATCAACGCGAATTGCACATCATGGAAGGCTGAGGGAGCACTTTTGGATCGCGTTGAGGAACAGAAGCTGTTGAAACAGGCGCAGCGCGGTAATGCTGAGGCGTTTTCGGCCTTATACCGGGCGCACGTACAGACGGTGTTTCGTTACATCTATCACCGCGTCAACAACGTGCAGCTTGCCGAAGACCTGACAGGCGATGTCTTTACCCGCGCGCTGACTGGACTGGCGTCGTATCAGGACATGGGCAAACCATTTTTGGCATGGCTTTACAGCATCGCCCATGCACGCGTGGTCGATTATTACCGCCGCGCGGGTCGCCAGTCCGACGAAAGTGACGAGGTGATCGAACGCATTCCCGTTAGTCACGACATGGACGAAGGGATTTTGCGGCGGCAGGCAGTCAAAGCACTGCGCGAAGCCATCACCAGCCTCACGGGCGAGCAGCAGCAGGTGGTGATTTTGCGCTTTATCGAAGGCTACCGCATTGAGCAGGTCGCCGAAATCATGGGCAAGAATGCCAACGCGATCAAGGCATTACAACATCGCGCGCTGCGTTCGCTGGCCAGCCGCCTCGAACGCACCGGATTGGACATGGACGCTATTTTGTCGGGATTGTTGTGAACGAAACGCCGCTTTCTCAGGAATTGGATACCATCGTCGAGGACTGCCTTGATGCGATACAGCGCGGCGACGCGACGCTTGAGGATTGTCTGCGGCGTTATCCCGCAGCCGCCGCCGAACTCAAGCCGCTGCTGCAAATCGCCCTGCTCACCTCGCGCCTGAAAGCGCCGCAGATGTCAGCCGAGCGCGTGCAAGCGCTGGACAAGCAACTGCGTACCTCCATGCCTCCGCAGACAGCCAGCCGCCCGCAGAGCAGCATCCGCCTGTGGCAGCCGTTCGTGCGTTTAGCAGCGGCGCTGCTGGTGATTGCCGTACTGGCACTGGGCAGCGGCGCGGGGCTGGTTTCCGCCTCAGAGAACACCCTACCCGGCGACACTTTGTATCCGGTAAAACGCGTGTGGGAGTCCGCCCGCGTGACCTTTGCGCTTGTCGGACAGCAGGATGATGTGCTGCTGGACATCGCCCGCCACCGCCTCGACGAAGTGATTCGCCTCGACCAGCAGCAGCGCCTCGACCAGAAGGCGATGGTCGATCTG
>JAXLWC010000012.1:0-103034 GCA_046328675.1 Anaerolineae bacterium
CTGCTCGGCGTCCATCCTGGGTGGTAATGGTATAAATCCATTCGTTCTGACGCATATCAACCTGAGCTATCGCCACACTCGTATTCGCTGGAATATCCCCCACATTCTCCAGCGTGATAAACCGATAACCGTTGCCGATGTCGCCGTTAAAGAAACTGGCGGAAGGGGTCTCTGGCGCGGCGGCAAGCTGTGATTCGCGGGCTTCGGCGCGCTGGTGTTCATCTTCCGCCACAATGACATACGTCCACCCGTTGTCCTCCCAGCGCGTTTCTTCCACTCGTACCCGCGTGTTGGCCGGAATATCCCCCACATTCTCCAGCGTGATAAACCGATAAATGCTGCTGGTATCACTGCTAAAGCGCATCGTGGGCGTGGGCGCGCCCGGAACTTCGCCCGGTGCCCATGCCAACTGCGATTCGCGGGCCGTAGTATAGGCTTCCGTGCCCTCAACCACGATGGTATACAGCCACTCCCCTTCCACATAGGTTGCAGTGCTCAGGCGCACGCGGGTATTCGCCGGAATCAGGTTCACCGCTTCAATCGTAATCACACGCGTCGTCCCCATGCCAAGCTCACTCTGGAACACAGGCGGCGGCGTGCCAATAGGCTGCGCGCCCGGCGTTTCGACGCTGCTGTTCAGATTACAGGCTGAAACTGAGATAATCAGAAAAAGAAGCGCAAAGCGTTTCAAGCGATCCCCTCCCAAAATCGTGTCTCTGTACTATAGACACCCTTTCAGTGGGAAAAGTTGCTTTTTGGAGAAATAAAAAGAGGCGTGTGTGCTCACGCCCCCACAAAAACATGATCTTCAATTGTCGTCTACGTGGTCACTACAGAGTTATCACCACTGAATGGGTTCGGCACATACTTATCTGCTTCCCAATCATTATGCCATTCTGTGCTGTTGACCAGGTAACGGAACTGATAGTCCTTACCTTTGTCTAACTGCATCGTGACTGAAAACCGCCCATCTTTCCCCTTTTTCATCGGGGTCTTCGCTTCATCCCAATTATTAAAATCCCCTACCAGATGCACCGTCTCTGCCTTGATTTGCGCAGGTGAGTAGAAGATGACCTTGCAGTAGGGCTTATTCTTCGGATAGGTCTTTTCCAGCATGTAGGCTTCTCCTAATGATGTGATTGTGTAAAACATCACCTGCTCTCATTGTAGCATAGGCAAAAGTTGTAAAACTATGGATGATTGTGCGATGTATCCATAATTTCCATGACATCTGTATCCTTTTCACAGTGTTTACATTTAGCGGAAAAAGGTTATGCTTGTCAGCGCACCAAACAGGAATGCGGGATATTCCTGTTTATGTACTACCCCTTACATCAACAATGATTGCTTTCAGGAGCAAAACGCATGGTAAAACCCGTGACCACCGTAAGCGTGGTACCTAACTTGCCCAAACCGCTGGAACGCCTGCGTGATCTGGCGTACAATCTGCGCTGGGCATGGGACCACGAGAGTGTACTGCTGTTTCGTCGCCTCGATTTAGACCTGTGGAACGCGACAGGTCATAACCCGGTATGGATGCTGGGCCTCATCAGCCAGGAACGTTTAAACGCCGTCTGCGAAGACCCCGCGTTCATGGCACATCTCAATCGCGTCTCGCAAAGCCTTGACGAGTACATGAACGCGCAAGGCACCTGGTACTCACAAAACTATGGCAAACTGGAAGCTCCCCGTATCGCCTACTTCTCTATGGAATTCGGCATTACCGAGTGTTTACAGAACTACTCCGGCGGTCTGGGCGTCCTCAGCGGCGATCACCTCAAAAGCGCAAGCGACCTCGGCTTGCCCCTCGTCGGCGTCGGCCTGCTCTATCAGGAAGGCTATTTCCAGCAGTATCTCAACGCTGATGGCTACCAGCAGGAAAACTATCCCATCAACGATTACGCCAACCTCCCGGTTACCTTACAGCGCGACAAGGACGGCAATCCGATCAAGATTAGCGTACCGCTGCCCGGACGCGACCTGTATGCCCAAATCTGGAAAGTCCAGGTTGGGCGCGTGCCCCTCTACCTGCTGGACAGCAATATCCCTGAAAACCGTCTGGAAGAAGACCGCAACCTGACTGACCGCCTCTACGGCGGTGACCGCCGCACACGCATCCGTCAGGAAGTCCTGATGGGGATCGGCGGCATTCGCGCCCTGGATGCGCTGGGACTGCGCCCGAACCTGACCCACATGAACGAAGGGCACTCGGCCTTTCTGGCGCTGGAACGCATTCGCCTGCTGATGGTCGAGCAGGGGCTAACCTTCAGCCAGGCTAAGGAAATTGTCTCCGCCAGCAACATCTTCACCACACACACGCCCGTCCCCGCTGGCTTGGAACGTTTCGGCTTTGACCTGATTGACGAGCACTTCACCAACTACTTCCGCAGCATGGGCTTATCGCGCGATGAATTCCTCAACCTCGGACGCGAAAACATGGGCGACTACCAGTTGTTCTCGATGGCCGTGCTGGCACTGCGCACCTCCAGCGGTTCCAACGGCGTAGCCCAACTGCACGGGATGGTATCGCGCAAAATGTGGCAGTGGATTTTCCCGGATGTGCCCGAACACGAAATCCCGATTCAGGCCGTCACCAACGGCATCCACGTCCAGACGTGGGTCAGCCCGGAAATGGGTCAACTGCTTGACCGTTATCTCGACCCGGCGTGGCGTTCCGAAGAATCACGCCCCGAACTCTGGGAAAACATCGAACAAATCCCCGATGCTGAACTGTGGCGCACGCATGAACGTCGTCGTGAACAGCTCGTCGCCTTCACCCGCGAACGCCTGCGCGCGCAGCTCGAACATCGGGGCGCGCCCAAACACGAAGATTGACGATGCCGAAGAAGTCCTGGATCCCGACGCGCTGACCATCGGTTTCGCCCGCCGCTTCGCCACCTACAAGCGCGCGACGCTGCTGATGCAGGATTTGGATCGTCTGAAGCAAATCCTCAACAACGCAGAACGCCCGGTGCAAATCATTTTCGCGGGCAAAGCACACCCGCACGACACCGCAGGCAAAGAATTCATCCGCCGGATTGTCAACATCGCGCGTGAGCCTGAACTGCGCCATTCGATTGTCTTCCTCGAAAACTATGACATGCACATCGCCCGCTACCTCGTACAGGGCGTGGACGTGTGGCTCAATAACCCCCAGCGCCCGAAGGAAGCCAGCGGTACCAGCGGTATGAAGGTCATCTACAACGGTGGCCTAAATTGCAGCATCCTCGATGGCTGGTGGGCAGAAGCCTATAACCCCGATGTCGGTTGGGCCATCGGCAACGGCGAAGAATATCTCGACAGCGAAAGCGAACAGCAGAACTATATCGAGAGTGAAGCGCTGTACAACATTCTTGAACACGACATCGTCCCCATGTTCTACGAACGTGGCAAGGATAACCTGCCGCGCGAATGGATTCGCAAAATCAAGCATTCCCTCCGCGTGTTAGGCCCCTACTTCAACACGCGGCGCATGGTGCAGGAATACGCTGAATACTTCTACATGCCCAGCTACAAGCGTTCCTACGAAATGACACACCCCACACTCGACGCGGGGCTGAATTTCGTCAAGTGGCGCAGCAAAGTTGAGAAGTCGTGGAACAACATCCGCGTAACCGATGTGCAGATTTCAACCAATCAGGTCGCCGTAGGCACCGAGATTGAAGTCACAGCACAGGTCAACCTCGGTTCCCTCACCCCAGAGGATGTGCGGGTTCAGTTGTACTACGGTGGACTTACAACACGGGGGGACATCAGCCCCGGCGGCACGGCTATCGACATGAAACCCGTCACCCAGACATCCAGCGGCGGCGAGTACACCTTTAAGGCCACCGTGCGCTACAGCACAAGTGGCGAACGCGGGATTTCAGTGCGTGTGGTACCACACCACAACTTCCTGCCGACGCCCTTCCAGCCCGGCATGATTACCTGGGCATAAACTCATGAAAAATAGGGGCAAGGGTTGCCTTGCCCCTCTCAGCGTCTAACTGCGCAGCAGTTTGGGAATCTCGCTCAGTTTCGGTAGCTGCCCCGCCAGCAGCGACTGTACCCGGAACAACTTCCCCGCCATCCAGATCATCGCCACATCCGTCAGCGCCAGCAAAACCACGCTCAGAAGAATCTCAATCGCGGGCACGTTGCTAATCACCAGACGCACCACCATGCCAATCGGCGAGGTAAACGGCAGGATGCTCAAAACCACTGGCAGCGTGTCGTTGGGAGATTGCAGGAATACGCTCAGGAAATAGAACGGCAGCGCAGCGGGCAGGGTAAACACAACGGCATACTGCGGGCCTTCCTGCATCGAGTTCGACAGCGCGCCAACGGCTCCGTAGGCAGCAGCAAAATACAGATAACCCAGCACGAAGTACAGCAGAATAATCGGCAGCACATTCCAGGGCAGCACAAGGTTATCCAGCGGCGTGCCCGTAATCCCTAACGCTCCGGCCAGGTACACAAGTCCCACGACAGTTCCCAGCCACAGCACGATTTGCAGCATCCCCAGCACCCCCATCGCCAGGATTTTGCCTGACAGCAGCGAGATGGGGCGGATTGTGGACACCAGGATTTCAATCAGGCGCGTTTCTTTTTCCTCAATCACGCTTTGCAGCAGATAGCCGTTGGTCGTGAACACGCCCAGCATCAGCGCCAGCGAAAACACGTAGACGATGCCGAAATCTGCGCCAAAGTCACGTTCCACACCGCCGCCATCTGCGGTTGTGCGCGTGACATCAACCTCAATCACGGTGGTCGTCGGCGTGCGCAGGCGATTAATCAGGCTGGCGTCAATGTCTGTTCCCAGTTCATCGAAGACCAAATTCTGAATGAGTTCATTGCTGTTGACCGCCACTGAAAATGCCACAGTGGGCACATACAGCGTGACTTCGCCTGTGTCCAGATAATCCGCCGCGATGACATAGTAACCGTCGATGTCCCCCGCATCCAGCGCAGCGCGCGCCGCTGTTTCGTCGGCATAAGCCGTATAAACATCAGCGTCCGGTGTGTCCGTGAACATCCCCGACAGGTCGATATAACCGACGTGCTGCATCCCCTGTGTCGAGAATTCATCCTGCGTATCGTCAGGCGTATTGCCGTTAGCAGCGTTGAGGTCAGTGATGACCTTATAGCCCAGCAGCAGTGCAATCGCAATCAACGGGATGCCAAAGGTCATGAACAGATATCCCTTGCGCCGTAAATTGCGGATCAGTTCATAGATAAATACTTGCCAGATATGTTTGAACACGTCCTACCTCCCTATCGACTCGTCGGCTTTGGCTACACTGGTGGCATATCCGCTGGACGATGTAATCACCCGCCACAATTCGCGCGGCGTTGGGCGCTTGCCATACATCAGCAGCCCCCATCGGAAAACACGCGCCGACGCAAACGCCACCACCAGCCCCGTGACCAGCAGCAGCCCCATACTCAGCGCAATCTGCCACATGGGTACCGTCCCAAAGGCAAACCGCAGCAGCATCGAAGGAGCCGCCGTGAACGGAATCATGGAGAGCGCTACGGGCAGTGCGCCGTTGCTGTCCTGGATGAACTGCGCCACGAAGAAGAACGGGATCACGAACAGCAGCGAGAAGATGCCCGAAAACTGGCGGCTTTCCTGTTCAGAGCCAGCCGTAACGCCGATGCCCGCCATCAGGGTGCCGACAAAGAAGTAGCTCAGCAGAAAGTAGATCAGCCCGATGATGGTCATATCCACCGGAATCTCAATGCCACTCAACGCCGAGATGTTGAAGCGGTCACCAAGCCCTACCATGATGAAACCGCCGACGATCCAGATGAAAAACTGCGTCAGCCCCAGCGCCCCCAGGCCAATGACCTTGCCCAACAGCATTTGCAGCGGTGTCACGCTGGTGACCAGCACTTCCATGATACGGTTGACTTTTTCCTCAACGACGCCGCTCATCAGGAAACCGCTGGTTACCTGTGAGGCCATCATAAACACCAGCACGAAAATGAACGGCACAAGGAACAAGCCTGAAAACGCCGCGCCCGTGATTTCGCGTCCCGTATCCAGACCAATGACGGTCAAATCCACCGGGTCAATCACACGTTCACTCGGAAGCCGCAGCCCATCGGTTTGCGCGGTGAGGTTAGCCACGAGGAAACTGTCAAACGCATTGCGCAGGGCAGCAGGCATCCCTTCTGTGCTGAAGAAGCGCACCGCACCCACAGCCATATAGTTGCGCGGCACGACAAAATAGCCGCCGATAGCGCCCGCATCCAGCGCCGCCTGTGCTTCCTCGTCGCTGGCATAAACCGTGAAATAATCGGGTTTCTCCAGGGCCTGCGCCAGCACCCCGGAATTATCCACATAGCCAATAGTCCCCAGGCCTTCCGCGTCTTCCTCTCCGCCGATGATAAACGTAAAGACCAGCGTCATCAGGCCAATGGTCAGCAGCGGCGCGCCGAACGCGGCGAACAGGAACGAACGGCGGCGTAGGTTGAACCAGTATTCGCGCCACGCCACAAGCAGCAGCTTCTTCATGATTTGTGCTCCTCAACAACACGAATGAAGATGTCGTTCAGGCTGGGAACCGCCAGCTCAAAACGGCGCACGTTGTAGTCGGGCGAAGAAGCGATAGCCGCCAGCACATTGTCCGTTTTGACGTTGGGCTGCAAGAACAGCACGGAACCGCCGCGCCCGTTCTCGCCCTTTTCCACGCGCTCAACACCCGGCAGCCGCGCCCAATCGCCTGTGCCCTCCACAATCAGGGCGTGCATCGCATAACGGTTGCGGATTTCATCCACTTCGCCATACAGTTGCAATGTACCCTGATAAATCATCAGCAGGCGTTCGGCCATTTCCTCAACCTGATACATCTGGTGGGTGCTCATCACGATGGCCACACCCTTTTTCTTCTGCTCCATCAACAGGTCTTTGATCACCAGTGAGTTCACCGGGTCCAGCCCCGAAAACGGCTCGTCGATAATCAGCAGTTGCGGCTCGTGCATGATCGTGACGGCGAACTGTACCTTCTGCTGCATACCCTTGCTCAGTTCGCTGACTTTCTTCTTGGCGTTTGCGGTCAGCTCCAGCCGTTCCAGCAGCGCGAGGCTGCGTTTTTTAGCCTCACCACTCGACAGCCCTTTGAGCGTGCCCAGATACACCATCATTTCCAGCACGGGCACGTTGCGGTACAGCCCACGCTCCTCCGGCATGTAACCAATGCGATCCTTGGTAGCATCCGTCAGCGGTGCCCCCAGCACAGCGATACGCCCCATGTCGGGCTTCAGAATATCAAGGATCATGCGAATCGTAGTCGTCTTGCCGCTGCCGTTGGGTCCCAGCAAGGCGAACAGTTCGCCCTGATAGACCTGAAACGACAAATCCTTCACTGCCTGAAAACTCCCATAACTCTTAGAGATATTCTCAACAGCGATTGCAGTAGTTGGACTCATGAACTCCTCTTTTCGCTCTTTTCGCGTTCTATCCACGTTAGTATTACGCACAGGGTAATCATTTCGTTGCCTGTTTCAATAGCCAAAAATCGGCGCATCGCTGATTTTTAGGTTTTCTTTACGCCCCCTTGTTAGCGTTGTCCGGCGATGGTCAAACTAACCGGTACGCAGCAGGTCTTCCGGGTCGGGTTGGAAGATTTGTTCAATCGTTGCCCCGAATAGCTGCGCCACTTTAAACGCAAGCAGCAGACTGGGGTCGTATTTACCCGTTTCCAGGGCGTTGATCGTTTGCCGCGAAACACCCAGCTTTTCCGCGAGATCGGCCTGTGACCAATCACGTTCAGCCCGCAGAACCTTTAGACGGTTTTTCATTCGTAGCGTCTCCTTGCCAGAATCTGCCCGATGCCCCAGAAGAAAATGTTGCTCGGCAGCACCAGAACGATGTGCAGCGTTTTGAGTCCAGTGGACTCCAGCAGGCCCATCGCGAAGAAGATCATCCCCGTCACCGCAAGGCTGAAGACTGCCGCTTCCAGATGAATGCGCTGCTGCATCTCGTCCAGTTCGCGCACATTTTCGATCACCGCCCAAAACACGAAACCAATCGGCAGCACAGGCAGCACCGCAATCGGATAACGCAGCAGGTTATCCTCCGGCAGCGCTTTAGCAATCCCAATACAGAACGGCAGTAAGATCATATACAGGATCATGCTGGGAAAGAAACGCAGGAGATAACGTCTGTTCATCTTCATCGCCATATCCTTGTGTACAAGTTAACTTGATATAATGTAAAGTATAGTTGACATTTTGTCAACCATATTCTTGACAAAATGTCATGCGTTAGCGACATCACAAACAAGATAACTTACCGGGTGGGGCGTATCGCCGATTTTTTTCGTGTAGGGACGTTCAATTGACCGTCCACGTAACCTTGAATCTCACCACTCCTATGACTTATTTCACGTTGCTAATCACTGGTGACCACGCTACAATAACATTGACGAACTAAATAGCGGCTGGTAAAGAGAGCGCCTATCTAATTGGGACGCCGAAGGGGCAAACCGTCAATCACTGCTGGCTTGACGGTGAAACTCTCAGGTCACAGGGATTTATCAACCGACTACCTCTGGAAGTACGTTACCGACAGAGCGCACAGCAAATTTGTTGTGTGCTCTTTTTATTTGTTGTTCGTAGCTGTAGGGGCACACCCTACCATAAGGAGACCTTTGTATGGCAAGCTGGAAAACTGTCGAGAACGCAAAGTATGCCAAGTCTGATGAATGGGTCGTGCTGGAGGGAGACACCGCCACCCTCGGCATCAGCGACTACGCGCAGGATCAATTGAACGACATCGTCTTCGTCGAACTGCCGGAAGTCGGGCGCACCATCAAAAAGGGCGAAGAATTCGGCTCTGTCGAATCGGTTAAAGCCGCGTCGCCCTTGGTCTCCCCTGTCGGCGGCACCGTCACGGAAGTCAACAGCGCGCTGGAAGACGAACCCGAACTTATCAACAGCGATCCCTTTGGCAAAGGCTGGATCGTCAAGTTGAAGGTGACCAGCGCCGCTGACCTCAATGACCTGATGGACTCCGCCGCTTACGTCAGTTACTGCGACAACCGCTAGCCATCCAACAGCATCACGGGCGAGTTTTGCCTCGCCCTTGCTGACTTAATTCAGGAGTTTACCGTAATGAGTTATATCCCCCACACCGACACCGAACGCCAGCAGATGTTGGCGGCCATCGGCGTCACGACCATTGAAGACCTCTTTGAAGCGGTGCCCGCCAAACATCGCTTTCCTGAACTGAAACTGCCGGACGCGCTCAGCGAAATGGAAGTCTCGGCGGAAATGCTGGCGCTGAGTGAAGCCAATGAGCACGCGCAGGACTTCGCGTTGTTTCGCGGCGCAGGTGCTTACCATCACTACACCCCTGCGGCGGTGAATCACATCCTGCTGCGCGGCGAGTTTTACACCGCCTATACGCCTTATCAGCCGGAAGTCAGCCAGGGCACGCTCCAAGCCATCTTTGAATATCAGAGCATGATTTGCGCGCTCACAGGCATGGACGCCGCCAACGCCAGCCATTACGACGGGGCCACCTCGCTGGCCGAAGCCGTCACAGTAGCGCTGGAAGTCACGCGCAACAAGCGCAGCAAAATTATCCTCAGCCACGCCATCCACCCGCAGTATCGCGCGGTGGTGCGCACCTATCATCAGGGCAACAACGTCAAGTTTGTCGGCGACAACGGGCGCGCGGACATCCCCGACCTGATTGACATGCTGGACGACAACACGGCGATGGTCGCCATCCAGTATCCCAACTTCTTCGGCCAGATTGACGACCTGAAGAAACTGGCGGAAAAAGTCCACAACGCGGGCGCGCTGCTGGTCTTCGTCGCCAACCCGATGGCGCTGGCGATGTTCAAGAGTCCCGGCGAACTCGGCGCGGACATGGTCGTCGGTGAAGGCCAGCCGCTTGGCATCCCACTGAGCTACGGCGGCCCCTATGTCGGCTACTTCGCCACCCGCACCGAATACGTCCGCAAGATTGCCGGACGCATCGTCGGGGAAACCGTCGATAAAAACGGCAAGCGTGCCTACGTCATGACGCTGCGCCCGCGCGAACAGGACATCAAACGCGAAAAAGCCAGCAGCAACATCTGCACCAATCAGGGTTTGATGGCGCTGGCCGCCGTGCTCTACATGTCATTGGTCGGCAAACAGGGCATTCGTAAGGTCGCGGAACTCTGTTTCCACAAAGCGCATTACGCCGCCAAACAGATTGACGCCCTGCCCGGCTACAAGGTGGACTTCAGCAAGCCGTTCTTCCACGAGTTCGTGGTCAAGTGCCCGCGCCCCGTCAGCACCCTCAACGAAGCGCTGATTGATAAGGGCATCATCGGCGGCTACGACCTCGGTCAGGATTACGCACATCTCAAGGACAACATGCTCCTGTGCGTCACCGAAATGAACGGCAAGGACGAAATTGACGCGCTGGTTGAGGCGTTGAAGGAGATCGGCGCTTAGGATGGTTTTGACGTTAACTGACAGCCGCGTCACCGCCGATCAGGAAGCGCTGTGGACGGCACTCAACGATTTTATGAGCCAGTTTGCAGCCACCGACTGGAGCCGTCGGCATGGCAGGCTCTGGACATTCGCCGACCGATGTGCCTTATCACCTCGCCTATTTCAATCGCTTGATTGCCGACGCCATCAAACGCGGCGCGAGATCAAGCGAGGAAGACGCGATTTCCACTATCGAGGAACTCAACGCCTGGAACAACGAGCAGTTCTCGCATCGCCCGCAGGATTACACACCCCAGCAGGCCGTTGACGAGATGCGCGAAAGTCAGGCGTATCTGCGCCGTATCGCGCGCGAGTCCTCGTCGGAGAGTCCCGTATGGCTGCCTGTGTTAACCGTGCGCGGCTGGCGTACCACACGCTTCGCCCTCGCCTACAACTACTGGCATACATGGCTGCACTTCAGCGAAGCCTATCTGCGCCGCCACGACGCGCTGCCCGCCATTCCCGCGTCCCTGATGAAACGTGGCCTCGACTTCTACATGGAACTTACGTCGAAGGCCATTAACCGCGAGGCGGCGGCCAATGAACGACTCATCTGGGCGCTCACGCTTACCGGTGACGGCGGCGGCTCATGGACGTTCGTGGTGGAAAACGGCGAGTGCCACATCGTTCACGGCGACTCGTCACGCGCCGATATTACCCTGACGACGGACATCAGCACCTACCTGAAAACGTCAGCCTTCGCCATTCAGAACCCGCTGCTGCCAATGCTCACTGGCAAAACACACATTCGCGGCATGGGCAAGGTGCGCAAGCTGCAAAAGCTGTTCACCCCAACCGCGCGACAAATCTGGCAGCCAATTGAACAAGGCACAGCAGCACGCTAAATACGATTTGAGGATGGATAGTTATGGAACCCACAATCTATGAGATCAGCGTCGAGGGGCGCACAGGCGTTTCGCTCCCCGCGGTAGACGTACCCACCACTGAACTGCCAGCCGATTTGCTGCGCAGTGATTTACGCTTCCCGGAAGTGAGCGAGCTGCAAGTCATTCGCCACTTCGTCAACATGAGCCAGTTGAATCACGGCATCGATAAGGGCTTTTATCCGCTTGGCTCCTGCACCATGAAGTACAACCCGAAGATCAACGAAGACATGGCACGCCTGCCCGGCTTCGCCCATCTGCACCCGCTGAGCGACGACGCCAGTTCTCAGGGCGCGCTGGCGTTGATGCACGAGTTGCAAACTTGGCTTGCCGAAATCAGCGGATTCAAGAGCGTCAGCCTTCAGCCAGCCGCAGGCGCACAGGGCGAACTCGCGGGCATTCTCATGATCCGCAAGTATCATCTGGATCGCAGCGACACCCAGCGCACGACGATTCTTGTGCCCAACAGCGCGCACGGCACTAACCCTGCCACCTGCTCGATGGCAGGCATGAAGGTCATCGAACTGCCCTCCGATAAGGACGGGAACGTCGATTTGGAAGCGCTGCGTGCGGCCTGCGCGGGCGACAATGCCAAGACCATCGCGGGCATGATGATTACCGTCCCCAGCACGCTCGGCTTGTTCGAGGCGCACATCCTCGATGTCATCGAGATTGTCCACGCGGCGGGCGGCCTGATGTACATGGACGGGGCCAACATGAACGCGCTGATGGGCGTGGTCAAACCCGGCGACCTGGGCTTCGATGTCATGCACTACAACCTGCACAAAACCTTCTCTACCCCGCACGGCGGCGGCGGCCCCGGCTGCGGCGCGGTGGGCGTCGGCGAAAAGCTGCTGGAATATCTGCCCGGCCCTATCGTCAAAATCGTTGAACCGGAAACCGAAGAGATGGCACCGCTCTACGGCCTGCGTATGCCGGAAAAGTCTATCGGACGCCTCAAGGCATTTCACGGCAACTTCGGGATGCATGTCCGTGCCTACGCCTACATTCGCATCTACGGCGCGGAAGGCATCAAGAATGTCTCGCGCTATGCGGTGCTGAACGCCAATTACATCCGCGCCAAGCTTCAGGACACCTACCACATTCCCTACAACCGCTACTGCGGCCATGAGTTCGTGATGGAAGGACACTTCGACGGCGTGGAGGGCGTACACGCGCTGGACATCAGCAAGCGGCTGATGGACTACGGCATTCACCCGCCGACCAACTATTTCCCGCTGATTGTCCACGAAGCGCTGCTGATTGAGCCGACGGAAACCGAGGACAAGGCGACGCTGGATGAGTTCATCGACGTGATGAAAAAAATCGCGGCGGAAGCCCACGAGAACCCCGAGCAGCTAACCAGCGCGCCGCACACGACGCCTGTGGGTCGGCTGGACGAAGTCCGCGCGGCGAAGCAGTTGGTGCTGTGCTGCGCGCCCGTGCAGGAAGCAGCAGGCGACTGAGCGTAAACCCGCTTAGGACACGCTAGGAAATTCGCGAGTGGGGAGTTTCGCGGATATTTTTCGTGTAGGGACGTTCAATTGAACGTCCACGTCACCTTGAATCTCACCACTCCTAGGAATTCTCGCCAAAAGCCTTTAAACGCGATTTGCGACAACGAACGCCCTCTGCTCATTAAAACAGAGGGCGTTTTTGTAGGGCAATCCCAAATCACAGTGCAACAGGGGCAGACCCCTTGGCCTGCCCTATTGCTCGATGCTATTATTGACGGTCAATCATACGCGGGCAGCGGGATAGCCGATGAGTAGCCGTCGGTGGGTTCGCCTGCATAGCCCAGCACGATGCGCGCGCGCGGGATGCCCTGCTTAACCAGCGCATCGACCAGCGGCGCGGCGCTGGCATCAGCCTCGATGATGACGACTTCCCCAATGACGCGTGCCATCACCAGCACATCAGCATCACCGTGCCGCGACGGATAGCCCACCTCCAGCACGCTGTAATTCTGAAACTGGTCATCCAGCATCGGGAACAGGCGCACGTTCGTCCCTTTGCCATCAAAGGCATACTTACGCACTTCCCGGCTTACAATCTGTGCCGTCGTCAGCGCTTCTTTGGTTTCTGAGGCTTCGTTCTCGCGTTTGGCTTTGCCGCCCTTAAACACACTCGCCGCCGCCAGCCAGATCATAATCGTCAGCCCTAACACGGTACTGGTGACCATAAACGGCACCCCCGCGACGATGCCCATTACAATACCCTTCGCCAGCGCGGCACGTTCGCTGTCGTGCGCCATGAAACGCTGCACATAGTACACCGCCATGCCGCCTGCAATCCCCACCACCACCGACAGCACAATCACAAACAGCGGCGAGGTCATCATCGTCCAGCCTTCGAGAAAGCCCCAGACCACATCCAGCGCCACAATGGCAATAATGCTCAAATAATGAAAGGGTACGTCCCAATCGCGCGACATCACTTTTTCTCCTTATAGTGCATTCACTAATAAGGATTGTATGCCTGCTTCGGGTAAAGATTTCGTAAATCTGCTGCTGAAGGGCGTAAAAGCGCCGTTGGATCGAGGGCCAACTGTGATGGCTCCCCCTTTACACGGGTAGGTTTTTAACGCTTCACCTCGAATTCACCTCAACGCCTTCTCACGGCACCCCCTGTCACGGCGAACCCGTTTTAAGCCCCTCTCCATGTGTCGGGCCTTTCACTACGTTCAAATCCCCAAAAATGGGGAGGGGTTGGGGTGGGGCTAAACACGAACGTTCAGCTACCCACCTTTTGTCTTGGTCTTAGACTAACAGCTAACGACTAACGACTTACTCGGGGTGAGGCCAAACGCGCTCGTTCTCCTACCTGTCTTTTCGCTCCCTTAAATACCGAACCTTGTAAATGGCTCCGCCTGTGTTCTACAGCGGCGTTTGCAGGATGCGCACGACAGGGTTATGGCGGTGCTGGTCAAAGTACGCCAGCAGCGTCTCGCGTTCCATCATAATTGGGGTCTTGCACGAACCCATGTAGTACTGCGTTTTACCGATGGCCGTAATCGGGAAGCCCATCCGCTGCGTGATGCGCACAACACGTTCGTCAAGGTTGCAGATCAGGGTTTGTTTGCCCTTCGACAACCCGTACTGGCAAATCGCGCGGTACAGATGCGGCAGCACAGGCAGGCCCCAGTTGGAACGCCAGCACAGCGCCGACGACTCGACACAGGTATCATCCGAAAAATCATGGTGCCGGTAGCGTGCATCAAGTTCAAACTCGGTCAGCGTGCGGAACGGGCCGCGCTCCACCACGCGCACCATCCCCACCGCGCGCTCATCAGACATCGCCAAAAAATAGGCTGAACGCGATGAGAAGGTATCGCTGTAACGTCCCGTTGAATTGGGCGTGATATAACCCGCCTCGGCAAACCAGTCGTGGTGACATTTGTAAGCAAGGTCAAGTTCTTTCAGGGAGCGTGCGCGAATGATGTGAATGTCCATGAGTGCATTTCAATAAACTGCTGCGATAACGATAATTCACATTGTAGGGGCTTCGGCCCGGCACGTCAGCCAATCGTAAACAGTTGTATACGCGATTTTATAGGGTTTTTGCAACGGACGCGGCATAATACGAAGCATGGTGGAATTCACACGCTGGCTCATCTTCCTGCTGCTGCTGGCGGTCATCGTCGTGGTGATCGCGCTGCTGTTAACGCTGATTCTGGGCATCCTCTTCGCGGTGCTCTATCTGGTGCCGTTTGGCTTCTGGACGGATCGCTACAACACCTTGCTCTGGACAGGACTCATCGCCGTTCCGCTGGGCCTTGTCCTCATCGCCCTGCTCGTCGCCGCTGATCGTTCGCTGGCCAGGCGCCGCAAGCCCCACCACCCCATCGGCGAAGACTGACTTGCGCTTTTTACATTCCAATTTAAACTTGCAGGAGTTTCACCCGGCAGTAAGGTACAGGCTTTATGGAAACCATCAGCGTGTTTGACATCTTCAAAATCGGCGTCGGCCCCTCTAGTTCGCACACGATGGGACCCTGGCGCGCGGCGCAGCAGGCCCTCGCGGAACTGCGTGAGTCCGGGCAGTTTGAGGACATTCAAACGGTAGAGGTCTACCTTTACGGCTCACTGGCCAAAACTGGCAAGGGGCACGGCACCAACATCGCGGTGATGCTGGGACTCAGCGGCGAAGACCCGGTGACCTGCGATACCGCGCTGCTCACCTCCAAGATTGAGCGCATCGCCGCAAATCAGCAGATTGACCTGCTGGGCTTTAAGCGTGTCCCCTTCGACCCCGCAGCAAACATTCATTTCCGCTACGACGAGACGTTACCCTTTCATCCGAACGGGCTGCGTTTCACCTTTACCCTGCTGGACGGCAGCACACGTGCCGAAACCTATTATTCCATCGGCGGCGGTTTTGTCGTCAAGGAAAACCACAGCGCTTCGGCAAACTACAAGCCGGTGCCCTACCCCATTGAAAAAGCTGAAGACCTGCGCAGACACTGCGCCGTGACGGATTTACCAATTTCGGGCGTCGTGTGGCAGAACGAGCTGACATGGCGCAGCCCGGAAAATATCCGCAAAGGGCTGGATGCCATCTGGCACACGATGCGCGAATGTGTCTATCGCGGCTGCCACGCCAACGGCGAACTCCCCGGCGGGCTGAAAGTGGTGCGCCGCGCCAGCCGCCTGCACAGCAAACTGCTCGGCGGCGTAACCTATCAGGGCGTCGATAGCTGGATTGAAGCCATTCAACACAACGCCAGCAAGTTTTACACCATCCTCAACTGGATTAGCTGCTTCGCGCTGGCGGTGAACGAAGAAAACGCCGCCTTCGGGCGTGTCGTGACCGCCCCCACCAACGGCGCGGCAGGCGTTATCCCTGCGGTGCTGATGTACTACCGCTGCTTCACCAGGGAGGTGACAGACCGCGACATCCACCGCTTCCTGATGGTGGCGGGCGAAATCGGCAGCATCTTCAAGAAGGGCGCGACGATTTCAGCAGCGATGGGCGGCTGTCAGGCGGAAATTGGCGTGTCGTCGGCGATGGCGGCGGCAGCGCTCACGGAATGCCTCGGCGGCAGCGTGGAACAAGCGCTGATGGCGGCGGAAATCGCGATGGAGCATCACTTAGGCTTAACCTGTGACCCCATCGGCGGGCTGGTGCAAATCCCCTGTATCGAGCGCAATTCGATGGGCGCGGTCAAAGCCATCACCGCCGCGAACATCGCCCTGCAAAGTGACCCGCAGCAGGCCAAGGTCTCGCTGGATGGCGTCATCAAAACGATGTGGCAAACGGCGCTGGACATGAACGCCAAGTACAAAGAAACGTCCGAAGGCGGGCTGGCAGTCAGCATTCCAGTGAATCTGGCAGAGTGTTAGTTCACAGACTCATCCACATCAGCAGCGCAGCAGTAGACGACGACCTAAAATGTGGCATGGGATTGTGGGGGACGCAGCATTGGCCTGCCAACAGCGGTTCAGCTTAGCCTCAACCTTTAGCTTGAGGCACTACACCACACCCCCTCGTCAGAACTAACTGCCCTGCCATCTTTCACTCATCACTTGTTACTCATCACTTTCTTACACTTCGCATTAAAGGTTCAATTGAACCTCCAATGAAGCGCTGTGTATGCTATCCTGAATTCATCGCCGTGCTGTACCCTGAGGGAAATTGTGCCAGATAAACGATACCCTGACCTAAAAAAGCCTCGTTCCGATTTTTTGAGCGTGAGCAATCGATTCTCTCCCTCAACGCTGTCAAATTACGATCAATTTTCGTCGGCGGGAAATGATCGCCCGATCAATTCGATCAACTTCTCGATCAATTCCAGCACCTGCCAACTTCCAGCAAACGGCGGCCCGCTGTCGCCCTCCGCTTGCTAGCTGTACTGCCGCTTGCGGGATAGAATATGGCTTTATTTGTGAGCAAGCTTTTCTATGCCTCCAAGCGCACAACTGCTGGTCACCAAACGTCCACGACGAGCACGCTACTATTGGCGCGCGCTGCGTGCGGCCTGGCGCGACACACGAGCGCTGGCACGCGAGTTCCGGCGTCCGCTGCTGCTGTTCCTTACGACGATTTTGGGTGGAGGCCTGCTGTACCGCGAACTGCTGGCAGGCGCGGGCTACGGTTACCTGCCCATCGTGGACATGCCCTATATCGTCCTGCGGCTGATGGTCTTCGAGCCGCACATGGACAGTTATCCGCCTGAACCACAGATTATCATTTTCTGGTATGCCATGCCGCTGCTGGCGATCTACATCCTCGGAAGCGGCGTTTCGGACTTTATGCGCCTGTTCTTCAACCGTGACGAACGGCGCGACGCATGGGAGGAAGCGGTGGCATCAACCTATCGCAATCACATCATCATCGTCGGCGTGGGCCATGTGGGCTTGCGTGTCCTGCGAACGCTGGCGCAAATGGGCTTTGACGTGGTGGCCATTGACCAGCACAAGAAACCCGACATCGAAGATGAGTTAAGCGCGCTGGATGTGCCGATGATTATCGGCGATGCGCGTGACCGGACGATCCTCGCCAAAGCAGAACTGCAATACGCTCAATCCCTGATAGCCTGCACGGCCAACGACAACGTCAACGTCGAAGTCATTATGCGCGCGCGTGACCTGAACCCCGACATTCGCATCGTGGCGCGTATGTGGGACGACCAGTTCTCGAACCAACTGGCGCGCTTCATGAATGTGCAGGCCGTGCTCAGCGCCTCCGATCTGGCGGCACCCGCGTTCGCAGGCGCAGCGGTAGGCATCGAGATTACCCAAACGCTGAGCATCCACAACATAGACTACAGCATGATCCGGCTGAATGTTGAGGCCAGTTCCTTTCTGGAGGGGCAGTCCATCGGCAAACTTCAGCGCGAAAACAACATGGACATTGTGCTGCACGGGCGCAAGGACGAAATCGCCGTTCAGCCCGACACAGGCGTCGTCGTCAAGGCAGGCGATATGCTGGTGATCTTTGCGCGTCATGATCACATCATTGATATTGTCGAACGCAATCGACGCGGGGGCAAAATATAGGGGGTGGGATGAGTGAAGATCGCATCATTGCAAACCGTTTCAAAATTGAAGCCATGCTCGGTCAGGGCGGCATGGGCACGGTCTATCGCGGTACAGACACACAAACTGGACAAACCGTTGCCATCAAATCGCTGAAAGCCGAGATTATTGCAGAAGACCCTTCCATTCTTCAGCGTTTCGAGCGTGAAGGCGAAGCGCTGCGCATGTTAAACCATCCCAACATCGTGAAAATGCTGGCGGCTGTGGAAGAAAACGGCCAGCACTATCTGGTGATGGAATATGTTGGCGGCGGTTCCCTGCTGGATTTACTGCGCCAGAACGAACAGCTTCCGGTGCAGCGGGTGCTGGAAATCGCACTTGACCTTGCCGACGCGCTGACCCGCGCCCACCGTCTGAAAATCATCCATCGCGACATCAAGCCGGCTAACGTCATGCTCACCGACGATGGCACACCCAAGCTCACCGACTTCGGCGTCGCGCAAATGGGCAACTTCACCCGCATGACGCAGACGGGCGCGTTCGTCGGCACCTACGCTTATCTCAGCCCCGAAGTGCTGACAGGCGAACAGCTTGACGCGCGCACGGACATCTGGGCCTTCGGTGTGATGCTGTACGAGATGCTGGCAGGACAGCGCCCCTTTGAAGCCGAGCAGACGGCGGCGATGCTGGCGGCTATCCTGAACAAGCCTGCCCCGCCGCTGAGCCAGTTCCGTTCCGATATCCCGCTCGAAGTCGAAAATCTGATTATGCGCATGTTGGAGAAAGACCGCGACGCGCGTGTCAACAGTGTGCGGCTGGTCGGGGCACAGATTGAAGCCATCCTCAGCGGTGACACCTCTCAGGTCAACGAACTTCAGAAAAGTAGCAGCAGCCCCTTGCCTGCATCCTTCGAGTCCGAGCGTTTCGGGACGCCCACACCAACCGCTTCGATGGGTATCGGCGGTGGAGCGATGGGAACGCCCACGCCGGGAACGTCCATGTTTGGCGCGCGGATTCCCGATGGCACCATCGCGCCCACCAGCAAGCCCACACGCAAGGTCAATCCACTGCTCATCGGCGTGGGGATTGTGCTTCTGCTGGTGCTTGTCATTGGGGCAGGACTGCTGCTGAAGGGGGGCGGAACCCAGACTATCGCCTCGGTGGCTACCGTGCAACCTGTGACCAGCAGCGAGTACATGGTTCTCGTAGCACAGTTTGAAGCGCTCAGCGGTGAAGCACGTGATGTACAGCGCTTTATCGCCGAAAATCTACGGCAGACATTAGAAGTCAACGTGGCATTTTCAAATCTGCGTGTGCGCGAGTATCCAGGGGTAGTACGCTCCTATGAAGAAGCACTTGCGGCGGCTGAAGCCAACGGAGCCAGCGTAGTAGTATGGGGAAACTACGACAGCAGCAGCGTCACGGTACAGGTGCAGATTGGCACGACTGTCGGCTTCTCGCACATCACCTTTGAGCGCACCCTGCTGGATCGCATGGGCAGCGTGCAGGTACAGCTTACCAACGAACGGCAGGAATCCATCGCGCCGCTGGTCGTCGGCGAAATGGTAGTTCTGAATAACGCCGACGGCAACGGCTATGAGGTCGTCCGGCAGCTCGCCCTGCTCGGCGCGCTCGAACTACCACCAATAGCGCTGGAAGGGAACAGTGTCGCCACGCGCGCTTTCCGCGTGATGCAAACCTATAATTTAGACCGCGAACAGGCGCTGGAAGAAGTCAGCGCAGCGCTGGAACAGGATACCAGCAACCCACTGCTCTATTCCCTTCGCTGCCTTTTGTACTTCTCGCAAGGCCCAGATTACTTCGATGACACACAACGCGACATCGTCACCATGAAACGTCTGGCATCAGACTCATGGATGATTCCGCAGTATATGGAAGCCAGTATCGCAGACGCCAGCGGTGATCTGCAAGGAGCGCTGGCCGCCTACAGCGAAATTGTTGATCAGCGTCCAGAAGAATGGTTCCCGCTGAACTATCGTGCAGCGATGCGTTATCTGCTGGGCGACTACGATGGCGCACGCGAGGATTACGCCCGCGTCCTGACCATGAATCCCGACGCGAATTTCCCGTATATCGCCTCGACGGTGCTGGCAATGCGCGATGGGCGCATCAGCGACGCCCGTTCGTACATCAACATCATCGTCACACGCTTCCCGGACCCCTCATTCGCCAACCGTATTGTTGCCACTTACTACGGCGAAAACACCAACATCTTTGCGCCGCTGTTCAGTGCGTTCGGCAATATCGTATTGGGACAATACGACGCCGCCATCCAGTATGCGCAGGAAGCGGAGCAGGTCATGCCCACGCTGGCCGACTCCTACGTGCTGGAAGGGCTGGCGCAGTGCAGCCTGCAAAACTACGCGGAAGCCGAAACAGCCTACACCAGAGCGTTGGAAATCGACAATTCCTTCACGCTGATTTACGGCTTGCGCGCGCAGGTGCGTCAGAACCTCGGCGATGTGCTGGGAGCGCTGTCCGATTTTAGCGTGGTCAATGAAGCAGACTTAGGCCCGGAATTTGAACAACTCGCGGCGCAGGCAGTAGCTGGCCAGATCGATTGCACCAATTTCTTCGATAGTTAAAGGGGGCGAAAATTTGTGACAAATGACACGTGACAGGCACAGCACCATCGATTTAGATGGGGTATAATGCCACCTGTCATCATGCGGCCAGAGGAATCATGCAAGAACCGAAGCTTATTGGAAATCGGTACGAGACGAGAGAAACGATTGGGCAAGGAGGTATGGGCGCGGTCTATCGCGGCGTCGATACCCTCACAGGACAGATTGTTGCCATCAAAGTACTGCGGAATGAAATTGTTGCTGAAGACCCCACAATCCTGGAACGCTTTGAACGTGAGGGTGAGGCGCTGCGCCTGCTGAATCACCCGAACATCGTCAAAATGCTGGCGACCATTGCTGAAGCGGGCAATCACTATATTGTGATGGAATACGTGGGCGGTGGTTCACTACAGGATATGCTCAATAAGCATGAACAACTCCCCATCTCGCGCGTGCTGGACATCGGGCTTGATCTGGCAGACGCCCTCACCCGCGCGCACCGCTTAAAGATTATTCACCGTGACATTAAACCGGGCAATGTGCTGCTTACCGAAGACGGCACGCCCAAGCTCACAGACTTTGGCATCGCCCAGATGGGCAACCGCACGCGCATGACACAGGGTGGCGCGTTGGTCGGGACTTACGCCTACCTCAGCCCCGAAGTCTGCATGGGCGAGGACTTGGACGCCCGCACCGACATCTGGTCATTTGGCGTGCTGCTCTATGAAATGTTGGCTGGACGCCGCCCCTTTGAGGAAGCACAGCCCGGCGCGCTGCTCACTGCGATTATCAGCAAGCCCGTGCCACCCATCACCGAATTCCGTCAGGATGTTATTCCCGAATTGGCCGAACTCATCGGTGGAATGCTGGAGAAAGACCGCAATCTGCGCATCTCCAGCGTGCGCCTGGTGGGGGCAGACCTTGAAACGATTATTTCCAATGCCGATATGCTGGACACCAGCATACGCACACAGATTACCAGCGACCATCAAAGCGGGACGTTTTCCACCCCGACGCCGTCGGCAGCGCCGTTGAGCCGCAAAACAGGAACGCTGCCTTCACGCGTCCGCACCCCGACCAGCACGCGCATCAAGATGGAGTTGATGCGCGACCTGCCGAGTCCCCTCGCGACTCCACCGCCGCAGGTTCCCAAACGCATTCGGCGCTCCCCCATGATGTGGGCCATAGCCGCCGTTACTATCGTTCTGCTGCTGGCGATTGGCGCTGCATTTATCCTGCCGAGCCTGACCGCCGCGCCGACGGAGGTTCCCATCACCGTTGTGGAACCTGTCGAAGCCGGGCGCTATATGGTGTTGGTTGGGCAGTTGGAGCGCTTGGAAGGCGATGAGCGCGAGTACACCCGCCTGTTGGCCGACAGCCTGCGGCAAACGCTGGAAGTCGATGCGCCTTCATCGCGCCTCTCTGTGCGCGAATACCCACAGCTAATTCGCTCCAGCGCCGACGCGCAAAACGTCGCTACCGTCAACAACGCCGCGATTGTCCTCTGGGGCAATTACTCCGGTGATGTCGTGGAAATCAACCTCGAGGTCGGCAGTACCACCCCCTTCCCTCTGCTTAATCTGCCGCTGGAGACGATTCAGCAGGTGGCAAACCTGCGTCTGCAAGTGAGTGATCTCCGCCAGCAGTCGATTGTGCCGGAAGTACTGGTGATGATGGCGGCGCTGCTCAGCGCGGATGGCAACACCTACGAGGTAGCACGCACCATCAGCGTGATTGAACAGTTGGATGTCACCGGGGTCACCGTCGAGGGCACCAGCGTCGCCGCCCGTTACCATCGTGCGGTAAGCCTGTTCTTCAGTGATACCAACGCTGCGCTCAATGAGCTTAATCAGGCCATCAACCTCAACGCCACCAATCCGCTGCTGTATGCGCTGCGCACGCTGGTACAACTGCGGTTGGGCAATATGAGCGCTGTCGTCGCGGACGCGCAGACAACGGCTCGGCTTGGCCCACAGAACTGGGCGCTGCCCACCTTCTCGCTGGCGACCAACGCGCTGTTCTTTGAGCAGGATTTAGACGCCGCCCTACAATTCACGACTGAATTAGTCACCCTGCGTCCTGACGACTGGTTCACGCACACCTTCCGCGCTGCCGCTTACTACCAGCGCGGTGAATACGATCTGGCCAGCGAAGATGCTGCACGCGCTATCGAACTTGGCCCCACCGCCAACTTCGCCTTTTCACTAGCGGCATCCATCGCCATGCATCGGAACCGGGTTGATGATGCGCGCACTTTTGCCTCGCGCGCACTGACCGAGTTCCCCGACCCGACACAGGGCAATCGCAGCGTCAGCGCTGTCTTCGGCACAAGTCTCCCCGTGATTGAAATGTCGGTGGCCTTTACCAACATGGGGCTGGGACAGTTTGACTCGGCATTGCAGACCATCGACTCAGTATTGAGGGCAGGCGCGCCAACATCGGATGTCTATCTCATGCAGGGCTTAGCCTACTGCAATCTGCATGAGTATGACCTTGCCGACGAAGCCTATACCAACGGCATCGCGATTGATGAAAACTTCTGGCTGCTGTACCTGCTGCGGGCCGAAGTGCGCCAGAAAGGCGGGAACCTCATCGGCGCGCTGCAAGACATCAGCGCCGTACAGAACGGTGACGCAGGCGATGCGTATGCCGATGTGATCGCACGTGGGTTGAGTGGAGAGGATGGGCTGGACTGCGAGTCATTCTTCAGTCCAGCATCATGAATATCATTGCGCTGCCCGACTTGCACGAAAAAGGCATCCAGCAGCTCCCTTTGATTGCCGCACAGTTGGCGGCAGTTGATCTGGTGCTGCTGGTAGGCGACATGACCAACGACAACAACGGCATTGCACAGGTCATCGATGCGGTGAAACACTACAATCCAAACATCCGCGCGGTCACGGGCAATTGGGACAATGAGGATGCCGACCAATATCTATCAGCGCTGAATATCAATCTCACTGCGCGACATGAGGTGATTGATGGCATCACCTTCATCGGCGCAGGCGGCGCGCTGTCTCCCGGCGCTGGCCCGCGTCTGTACACAGAAGAACAATTTGCCGCGAATCTGCAAAAAGCAGCGGCAGGCGTTGATCCGACCCTGCCGCGCATTCTGGTCACGCATCAACCGCCGACGGGTGTGCTGCGCATACGCGCCCTGGGCAGCAGCGCCGTGCGTGAGTTTATCGAGAACACACAGCCTATCCTGTGCTTTTGCGGCCATGTACATCAGGCACGCGGCATTGAGAACATTGGCAGCACGCAGGTCATTAATCCCGGCCCGCTGTATCACGGCCATTACGCTTATGTCAAAGTGATGAATGGGCAGGTAACAGCGCTGGAAATTCGCAATATCGAGCGTTAGTTGCCCTCGAACATGCCAAACTCCAACACGTTGCCATCGGGGTCCACGAGGCGAAAATCAGATTTACCCCAGGGATGTTTCGTCGGGCGTGCAGGCTGGAGTCCTGCCGTCTGAAGATGTTGCCATGTTTCTGTGAGATTTTCGGTGTTGAATTCAATATGGAAACGTGTTTGTCCCGGTAATTGGAGCAAGTGTACGACACCGTCACCGATGCGAATACGCGCAAACTGTCCCTCCCGTTTGCCTTCGAGTTGCGCGCCCGGAATACTGGAGTAAAAGGCGATCGATTGTTCCAGGTCACTGACAAGCAAAGAGACACCTTCCAATGATGCGTTCATGGTTCATTTCTCCTGATATGCGATTGGACGAGCGAAATGTTGACTAACGGCTGAACCAACGTTCGACTTCCGAAGCAATCTGATCCAGATCGAAAGTATCTAACTGTGTTGTGGCTTGCAGGCTGATGCCTTTTATGAGGCCAATAACCAGCGATGCGGCGAGGTTCGGTTGCAAATCTGAACGAAATTCCCGCGTTTCAATACCCTGCTGGCAAACACCTTCGATGTGCGCGTGCCAGCCATCGTTGAGCTTTGCCAGAACCGCCCGAATACCTGAATCACGCTGCGAATGAAGATGAAGTTCATTGAGGACGATAAACATTTCTGGCGCAGTTTCCAATTGAAAACGCAGGTCAGCAAAGATTTGGCGCAGAGTTTGGCGGGCGCTCAGTTCCCCAACCTGAGGTTTTGGAGCCTCAACCGTCAGAAATAAGTGCAGCAGATAATCCACCACCCCACTAACGAGGTCTTCCTTGGTCGGGAAGTAGTAGTGCAGCGTAGCGATGTTCACATTCACCTGTTCGGCAACATCGCGCACACGTAAGCCCTCAAAGCCTTGTTCGGCAATCAAGCGATAAGCGGCAAGGATTAACTCCTGCCTGCGTGAGTCGCCTCGCAGAGTTTGCTTTGGCACTGTGTTCACCTTTAGGTAATCAAGCACTTGATTGAAAAGATACAACTAATCAGTTTATTTGTCAAGCACTTGATTGAGAAAATCACAAACAAAAGAAGCGAGGAGTAATATGCTCCTCGCCTCTCATAAGCGTTTCAGAAACGAACTGCCTTAGTTTTTCTTGGCCTTCGGGAAGCGGCTCAACACAGTCACAGGTTCGGGCAGCGTGAGCTTGTCGCCCAGCTTGACATCTGCTTTGCCGCCCTTAGCGTGCGAACCACCCGCGAACACGGCAAGCTGCGTGCCGTCCGCCGTATAGTCGTCCTTCAGGTAGGCCTGCCCAAGCTGATAGCCTTCGCTGTCGATGCTGCATGAGGTGACAATCCCCACCACACGTCCACGCTTGTCCACCAGCGGGTCGCCCTGATGCGGCGGGCGCACGCCTTTGTTATCCAGACGGAAGCGCACGATTTCAGCATCGCGCGTCTGTTCGTGCTGGACAAAAGCCGATTTACCGACGAAGAAGGGCTTCGACAGCTTCACATAAGCGCTGAAGCCCGCGTCTGCCGGATTGAGCTTCAGGAAACCTTCAAGCTCATGACCATACAGCGGCAGCCCCGCTTCGGTGCGCAAGCTGTCGCGTGATGCCAGGCCGCAGGGCGTCGCGCCCGCCTGAATCAAGGTGCGGAACAAGTCAGCCGCGCGTTCTGGATGCACGAAGATTTCATAGGCAATACGTTCGCCTGTGTACCCCGTGCGTGAGACAATCAGATCGAAGCCGCCAAGGTGAACATGGGTCACGTTCGCCCAGCCCAGCCCCTTGATCTTCGCCTTGTCCGCGTCGCTGCCTTCGAGCGACAGCAGAATTTCCTTGCTCTTAGGGCCTTGCAGCGCAACATCTACGCGCCCATCTTTGCCCGTACCGGGGTCACGCAGGTCACGCAGCACGAAGCGATCTGTGCCTTCAACGCGGCGCTGTGGGCAGGCGGGGTCAAGCATCACGCGCTGGCTTTTCACCTCGTTGAGCCATGCCCAGGTCTTATCGTTGTTCGAGGCGTTCACGACAATCAGGAAATGTTCCTGCGCCAGATGATAAATCATCAGGTCGTCCAACGGGATACCATTCACGTCGAGGAAATAGGTATAGTGCGAATCCCCTACCGCCAGCGTCATCACATCGTTAGTCGTCACCGCGTTCAGGAAAGCCGCCGCGCCGGGGCCTTCGGCGTCGAATACCCCCATGTGCGTGACATCGAACAGGCCAGCGCCTTTACGGGTCGCCAGATGCTCTTCTGTAACCGATGAATACCACACAGGCATATCGTAGCCCGCAAAGCCTACCATTTTCGCGCCGAGTTCCTTGTGCAGGCTGTGCAGCGGCGTCGTCAGCAGTTGATCCGGTTCGCTTTCGCCCCATTCAAACGGCGGCAGACCATCCGCACGTGGGCCAGCATATTTGTCGCCGTTCATGCCCACAAAGTAGGATTTTGCCGCGTATCCCATGCCATCGTCGCGCCA
The DNA here is from genome assembly GCA_046328675.1 of Anaerolineae bacterium. Lineage (GTDB taxonomy): Bacteria > Chloroflexota > Anaerolineae > Aggregatilineales > Phototrophicaceae > JACAER01. Next base: position 26,756 of record JAXLWC010000012.1, read on the forward strand.
TTCCCCTTTGCCATTGGTCGAGAGTTGGGCAACATCGGTCTTGCCTATGATGTCGACAGAGACCGGGCCGGGAGCTTTAGCATACGGATCAGCATGATCGAACAGCACAAAGCCATCAGACAGCGAACGCAGCCACGCTGCAACCCGCTTGCTGTGGTGTGCCACATGCAGCAGGTAGCCATCCTCTGAGGCTTCCAGCAGGGCGTGTGACATAACGCTGCCGTCTGCATTCAGGATGTAAGTCGGTTCCTGTCCCTTGTTAGGCAGACCGTACACGTCACAGGTCAATGCCACCTGCAAAAACTCGTCGGCGCGTTCGCCGCTAATGCGCAGGGTATGCCAGCCTTCGACTTCACCGTCAAGATAGAAGAAATGCGGATAATCATCAGCTTTGGCGTCCGTATCGATACCCACGCTGTCCACCAGATTACGCACGCGCAGTTTTGCCTGCTGGAACGTGTCAAAGTCCACCTTGGCGCGCGGTTCAGCACGTTTCTTGCCCGTGTAGCTGAAGGGCTTGCAGGCGAACAGTACATCAGCGATGATGTCGCCAAGTGTGTCGATTTCGGTATCGCCAAAACCGCGCTGGGTAATCCAGGGCGTGCCGAGGCGAATGCCCGATGGACGCAGCGCGCTGGTGTCGCCGGGGATGGTCTGGCGATTGCAGACAACTCCCACAAGGTCAAGGATGCGCGCGGCCATGTCGCCGCTGAGAACAGTGCCATCGGCACCCACAATCGACTTGCAGTCCACTTCCAGCAGATGGGTATCCGTACCGCCGTAGGCAATCTTCAGCCCACGCGACGCCAGTTTTTCGGCGAGGCGCTTGGCGTTAGCGACAGTGCGGTGCTGCAAATCCAGGAACTGATCGGTAGCCGCGAGTCGCATCGCCACCGCTAGCGCCGTGACCTGATTCATGTGCGGGCCGCCCTGTTCGCCGGGGAACACGCCGCGATCAATCTTGGCATACAAATCGCTGCGATGGGTGATGATTACCGCGCCGCGTGGCCCATTGAGGGTCTTATGCGTGGTAAAGGTCACGATGTCGGCAATACCAACGGGCGATGGATAGACGCCGGCAATGATCAGACCCGCCACATGCGCTACGTCGGCCATCAGCAGCGCGCCGCAGGAATTGGCAATTTCGCGGAACTTCTGCCAATCGGGTGCCCAGGGATAGCTGCTGTAACCACCGATGATAATTTTGGGGCGGAATTCCTGCGCCAGCCGCGCCACTTGATCGTAATCAATTCTTTCGGTTTCGGGATGAATGCCATAGCTGACAATTTTGTACTGTTTGCCGCTGCGCGCCACCGGGCTGCCGTGTGACAAATGTCCGCCGTGCAGCAAGTCCATACTCAGCAGCGTATCCCCCACTTGCAGCAATCCCGTGTACACCGCGCTGTTGGCGGGTGCGCCGGAAAGCGGCTGGACGTTGACATACAATTTCTCAGCGGGGTATTGGGTGGTAGCAAAACGTTCCGCAGTGCGGCGGCGTGCCAGTGCTTCCACAATATCGGCATACTCGGTGCCCTTGTAGTAGCGGTTATCAGCAACGCGGCGGTATTCTGATAGGCGCGTTTTGTAATCAAGGATTTCCGCCTGCGTCATGCTGCGCGTTTCGTCCAGAGGATAACCTTCCGCATAAATATTATGGAAGGCAGAACCCAACGCTTCACGCACCGCCGCAGGAACAGTGCTTTCGGAAGGAATCATAATGAGCGTGCGAGCCTGCCGCGCCGTCTCGTGCCGTACCAACTCGGCAACATCCGGGTCGAGTTCTTCAAGCTCGCCGCGAAACAGAAAATCTTTGTGAGTCATTCAGTGTGTTTCCTGAGTGCTAATTTACCAAGAGACTTTTGATTCTAGCACGGGCGGGGATGTTCGGCTATAGAAATGCAAAAGCCCCACCGAAGTGAGGCTTTCGCATAAAGAGTGCGGATAAAATTAGAGCTGGTTGACGATGTTGGAGAAGATGTTACCAATCGCCGGGCCAAGCAGCGCGAGGATGACGATGACGACAACAGCGACCAGAACCAGAATAAGCGCGTACTCGACCAGACCCTGTCCTTCTTCACGAGGCATATAAAGCATGGTGAATGATCTCCTAACTCGAACAATTAAGCGTTGAACTCATCCTAGCACAAAATTCTCAACATTGTCAAGCGAAATACACATTAATCTTCTCAATTTTTAGGGAAAACTTCACAATTATCACGCTTCTTTGACAATCCTTTATCATCGCCTTAAAATCAGCGGCTATGAACTTTTAGCGGCTGCTCGCCTGCCCCAACGTTGGAGCACGGAAAGGCCGCAAACCGATCACCTATTGGAGGCTTCTTTTTTTATGAGGGAATATACATCCGAAAATATACGTAATATCGTGCTCGTCGGCCATCAGGGGTCCGGCAAGACGACGCTGGCTGAGGCCATGCTTTACAATACAGGCGTCCTCAGCCGCATGGGACGTGTCGAAGAAAAGAATACGGTTTCAGACTGGGACGAAGATGAACGTGAACGCGGTTTATCGCTGTCAACCTCACTGGTTCCGGTAGAGTTTCAGGATACTAAAATTAACGTCCTCGACGCGCCCGGCTACAGTGACTTTCAGGGCGATATGAAGAACGCCATCCGCGTCGCCGACTCGGTGATTGTGGTGGTGGACGCAGTTTCCGGTGTGGAAGTCGGCACGGAAATTGCCTGGAACTTCGCCAAGGAATACTTGCAGCCGATTATCGTGGTCATCAACAAGATTGACCGCGAAAACGCCGACTTCGAGCGCACGCTGGAAAACCTGAAGACCAGCTTCCCCGAATACAAGTTTATTCCGGTGATGCTGCCCATCGGCGAGCAGGCTGGCTTCAAGGGCGTTGTCAACGTGCTGACGCAGAAGGCCTACTATAACGAAGGCAAGGATCGCTCCGACCTCCCTGCTGAGCTGAAAGACAGAACAGAGGAAGCCCACACGGCGCTGGTGGAAGCCGCCGCCGAAAGTGGCAACGAACTTATTGAGAAGTATTTCTCTGAAGGTACGCTGTCGTTTGAAGAAATCCGCGATGGGATGCGCAAAGCAGCACGCGATCACTCACTCAACACGGTGCCAGTCTTCGTGACCTCTGGCTTGAAGAACGTTGGCACGGTACCTCTCATGGAAGCGCTGGTCGTTTACACCTCACCACCTACTGAACGCCGCGTGCAGGTCGAAAAGCCCGATGGCAACCGCGACTTCCAGTACGCGCCGCAGAGTGATGACGGCCCATTGGCGGCATATGTCTTTAAATCTGTCACGGATCGTTTCGTCGGCACGATGACCTATTTCCGCATCTTCTCCGGTGCGGTACGTTCCGACGGACGTTATCTGAACACCTCGCGCAACGTCGAAGAACGCTTTAACTCGTTGATGGTACTGCGCGGCAAGGAACAACTCCCCATTACCGCACTACACGTCGGTGACATCGGCGTCGTCGCCAAGCTGACGAACACACACACGGGCGACACCTTCAGCACCAAGGAAGTCGGGCTAAAAGTTACCACACCGAGTTTCCCGGCGCCCCTGTATACGGTGGCGTTGCACCCGCGCACACAGGCGGATGGGGCCAAGATGGGCGCGATCCTCACCAACCTGTGTGAAGCCGACCCCACGCTGCGCTGGCGGCAGGACCCCGACACCCATCAAACCGTGCTGGAAGGCATGGGCGAAGTTCATGTCAATGTCACTATCGCCCGCGCGGAAAAGCTCGGCGTGGGTATTGATATCGCCGTGCCAAAAGTGCCGTATAAGGAAACCGTCACCAAGACCGCCGAGACCACCTATCGTCACAAGAAGCAAACAGGCGGTGCTGGGCAGTTCGCTGAAATCAGCCTGCGCCTTGAACCAAATCCGGGCGGCGGCTATGTTTACGAAACACGCGTCGTCGGCGGTGTCATCTCTGGCGCATTCCTGCCCTCGATTGACAAGGGGATCACCTCCGTGCTGGGCGAAGGCATTCTGGCGGGTTACCCCATCAGCGATGTCAAGGCAGTGGTGTTCGACGGCAAGATGCACCCGGTAGATTCAAAGGATATCGCCTTCCAGATTGCCGGACGTGAAGGCTTCAAGGAAGCGTTCATGGAAGCTGGCCCGGTGCTGATGGAACCCATTATGGAAGTGAAAATCACGGTGCCGGAGTCGATGATGGGCGACATCATGGGCGACCTGAACACCCGGCGCGGGCGCGTGATGGGCATGGATACCATTGGCAACCTGAGCGTGGTCACCGCAACCGTTCCGCTGGCGGAAATGCTGCGTTACGGCAATGACTTACGCTCGATGACGGGTGGACGCGGTGTCTACGCGATGCAGGTTGACCACTACGAGACGGTGCCGTCACACCTGACGGCGGCCATCGTCGCAGCGCATAAGGCCGAAGCGCAGTAATCACGAGTTGCATTAAACACCTCGTTTTAGCCGTTCCAATCCTGGGGACGTTCACAACCGTGAGCGTCCCCTTTGATTGTGCTTAGGAAAGCGCCTCATCCAGAATCGCCTGCACATGCAAATCAGGCGTATCAAGTACCGCAATTGGCACATCGCCCGCCTGCAAAATCAGCGGCAGTTCGGTGCAGCTCAGGATGACGCCTTCGACCTCGTAGCGGCTGATGATGTCGATGAGCGTCTGCTTCGTTTCCGGTTTGAACTGTGTCAGCGATAGTTCCTCGAAGATGATGCGGTTGACTTCGACCTGATCGGCTTCCGACGGCGTCATCACCTCCATGCCGTGCAGCGCAAGGTGTCCTGATAAAACGTGGAGCGCATGGTGTGCTGGATACCCAACAGCTAGGCTTTAACTGGCGGCGCTGTGCTTCCGACACGGTAGCTGTGACGATACTCAACAGGGGGACGCTGGACTGTGCCGCGACTTCGCCGTAGACCGAATGCGGCGAATTGACCGCCATCGCGATAAAGCCCACGCCTGCACGTTCCAGCGCCCGCAGTCCGCGCAAAATCTCCACGATGTACTTGCCGCGATCTGTGTCCTCGTAATCGGTGAAGCGCTGGAAATTTAGGCTGAAAATCACAATTTCAGGGTAATAATAATCACCTTTGCGCGCGTAGTAACCCGCGACCAGTTTGTCGTAGTATTCGGCGGTGGACACCGGGCTGATGCCGCCGAGAATGCCGATCATTTTGGTCATGGTAAAACGCCCTCCTCTGGAAACGAGTAAATGCAGCGTGATTGAACCGCAAAGTCGCAAAGTTCGCAAAGAGCTAGAGAAAGAACAGGAAAAATCGAACCGCCGAGACATCGAGGTTCACTGAGAAATGCACAGTAGTGGCCAACAAAAAAGGCAACCCCATCGGGCTGCCCTCGTTTTTGTTCCTGTCTGCTGGCAAAGAGTCTAGGCACTCTCCGCCATACGTTCGTTACCATCCTCGTTCACGCCTGCGATTTCCAGCAGTCGCGGACGGTCACGACTTCATTCTCGATCAATTCCTGCGCCAGTTTGTCCAGTTCAGCGCGGTGTTCCTCAAGGATGCGGCGGGCATCCTGATGCGCTTCCTCGACAATGCGCCGCACTTCAATGTCAATCTCGGAAGCAGTTTCTTCGCTGTAGACACGCCCCTGTGACAGCGAGTAGCCGAGGAATGGCTGCCGTTCGTCGTCGCCGAAGTTAAGCAAACCAAACTTCTCGCTCATGCCCCAGTTAGCGACCATACGGCGGGCGATAGCGGTCACCTGCTTGAGGTCGTTCTCCGCGCCCGTCGTAATCTGGCCGATGATGATTTCTTCTGCCGCGCGTCCACCCAATCCCATCTTCATGCGCGCCATCAGATACTCGCGCGAGTAGTTACGGCGGTCATCATTGGGCATACTGGCGGTGACGCCCAGCGCCATACCGCGCGGGACAATCGTCACCTTAAAGATTGGGTCTGCGTCCGCCAGATAAGTTGCCACCAGCGCGTGCCCCGCCTCGTGATAGGCGGTCACACGGCGTTCGTGTTCGTTGGTCAGCGGCGGGCGCTCTGTGCCCAGCACGATGCGGTCAAAGGCGTCGGAGAAATCACGCGCGCCGATGCGTTTCTGGTTCTTGCGTGCCGCCGTCAGTGCCGCTTTGTTCGCCAGATTGGCAAGGTCAGCGCCGGAGAAACCAATCGTGCCTTTGGCCAGTTCTTCGAGGTTCACGTCGCTGGACAGTGGTTTGCCGCGTGTGTGAATCTTGAGAATGTCGAGGCGTCCCTTGCGGTCAGGCGAGCCGACGGTCACCTGACGGTCAAAGCGTCCGCGACGCAGCAGCGCCGAGTCCAGTACGTCGGGGCGATTGGTCGCCGCCATGACGATCGCACTTTCCGTCTGGTCGAAGCCGTCCATTTCAGCCAGCAGTTGGTTAAGTGTCTGTTCGCGTTCGTCGTTACCACCGCCCAGACCCGCACCACGCATACGGCCCACCGCGTCAATTTCGTCAACAAAGACGATGCTGGGGGCGGCTTCCTTAGCACGGCGGAACAGGTCACGGACACGTGACGCGCCCACGCCGACGAACATTTCCACAAACTCGGAGGCGGCGATACTGAAGAAAGCGACATGCGCCTCACCCGCGACAGCGCGCGCCATCAGCGTCTTGCCCGTGCCGGGAGGGCCAACCAGCAGCACGCCGCGCGGAATGCGTGCGCCCAATGCAATGTACTTTTCCGGTTCTTTGAGGAAGTCGACGATTTCCACAAGCTCGGCTTTCGCGGCATCCTGTCCCGCCACATCGGCAAAGGTCACCTGCGGCTTTTCGGCATTGTATTCACGCGCGCGCGACTGGCCAAAGCCGAAGACCCCGGTCATCTGGCGCTGCGTTCTGCGCGACATCCAGAAGAACAGGCCGACGAAAATCAGCAGCGGCAGCCCCCAGTTGAGGAAAAACACCAGCAGCGCTGGCAGTTCCACGATGCTCGCCTTGACTTCGACGTTATGTTCACGCAGCAGTTCGGTAAGCTGGGGGTCTTGCACAGGCAGCAGCGTGACAAGGAAGTCCGTTACCTGTGTGCCTGTCTGCGAATCAGGGGCGGTCACAGCCCGGTCAAATTCACCGACGAGCACCGTATCCTGGAACTCGACGCTGGTCACATTGTTAGCCGTGACCTGATCGAGGAAGAAGGAATACGGTACCTCGACAGGTTGCCCGCCGCCGACCACAGACGACATCATGTCGGGCAAACGGAACAGCAGCCATACCAACAGCAGCATGAGCAGGACGGGACCTACCCAACGCTGCCAGTTCGGCGGCTGCGGGGAATCTGGTTTTTGTTCGTTATTCGGTTTTTCGGGAGGAAACATTCGATGTCCCTATCAGTTAGCATTTTCCTCTCAAATATACACGCCCCATGTTAGAATCCTGCAAATATTTGATTATTGCGCGGAGAATGCGTGATTGCGCTAAAATAGTAAGGATTAGATTCAGGAAAAAATTTATGACCACCAACCAGGACGACAAGAAGAATCTGGACTCCAGCGCACTCACCATCCCCAGCAAATCCGAGGCGATGGCTTCTCAGCTCAAAGCGCCGCTGGGAAACGTGCCCTGGACGCTGGAACAGTTCTTTAAGGGCAAGATTGATCTCGACAAAGAACTGGTGATGCGTTTCCCCAACATGCCGCTGATGTCGGTCATCACCTTTCGCAGTCTCGGTTCCAACACCAATCGCGGTGTAGCGACACTTTCCACTGCCGATGGCGGCGCGACGCTGGTCGTGGATGCCACAGCCACCGGCGATCGCACGGTGCAGTTTTCCTTCACCTACGGCTCGATGTTGACGCTGCGCTTTAAACTGGACACGCTGAGCGAACTAGACCGTTCGCGCTGGCTGGACTTGATGCGGCGCAAACAGTCGGGGTTAACCTTCCTGTGGGGGCAGTCACGCTGGGAAAATGACTATGTGATTTGCGTGTCACGCAAGCATTATGTGAGTCTGCTGGCGTTCTCCAAAAATCAGTTCGAGGCAGCGGTACGTCTCACGCCCAACGCCATGAAGCAATTGGTCGATTGGATTGAAGGCTTCTGGAAGGCGCAGCCTGCTGAGGAAGACCCGCCGCAAATGCTCACATGGTAGGCAAAGGACAATACGTCGAACGACGGCAGTGGCAGGATGGCAAGTTCGCGCTGCTGGATGTATACGGCACCGACGAAACGTTTACGTCGCCGCTGCTAGGGGTGGTCGAGGTGAAGGCGCTGTTCCCGGAGTGAGTTTCGCTCACCTACAACGGCTGTTTCGCTAAAAATGTCTCGACCTGTTCCCGTGTCGGAATGCCTTTGCGCCCGCCAGCCTGTGTTGCTTTCAGGGCAGCGGTGGCAGTGGCAAAGCGAATGCGCTCTTCCAGTGGGAGCCTCCAGCTCAGCGCGGCGGCATACGCACCATGAAACACGTCGCCGCAGCCTGTCGTATCCACCACCTGAACCGGAAACGCAGGCTGATGTATCACTTCCCCACCCGCACAATACCAGCACCCCGCTGCTCCACAGGTAATGACCACCACTTCGCGCTGGTCGTGCCACAGCTTGCGGGCGGCGTCTGCTGGCGTCGTCGCGCCTGTCGCGCGTGCGGCGTAGCGCTCCGAAACAATCAGGTGATCGGGCAGTGCAATCAGCGTCGGATTCGTCGTGAACTCGAAGTCTGCGACAACCGGAATGCCTGACGCACGAGCGATGCGCACGGGACGAATGATAGCGTCTGTGCCCACATCGTCAACCAGCAGCACACCCGCTGCACGAATAGCAGCCTCATCTGGCAAATGATCGTCTGCGCCCGTGCGCCCATCGACAGTGTACATAATCGTGCGTGTGCCACTGGTACTTTCGACGACGATGAAGGCGTGAATGGGCCGTGCGTCATCCCGCCGGACAACCTGCGCGACATCCACACCTTCACGCGCTAAATCTGCTGCAACCCACTGGGAAATATCATCCTCGCCCAATACGCCCGCAAACGCAGCGCATGTTCCCAAACGTGCTGCTGCCACCAATGCGGTTGCCACCAGCCCGCCGCCGTAGCGTTCAACGCGCTCAAGCTGGTTCTTGGTATCCGGCGTGGGAAACGACGGCAGAAACAACAGGTCGTCAACCGTCGCACTGCCAATGCCGAGGATGTCCCATTGTTGCTGCATCAATTCACCACAGTGACTTCCTTAAGGGCTTCTTCAGCGCTCTTATGATCGTGGATAATCGCTTTATAGGCGCGCACCGCCCCAATCACATCATTATTGCCCCAGATGTTGCGCCCCACCGTGCCGCCGCGCACGCCCACGCTTACCGCGTCCGCCATCATCTGCAAGGCGTCACGCAGCGTCGGCGCTTTGGGGCCGCCTGCCGCCACGACAGGTACCGGACAATCCGCCACAATCTGCGCGTGGGCCATTGCATCGCCGCAGTACGGCACTTTGACAATGTCTACGCCGACTTCCACCATGCAGCGCACCGCCCAGGCGATGTCTTCCGGTGTATAAATGATATTGTTCTCAGCGTCACGCGGGTAAACATGGCAGATGATCGGCATTTCCCACTGCAACCCATCACGCACACAGTCCGCGACCTTACGCACATACTGGGCTTCAGTAGCCCCACGCACAAACGCCACCACCGCCAGCGCATCCGCGCCGAAGCGCACCGCTTCATCCACTGTTGCGTACTGCTCCATCGCCGAGTCATCAGGGCGCACGCCGCTGCTCTGCAAAATCAATGCCGCTTGCCCGGCGAACTTGGGCCACAGCGCACTGGCGATGCCCTTGTGCATGGTCACGGCGTCTGGTTGGGCCACCATCACCGCCGACAATGTGTCCTTGATATGGCGCAGCCTGACGGCAGCCCGTGTTGGCCACACCATGAAGTGGTCAATCGCAATCGAGCACAGATTGCCTGACGGATGCGCAAAGAGACGGCTGATACGTACCTGTTTTCCCAGCCATGTTATGCCTCAATCCCCGGTCAGAAAATCAGCCTACGATTGTAACGTTGAAGATTGGCTTATCCTATGGCACCATTAGGTTGGTCATATACAGCTTCACACCGGAATGGAAACTCGCATGAATCGTCTGCAACACGAAACCAGCCCTTATCGGCGGCACGCCGATAACCCGTAGACTGGTACCCTTGGGGCGAAGAAGCTTTCGCTGGAGGCTTCAAAGGCGAAGCTGGCTTCCCGTCACCGCACAGGCGTAGGTTACAGCGCGTGCCACTGGTGTCATGTGATGGCGCATGAGGTTTGAAGACGCCGACACTGCCGAGATGATGAACAGCATGTACGTTAGCATCAAGGTAGACCGCGAAGAGCGCCCCGACGTGGACGACATCTGCGTACGGGCGGTGCAGGCGATGAGCAATCACGGCGGCTGGCCCATGACCGTGTTCCTGACGCCGGATAGCCGCCGTTTTACGGCGGAACGTACATCAAGCGAGCCGCGTTGCGGAATGCCCTCGTTCGCTTCGGAAATCCTCATCGAAGCGTGCATGAAGCTTTCAGAACCGCTATCAGGAAGTGGAAAACGCAGCGGCAACTCTAACCGACGCGCTCAAGCGTGACTTCCTTAACATTGGCGGCAGCACCGACGCGCTCAACGCTGATTTGCTGGATGGCGCGTACAACCAGATCGCACGCAGCTTTGACGCGACACACGGCGGTTTCAGCGGCGCGCCCAAGTTCCCACAGCCCATGAATATGGAATTCCTGCTGCGTTATTACGCCCGCACCAAAGATGCCAAAGCGCTGGAAATGGTGACGTTCACGCTGCAAAAGATGGCGCGCGGCGGCATCTATGACCAGCTTGGCGGCGGCTTCCATCGCTACAGCGTAGATGCCATCTGGCTCGTGCCGCATTTCGAGAAAATGCTCTACGACAACGCCCAGCTCAGCCGTCTCTATCTGCACGCCTACCAGATTACGGGCGATGAGTTCTACAGACGCATCGCCGAGGAAATCTACGACTATGTGCTGCGCGAGATGACCGCCCCGGAAGGCAGCTTTTACAGCGCGACGGACGCTGACAGCGAGGGTGAGGAAGGCAAGTTCTTCGTCTGGAGCACAGCCGAGCTTGAAGAACTGTTAGGCGAAAACGCTAACATCGCCATCGAATATTGGGGCGTTTCAGCGCGCGGCAACTTCGAGGGACACAACATCCTCAACGTGCCCAATGACGACGCCGTGATTGCGCAGCGCTTGGGCATCAGCGAAAGCCAACTGACGCAAGAGCTTACCGCAATTAAGGACAAGCTGTACGCGGTGCGTTCGCAGCGAGTCGCGCCAGGGCTGGACGACAAATCGCTGGCAGCATGGAACGGCATGATGCTGGCCAGCCTTGCGGAAGCCGCGCGCGTGCTGGGACGTAAGGATTATACCGAAGCGGCAGTGCGCAGCGGCGAATTTCTGCTCACATCCATGACCCGCGAAGACGGCACCCTTTACCGCACGTACAAAAGCGGCGGCAGCAAACTCAACGGCTATCTCGAAGACTATGCCAACGTGATAGATGGTTATCTCGAACTGTATCAGACCACGTTTGATGAGAAGTGGTTCGTCGCTGCGCGCAGGCTGGCGGACATTGTATTAGCGCGGTTCCCGGCAGCCGACGGTGGTTTTTATGACACGGCAGATAACCACGAAGCCCTGATTGTACGCCCGCGCAACATGCAGGACAACGCCACGCCATCAGGCAACACACTCAGCGCCAAACAGCTTTTGCGGCTGGCGGCATATACAGGCGAGGCGGGCTACGAAGACGCGGCGCGCGGCACACTGCGGCTGCTGACCGAAGCCATGCGCCAGTATCCACAGGCGTTCGGCGAAGCGCTGGGCAGCGTCGAAATGCTGGTCAGCGGCATCGCAGAGGTCGCCGTTGTCGGTGATCCCGGCGATCCACAGACTCGAACGTTGTTGGATGTCGTGCGCAAGCCCTATCGCCCCAACATCATCACTGCCCTCTCGCAAACGGATGTAGCAGGCGAAACCACCATCCCCCTGCTGAACTACCGTATGAAACGCGGCGGTGTGCCAACGGTCTACGTCTGCCAGCATTTTATGTGCAAGATGCCCGTCACCAGCGCGCAGGAAGTGGAAAGTCTCCTATAATTAAACTACTGCCTCTTTACAGGCAGTACTATCGTTTTTTAGGGATAGGAAGACAAAAATGTTGCAGATACTGTTTATTATTTTTGGTATCCTGGCGCTCACCCGCAGCGAAATCAAAATCAGCCGCAACCGTACCATCGTCGGGCAGGACGCAAAAATCCTAGGGGTGATTTTACTGGGCGGCGCAGTGCTCGGATTCTTCCTTGGCGTCTGGGTGATTCTGCTGACGCTGGTTGTAGCTATCGGCTACGGCTACATGCGTTCGCAGCCCTCAGCGGCATAAGCCGCACAAGCTCCCGAAAAACCTCAGACACCAAACTGGGGTTTTATTTTGTGCCTATCCTGAAATTGTCGTAAACCATCAAGTGAGGATGTCCAATGGCTATCGCTACCGAAACCATCCGTGAGTTTGTCATCGCCGGACATGGCAATCTCGAAAAAGTGAAGTCGATGCTGGCAGCACAGCCAGAACTGCTCAATGTGCCCTTCTACTGGAGCGAAACCGACCCCGAAACTGCGCTGGATGGTGCGGCGCACGTCGGCAACCGTGCCATCGCTGAATACCTGCTGGCACAGGGCGCGCCGCTGACGTTTTACGCCGCCTGCACGCTGGGGATGACCGACAAAGTACGTGAGTACCTCAGCCAGACGCCCACGCTGGCGGCGACACCGGGTGTACACAACATTTCCGCGCTGTTCCATGCAGCCTTCAGCGGCAGCACCGAACTGGCAGACCTGCTGGCAGCCCATGGCGGCGCAGACAGCAGAGCCAGCCTCAACCACGCCCTGCACGCGGCGGTAAACGCCGGACATCTGGCGATGGTCAACTGGCTGCTGGCGCATGGCGTGACCGATGTGAACTCGCCCAACTTCGAGAAGAAAACGCCGCTGCAAGTCGCACTCCATCGCGGCCACAGCGAAATCGCCGATGTGCTGCGCGCACACGGCGGCAGCGAAGCTCTATAAAGCACCTTCTCAGAATCGCGGGGAGACGCTACAATAAGGCTCATTGTGGTTCATGAAGGATTTTAACATGCAAAGACAACTCCCTGGTGGGCTGATCCTGCGCTCGCTCAGTGAAGGTTACGAAAGCGACAGCGCTCGTCTGCCACAGTTTTATTTTAGTGTCTTCAGCCTCGACAACGACCCTGAAGAAGAGCGAACGGTCATCCCCTGGACTCTGGACTTGATGGACGGGCATCCAACGGTCACCAAGGACGACATCTTTGTCGTGGTTGATCCCGCGAAAGATGATATGATTGTCTCGGCAACGCTGATGATTCCGCAGGTATGGCGTTATGAGGATGTAGAACTCTCTGTTGGGCGTCCTGAAATCGTCGCCACCCATCCTGAGTATCGGCGGCGCGGGCTGGTGCGCGCGCTGTTCGACGCGGTACATGAACGCAGCGCTGCACTGGGCCACAATGTCCTGTTTATCACGGGCATCCCCAACTTCTACCGCCAGTTCGGTTATACGATGGCCGTGGACCTTGGCGGACACGCCATGCTCAACACCGTACTTATCAAGCCGCGCGAGACCCCACAATTCACGCTGCGCCCGGCGACGGATGCCGACATCCCCGATATGAAACGCTGGTCAGAGGACTTTGCGCGGCAGAAACTGTTGAGCGCCGTGTACAACGAGCAGCAGTGGCATTATGAACTCAATGGGCGGCGCGAGGGCGCACCCTGGACGCTGCTGTACCTGGTGATCGTCAACACCGCTGGGGAAAGCGTCGGTTATGTCGCCCTGCGCGGGATAACTTTCCACAACATGATTAACTGCATAACCTATATCGTCGGTGATAAGTCATCCTATTTTGAGACCTTCGGCGATGTCATCGCTGGCATTAAGCAGTGGGCGACGGAACGTTTTGGCACCTGTCCGGCGGTACTGGACTTCGCGACAGGCGTCCATGAGACAGTGAGCGTATTGATTGATCGCACGCTTGCAGGACTGGTGCGTCGCCGCGAGTATGCTTACTACATGCGCATCGTTGATATTGTGCGTTTCCTCAACGACATCAAGCCTGTGCTCGAACGCCGGTTGGAAGGCTCTGGCGCGCATCGCTATACAGGCACGCTTGCCGTCGGCTTTTACGACAAGACTGGCGTCACCTTTCAGTTTGAGAATGGCTGCATCAAGGACATAACCGGTGGCGCATTGGACAACAGCGACATTGCCTTCCCCTATCACATGTTCCTGAACGTGATTTTCGGTTATCACACAGCCGACGAAATTCGTACGATCCTGCCGGACGTGTGGGCCAACACGAAAGCGGCGGTGCTGCTGCCGATTCTGTTCCCGAAGAAACGTTCATGGTTGCAGCCTATCTGCTAACCGGAGCAAGTTCACAGTCGTCAGTTTTCAGTAAAATGCACGGCTAAATCGGTTGCCGTTGCCCCGCAGACTCGCTTGAAAATGCATTAGGATGTGTCTCCATGCAAAGACAGCTCGCCAACGGCTTGATTCTGCGCTCCATAAGTGAGGGCTATGCACGGGACTATGAGCGCCTGGCACAGTTTTACGTCGATGTCTTTACCGACGCAGGCAGCGACTCGCAGGAAGAAAAAATCGTCTCGTACTGGACGCGCGACCTGCTCGACGGTCACCCGACGGTGACCCACGATGACCTGTTCGTCGTAGTTGATCCGGCTCATGACGACAAAATCGTCTCGGCGACGGTGCTGATTCCCCAGCGCTGGCACTACGAAGAGGTTGAGATGTGGGTAGGACGCCCTGAACTAGTGGCGACAACGCGCGAATATCGGCGGCGCGGCCTGATACGCGCGCAGTTTGAAGCGATGCACGAGCGCTGTGCCGCGCTGGGCATCAATGTGCTGGGAATCACAGGCAATTCCCATTTCTACCGCCAGTTCGGTTACACGATGGCCGTTGAACTGGAAGACCACGCGGCGATCAACACAAGCCTCATTAAAAAGCCCGACAACCTGCGCTTCACCTTGCGCATGGCAGCGGAAGCCGACGCCGCCGACCTTGCCGCATGGACAGCCTATTTTGCGCGCCAACGCCTGCTGAGCGTGGTCTATGACGAATCGTTGTGGCGCTACGAAATCAGCGGCAAACTCAGACTGCATCCCTGGTACATGCCGCCGTTCATCATCGTGGACGAAACAGGCGCAGGCGTGGGCTACGTTGTGCTGCGCGACAATGACTGGCATGAGCGCATAAGCTGTATGATGTATGTCGTTGGTGAGCAGTCCTCCTATCTCGAAACCTTCAACGATGTGCTGTATGGCATCAAACAGTGGGCGACGGAGCGCTTCGGTTCCTGTCCGCCGCGTCTGACCTTCTACACCGGGTTGGACGACACCATCAGCGACCTGATTGAACGCCACCGCAGCGGAGCCGTTTATCACAACGAAGAAGTATGGTACCTGCGCGTTGTCGATCTAACGCGCTTCCTACGCGAGATTACGCCTGTGCTGGAACGACGGCTGCACGGTTCCGGCGCGAATCGTTACACGGGCACGCTCGCAATTGGCTTTTACAATTACACAGGCATCACGCTTCATTTTGACAAAGGGCATCTTGTCCAAGTGATCTCCGGTGCGCTGGACGAGCACGACGCCGATGTCTCGCTGCCTGGTTACACCTTGTGGGATTTGATTTTCGGCTACCGCACGCTGGATGAGCTGCGTTTTGCTCACCCGGAAGTGCTGCCCAACCCCAAAGCCGCCGTGCTGCTGTCGATTTTGTTCCCGAAGCAGCTCTCGTGGCTGATCCCCTTCGCCTAGGTCATGACTATGTCTCAACTTATCATTGTTGATGTCGAAGCGACCTGCTGGAAACACGAACCGCCGCCCGGTGAACAAAGTGAAATCATCGAAATCGGCGTGTGTAAACTTAATCTGGAAACGCTGGAAATTGCCGACAAACGCGGGCTGCTCATCAAACCCGCGCGCTCCAAGGTCAGCGCGTTCTGCACAAAGCTGACGACGCTGACACAGAAGCAGGTTGACGGCGGCATGACCTTCGCCAAAGCCTGCGGCATCCTTGAAAGCGTCTATCAGTCAAAAGCCCAGGTGTGGGCAAGCTGGGGCGAATACGACAGGCGCATGTTTACATGGCAGTGTGAGAGCTTTGTCGTCCCCTACCCTTTTGGCGAACAACACATCAACCTGAAGAAACGCTTCGCCGAACTGGTAAAGACCCCCAAACAGCTTGGCATGGCGGCGGCGCTTGCCAAGGCCAAACTTGAGTTGGAAGGCACGCACCATCGCGGCGACGACGACGCCTACAACATCGCACGCCTAGCGGCATGGCTAGGGCAGCGGTACGGGGTAGAAAGTGTGCTCGAGACATAGCCGTATCCCGATGACCTTACTTTGGAGCAAGCTGATTTCATGCAAAATCAAACCGCTAACGACTATTTTCGTATGATCCTTGTCACTGTCGTCGGGCAGGCATTTGCAGCGGCAGGCTACACACTGGAGGAGCGCCCGATGCAGTGGGCAGGCGGCATGTTCCGCTTCGTCAAAACGCTGCAAGCAGAGGTTTATGCCTTCATTGAATTTCAGGCGCTGACTTATGTGGACAGCGAATGGTCATCGGGGCAGCCCTCACGTTTTCGCATTACGCTGATTCGCAGCGACTCCCCCGCCGCCGCACCGGGCAAAGCCCCTGCCGCCGCGCGCCGTACTCTCAGCGCCTTAGTCGTGGAGGATTTCGGCGTTACCATCCTGCCTTCCGCCGACCACTGGTGGACGTTCAAAGACACCGAATCGCTAGGGCGTGCGCTGGCGGAAGCCGGGCATCTGATCGTCGGCTACGGCATCCCCTGGCTGGCTGGTGAACTGCTGCCACCGCAATCTTCGTAAGAGTTTACAAACTTTACGGGTTTTTACCTGTTTTTCAGGCGAAACTCGTTATCATTAATCTATATGCGTTGGTATTGAGATTTGCTGTATGTTACCCCTTGCCCAGCAGTATGAACCGTTCGCTGAACGTTACAGCGCGACTATTGAGTCCCATCCGTTTCGCATCTATTACGAAAAGCCCGCGACTCTGGCGCTGCTGCCCGATGTGCGCGGCAAGGATGTCTTAGACGCTGGCTGTGGGCCGGGCATCTACAGCGAATGGCTGTTGCAGCACGGCGCGCGCGTCGTTGCCGTTGATTATGCCGAGTCCTTCGTCGAAATCACGCGCCAGCGCGTCAAGGGCGCGGCCAAGGTGCTGCGTGCCGACCTCAGCCAGCCGCTGACGTTCGCCGCTGACAGTACGTTCGACATCGTGCTTTCGACATTGACGTTTCATTATATTGAGGATTGGCGCGCGTTGTTCCACGAGCTTCACCGCGTGCTGCGTCCGGGCGGCGTTGTCGTGTTTACCATCACGCACCCGCTCAGTACACTGGCTACCGAGCGCAGCTACTTCAATACGGAATTGTACGAGATGCTGTGGACAAACTTCGGTGAACCCTATCCCCGCATCAATATCTTCCGGCGCTCGCTCAGCGAAATGATTAATCCCATCGTGGAAACAGGCTTCAGCATCGACACTATTGCCGAGCCGAAGCCCGTGCCCGAATACGAACAGGTTGCCCCGGAAGACTATGCGCAGTGGTCGCACGAACCCATTCTTTTGGGAATGCGCGTCCGTAAACCCTGATTACGCCTCTGGTGTGTAGGGCGCTTCGCTGTGAATCGCGCCTACAAATTCTGGCAGACGTTGGTGCCCTAGCATTTGCCGTATCGCCTGCGTCTCGCCAATGTGATACCAGTAGTGATAGGTCAGGCGCAGCAGCATGGTGCCAATGCTTTCCCCTTCTCCCTCACAGTCGGTACACATGTTGCTGGTCAGCATCGCTGAAGTAAAGGTATCCAGGCAGGGATCAGCCGCTTCAGTAATGGCCTCCCACGCGGCCCATGCCTCGTCAAGCGGCGGCGTGCTGGCGGGCTGGCCATATCCTGCCAGTTCATAGACACGCGGATTGAGCGTTCTCCCCTGCGCCTGAATCAGCCAGAAAAACTGCTCCTGTGCGGCAAGATGCATAATCATCCAGCTCAGGCTGTTCATCGGCATGAAACGATGGCGCGCGTCCTCATCACTTACGCCTTCCATCGCGCGGCGGAACTCGCTGCGCGCAAATCGTAGCTGTTGTACCAGTGGATGTACCATAACATATTCCCTGACTGTTGTTGTCGTTGGTTATGTTCCCAATTTAGCACAGCCGCACGCTCAAAAGGTCACCCACTCTGGCGACATTCGTCATTCATTCAGGCACAAGCGTCAGGCAATCGTCGGATAACGCGGTTGACTCAACCCCGCGCAGCGTTCATAATGCTAGGCATAATCAAGTGAGGTTCGGGATGATCATCTTTTTTGGCTCGAAGGTCAGGAAGAAGAAACTCGGCAGTGGCCAATTCTATTGTCCGCGCTGCAAAGCCATGCGCCCCTACACCCATCAGCAGGGCACACGCTACTTCACAGTGTACTTCATCCCGATCATTCCGATGGGTGACGTTGGCGAGTTCATCGAGTGCGATGTCTGCCACAGCATGTTCCAGTTGGACGCGCTCAAAGCCAAGCCCGCCCAGAAGCCGCTCGACCTCGCCGGAATGCTGAACACGCTGAAACCGCGTCTCGAACACGGCGTACCAGTGGAATACGCGGTGCGCGACCTGACATCCGCCGGACTTGACCTCGACATGGCTCGCAAAGCGATCGACAATGCTATCGGTCTGGAGCGTAACGGCTGCAAAACCTGTGGCCTCACCTATTCCCCTGCGGTCATTACCTGTACTGAATGTAACGGAGCGCTGGAAACTTACCGCAAATGAGAGAGTCCGTCTGCACCATGAACATTGGGCTGAATCCCATTAATCCCATTACCCTATCCCTAAAAACCCTGATGAAAACACTCGCTTTCCTGCTTATTCTGCTGGCGCTGACGGCTGCCTGCTCCTCTGAACCGCCTGAAGTCGTCTATGTCGTCGTCACCTCGGATGGCAGCACCGACGGAGGAACGCAGCCCGTTGGTGGCGGCAACACCGTCGCCATCGTGACGCCTGCCACCAGCACGCCGATACCCACCGACACGCCCGTTCCTACGCCCACCACCCCGCCGGACATCGCCTTACAGCTTGCCAACCGTGCGCTGCTGGATGGCTATTTCGAGCGCGCTGTCAACACCTATCAGATTGTCATCGCGCAGGGTGAAAGCGTGCCCGCTGACACGCGCGCGGCGGCGGCGTTTGGTTTAGCACAGGCGGCGCTGCGTGAAGGGCTGTTCGCTGATGCGGTCAACGCGCTGTCGCTGCTGATTTCGCAGTTCCCACAGGATACCCGTGCTGGACAAGCTTACTACATGCGCGCGGATGCCTATCTCGGCCTGTCCATGTGGAACGAAGCGATTGCCGACTTCCAGATGTACATCTCGCTGCGCCCCGGCCTCGTGGACAGCTATGCCTATGAAGGCATTGGCGACGCACAGTTGGCGCTGGGACAGGTTCCGGCGGCGCTTGCCAGCTACGAACAAGCGTCTAACGCCGAGCGCAGCCTTGTGCCGCAGCTTCAACTCCGTGAGAAGGTTGCACAGGTTTATCTGAACAACGGGCAGGCGGCGCAGGCCATCGCCCAGTATGATGCGATTCTGGAGATCGCGCGTAATGCGCCCTATCGCGCCAGTATCGAATATGCCGCCGCACAAGCCGAATTGAACAGCGGCAGCACACAGGCAGGAATCACCCGTTTGCAGAACATCTTTACAGCCTACCCTGAACGCCCCGAAGCCTACCTAGCTATGCAGGCGCTGACGGGCACTTACAACATTGAGCTTGATGGCTATGCGCAAGGCACTGTTGCCTACAACTACGGCGATTATCAGGGCGCGATTGACCTCCTAAGCACCTACGGCACGCAAATGCAGCTTGCCGCCATTCCGGCGCAGTTGTACATGCTGTTAGGGCGTGCCTACCGTGAAATCGGCAATCCATCGGCAGCCTTCACCGCGTTCCAGACCATCGTCGGCCAGTATCCTAACGACCCACTGTTTGGCGACGCGCTGCTGGAGCAGGGACGCACGCGCTTTTTGAGCAACGACATCCCCGGCGCGATTCAGCAGTATATGTATATTGCCGATAACTACGGCTATCTGGCTACTACCGCCGCCGAAGCTTTATGGCGCGTGGGTTATCTGTATGGCACGAACGGCGACCCCACATCTTCACGCCGCACCTTTGAACGCCTTGCCGACGCCTACCCCAATTCGGAACAGGCGCGCAGCGGCTTGTTTATTGCCGCGTCATCTGCCGTGAACGCCGGTGACAACACCGCCGCTGAAACCCTGTTCGCCCGCCTGGCAACTACCACCGAGGGCGACGATCAGGCAAACGCTTACTTCTGGGTCGGCAGGTTAGCGCGTCTGCGTGGCGACGAATCCACCGCCCAGCGTGCCTTCGACCTCGCGGGCCAGGCCGCGCCGGACAGCTACTTTGCGGCGCGCGCGCGCGACATCACCAACGGCGTGCAGCCCTTCCAGCGTCCTGCCAACTATCGTTTCGAGTTCGACGACATGGCCGACCTCACCGAAGCGGAAAACTGGCTGCGCACAACCTTTGGCATCACCCAGGAAGGCGCATTGTGGGCGCTGTCGCCCGTGCTGGAAAACGATGCGCGCTTAGTGCGTGGACGCGAACTATGGACAATGGGACACTACGAAGAAGCAGAGGTCGAATTCTACGATCTGCTGGACGCTTATGAACTGGATGGACTGGCATCGTATCAGTTAGCCATTACCCTGCGTTCGCTGGGTGCCTATGCCCCCTCCATCACGGGCGCGGCGAATGTGATCAATGCCGCCAACGTCAGCACGCTGGCAGCCCCGGCCTACATCGCACGTATGCGTTATCCCACCTACTATCGCGATGTGGTGCTGGATGTCGGCCAGCGCCGCAACGTTGATCCGCTGCTGATTTTCTCGCTCATCCGTCACGAAAGCTTGTTTGATACCTACGCGACAGGCGGCGCGGGCGAAAAAGGACTCACACAGGTCATTCCCAGCACGGGTGAATATATCGCCTCCGAAATGAACTTTCCCGATTACCAGCACAGCGATCTGTTCCGCCCCTATGCCGGGATTGAGTTCGGCGCGTTCTACCTCAGCGAACAGCTTCAGCGTTTCGACAACAATGTGCCTGTCGCGCTGTCGGGTTATAACGCTGGCCCCGGACGCGCCGCCGATTGGCTGGAACTGTCCGGCGGTGACCCTGACCTGTTCATGAACACCATCACCATTTCCAGCACGCAGCTTTATGTGCAGCGCATTTACAGTCACTACAGCATTTACCGTGTGCTGTATGGAGCAGGCTAAAGCACTACGTTTTCAGACAACGGGCGGAGCTTCTTACTCCGCCTGAAAACCGATTTTCTTGTGCGTGCTGTCACAGAACGGTTTATTGGCCGAACCCCCGCAGCGGCACAACCATTGTTCGCTGCTGGTGTAAACCACTTCCCCATTGGCGTCGATAATCTCAAAGTTACCCTGCACCCAGTACGGGCCGTTGGCTTCAGGCGTGATCGTGAGCGTGCCGCCATCTTCAATCAGGTGTAGTTCGCGCTGTGCCTCGTCCACCAGTCCATTGGTGGTAAAGTGAATATCCTTGTGGCTGTTATCGCAAAAGGGTTTATTCTTGGACGCGCCGCAGCGGCATAATGCCACGCGGTAGTACTGCTCATCGCGCATCTGAAGATCGGCGCGGATATATAACGCCCCATCGACACCCAACCGTATTGTATTTTTCGCAGGCTTGGCCTCCGCTGCGCCGTCATCCTTGCGCGTATAACGCAGCGCTCCTGTTGGGCAGTGTTCAATGGTCTCCGCAATAGCATCCGCGCTGGCATTCTCCGGCTGTATCCAGCGGCGGCTGCTGCGGTCAAACACTGCGCTCAGGCGCTGGATACACTCCTCAGCATGAATGCAGCGTTTCAACTCATAATCAACGCTGATGGACGGCGACTCGTAACGATGGGTTTTACTGCTCATACAGCATCATCCTTTGCAACCGATAGCATTCCCCCATTGTAACCCTATGAACAGGCAACAAAAAGAGAGGCACACCGTTTATGCCTCTCTTGGGGTGGATTCATCGAATGCGGGAACTCTGTCGGAAGCTGCTAAATCTTAGCCGCTGTCACCAGCCTGCGACAGCATCAGCCGAACCTTCGCGACCAGGTCGTGGTGCAGAATCGGTTTGGGCAGATAATCATTCGCCCCCGCTTCCATACCACGCATCACACTCTCTGCATCGCCGCGTGCCGATAAAATCAGCACAGGGGTATGATTGGTATCAGGACGCTTGCGAATCTGGTTACACAACTCAATACCATCCATGCCGGGCATCATCACGTCCAGGATAATCAAATCTGGCGTGTTTTGCTCCAGGACGGACAGCGCTGCCATAGCATCTTTTGCTTTGAGCACGCCGAATCCCCCGCGCTCTAACATGATGCCGATCAGCGTCAATGCACCGATTTCATCGTCCACCACCAGAATATGTTTCTTCATGCTTCAGTCAGCCTCCGCTAAACGGCTCTCGCGGGATCAATTCAAAGATAATTCTAGCTTACAATTGGAAACGATGTGGAACAATAAAGCTTTTTCCACACTAATTCCAAGTTTACCATCGAAGTCAAACTTCGCGCAAACGAGAACATGGCTAAATCTTAACCAATCTTGCGTTTTCGTAGCAAAACTTAAGACTCAGCCGTAACGTCCAGCCACTCATATAACTTCGCACGCACTTCATCTGTCATTGCCAGATTAAACGTTAGATGTCCGGTGGCATCCGCCACAATCGTTGGACGCAACAGTAGTGTACCATCAACACTGAGTCCTAGCGATAGGTAAGCTTGTCCGGTGCCCACCTGGCGCGTAGTTTGCAAGCCTTCTACAGGTCTTAGACGTGCCAGCACACGCGTCAGTTCCTGCAAGCGCGGGCGCAGTGCAATTTCAATCGGTCCATGACTGACCGAAATCACGATGTATCCGCCCTCTTGCTTCAGCGCAACCATTGAGCTGTTTTCTGTCTCCGGCTCTACCGACACGTAAAAAATCCCGGCGATATTGTCGAGGGCAGCTTTATTCAACGTTTGAAAAGTACGCATAAATCCCGCTCCCTAAATAATAACCGTAGCAACTATAACATCTTCAGAATAACAGTTCAATGTATTTGCGATATTTTTCACGGAAAAACCATAGCGTGTGTCATGGTTTACCCCTATACTAACCACCTGCTCGTTGTATAGCCGTTCGTCTGAGGAGAATTCCACGTGTCTGAGCAAAAAACTCGCGGCACTTCCATCGCAACCTGGGTGCTGCTGGGGATACTGATAACCGGGGCCTTTTCTGTCGTGCTGTTCTTCATCCTTGACGCAGTGCGCGCCAATACACAACCCTCATCCGCAGCAATTGTCGAAGAAGGCAGCGGAAGACAGCTACACCGGACTGGTCATCGACCCGCCCGTCACCCTCGCGGATTTTACGCTCACCGACCAGAACGGCAGTCCCTTCCAACTGAGCAGCTTACGCGGGCGCGCGGTGCTGATGTTCTTTGGCTACACCCACTGCCCCGATTACTGCCCCACCACCCTCCATGACTTTACGCGGGTAAAGGAACTGCTGGGGGACGCCGCCAACGATGTGGCCTTTGTCTTCATTAGTGTGGACGGTGAGCGCGACACACCGGAAGTCGTCGCCAACTTTATCAACCTGTTTGACAGCAGTTTCATCGGCTTAACAGGCACCCCGGAAGAAGTGCTGCAAATTGGCCAACCCTTTGGCATAACCGTGGAACGTGTTCCGGTGCAGTCATCGTTGGGCTACTCCGTCACACATACCGTCGCGATGTTCATTCTTGATCGTGAGGGGCGTTGGGTGCGGCGCATCTCCTACGCCACCGCACCGGATGTCGTCGCCGAGCAGTTGCGCGCCGTGCTGGCCCAATAGTTCCCGCATTATAAAACATCAGAGTCAGTGTCGTCACCCAATGGCTGAACACTGACTCTGACAGACAACTGTCTTCGTTCGCGGCTACTTACGAGGCACGCGCGCCAGAATACTGGTCACAACTTCGTAGGGAATCGTGCCCCAATACTTGGCAATCTGCTCCGCCGTAATCGTTTCGTCGCCCTGCTTGCCCAGCATCACAACTTCATCGCCGATGCTCACGCCCTCAATGTCAGTCACGTTCACAGCGATCTTTTCCATACTCACCCGCCCGACCACCGGAGCGCGCTTGCCGTGAATCAGCACTTCGCCCCAGGGATTCGGCGCGCGGCGCACACCATCGGCATAGCCGACTGGCAAAATCGCGATGCGCTCCTCCCGCGAAGTGTGATACGTGCGTCCATATCCGACAGTCGCGCCGGGCGGCAGTGTGCGTACCTGTGCGACCACCGTCTTCCAGCTCATCACCGGGCGGAATTTGGGAGGCAGCGGTTTATCCTCGAATGGCGAAATACCGTACAGCGCGATGCCGACACGCACCATGTTAAAGTGATTTTCCTTCGAGGCCAGCGTTCCGGCTGAGTTCGCTGCATGGCGATACTTGAAGTCAAAGCCCGACGCGCGCAGCGGCTTGAGCACACCACGAAATTCGCGCACCTGAGTCGCAGTAAAATCCGGGTCACTGTCAGCGGCAGCGAAGTGCGTATAAATGCCTTCGATTTCAAGATAACGCAGCGTCGTTACATGGCGGAAGAACACCATGCTGTCTTCTGACGACACACCTAAACGCCCCATGCCCGTATCGATCTTCACATGTACGCGCAGCTTGCCGCCCAGTTCACGCGCCGCACGGTCATACGCCCGCGACATATCGAGGTCATACAGGGCAATCGCAATGTTATGACGAATCGCCTGCCGCACAGCATACACAGGCGTATAACTCAGCACCAGTATCGGCGCCGTAATGCCGCCATCGCGCAGTTCCAGCGCTTCGGCCATGGAAGCAACGGCCAGATAATCCGCGCCGTTAAGCAGTGCGGTGCTGCTGGCTTGCACAGCGCCGTGTCCATAGGCATCCGCCTTGACCACTGCCATCAATGCTACATCCGGGCCGATCATCTCTTTGACGGCCTGCACATTGCCTGCCATCGCATCCATATCCAGTTCCAGCCAGCTTGGTCGTGCAGGCTGGAACACCGCCTCTTCCCATTTAAAGTCCTGCCGTACAAGCTGCGCGCTGTCCTGTGGGTTTTTCAGCAGCGCCTTCACCACCAATTCCATACGCGCCGAAGGCCCGCCTTTCACCAGCACCACATCATTGTTGGTCAGGTTCAAGCGTTTCACCGCAGCAATGGTATCTTCCACGCTGTAGGTAACCGTGACACGTTTCGGATCAATCCCTTGATCCAGCGCCGAACGACCTACAACAGCCGCGTCAGTTCCTTCCGTTATAATAAGGTCAACGAATTCCGCCGCTTTCAGCCCCACCATACGATGGCTGCGTTTGCTCATCTCGCCGAGATGATCCATATCGCTCATCACGAAAATCGTGCGTTGTTTCGTATCGCGCGTGGCTTCGCGCAGCCAGTCCAGCGCCGCCAGCGTGGACTGAGGATTAGCGCTGTAGCTGTCGTCAATCAACACACAGTCGTTGACGCCCACCAGCGGATTCATACGGCCCTGTAGTGGTTTCACATTGTTCAGCGCCTTCAGACCATCTTCCAGCGGCACGTTGTAATACATGCCCACCGCCAGCGCCGAAAGCATATGATAAAGCTGTTGTTTGCCCAGCAGTGGTGAAAACCGCCCGACAAAACGTTCGCTCTTGTGCCGCAGATCAAAGCCTGTGCCATTTGGCCCGACGACGACGTTGTAAGCCATCACGTCAGCCCCAAACTGCTCCATCCCCACTGTCATGACACGCGCTTTCGTGCGCGTTGCCAGATCAGCGACGCCTTCTTCATCAAAGTTCAGCACGGCGAGGCTGTTCGGCTGGAGATGTTCCAGCAGTACGCCCATTTCTTCCGTGATTTTCTCCGGCGAACCGAAGTAATCCGTGTGCGCATATCCGGTATGCGTCAGCACGCCAACATCAGGATGCACCGTATCGACCATCTGCGCCATTTCGCCCGGCTGCGTTGCCGAAAGTTCGATGACCACAATACGATGTTCAGGGTGCAGGCGTGCCAGCGTCATCGGCAGTGCCAGCCGCCCATCGACACCGCTGCCTTCAGCCTTGTGGACGTTGTAGCGTACCGACAGGACTCGGTGAACCAGGTCTACCGTCACGGTCTTACCAGAAGTCCCGGCAACGCCGACCACCTGTGTCCCGAACTTGCGCAGCACAAAGTTGGCCCAGGCCATCATCGCCGCTTCGGTGTCCTTCACCAGAATCACCGAGATTCCCTCTGTGGGGAACTCCGGCGGGTTGGTACACAACAGTCCCAGCACGCCGTTTTCGACGGCTTCCTGCATATACTGATGCGTATCGCCGCGATCCGTTTTGAGCGCAACATAGAGTTGGGCGTTTTTGGCTTGCCGCGAATCTAAACAAAAGCCGGTAAAAATCTGTGCGGCGGGTTCGCCAAAGAGCTGCCCGTTTGAAGCTTCGAGAATATCGTATAGGCTTATCATAGCCATCAACTATAGCAAATTTACAAGGTTCGTGCGACAGAAATCAGAACTTTTGTTATTATTATGTGTTTATTGTCTGGGATTAGATTATGCCATTTGAATTTGAGGTCATCAAAACTTGCGGACGAGCACGCGCGGGAATCTTTCATACCCCGCACGGTTCGATTCCCACACCGGTTTTCGCGCCGGTGGGAACGCAAGCCACCGTCAAGGCGGTTCCCCCGCGTGACCTGATAGAAATGGGCGCATCGCTGGTGCTGGCCAACACCTATCACCTGCATCTGCGCCCCGGCGATGAACTCGTGCGCGACCTGGGCGGCTTGCACCGTTTCATGGTGTGGGATGGCCCTATCCTGACCGACTCCGGCGGATTTCAGGTGTTCAGCCTGGCGGAAATCAACAAGATTGACAACGACGGTGTGACCTTCCGCAGCCATCTGGATGGCAGCAAGCGCCGCCTCACGCCGGAAATCTCCATGCATATTCAGCAAAATCTCGGCGCAGACATCATCATGTGTTTTGATGAATGCCCGATACCCACCGACAGAAAGATCGTCGAAGCAGCAGTGGAACGCACGACCCTCTGGGCACAGCGCTGCCGTGAGGCCCACCCCGACGACAACACGCAGGCGTTATTCGGCATCGTGCAGGGCGGGGTATTTGAAGACCTGCGCCAGCGTTCAGCCGACTCCTTACTCAAACTGAATTTTCCCGGCTATGCGGTAGGCGGTCTGGCAGTAGGTGAAAGCAAACAGCAGATGTATGCTGCGCTGGACTTTACCGTACCCATGCTGCCGGACAACAAGCCGCGCTACCTCATGGGCGTCGGTGAACCCGATGACCTGGTACAGGGCGTGCTGCGTGGTATCGACATCTTCGACTGTGTGATGCCGACGCGCTTGGCACGTCACGGTGCTGCCATGACCAAAGACGGGCGCGTGAACATGCGCAACGCAACCCATATCCGCGATGAGCAGGCGGTGGACCCCGGCTGTAGTTGTTACTGCTGCCAGCACTTCACCCGTGCCTACATTCGCCACTTGTTGAAAGCGGACGAAATTCTGGGATATTATCTCCTCAGCGTCCACAACCTCCATTTCCTGATTGAGCATATGCGGGCGATGCGTACCGCTATTTTAGAAGATCGTTTACCAGAGTACGCCGACGCCTTTTTACAGCGTTATCTACAAATCGCTTAAGCCTGTTGCACAAAAAGGGAATAGTGCCGTTTTGAAACCTCGACCACCGATGATCGCCGCTTCACCTGCCGCTATGCACTGTTGTTGTCTGCGAGCCTGAGATGCGGCGGGCTAAACGCGCCCTTGCGATTATCACGTTCACGCTCGTCAGTTGCAGCAGTCAGGTGATCCCGGCGAGTACCCCGGCCACGCCACCCACGACGCTGCTCCTGTACGGAACCACCGCGACGCTGCCTTTGATTCAGGATTTGACCAGCGCCTATAGTTTGACGCATCCCAATCTCATCTTCGAGACACAGGTTGCCAGCTATGAGTCCTTAGTCGAGCGGGTCATGCGGCTGGAAATCCCCTACTTCGTCTCCACCTATCTGCCCATCGACAGCCCGCTGCTGGGCTATCCCATAGGCCAGGATGGCATCGCCGTGATTGTTCACCCCGACAATCCCGTCACTGCACTCACCACCGAGCAGGTGCGACGTATTTATGAAGGTGAGATTGTCAACTGGCGCGAAGTCGGCGGCAGCGATTTGCCGATTGAAGTGGTCAGCCGTGAGGATGGCAGCGGCACGCGCAGGGAATTTGAGAGTCAGGTGATGGGCGAACGACAGACAACGCTGTTGGCGCGCCTTGCCCCCACCAGCGCGGCGATGGTTACAAGTGTGGCCGCACTGCGCGGCGGCATCGGCTACGTCTCCATCAGCTACCTTGATGATCGCGTGCGTGCGCTGCGCCTCGATGATGTCGAAGCCACGCAAGCCAACGTCGCCAACAATACCTATCCGCTGCGGTCAATTATCTACGTTGTGGGCGTGGAAGAACCCGTCACCGATTACCGCGCCTTCATCGCCTGGATGCAGAGTCCTGAGGGGCAGGCGGTTGTCGCGCAGCATTACGCCCCTGCCCCCTGACACAGCTTAAGCCGTTAGCGGCGCGAGTTCTGCCGGAAGCGGCTGATCGGCTATCCATGCGCGCAAAAGTCGTGTAAACAACTCCGGCGCGTTCAGGTTCCAGTTGTGGTTTTCGGCGGTGCTGCGTCCCACATCCACCACGACGCCGCGCGCGTTGGGCAGCACGTTGAGCAGGTCGCGTGCCGACTGTTTCATCACCCCATATTCGCGTTTGCCCACCACTACCAGCGCCGGAACCGTTACTTTGTCTAGCCCCGTCGGCAGACGGAAACACGAATTCTCGTGAATGACCTGCGCGAAGGAATCAGCCGTCATGCGCTGATAGTCTTCGTTGAACTGCGTGAAGTAAGCATCGGGCACACCTGCCGCGCTGCGCATGTTAAGCCGCGTATACCATTGACTGCTCTTGAACGGCGTCACGCCAAGATGATACGACCAGCGCAGCACAGACGGCGCATACAACCACCCCGGTCCCATCGGACGCACTAAGGCGCTGCTGATAACCGCGCGTGCAGCAGTCTGCGGTGCTGTCGCTAAAAGCTGCACCAGCACCTGCGCCCCCAGCGATAAGCCAATGACAACGGCCTTGCCACCATGCGCGCGCTCGGTAATCAGGGTTGCCACCCGCTGCGCCGCATCGACCATCGTGAAAGTCGTGTCCATGCTGCGACCATGTCCCGGTAAATCCGGCACGAGGCAGTGGTAATCCTGCGACAATGCCTCCACCTGCGGTTTCCACATCCACCCAGCCCCACCGCCGCCGTGCAAAAACACCAGTGTTGTCGCGTTGGCCGCGCCGCTTTCTTCTACATACAGGGTTGTGCTTGTCTTCGTCATCATATGGTTTTGCCTTTTACTTCACCAGAGCGCCATCAAGTAACAGCGTAATAATCTGCTGGCGCGCATCAGCCAGCTTTTCCGGCGTATCCAACGGCTCCTGCGGATTAAGCCGCTGACTGCGTGGCAGGGTCGCCAGGTAGTTGACGCACAGCCCCAGCGCGTGCAGCACAATCGCCGTCGCGTTCAGCGCGGGATGCAGCGCCCCGCTGGCTCGTGCCCGCGTCAGCAGCGTGCCCAGCAGCGCGTTCAATTCGTCTTCTTCCGGCGTTGGCGTAATGTCTCCCAATGAGCGCCAGCCTTCGGCGATGTCCCATGCCGTCATCGCCCGCTGGTTGGGGTTGGCAGCCAGATAATCAAAACTGGCACCAATCAACGTTTCCAGCAGGTGCCGCACGGTCTGCTTGTCCATCGTCACATTACAGAACTCGGCCAGCACCGCTAACAGGTGTTGGCTGCTGCGGACGCGCAGGCGGCGGATGACCGCGACATACAGCCCTGTTTTATCGCCAAAGTATTGGAAGATCAGGCTTTTGTTGTAGGTGGACAGTTCTGCGATGTTATCGACCCGTGCCCCCGCAAAGCCCTCGCGCGCGAAAATGGCTTCGGCGGCATCAAGGATGGCTTCGCGTGTAGTGTCCGCGTTACGCTGTCGTTTAGACATTCGCCCTCAGTTTATTTCTAACCAACTAGTTAGTTATATAATAGACCAGAACCAGAATGATGTCAAGCAGAACCCGTTGCGCATTAGGAAAGAGGGGCACAACCTCGTGCCCTCTCCGATCAATAGTCGCTGCTGGCGAGGTACTGCGGCGAACGCTGTTTGATAATCACGCGGCCAAATTCCGGGTCGCGCATTTCTTCCATAGGGCGAATAACGATGCCTTCGCGCGCCAATTCGGGCGTAATGACTGATTTCCCGTCAGATGCGGCGGCGAGGTTACGCTGATTCAGCCATTCGCGCAGTGTAACGTCCTGAGCCAGCACCGGCACAGGTTCCATGTCGAACTGCTGCATGAGCGTCAGAAAGTCCTTAGCGCCAATAGGTTCGCCGTTGACCTCTAGCTCAAAGAACTTCACCTGCTGATTGCGCAGTCCGTAGTAGTTCCCCTGAATCCCTACACCAATCATCTCGCCGCGCACCGTTAAAACCTCGACGGACTCACCGCGCCTGCATTCCACCTCTGACTTGAGCGCAGGCAGCTTTTCGAGCAGCCCGGACAGGCGCGCCGCCTTATGCCAGTCATGTTCCGCGTCAGCGATGGGCCGGATACGAAAACGTCGCTGGCTTATAGCAATCTCCCGATCCTTATAGATCGAAGCCGAAAAGTGGCTGCCTTCCAGTTTCTCCGTGATGAGCACGGGGTTATCCATTAGCAGGTCAACCAACGCCCCGAAGCGTTCAGCGCCTTCGATATCGTACACACTGACCAGCGGCGGCAGCGCCACTAGTGTTCCCGCCTGACTGACAACGGGTGGAGCTTCATACTTGGTAACAGCCAACTGTTCGGTTACATCCTGTCCTTCATGATAGTTCGCGCCACTATTCCAGTCACTTAGCAGCAGGTGCGGTTCAGCGACCACCCCCTGACTGATTTCGCCGCGCAGCCGGACAGTCTTTACGCGGTTCTGTTCGGAACCTGCCAGCTTACCTGTGAGTCCTAGAAGATCGATGATCCGTTGTGGCAGCACACTGTCGATAGGGAAATACAACACGAGATCGCCCACTTGGAAGGAACCCTTCGCAATCACGAATTGATAGGACATGGACGCGACTTTCGCCATCTCCAACCGATCCGCGTTATTATGCGTCCATACTTGTGCGATACGTTCGACAGTGACCCCAAACGTGCTCATGATCTCCTCTTTCAGAACTTTAGTGAGCCATTATTGACCCTTGTAGACCTTTTAAGCATAATCAAGAAAACACGGCTTGGGAAGGTGGAATCAAAAACGGCCAGGCGCGATAGCCTGCCACTGCCTATCGATTTCCCTTGCCTTCTACTGCGGTTGGGAAAATCTAGAGCACGCGGCACACCTGAATCATACGCGGGCTGTCCGCCGCCGGAGGCTGCTTCGTCCAGTTGCTGTAATGCTGCACAATCCGAAAGCCGTTGGGATGAGGTAGGGCTTCCATCTCCTGTGGGTTGTATTTCACGACTTCTCCTGATGGCAAGCCGTTGTGTTGATAATGGGCAGCAGTTTTCAACGTTGCTTTTCTCCCTTCTCCTCCGCGAAGCGAGTGGGAGAAGGGATGGGGATGAGGGGCTGTTCTATTGTCATCTCTTAGCGTGCCGCCCGTTCCACCGCCGCCAGTACATCCTTCAGCACAGGCTTATTCGCAAAGTACAGCACTTCGCCGGGGACGTTGATGAGTCTATCTTCGGTCAGGTTCACGCCTTCGTACACCAGCAGAATCAAATCGCTGCGGTTGGCCTCGCGCACCTTGCTGATTTTGCGCTGCAAGTATTCAGGATGCCAGTAGCCGACGATTTCCACCAGCGCCCGCCGCCCATCCTGTTTATGCGTAAAGGCGAAGTCGGGAATCATCACTGTATCGCCCAGCAGCAGCACTTCATCCTCGCGCGTCATCTTCCACTTGCCGCGTTCGTCGCCAAACTTCGCCTCAAACTCCGCCGCGAAATCCGCTTCCATGCGGCTGTCAAACTCCCCGCTGCGTTTGAAGTGTGAGCGCAGCGGCGACTTATGATCGAGTTCAAAATTGCGTGTGCGCTCATGCCCAGGCGGACGCACGCTGGCGCTCATCTGCCACTTCTCGCCCAGCAGCAGCGCCGGTAAAAACGCCGCGAACTGCCGCCCATAGCGCGTCGTCGCTTTGACGAACGGCGAAATCGGGCCATCCAATTCAATATGATAACCGCCGTCAGGAATCACCGTCGCCCAGAACATCAGCTTAAACAGCTTGAGATACTTCCAGAAGTCTTTGTAGCCGTCGAACACGTCTACCGTCATCTTGTCCGACCAGTACAGCACGCCGCGCGCCAGTTCCAGATTATAGCGTGCCAGCAGCGTTTCCGGCGTCCACGCCTGTCCCACGTCTGCCATCACATACGCCGCCGGACGGTCAGCGAACAGCGCCGCTTCCATGACTTCCTGCGCCAAGCCCAGTTCATCGGAGACGGCTTGCAGCACATGAGCGCGGCTGTGCGGGTGAAACAAATCTGTTCGCGCGAACACCGGGCCGCGCGCGAACAGATTGGCCCGCAGCGTTTCAGGGTCAAGCGGCGTGCTGATCGGCATGAACGTGGCATCATCTTCCAGCACCTTCGCCAGCCCGCGCACGAGGATGTAATCCGTGCGTTCGCCCTCGTAGCGTTCGAGTGCATCCTCCCACGCCTGCCGCGTCTGCCCCACGTACTGCCGGAACAGCCGAATCAGTTCATCGGCTGTGCGCAGCCAGTAGGCATCCTTCTCTTTGATGCCCGTCACCGTCAGTTTATCGCCGCGCGCGTGCAGTCGCGGACGCACCAGCTCAGCCGTCAGCATGATCTAAACTTGTCTCTTTTCAAATTCGGGACACAAATGCGTCTCCTGTACATATTCGGTCAATGTGTCCCACACGCGAAACAATTCAATTTTCGTCTTTGCCTTACGAATACCGTCTTTGTTATCCCGGAAACATGCCAAGCCCCCGAATGCACCAAATCCCGCCGGGTTAAATTCTGAAAAAGCACAGAACCAACAGATTTTCAAATAGGTGTTTTTAGGGAGTTGTTTAGAAATATCGTACAGCACTGTGTCGATAAAACCTTGTACATCAGTCGCCTTAAATAAATGATTATCATAGGTGAGTTCAAGAACTATTTCTTCTTTCCGCAGCCCAAGTTCAAAATTGAATTGTAAAGTAACTTGTTGAGGCACACCGTCAACAACCACGAGAATCGGAATCTCAGATACTAAATTGAACTCCGTAAGATATCCCATGTCGAATGTAAAGGGTTGCAATTTAGCGATTTCTGCAATAACTGGCATAAAGTCATCAAACATCTTTCCGGTGAACTCAACGCCGCGAATCATCGTCCGTAAGCTCGTGCCCGTGCTTTCGATGACAATACGTTCCTCGCCGTACTTATCGCGATAAATTGTCGGATACCGTGTGACCATTTTCTACATTCTCCCGTATTTCCTTTGCGTCCTTGGCGTCTTTGCGGTTCAAGCTGTTTTCTCTTGCACTTCCTCTGTGTCCTCGGTGCCTCGGCGGTTCAAACCTCTTCCCCTGTATTTCCTCAGCGTCCTCGGTGCCTTGGTGGTTCAACACATCTGCATTTACCGCGTCGATTTCAACCGCCGCCGCTGCGACTTCCCCTCGTCCACCGTATTGCGTGCGATTACCTCGAACAGCAGCGCCTGCCGATTCCCCGCCTTGCGCAGCACCCGCCCCAGCCGTTGAATATATTCGCGCGCGCTTGCCGTCCCGCCCAGCACAATCGCCACCTTCGCCTCTGGCACATCCACGCCCTCGTTCAGCACCTTCGAGGTCACAATCGCCCGATAGCGCCCAGCCTGAAACCCCTCCAGCAGCGCCTTACGCTCAGCCGTTTTCGTCTCGTGCGTCAGCGCCGGAATCAGATATTCGCGTGCGATTCGGTACACCACATCGTTGCTCTCGGTAAACACCAGCACCTGCTCATGGCTGTACTCACGCAGCAGGTCGTCCAGCGCCGCCAGCTTGCCCGCCGCCCCCGCGATCAGCTTTTGAATCCGCTGCCGGGCCAGCAGCGCCCGCCGCGCCTCAACATCGAACGCGCTGCGCCGCATCATCTCTTGCAGCCAGAACGCGCCGTGCGTCTTCGGCAGATTGTGCAGCCGAAAGTAGCCGGAATAAATCGCATAATCCGCATCATAACGCGCGCGTTCCTCGTCGGTCAGGTCGATGCGCACACGTTCCGTCCGATATTCCGCCAGCCGTTCGCCCACCAGATCGTCGATGCGTTTCTCGTACACAATGGCGCCGATCAAATCCTCGACGCGCCAGCGGTTGCCCACCTGTTCCCACGCTTCGGGATACGTTGCCGTCAGCCCCAACCGGAACGGCGCAGGAGCCATCAACGCCGTCTCGCCCCAGTTGGGCGCAGGCAGATGATGGGCTTCGTCAAAGATAATCAGCTTGAACTGGCTGCCGTAAAATGCAATCAAATCGCCCGACGAATGATAGGTCGTCACCGTCAGCGGCTTGACATTTTTCTCGCCGCCGTAATACACGCCGACCTCTGTCTGAAAGGCATTCACCAGCCGCGCATACCACTGGTGCATCAGGTCAATCGTCGGCATCACAATCACCGCCGAGCGATTGGCGCGCTGGATGGCGTGCGTTGCGACGAAGGTCTTGCCCGCCCCTGTCGGCAGCACGATACTCCCACGACAGTCGGCTTTTTCCCACGCGGCGATAGCTTCCAGTTGGTAATCGTGCGGCTCGCGCGTGTCATGCAGTGTCAGGTTGAGCGTTTGCCAGCGCGGCACATCATCGCGGATGCCCTGCTCGCGCACCCACGCCTGCACCTTGTGATAATGATAGGCTTCGCAGCGCCAGCGTGCCTTCACCCACTGGAACGGCGCGGGCACGCCTGCCGTCTCCGCCACATCGTACAGCACCAGCGTACCGCCTTGAAAGCTCAGTGATGGACTCAGCGCTGCCTCCTTGCACAAACGTTCGCTGGATTGTACCTGTTCCCGCCGCCGCACCAAAGAGGGAATCAAAAAGGGGCTGTGCGCCCCTCTACTGAGCAGTCAGACGATAGCCGCCTGCTGCCCAACCGCATCTCCAGACATGCTACGCTTTGGCAGGCGCGTAGTCGATTTCGGTCAGTGCATGTTCAATCTGCTGCCACGTTGCGGGATTATCCCATTCCAGCGTCACAGTCTTGGTCGCGACGTCGCCGCTGACAAACTTGACGCCTTGCAGTCCGCTCACTTCATTCTTGATGGACTTGACGCAGCCGTCGCAGCCGATATTGGGAACTTGAAAGGTCTTCTTTTCCATTGTAGTTTACTCCTGTATTCATATACAGACGCCGTTGAGTGCGCGTATATTACCATCGGAAACTGGAAAACCAATGCCTAATGCCGTGCCAATTGTAATGACTGCGGCATGAGGTTCGTCCGCAACCGTCAACAGCAGCGCCAAGGTCAACATCATGGTCTGTTTCATGAGAACTTCCTTTCACTCGATTATGCCGCAGCGTCCCCCGCCCAACCTGACGCCCACTCACCGCTTACCTGCGCTTGCCCATGTTATAATAATGGCAAACTGAAAGGCAACGCCATGTCTACCAAAACCATCAACTTGCAGGAAACCCCCGCTAATTTAGAGGAACTGCTTACCCTGGTTGCTGAAGGCGCGAACGTCGTGCTAATGCGCGGCGATATCCCCATCGCCCGGCTTTCGCCGCTGAAGAAGCGCACCCCAAAGCCGCAGAAACCTCGTATTGCGGGTTTACATGCAGGGAATATCCTGTACATGAGTGAAGATTTCGATGATCCCTTACCTGATGAATTCTGGTTAGGGGAAGAGGAATGAAATTACTGCTCGACACCCATACCCTGCTCTGGTGGGATGGGGTACCTACAAGACTCTCGACCAAAGCTCTAAAGCTCTTACAAGACCCATCAAGTAGACTCTACATCAGTATCGCTACCCTCTGGGAGCTACAAATCAAAGTGCAGTTGGGTAAATTACAACTGCGTGTGCCGTTGAACCAAATTGTTCAGGAGCAGCAGCGTGACAATCGTGTGCAAATGTTATTGGTTAAACCAGCACACATTTACGCTCTTGACGGCTTGCCACTGCATCATCGTGATCCTTTTGATCGAATGTTGATCGCTCAGGCACAAACCGAAAAAGCAGTGCTGGTTAGTCAGGATGCAGTATTCAGCCAATATCCCGTGAGCGTTATCTGGTAAGTCCTCACGAACGCCGCAGGTTCAAGTTGCCAATGTAATCTCCACTTTCACCTTCACATCCGTCTCGCGCTTATCCAGCATCTTTAACATTTCTTGTATCTCTCTTTGCGTTCTTCGTTGTACCCAACGCTGCGTCTTGGCGGTCAATCCGATTCTCCCCAGCGCCCACACACTATGTCCCCGCACCAGCGGACTCATCCTCCAGCAGCCGTGCCAGCGGTTCAACCGCATCCTCATGGCCCCAGTTGCCCGCCGCCACACAGGCATTGCGCACCAATCGTTCGCGTTTGATGCGCTGAATCGGCGTGCCCCGGAAACGCTCGTTGAATCCGGCCTCGTCCAGCGCCAGTAATTCCAACAACTGCGGCGCAGCACGCTTTATATCCTCTTCGCTCGGCGTGCTTCGTTGTACCCAACGCGGCGGCTTGGCGGTTAGGCTAAACCGTTGAAACGGGCACACCTCCTGACACACATCACAGCCAAACACCCAGTTGCCCATCAGCGGACGCAGTTCCCGCGCGATCCAGCCTTTATGCTCAATCGTCAGGTAGCTAATGCAGCGCCGCGCATCCAGCACATGCGGATGGGGAAAAGCATTCGTCGGGCAGGCGTTCAGGCAGCGCGTACAACTCCCGCACATCGTCGCCTTGTGGGGCTTGTCGTATTCGTCATCGAGGTCCGTCAGGATTTCGCCGAGGAAAAAAGTGCTGCCCCGACGCGGATGTATCAGCATCGTGTTCTTGCCGACAAAGCCCAAACCCGCCTGCTGTGCGTGGCTGCGTTCCAGTATCGCCCCCGTATCCACGTACACCCGATGCGATAGGCTCTGCCCACTTTCCGCGCGTAACCACTGCGCCAGCGTTTCCAGCTTCGGCGTCAGCACATCGTGATAATCCAACCCCCACGCATAAGCCGCGATGCGCCCGCGCGCGGGGTCTTGCAGCAAACTTTGCGGCACGAGGTCAGCGCGGTAATCAAAGCCCACCATCACCAGCGAACGCACACCTGGCAGGATCACGTTTAAATCGCGGCGGCGCGCCTTACGATCTTCACGCGCGAGATACTGCATCGTGCCCTGCATCCCGGCATCTATCCAGCGTTGATAAGCGTCCAGCGTCGGCGACGGCTGCGCGCGTGTCAAACCGACCAGGTTGAAGCCCATCTCGCGTGCTTTATCTTTGAGCATTTCGGCAGAAAACATCAGGTTACGATCCTGTGCTTTGTCGTGTCATGGCGGATATGTTAACCTCAGTCGCAGGAGAGGGACAATGGACAGAATTTTTGACGCGCGCCTGCTGCAAATCGTACAGCCCACGCCCGACGCCCGCGTGCTGGACGCCGCCAGCGAAACGCTTGCCGCCGAGGACAGCCTTGATGTGGTGACGTGCAGCGCGGCGCAGCGCTTCACCGACAATTACCGTTTTGCGATGGAAGCCGCCGTGTGCTGAAAGTTGGCGGTGTGCTGGCGATTCAGGATGTGCTGCTGCCTGAGGACAAGCGCGCGGACGAATACATCAACAGCTTCTACCAGTTGGGCAACGTGGATTTCAGGCGTGGTTATTCCGAAAGCAACTGGCGCGGCACGTTCCTTGATGCGGATTTCACGGTGGAACAGGTACAGCTTACACGCGAAACGCTGCGTCTGGTCGAATGGGCAAAAACAGGGTCGCCGTATGTGCTGGAACGGCTGCAAATCCTGCTCATGCAAGCGCCGCCCGCCGTCCGCGAATGGCTGAAACCCGCCTGTATCGGCACAGCAGATGCCACATTTGAGCAGGCTTTGATCGTCATCATTGGAAAAAAGAGCAGGGCATAATCTCATGCACGATGAAACCTTCTGGAAAGCCATCGCCGATGCCGATTACGCCGTGCCCGAAGGCGAAAAACCGCTGGCGCTGACCAATGAACTGCTCGGTTATCTGGGTTCGCCCGATGAGGAACTGCGCGACACCTTTGGCTACACCATCATCGCCGTCTGGACGATGCGCGGCGTTTACACTGCCGATGACTTGCGCCACATCATGACCCGCCTGCTGCCCAATCTTCAGCTAGGGATAGGTGAGCGCGATAATGACGGTGTGCTGCTGCGCTCATTTTCGGCGCTGATGCTGTCAGTGGTGGCCTACGGCGAACACAAGACGCCCTTCATGACCGACGCGGAGTACGACACGCTGTTGGATGCTGCGCTGGAATATCTGGCGGCGGAAAAAGATTTACGTGGTTATGTCGTGGGTAAGGGCTTTCATCATTCCTGCGCGCACACGGCAGACATCTTCAAGTTCATGGCGCGCAGCCCACGCGCCAACGCAGAAAGGCTGGAACGGATGCTGCTGGCTATCGCCGACAAGATAAGAATGCCCGTCGATTACGTCTACGTCCACAGCGAAGACGAACGGATGGCGATGGCAATCCTGGACATCGTGAAGCGTGACATGTTGAGCCGCGAGGTTTTGGCATCGTTTGTCGAGCGCTTGCTGAAGGTACACGAACTAGGGACCGAAGGTGGCGCGTTTGATGTGATGATTCACGCGCCATATATGAACGTCAAGAATCTGCTGCGTGCGCTGTACTTCCGCCTGGCGTTCGCCGAGCCGCCGCTTGCAGGCGCGCACGACCTGCAAACACAGGTGTACGAAACGCTGAAGAAGTTCGGGACGTAGGTTTGGCAATACGATCAGAACCGCATAGGCGCCAAGAATGCAAGGATCTACAAAGCAAAGCCAATAAGCACCTCAAGCTTTGTCGATAATCCCATCATATCGTAATTTAATGGGCATCTACTACATCCTCAATCGCCCGCGCCGCCCTCTCAATTCCCCCCAGCGAGGCCATTTCGGCGGCGACATCACGGGCATTTTGCTGCACACGCGCGTCCCTCAGCAGCGCATTCGCCCCTTGCAGCAGCGCGCCATTTTTCACATCATGCGCCGTCAGGTTCAGCCCGATTTTCGCCTGCGCCACACGTTTCGCCTGCCCACGCTGGTCGGCGGCGTGCGGCACCACCATCTGCGGAATGCCGTGCAGTGTTATGGCGTGCGTCGTCCCCATCCCGCCGTGATGAATCGCCAGCTTACAGCGAGGCAGTACATGTTCAAATGGTATCCAGTTCAGGAGGCGCGTGCCGGGGGGCAGCGCTGCCTTGAGTTTCGCCTTGTCATCAGGGTCAATCGGATTGCTGCCCAGCACGACAATCGGCACAAGCCGCACCCGCGCCACCGCCTGCGCCGCCCAACTGAAGAATCCCATATCGCCCGTGAAAATTGTGCCCAGCGTAATTAGCGCTAACGGCGCATCGGACGGAATCGCGCTTAACCATTCCGGCGGCGCGCCCAACGGCGGCGTAATCGTCCCGCCGACGAATAGCGTTTGTGGCAGCATCGTGTCACGTTCCGCTTGATACCAGGTTTCGCTGAAGTAGCTGATGTGCAGGTGTGGGCTGAGCACCGAAGGCGTCGCGCCCTTGGAAAAGTTGACGCCCGACAAAGCAAAGCGCTTGCACAAACGCTCAATGCGCTGCTGGCTGTCGCTCGCCAGATTCTTCTGTACAGGGAACAGTACATCTTCCTCGAACGTTTCCTGCGCAATCCAGCCGCACACCAGCAGCGGTACAGCTAACGCTTCCGCCGCCAGGGCCGCCGCGCTGAGGAACGGATCGGTCACAATGGCGTCCGGCTTGCCAATCGCGCGCGCGAGGTCAATCAACGCCTGGGTCGCCGTGCCCACAATATCCTCGCTCAACCAGGTATCCAGCGCGCGGCGGTAGCGCAGCATCACCGCGTCCATCGGTGCCATGTTTGTGACATCAGGCGTGGGTGGTGGCGGCCAGAGCCAGCCTGTTTCGGCAATCGACACGAACTTGATTCCCGCACGCGTAACAGCACTGGTCAGTGCGCTGCCACTTACCCAGATCACCTCATGCCCTCTCGCTTGCAAGGCTTGTGCCGTTTTCAAAAAGCCGCCCCAATCGGTATGACTGTACAGCGGCGCAGACGTAAACCAGAATCGAGCCATCAGCGTTCAGCTTTCGTTAGCAGGTAGAGCCTTCATATATACAGCGGCAGTGCATGGTATACAAGGACAAAAGTTGGAATTGAGGTAAACTGAGGTTATGGTCGGTTAAATATTCTGAGAGAATGTTTGTAGATAAAAACGATGAAGAAAATTGAAGTAAAAGACTATGCAGCGGCACGTCCGATATTTGAAGAACTTGCCGATTTCAATGAGAGCGTCGATTCGGTATTGGCAAATACGGCACCGGGAGAAATCTACGTTGATGACCTCGACCATCCGCAAGTAGGTTTTGCAGTCACCCCGGAAGGGCATTACCTGGCCGGAGAACCTGCGCACAACACAGACTACAGGTTTCTCAAAGAAATTATCCCGCCAAATGCGTATTTGGTTTTTACTGCAGAAGGTTGGGTAGAAAGACTTGGCGAAATCTGGTCGAATCCTGCCGCGCGCAGGCACGATCGCTGTTATTTCCGTTTTCAGGCGCCACGATTTTCTGAGTGGCGTCAGCACATCCCCAGCGGCTTTACATTAACTCGCGTCGACCAAAATCTGCTTAGCAATGCCACCTTAAAAAACTACGCGGCAGTTGTGGATTGGGTGGATCATTGGCACTCCGCTGATTATTTTCTGCAACACGGCTTCGGTTACTGCCTGATAGAAGGAGATACCATTGCCAGTTGGTGCCTTGCCGATTGCGTGAATGGCCCCAAATGCGAAATCGGCATCATGACCGATGGCGCGTATCGCAGGCGAGGACTCGCGGCTGTCGTGGTTTCCGCTGCCGTCGATTACTGCGCAACCATAGGTATCAAGCAGATTGGCTGGCATTGTTTGAAATCCAATCGAGGCTCGGCTGCCGTCGCCGAAAAGGTTGGGTTCGTAAAAGTCAGGGATTACTTTGCATACAGTTGGGTGCTGCCCACTGAAAGCCCCAATGACCTCACGCCCGAAGTCTATCGCGATTGGGCATTACATTACGAAAGTTTTGTCCAATATGGCATCCGTTACAACTTCCGCGCAGCCGAAGCATGGGCACTAGCGGGAGATTCCCAGCGCGCCATCAAGAACCTGCAACAGATGATTCAGCCTGACAGCAAAGTTAATCCGCTAAAACCAGAATGGCTGGAGGATAATTGGATGTTTGACAGTTTGCGCGGGTTGCCAGCGTTTGAAGCCCTCATCAAGCGCGGGGAATAGGGCGAACCGGCGGCTCGCCCTCACGGCTTAGTGTGTGCTTGCTGCCAATTCCTCTACGGTGCGGGTATGGAGACGGGCGGCCCCTTCAGTCTGGTGCAGTTTGACGCGCGTGCCGTTGGCTTCGTGAGCGTTGAGGCGCGCCTGTGCGCCTGCGACACTGCCTGCATAATTCGGCAGCCACTGCGCCTGCGCCACTAACATGTGATCGGTCATCTGCCACACTTCTTCGGGGTTGCAGACAGCGCCCACCAGCGGGTCATGCAGCATTGCCTGTTTGAGCAGCGTGACATCCCCATGCACTGCCGCTTCCATCGCCATCTCCTGAACGCGCACGCTGGCGGAACAGGTAGCGGCACACGCCAGCGGCAGCGCCCCGACGACAGGCATGTTGATGCCGTTTTTGTCCACATAGCCGGGGATTTCAATCACGCACTCGTTGGGCAGGTTGGTGATGTTGTTCCTGTTCTGTACGTTGAAGTGTCCGCGATAAACCTTGCCTGTTTCCAGTGCCTCGATGATGTACGAACCATGTTCGGAACTGCGTTGATAGCTGGAGATTTCCACAGGCGGCTGTTCCAGCCAGCGTGGGAAGTCCGTCTCAAACCAGTTGCGTCCTTCGGTGCAGACGCGTAAATAACCGCCCGTCTCGCCGTGAATCCACTCCGACAGGTCGATCCACCGGGAAATCTCATCAACGCGCTTACGATACCACGGGAGGTATTCGCTGAGGTGACCGTTGGACTCCGTGCTGTAGTATCCGAAGCGCCGCAGCACGTCGATGCGCACCTTTTCCGTCTGGCGATAGATAGGATGCGCCTCAAACAGTTCCAGCATCTTCGGCACCATGTCCATGCCGCGCCACTGGATTTTGACGTACCACGTCTGATGATTGATGCCCGCGCAGATAATGTCTACGTCGGCACGCGTCACAACTTCGCTCTCAGCAATCAACCCCTCGCGCTTGGCCCACAGTTCGATACAGTCGGCAATCT
The DNA here is from genome assembly GCA_046328675.1 of Anaerolineae bacterium. Taxonomy (GTDB): domain Bacteria; phylum Chloroflexota; class Anaerolineae; order Aggregatilineales; family Phototrophicaceae; genus JACAER01. The sequence continues at coordinate 69,506 of JAXLWC010000012.1, forward strand.
GCGCGTGGCCGTGCTGGATGCCGTGACACAGGCCCACTGTCTGCACGCCGCCATATTTGTTGCACGCCCAGGTATTCATCGCCATCGGGTTACTGTAATTCAGGAACAAGCGCATCGGGCTTGGCGACCTCACGAATGTCCTTGCAGATGTCCAGCAGTGCGGGAATCGTGCGCTGTGCGTACATGATGCCGCCCGCACAAATGGTATCGCCGACGCACTGGTCAACACCGTACATCAGGGGAATATCTACGTCTAGCTGGAAGGCGTCCAGACCGCCCTGCCGAATCGTCGAAATGATATAGTCAGCGTCCGTAATCGCTTCGCGCCGATCGGTGGTCGCGATGATTTTCGCAGGGAGTTGATTCGCGGCGATTTCACGCTGGCACAACTGTGCCACCATCTCCAGATTGCGCTGCGAAATGTCCATCAGGGCGAACGTGGTGTCCTGCAATGCAGGAACAGTGAGGATGTCGCGCATCAACATGCGGGTGAAGCCAATCGAACCCGCACCAATCATGGCGATTTTTATAGGCATGTGCTAAACCTCTGTCAACGTGGTTGTGATGAGCCACGATGCTACCACGTTCACGCGGCTTTGCCAGCACCTTACGCTAGAAAATAAGTCCCCAGAACGCCGAACAGTAGCCCAATGATCAGCATCCACATCATCATCAGGGACATGTCACGCACGGCTTTTAAACGCGCCCGCCGCTTCTCGACGAGGATATGCGATTCTCGCAGACGATAGAGCGCGCCCGCCGCTTCCAGGTTATTAGGATTGACGCGCAGCACATTATCCAGACACAGCGTACTCTGGTCGAGCGTATCTACCGCGACACTCATCCACAGCCAGGCGTCCTCAAAGTTGCCATCTTCCTGAATAAGTTCGCGCAGTAGGCGGCGGGCTTCTTCACGCTGATCGGTCTTGACCAGTTCAATAGCGTCCAGCAGACGATCCACACGCGAAGGGTCTTCAGCAGCGCTCATGACATCTTCACCGCCTCATCGAACCGCACGCCCGCAAAAATATCACTCTCATCAACTCTGTCCTGCGCGGGCTTCGGATAGACTCGTGTCAGGGTTTGACTGCTGTTAATCAAGCGCACCAACCGCTGCAAGGGGAAAAGACGCCCCCCACCCTGACTCACATGGCAGGCGTTGGCCGCATCCCACTTGTCGTAATACGCCCGGATATCGACGCGGGTGTGGGCCGGTTCCACGTTGTCAAGAATCGCCTGCATATCAATATCAGCGTTGCGTCCGGCTTTGCGCGGGTCTTTGCCCTGCAAGCGCATCACCCACACACCAATCTTGACAGCAATCGACGGAATGCTGGTGTAATACAATTTCTGCGGGGCGTAAGGCTGCTTTCCATCGGTCAGGTAGCTGGGGTCGCCTGCTTTGTGGAAGGCGTCTTCAGTTGCCTTTTGAATTTTGATATGATCGGGATGACCGTAGCCGCCGTATTTATTGAAGGTGATGACGACCTGCGGCTTCACATCACGAATAACTTCCACTACGCGCCGCGTCAGTTCATCATGATTGGCTTGCCAGAGGCAGGCGGGGTCTTCCTTAAGTGTGTCACTCATCATGCCGCTGTCTTTATAACCCAGTTTGATGACATCCTTGAAGCCAAGAATCTGCGAGGCCTTCGCAAGTTCAGCGAGGCGCAGCTCAGCCACCGAGCTGTAACCATTGAGCAGTTCCGGCGAAACCGTCCCCACATCGCCATTGGTCGCGCACAGGTAATACACATCAGCGCCTTCTGCCACATAACGCGCGATCAAGCCCCCACAGCCAAAACTTTCGTCGTCGGGATGAGCAAACGAAAGCAGCACACGACGGTTCGCCATATAAGAGTCTCCAGTTTTTACCAACCATGCATTTCAATATTATATGCCTGATTTGATGTGGATCAGCAACCGTCTCTTACTCAACCTGACGTTTGCCCTACGCGATTTCCGTAACCCCATGACCATCTGCTAAACTGTAGCCTATGCTGCAATTTCTCGTCACCCGCACTCCCCTGCTGCTGCCTATCCTGCTGCTGGCCTTTGCCGCGCAGCTTAGTGGTCGCCTGCTGCCCGGCGGCGTGCTGGCCTACATCAGGGTAACATCCGATGATGATCTGCTGATTGTCCACAGCCTGCCGCAAGACATCGCTCTGGAAATCGCGCAGCACGTCGTGCTATCCGGCGGGATGGCCTGGAGTCGCGATGGTCGCTTAGCGTTCGTGGCGGCGAACCGCAGCGGCGAAGACCATCTCTACGTATGGTTCGGAGGAACACCGCAAGTCATCGCACCCGACCATCCCTACGTATCCAGTCCGGCATGGAGCGAGGATGGGCGGCTGGCATTTCTGCAAACCTACGACGACAGCGGACAGCTTTTCCTGTGGGATGGCGCACAGGTTATCAATGTCTCCGGCTTGTCGCGCATGGACGGGCCTGCTGTGTGGAGCGCCGACGGGCGGCTCGCCTTCCGTTCCAGCCGCGATGGCAACCCTGAAATCTATGTATGGGACAACGGCAGAAGCACCAACGTCAGCCAGAACAGCGCCTTCGATACCATGCCCGCGTGGAGCAGTGATGGTCGGCTCGCGTTCATCTCCAACCGTGACGGGGACTACAAAGTCTATGTGTGGGATGGAATCTCGCAGAGGCGTATTTCGCAGGGAGTGGGCAACGACCAGTACCCGGCATGGAGCCATGACGGACTCCTGTCCTTCACCCACACTTCCGCCGACCAGCGTGTCAACGTCATGGTCTGGGATGGCGCGGCACTCACTACCGTCACGGACAGACCGGGAACTGCGACCTTACCCATCTGGAGTCTGGATGGACAGCTTGCCTACTTTTATACACAGGACGGCAGTACAGCGATTGAGCTTTGGAATCGCGCCGATGTCCGGCAGATCGACAGCACGCTGCAAAACGCATCTTCTCTCGTATGGGGTGCTGACCGTCAGCTAGCCTGGGCTGCGCGGGAAACAGGCAGCTCCGAGATTTATGTGTGGGATAACAGCAGCCGCAGCATCACACAGAGCAGCGATAACGAGTACACGCCGCTGTGGTGGATACCATGATACATGCGCTGCTGAAGCCTGCTGGAATGCTGTTCATCTGCTGCACACTGGTTGTGCTGAGCGCAAAAGCATGGGGACGAACCTTTCCCGGCGCAATGGTGGCATTCATTTCTGATCGTGACGGTTCTTCAAGAATCTATATTTCCGATATGCTACATGGGTTATTTCTACGCCTCAATCAATTGCCCAAATATGCTTTTCCCGTTCAGTGGAGTACAAACGGTAATTTAGCATTTTCATCTGAAAGTGAAGTCTTGGTTTGGACGGATACGGGAGTAGTAAATGTTTCCCAAAATCCAGCAGACGATGACTCCCCTGCATGGAGTTTCGATGGACGATTAGCATTTGTCTCAGAGCGAGATCGCAACACCGAAATCTATGTATGGGACGACAGAAATTTAGTCAATATTAGCAAAAACCCTTCATCAGATTACAACCCTATTTGGAGTAGAGATGGACGATTAGCATTCGTCTCGGAGCGAGATGGGAATAGAGAAGTCTATATTTGGGACGGCACAAACTTCACCAATATTTCCCAAGATCCAGCAGACGATAACTCACCTGTCTGGAGTTCCGACGGACGATTAGCATTTGTCTCCGCTCGTAATCATAGTCAAGCAATTTTCATTTGGGATGGAGTGACGCTTGTCAGTATACCTTCGGAAAGCCCAGCGCCCGTTTTTAATCTGGCATGGAGCCTTGATGGGAGGCTAGCTTTTAGTTCGTACGTTAACGGAAACATCGAAATCAAGGTCTGGGATGGTGCCGCAGTTACAAATATTTCGCAGCATCCAGCAGATGATGGTCTAGCGACATGGAGTGCTGGGGGGCAATTAATATTTACCTCGAACCGTGATGGTAATTGGGAAATTTATATGTGGGATGGCACAACTCTCACGAATATCACCAATAGCCCGTCAGGGGAGACTTCGCCTGCTTTGTGGACACCCCCGCCATAAACCGCCCCTATGCACTGTTAATGTCGAGTCGTATACTTTCGCAGTTTTGAGAAATGAAGAGGTTCTACACTGATGCGTCGAGTGCTTCCCTTTATTGTGCTGGCGTGCGCCGTGATGATTGTCCCGGCAGCAGGCGCGGCACAGAACGTTCCGCAGTTGTTCCAGATTACCCTGCCGCCCACCAACACCACCGTCCCTACGCCGCTGGTGCTGGCAACCAACACCCCGGCAGGACCAACCGCAACCCCCAGCCCGTCGGCAACCGCCACCGCGACGGCCACCAATACGCCAACCACGACTCCCACGCCGACGGACACACCCACGCCGACACCGACACCTAACGGCCCGTTCACCTATCCTGAAGGCGTGAATTCACTGACAGGGCTGCCGTTCCCCAGTGACGAAGCCATGAACCGCCGCAACCTGATCGTCAAGATTTCCAACTACCCGCCGATTGTGCGCCCACAAAGTGGCATCAATTCAGCAGACATTGTCTACGAATACGAGACCGAAGGCGGCGTCACACGCTTCGCGGCGATCTTCCGCAGCCAGACGCCCGACCATGTAGGGCCTGTGCGCAGCGCCCGCCTGCTCGATTTGAATCTGGTGCCGATGTACAACGCACTGCTGGCCTTCTCCGGGGCGAGCGATCCTGTGCTGGACATGATTCGTGGCGCTGACTGGCACTGGCAGGCCATCAGCACCGCCTTTGGCGACAACTGCGAAGAAGCCGGGTTCTGCCGCTTCCCGCAGGATGGGCTGGCGTACGAACATACACTGTATCTGGATACGTCAATGGTCTGGGCGCGCGCCGAACAGCGCGGCGTCAATACGGGTTATCCGGGGCGCGGCTTTGCTTTCTCCGATATTCCCGACGCCAACGGCATCCCCGCGACAGACATTTTCATCGACTGGTACGGACAGACAGACGCACGCTGGCAGTATGATGCCGCGACAGGTCACTACCTGCGTTTCACCGACAGCGCCGCGCATTATGATGCCGCCGATGGACAGCAGCTATGGGTAGACAATCTGGTGGTGATTCAGGTGGAGCATCTGGATCGTCCCGACCTGTTCGAGCCGGAAAGCCGCACGGCCTCGCTCGATATTCATCTCGAAGGACAGGGATATGCCTACGTCTTCCGGGGCGGCAACTGGTACGAGGGCTACTGGCGGCGGCGCAGCACCAATCCCGGTGACGCGCTCATGCTGATTTACGGCGACGAAACGCCGATTATGCTGCAACCGGGGCGTACCTGGGTCGCTATCGTGCGCGGGTTCGGGGATGTCGTCGCATCTACCGAGCAGCCTGATATGGCAGCCACTGGCACGACCATCGCCCTGACGCCGACGGTTACCCCCTGGCCGACACCCACACCGTAGCTAAACCCGACAACCCCTTTTCACGCGAAGAGGGGTTTTTGTTTTAGTTTGCTTTGCTGCGCTGGAACGCGATGCGTATCTGGTTGGGGGCGTCTGCTGCATTCCACCGTCCGCTCTCGCTCCAGCCGTCCGCTTCGAGGATTGGCATAATCTCATCCAACGATTTGCCAACATATTCAGTGACGGGTTTACCACGACGCAAGACTTTAACAATTTCGCCGTTGTTTTTAATCCACAACTGGCAGACTTCAACTGTTGATCCATCATCAGGTGGCATAAGCAATCTCCCTACTGTTGAGGTTCACAAAGATAGCGCATTCCACGTCGAAATGCACGACCCATCACAACCCCGTTGCAAGCGATTGCAACTCGTTAACATCGACTCACGTTAACGAAAACCCGTTTATATAATCGAAAGCAGACAAGAAAAGGATTCTCCTGTGAAAAACGCACAGTTTTATGATCTAACCCAGGAAACGCAAGGGGCGATGTTTAGCGCAGCGCTTGCTCACCGCGCGCAGAAGGGACTGCCGCCTTTTAACCCGCCGCCTCTCCTCATGCAGGTGCGGCGCGGTTACGCCGAAAGCCCGGCGTGGTTTATGGCACAGGCAGCGGAATTTTTGCCAGAGCCGCTGACAGTAGCAAAACTGCGTGTGCGTGATATTTATGCCTCGGAAAAGCTGGTGAAGGCGCTGCTGCAACTGATGGCGTCTGAAAAGTGGTTTGACGTAATAGGCGAGGAATATCATTTGACCGAGGCCGGGCTGGAAATCATCAGCGGCAGCCGCCAGCGCACCACTGTATTATTCGCGGACTTTGCGCCAATTCCCCAGGCAGCGATTGAACGTCTGGAAGCGCTGCTGCACCGTGTTCTTGAAACGACACTCACCTGTCCCGAACCCCCGAGTACCTGGTCGCTGCTGCACTCGCGTAACCGTGCGCCCGCAGCCGACGCCCCTGCCATGCAGCGCTTGTTTCATCACTTCAGCGACATCAACGCCGCGCGCGATGATGCCCACATGGCCGCGTTCATGCCGCATAAAGTTGACGGTTATGTGTGGGAAGCGTTTAGTTTCGTCTGTAATGGGCTAAAAACTGCCGATGAATTGTTCGATCAACTGGCGTATCGCGGCTATTCGCGCCACGACTACGCCGACGCGCTGAAAATCCTCGCGGCGCGGCGCTGGGTACAAGTTCTGGAGGATGGCTATCACGTTACCGACAGTGGACGCATCGCCCGCGAAAAGGTTGAACAGTTGACCGACGATTACTTCTATGCCGGGTGGACCTGTCTGGACGAAGATGAATTTGACGAAGTCTACACGCTGCTCAATCAGTTAAAGTCAGCGTGCGAAAGTATCGCCAACGGCTGATATTAGCCGCCTCAACCCAGCATGGAACGATTTCCACACTATTGATGAGATTGAAAACGGGTCAGCCTCAGCTGGACAGTTCTTATATCTTTTTCATGTATTTGCCCTTTTACAGGCTTGCGAACAGGTGTACAATCTTAGACCACCTGTTCCGATTTGACCCACGAGGACTTCATGCAAGACAAGATCATTGTGCGCGGCGCACGCGAACACAATCTGAAGAATATTGACGTTGAAATCCCTCGCAACCAGCTTGTTGTCATTACGGGACTGTCCGGTTCGGGCAAGTCATCATTAGCATTTGATACCATTTTTGCCGAAGGGCAGCGGCGCTACGTGGAAAGCCTCAGCGCCTACGCCCGCCAGTTCTTAGGACAAATGGAAAAGCCGGACGTTGACCAGATTGAGGGTCTTAGCCCGGCGGTGTCTATTGACCAGAAAGGTGTGAGCCACAACCCGCGCTCCACCGTCGGCACAGTAACCGAGATTTACGACTACCTGCGTCTGCTGTACGCACGCGTCGGCATCCCGCACTGTCCGGTCTGCGGGGAACGTGTGGTGGCACAAAGCGCGCAGCAGATTGTTGATGCTGTCCAGAAGCTGCCTGATGGAGCACGCATTCAGGTGCTTGGCCCGGTCATCAAGAACAAAAAAGGCACACACGAAAAAGTGTTTGAGGACTTAAAGAAAGCCGGTTTTGTGCGTGTGCGGGTCGATGGCACGGTCTACGAGCTAGAAGAAGACATCAAACTGGATCGTTATGTCATCCACAACATTGAAGTCGTGGTTGACCGCCTCGTGATTCGCCAGCATGAAGACAGCCATTCTGAAGACGCCCGCAGTGCCGAGACGCGGCTGAACGAAGCGATTGAGACCGGACTGGAACTGGGCGAAGGGATTGTCATCATCAACAACCTGAGCGCCGAACCACCGGAAGACATCCTGTTCAGCGAACTGCTGGCCTGTGTTAACGGGCATGGCAGCCTGCCGGAGATTGAACCCAGCACCTTCAGTTTCAACACGCCGCGCGGCGCGTGCCCTGACTGTCAGGGGCTTGGTTTCCGCCTGGAAATCGACCCTGACCTCATCATCCCCAACGCCGACCTGAGCATCCGCCAGGGAGCAATTGTCGCTAACGGCTGGAACTTCGAGGAAGATGATACGTGGGCGTCGAACATCATGCGCGCGCTCTCCAAGCAGTTCAACATCCCGCTGGATGCACCCTGGCGTCAGCTCAAGGACGAACACAAACGTATCATCCTTTACGGGCTGGGCGACAATAAAGTGCGCGTGACCTATATCAACCGTGACGGCGATGAACGCGGCTATAACGCCAGCTACGAAGGCATCATCAACAACATCGGGCGGCGCTACCGTGAGACTCAATCCGAAGGAATGCGCGAAGCCTTCGAGCAGTTTATGTCGCATGTACCATGCAGCCGCTGTCACGGCCATCGCCTGCGCCCCGAAGCGCTGGCCGTCACCGTCACCGAGAAGCCGATCTATGAGATTACGGCGCTGCCTGTCAACCTACTTGTGAAGTGGGTCGAGTCCCTACGTGGGCTGAACGGGCAGCGCGCTGTCCTGAGCGAACGTGATCAGGAGATCGCCTATCAGATTCTCAAGGAGATTGAGGCGCGCGTGACATTCCTCAACGATGTGGGGCTGGGCTACCTGAACCTTGCGCGTTCGGCAGCCAGCCTCAGCGGTGGTGAAGCGCAGCGCATCCGCTTAGCCACCCAGATTGGCAGCCGACTAACGGGCGTGCTTTACGTGCTGGACGAGCCATCCATCGGCTTGCACCAGCGCGACAACGCCCGTCTGATTCGCACCCTCACCGGACTGCGCGACCTGGGGAACACTGTACTGGTCGTCGAGCATGACGAAGACACCATGCGCTCTGCCGACTGGCTGATTGACCTTGGCCCCGGCGCGGGTGAAAATGGTGGGCGTATCATGGCGGAAGGCACTCCCGCGCAGGTGATGGAGATAGAGGACAGTCTGACAGGAGCCTACCTCTCCGGGCGCTTCCATATTGATGTGCCCGCAGCACGCCGTCCGGGCAACGGTAGTTACCTGACAGTGCGCGGCGCGCGTGAGAACAACCTGAAGAACATCGACGTACAGATTCCGCTGGGCAAGATGGTGTGCGTCACTGGCGTCAGCGGCAGCGGCAAAAGCACGCTGGTCGTGGACATCCTCGACAAGCGGCTGGCGATGCTGATTAATGGCAGTCGCGAACGGGCAGGCGCGCATGATGGCATCGACGGCGTTGACCATATTGACAAGATCATCAACATCGACCAGAGTCCTATCGGGCGCACGCCGCGCAGCAACCCCGGCACCTATACCAAGATGTTTGACGACATCCGCAAGCTGTTCGCGGACATGCCGGACAGCAAGATACGCGGCTACGATCAGGGACGCTATTCATTTAACGTCAAGGGTGGACGCTGCGAGAACTGCGAAGGTCAGGGGCAAATCCTGATTGAGATGCAGTTCCTGCCGGACATCTATGTGGACTGCGATGTGTGTCACGGTAAACGCTACAACCGTGAGACTTTGCAGATCAAGTACAAGGGCAAGAGCATCGCCGATGTGCTGGAGATGACCGTCAGCGAAGGACTGGAGTTCTTCGCGAACATCCCGTCAATCTTCAACAAATTGCAAACGCTGGACGCCGTTGGCCTCGGCTATATCCGCATCGGGCAGCCCGCGACGACGTTGAGCGGCGGTGAAGCGCAGCGCATCAAACTAAGCCGCGAACTCTCGAAGCGCGCTACCGGACAAACGCTGTACATTTTAGACGAACCTTCGACAGGTCTGCACGCGGTTGACGTGTCACGCCTGATTCAAGTGCTCCAGCAGTTAGTAGACAATGGCAACACAGTGGTGGTGATCGAGCACAACCTTGACATCATTAAGGTGTCTGACTGGATCATTGATCTGGGACCTGAGGGGGGCGATGCGGGTGGCAGGGTCATCGCGGAAGGCACGCCGGAGGATGTGGCGCGACAACCGCACAGCCACACCGGACAGTTCCTGAAGCCGTATCTGAACCCTGTCACGCAGCCTGTCTGAGCTATTCATTTCGATCTTTAAGGGTGCTGCACTCAGCGCCCTTTTTGATTCCCATCTGGATTAGGTAGAATAATTCATCTGATTTCCCTCGATTTGGGCTTCACCTTAATACTTCGCGACAAACATCGTACAAATTACACAAATAAACCATGCCTTTCTTCATATCAATTTCACAATGCCCCCTTTTTCCATAAACGAGATTCGGCTATACTGAGATTCATAGCACTAGTCAATATATCCTCCCTCGGGATAAGGAGATCATTTTTTATGGTGGTGTCGTCCTATAACACCCATGAGATCGAGAATGCTTATCAGACTGCCCTTTCACAATTTGACCGGGCTGTAAGGAAACTCCAATTAGATGAAAATGTAGCTGAATATATGCGCTGGCCGCGCCGCGAATTCACAGTGAACTTCCCGGTGCGCCGCGATGATGGACGCATTGAGATGTTCACAGGTTATCGCGTTCATCACAACACCGTGCTGGGTCCGTCCAAAGGCGGTCTGCGCTACAGCACGGCGGTAACGCTTGACGAAGTGCGTGCGCTGGCCATGTGGATGACGTGGAAGTGCGCGCTGGTTAACCTGCCATACGGCGGTGCCAAGGGTGGCGTTATTGTTGAACCCAAGAGCATGAGCCAGGCAGAACTGGAACGCCTGACCCGCCGTTATACCTCAGAACTCATCCCCCTCATCAGCCCGCACGCAGACATCCCTGCCCCGGATATGGGAACCAACGCCCAGACTATGGCCTGGATGATGGATACCTACAGCATGACCGTCGGCTACTCTGTGCCAGCGATTGTCACGGGCAAACCGATCAACATTGGCGGCAGCCTCGGACGTAACGAAGCCACCGGGCGCGGCGTAGTGGTCTGCATGATGGAAGCCCTCAAGCGTCAGGGTATGGCCAACCAGCGTATCCGCGTCATCGTCCAAGGCTTCGGCAATGTCGGCTTAAACGCAGCCCTTTATGCCTATGAACAGGGTTTCGATGTTGTCGGCGTAAGCGATGTCGGCGGCGGCATCTATAACGAAAACGGTCTGGATATTCCCGAAGTCCAAAGCCATTATGTCGCCAACAAGGGTTTAGCCAACTTCCCCGGTGCGCAAAACGTCAGCAATGCCGAATTGCTCATCATGCCCTGCGAAGTGCTCATTCCGGCAGCGATGGAAGGTCAGATCACCGAACATAACGCGGGCAAGATTAAAGCCAGGATGATCGTCGAAGGCGCAAACGGCCCCACCACAACCGACGCCGATGACATCCTCAATGATCGTGGCATCTTCGTCGTGCCCGACATTCTAGCGAACGCCGGCGGCGTGATTGTCTCGTACTTCGAGTGGGTGCAGGACATTCAATCGTTCTTCTGGGATGTGGAAGAAGTTTATCGCCAACTGGAACGTATCCTCATCAAGGCTTACGACAACACCGCGCAGATGGCCGAGTACCACAAGACCGATATGCGCACCGCCGCGCAGATGGTCGCCATCAAGCGCGTATCCGACGCCCTCAACACCCGCGGTTTCTATCCGTAAACCGACGGCTTACTGAACCAAACACTGAAGGGACTCCCTACGAGTCCCTTTTTTATACGATATAATCATTAGTATCATATTATTGCACAGGGCTTTCAACGATGCGCCTTTCAGCTTTGATGCGTTTTATATCGCTCCTGTTTGTGGTTCTAATCCTCTCAATATTTCAACTGCCGCAGGCACAGGCCAATACACTGACCGTCACCAACCTCAACGACAGCGGCGCAGGTTCACTCAGAGATACCATCGCAGCAACGACGACAGGGGACACAATTGTATTCACTGGTCACCGGCAATCACCTTATCCTCTCCACTGACGATTAATAAAAACCTCACGATTGACGGTGGTGACATGATTGTGCTACAAGTGGCGATACTACGCAGCAAAGATTCTCAACACCAACACCGGCAACTACTGTTGGTGCGTAACCTTTCCATTAGGAATGGACGCGCTCCATATGGAGGGGCGATCGTCAATAATGGACATCTAACGATTAACCGTTCTACTTTTTCAAATAACGCTCTTGTATCAGGTCCCCCTTCCCATTGAATGGTTACGGCGGTGCAATTTTCAACGATGGGGAACTCTCGTCGTAAATAATTCAACCTTCACGAATAACTCGCTAACGGGGCAAGGGAGCAGCCATTGCGAATGTAACAGGCAATGCGACGATAAACGCCTCTACTTTTACTTCAAATACCAGCACAGGCGGTGCGGTCTATAATGGCGGCACCATGAGCCTTAGCGATTCTCTTTTTCAACCAACACATCCACATCTGGGGTTGGGGAATTTATAATCGTGGGAACTTAACCTAACAGGCTCTACTTTTTCTGCCAATAGTGGGATGAATGGCAGGGCAATCAACAACGATACAGGAACGTTGAGCGTCACAAACTCGACATTCTCAGGCAACACGGCTACATCTGGCAGCGCGATTTTGAATGCTAATTTTAGCTCTGGCACAGTAACCATTGATAGCAGCACTTTTGCCAATAATGCCACTACTCCAAATGGTGCTATTGAGGCGGCACAAACATCTAGCCTCACCTTGGTCGCAGCATTATAGCGGATACTTATTGTGCCGCGGTTTTTCATCGGTGGCAATAACATCAGCTTTAATTCTGGGGACTGCCCCGGCACGAATGTTGACCCGCTGCTCCGGCTGGCGCTCGGCAACTACGGCGGCAGCACGCAGACCATCCCCCTGCTCCCCGGCAGCCCCGCTCTTGATGCGTATTCCGCGAACTGCCTGACGGCGACCAGCGCGGCATTGCTCGTCCGCAGGGGGCAGCGTGCGACATTGGCGCCCACCGCGAATGCAGGCTTCTACTTCTCTGTATGTCACCAACCTCAACGACAGTGGTGTAGAGGAACCGCTGCGCACCACCATCGCAGCGGCGCAGTCAGGCAGCACCATTTTATTCAGCGTCAGCGGGACAATATACCCTCACATCCGGCGAAATCGGCATTTCAAAGAACTTAGTTGTGGATGGCAGCGGACAAACCATAACGATAAGCGGTAACGATAGTTCGCGTGTATTTAACATATAAGGTCGGGAGCGACTGTTTCATTAAACAATCTCACAGCGACACACGGAAACATCGCGGGTCGAGTGTTCGGTGGTGCCATCTACAGTGAAGGAACCCTTACACTGAATAACATCGACCGTAACTGATAGTACTGCCGCTGGTGGCGGCGGTGTTGAACACCAGCATTCTTAATGTGTTTAACTCTACCATTGCCCATAATTATGCAAGTAGCGTAGGGGGTGGTGGCATCATGCATTATGCAGGGATACTCAACGTAAGCAACTCGACCTTCACTGATAATGTCGCAATTTCCCCAGGTGGCGCAATAAATAGCGGTGGCACATTGACCATCAGTAACAGTACTTTTGTCAATAACTCCGCAACCACAGCAGACACAATAAGTCATGGATTCAGTACAGCCACGATGAGTACTAGTATTATCAGCGGAGGTTCCTGCTCCGGCACCATCGCCGACGGCGGCAACAATATCGCCTTCAACGCTGCTGGCTGCCCCGGCGCGAATGTTGACCCGCTGCTCGGCACCCTCGGAGACTACGGCGGCAGCACACAAACCATTCCTCTGCTCCCCGGTAGCCCGCATTGATGCTTACTCTAGCAACTGTCCCGCCACCGACCAGCGCGGCATTGCTCGTCCGCAGGGAGCAGCCTGTGATATTGGCGCGTTCGAGCTTGTATCCATCGTTCCTACCCCTACCCCATCTGCGACAACGATCAGCGAAAATGAGTTCTTCGCCGCGCTGGAAACCGCGCGCGCAGGATACCCGGATGTTCAGCGCATCATCCCGGACTTCCAGACAAACGCTATCAATCTGACGGTGATTACGGCTGATGGCACGTCGGGCGTTGTCGCAGTCACGATCACGCAGGGACAGGGCTTCACGGAAATGTCGCTCAGCAGCATCACCGTCAGCGGAACGTCAGCACCCGCCAGCTACGTGACCATCGTGAATCGCGACTTGCCGCAAATCCTGACAGCGGCGTTGGATGCGCTGGTCACAGAGCGCTTCGGCAGTCTGGTGAATGTCTACCGCATCACCGTGACCAGCAGCGCGTTACAGATTTCACTGAACACGCCTTAGCATTACTCACTCAGGCTTTAAAAACAGCAAAAGAGACTCAGCGCGAGTCTCTTTTTGTTCAGCCTATGACCATTACCGGGTTGCAACTTTCTCGTTTGGCACTCACACGATACACTAGAGGACAGTTGCCAAATTGTTGGACTCTATGAATGAATTTTCTGGAACAAGTTAAGACATGGCTGGGACTGAGACCTGCCGACATGCCTGATGCGATAGAACTGCGTCAGCGCCTTGACGCAGGACGCCGCGCCAAACAGGATGAAGATTATCCCGCTGCATACGAAGCATTTGAACGTGCCTACCAGTACGCAGCCAGTTTGCCAGCGCGGGATAAGACAATTCTCAATATTATACAACTCCATCAGGCAGACATCCTTATCCGCCAGGGGCAATGGGATGCCGCCGAAAAACTGCTCAACGACATCAAGGCTGCCGCCGCGCCCGGCAGCGCGCACCACGCCTATACCGTCGACGTATTCGGGACGCTGGCCTTCAGCAGAGGCGATTTTACAGCAGCCCGCAGTTATCACGAGCAAGCCCTAAAGGAAGCCAAAGTCGCCAATGCGCTGGGCGCACAGGGGCGCGCGCTGGGTCATCAGGCACAGATTTATCTGAGCGAGGGCAATGCCAGTTACGCCGCACATCTGCTCAAGGAATGCCTTCCCTTGCTTAACAGCAGCGGAGATATTGAACTCAGCAGCTACTTTGTAGGGTTGTTGGGTGAAGCCCAGGTGACCAGCGGACAGGATGCGGAAGGCGAACAACTGCTGCTGCGCGCGCTGCGGCTCGCTGACCAGATGCAGTATCGTATGTATCGGCGGCGCTGGCGGCTGGCGCTGGCGGCCCATACCGCGCGTAACTCACGCTATGAGGAAGCGCGTAATTACTATCAGCAGGCACTGGAATTATTCGGCAAGCGTCCGCCTACCCCTGAACATATCGAAGCGCTGTGTATGGCCAGCCAGGTCAGCCTGAACCTCGGCTACACAGGCGAAGCGCTGGACTATGCCAAACAGGCGCACACGATGAGCACTGAACTGAACGTGGAAAACGTGCTGGCACAGGGAGCGCTGGGCATGGCGCTGCGTGCCTCATCGCAGAATGCCGAAGCCTTACCCTATCTGGAAACTGCCGCGCAGGCTGTGGAACGTACCGATTCGACTATACCTGCCGCCGTGCGTGTGAATATTCTGCGCAGCCTTGCCGCCGCCCAGGGCGAAACCCAGCCCGATACGGAACTGCCCGCCGCCACCTTTAAACGCGCGATTACGTTAGCGCAGAAACTCAGCGTGCGCCTTGAAGAAGCTCAATCACAGCGCGACCTGGGTCTGCTGTATGCCTCACGCAAACTGCTGACACAGGCACTGCAAGCCTGGAACGCCGCGTTAACGATTTATCAGGATGAGCATTATACGGCACAAGTAGCGCGTCTGTACTGTGATATGGGCAACGCGCGCAAAACGCTGGGACAAGGGCAGCGGGCGATGAAGGACTATGAACAAGCCCTGACTTTGTTGAACTCAATCAGCGATCAGGATACGCGCGGCGTGGTGCTGTCCAACGCGGCGATTGCCTACGCCGACATGGGCGAAATCGAGTCCGCCGACCAGTTTTTCTCGGAGGCCATCAACATCGCGCACAAGTCAGGCGACTTTCGTGCGGAAGCCACACGGCGCGGCAATCACGCCTGGTTTCTGCTGGTCACGGGACGCGCACGTCGGGCAACAAGCGCGCTGGAGCAAGTGCTGCACCTCAGCCGCCAGATGAACCTTGAACTACAGGTCGCCGTGCAGACGGACAACCTGGGCCTGGCGCACGATGAGCTAAACGAGTACGAGGTTGCCATTCACTATCACATGCAGGCACTGGAACTTATCAAACCGCTGGCGAACTCGCACTGGGAGTATGTCATTAAGACGAACGCCGCCAACACCTTGCGCGCACTGGGACGCCAGGATGAAGCGCTTCCCCTCTTGCAGGAAGCGCTTGCTTACGGACGCGGCGTGGAAGATCATGAGGTTATCACACGCGCGCTGTTGGGGCTGGCACGCGCCGCCATGCAGCGTAAGGAGTACGCCGAAGCGGGCGAAATGCTGAACGAAGCAGTCTCCCTCGCCCGGCGCACCGATATTCGTTTCCTGCTGGCACTCACGCTGGAAGCCTACAGTGAGCAGCAGGCCAGCGTCGGACAAAACGAACGCGCCTTGTCCCTGTGGAACGAGGCGCAGAAATTATTCGGCGTGATGCACAACCCACGCACAGGTTCACAGCCGGGTTGGCTGAATGGCGCCCCCGTTGAAACAAGCTCAAGCTGAGTCACTTCAGGCGCTCTGTGTTATCAGGTAGTGTCCTATCTTGAAGCGTTTGAACATGAGTCGCCAGTAGGGATAAAGCAGCGGCATCGCCATGTCCGCTTCAACAATATGCGGGGCAGTCACCTGATAGACTTTCCCATGCAGACGCAGCCTACAGCCTTGCGCCGCGAGGATGTTCTGACACCAGTCGGTATCCGTGCCATAAGGCAGCGGCATGATGATCTGGTTGTCTCTTCTGATGGCGACAATGGGCGTGGTGTAGTGTTTACCAGAACGCCGCCCGGTATGTTCGACGACGGCATAGATGAACCGCCCGGCAAAGAGCATGGTGAAGTGGTTGAAAATGCGTTTGTTGAATTGACGGACGCGGTTGAGCTTCCTGGGCTGTCGTAGATTCTGTGCAGCAGACATCGTAACCTCCCTTAAAGAATACCTCTACTTTCACTGTAGCTGATTTCCCCCGCAGCGTTAGTGTCACTCGTCTAGGGAAATTGATGTGCTTCTGCCTTATCCATGCCAGTCGATGGAAAAGGGATTCCCTTCGGGATCAACGCCATCACACACGCGCACGCCGGGCGCAGGCGAACGAATTTCGCCCATCTTCGCCCCGCGCTGAAGCAGCAGTTCACGCATGGCATCAAGATCGTCTACGCCGAAGGCATGTTTGGGCGTATCAGCTCCCAATCGCTGCTGTCCACCGCCATGCAGCACCAGCGAGCACTGCCCTGTATCCAGTTCCACCCAGAATTCGCTGGAATAATCGGCCAAACCCTGGGGAAACTTAATGGGCAGCCCTAACACATCGCGATAAAAGCGCACCTGTGTGTCCATATCCTGTACATAGAGGATCGCTTTAATCAGTCCCTGTAGCTGTGGCATGACTTTACCCCTGAAACCGCATTGTTTAGGGGTAAAAATAGCACAAATGCTCTATAGAGTCAACCAGGCACCGTGCCTAGTGTTGCAGCGCCGGTTCGACGGTTGTGGGCAAACTCGCCTCAAACGGCTGGTGGTCAGCAGCGCAAATAAGCTGAATGACGCTTTTGCCGGATGCTGCTGAGAGCGGCACACTGCCACCGGGTTCGACCCACTGCCCCGCCATGTAGAAGTTCGAGAGTCCCGGCAGCATTTTGTCCACTCCCAGAATCAGCATGGGCATAGTCTCTTTGGACATCAGCCAGCCGCAGGTAGACCCCATCCAGTTGCCTGTGTAGCGTTCATAACTCAGCGGCGTCGCTTCGTCTACGAATTCGATGTCGGCGCGAATGCCAGCATACTGCGTTTCGAGGAAGTCAATCACAATATCGGAAACCTGGCGCTGTTCGGTGTCGTAGAGCTTGTGCCCGTAGATGCGCTGCCAGTAAGGATAGCTGGAGCGAATCATCACTTCGATCACTGATTTGCCAGACGGCGCAAGTGATTTGTCGAAGCAGTAGTGCTTGACGCCCAGTTCGCTGCGTTCTTCGCCAATAATAAGCATCGGCTTGTCCAGCAGATGGGTTACCCAGTGCGGCTCAGCGCTAAAGTCCCGGTTAACGCCCAGCGAAATCTGTACCTGTGAATGCATCGGCAGATGTCCATCATAGCGACTTTTGATGCTGCGGTTGACGTATTTGCCATCGAGCATGTCAAAAATCGTGCCGCGCCCGTCTGCCGCCGAGATGATGTAATCCGCCTTGTGAATCTCGTCGTTGTACAGGCGCACGCCGACAGCCTTGTCATTCTCTGTCAGGATTTTCTCAACCTGTGACTTGTAGCGTATCTCACCACCTAACTCCAGATAACGGCGTTCCAGCGCGCGCGCAAATTCCAGCGACCCACCAACAGGAAAGCCCGCGTTGCCTGTGTGCATGTAGGCTAGCAGCGACATACCCATCATCACTGGCGCTTCTTCCCACGAAAACATCTGCGCCACCGCGCGCCGCAGGAACGGATGCTTAAAGCGCGCGCCAAAGTCCTTCGACGGTACCGTTGCCCAGCGCATCATCGGCAGGACAAACGGCATCATCTTCATGCCGAACGCGCGCCAGTCCAGCCCGTTCATCAGCGCCTTGGGTTTCTGGTACATCGCCGACATGTCGAAGTGCGTAAACTGGCGCACACCATCGCAGAAGGCCTTGATTAAGCCAGCGTCTTCCGGCGAGAGTTCGGTCATGTGCGCCTGCAAGCGGTCAGGGTCGGCGTAGACAATCAGCGTGTGTTTGCCGTCGGTGATGCGCTGATACTCGTCGTGGTTAATCATCGTGCGGCCCTGCACCGCACCGAGTTCCTGCCACATCTGGTTGAAAGGCTGCCCTGCGCCAGAGCCAAACAGGTAATGGATGCAGCCGTCGAAGATATAGCCCTTGCGCTCCCAGGTCGTGCATAAGCCGCCAGGAAGGTCGTGCAGTTCAAAAATGGTAGAGTGATAGCCGTTCATCTGCGCGTAGCAGCCTGCCGATAATCCAGCGACGCCTGCGCCGATAATGGCAATGGATTTTGTAGTCATAACCATTACTTTCGTTCGTATTGCCTCCACCTAACATTCTAGGTCTGAAGCATAACGACTCGAAAGTGAAGTTTGTCACCAGCAAATGATGCAAACCGTTTTGCCAAGGGAATCCAAATCCATTGGAATCCAAACTTCCAACTGCACCCCCTGGGTTCGTCAAAGTGAACGTGGCTTTTCGGCAGGTGGAAATTATAGTTTCTGGCGACACATCAGCGTCAATCACGCAGCAGCCGTTTTATGACAGGCTCTCGATGACCGACGAGAAATCCATGTCATCCAGTCCTTTTTCGGCGGCCTGTTCGTAGGCCCGCTGTGCCGCGACAACCGTTTTCACATCCACCCGAAACTGCTCGGCCAGCGCGAGGGCATAACGAATATCCTTGTGCATCCAGCGCAGCGAGAAGTCCGTGTTATCGAAGCGCCGTTCCAGCAGGCGCGGCAGTTTCATGTTCACCACAGGGCTGTTCGATGGACTGTTGAGAATCAGTTCGCGCACCTGCTCCATATCCAATCCCGCTTTTTCTGCCAGCCGCACCCCTTCCGCCAGTGCTGCGAGGTGTACGGCTGTCATCATATTGTTGATGAGTTTCCACGTCGCCCCCGCGCCAATCGGCCCCAGATGGCTGATCTTTCGGCTGATGGCTTCCAGCGCAGGTCGTACTTTCTCGATAGTCGCCGCATCGCCGCCGACGAACAGCACCAACTGCGCGTTCGCTGCTGCCGCTTTGCTGCCTGTCACTGGCGCATCGAGCATCTCACAGCCCTGTGCCTGGGCCTGCTGTGCCAGCTCGCGCACCCAATCTGGCGTCAGCGTGCTGCATTCCACGAGCACTGTACCCGGTTTCGCGCCCGCCAGCGCCCCGTTTTCACCCAACCACAGTTCCCGCGAAGCCTCATCATCGCCAATCATCGCGAAAATAATGTCGGCATCTTCGGCAGCCTGACGCGGCGTATCCGCCACCCGCGCCCCTTTAGCAGCGAACGGTTCAGCTTTACCGCGCGTGCGATTGTATACCGTCAGTGGAAAGCCTTTGGCAAGGAAATTATCGGCCATCCCTGATCCCATAATGCCAAGTCCAAGCATGGCTACTCGCTGCATGATGTTTACCCCCTAAGCATATGGAGATGACTATCGTTCAATGGATGAATGTGACCCGTGAGAAGGTGTACAGGGCATGACCGCATCATGCCCCTACATTTTGTTTCATCAGGCAATGGCTATCGGATGCACCCATGAGCCAGTCGCGCCTGTCAACCGCAGCGGCGTAACGATCAGCAGGAATTCGTACACTTTGTTTGCCGCAAGCTGATCCAGGTACAGGTTTTCCAGATGTGTCACCCCATTGCGCACCAGCAGGAAACGATGCACAGCGTGGTCTTGAGGTGGAACCGCTTCAACGCTCATGTTATCCGCACCCGCCAGTATCATGCCCTGTTCCAGCAGTAGTCGCGCGGTATCCAGCCCGATTCCCGCAATTGCATCGCGGTACGCCAGGTTTCCATCACGCAAATGTTGATAAAACCCTGTGCGAATCAGCACGGCAGTTCCGGGGCGAATTTCGCTGCCTTGCAGGGCAAGTGCCGCTTTGATGTCTTCTGGAGTAATCACGTAAGAATCCGGAAGCACATCCACATCCTTCAAACGTGCAATATCCAGCAGCACAGCGCGGGTCACAATCGGCGGCATTTCCGCGATGCTCATATGCGTCTGCCCCTGATAGTTGACCTGTGTTGAGGCTGAAATCGTTTCGTTGACTCCATTGAACAAATGGACGGGACCTGTCAGCGAAGGTTGTCCATGTTCGTCACGGTGTTCACCGATATGACATAACGCGTCGATGTGCGTGCCAACATGGATGGACATGCTGATGACTTCGGCGGCGGCCGATGCCGGACGCAGGTCGCTTAAGTCGCCGTGTCGCAGGCGCGGGGCAAGCATATACGACGCCATTGGCCCCGGCACCATCATGCCTTCATTATAGGTCACTGATAGGCTGTAGACGCTGCCGGTCTGCACCAGCGCCAGCATCTCCGGCGTAACTTTGGGAATCGGTAATGCTCCATAGGGTGCAAGGTGTCCAGGGTTCATCATAAATCCTATCTACTTGAGTACGGCTTCAATAGCATTCAATTCATCAGCGCTAAACAACAGATTATCAATCACAGCGGCGCAATCTTCAACCTGCTTGACGCTGCTGGCCCCAATCAGCACCGAAGTGGCCGCTGGATGCCGCATCACCCACGCCAGCGCCATCTGCGCCAGCGTTTGCCCGCGTTTTTGCGCCAGTTCATTCAGGCGGCGTGCTTTCGTCAGGTATTCGTCGGTGATGCGTTCGCGCTTGAGGAATGTGTTGGGTTTGCCCGCGCGTGAGTCTTCAGGCACGCCCGCCAAATAACGATCTGTTAGCATTCCCTGTGCCAGCGGCGAGAAGAAAATCAGCCCGACGCCTTCTTGCGTGCAACGTATCCAGCAAATCTGGCTCCACCCAGCGGTTAAACATATTGTAAACCACCTGGTTAATCAGGCACGGCGTCCCCAGTTCGCGCAGGATTTTCGCCGCCTGTCGCGTCTGTTCCGCGTTGTAATTGGAAATGCCAACGTACAGCGCCTTACCCTGCCGCACCACCTGATCGAGGGCCATCATCGTTTCTTCCAGCGGCGTATTCGGGTCAGGGCGATGGTGATAAAACAGGTCAACATACTCCAGCCGCATACGTTTGAGACTCTGGTCGAGGCTGGAAATCAGGTACTTGCGTGATCCCCATTCGCCGTAGGGGCCGGGCCACATGTAGTACCCCGCCTTCGTCGAGATCATCAGTTCATCACGGTAGCGGCGGAAGTCTTTGTCGAGAATCTGGCCGAAAGTTTCCTCTGCCGAACCGGGCGGCGGGCCATAATTGTTCGCCAGATCAAAATGGGTAATGCCCAGGTCAAAGGCCCGGCGCAGCATGGCGCGGCAGTTCTCGATAAGGTCAACGCCGCCAAAGTTATGCCACAGCCCCAGCGAGACTGTAGGCAGTTTTAACCCGCTGCGCCCGCTGTATTTGTACTGCATCATCTCATAGCGCTTTGGGGCCGCCGTATAGTCAGCAGGAACGGGATCGGACATCTTGTGCTCCTTCAATATATCCAGCATGGGTTGAATATAGCCATCTCCGGCAGGCCATGTCAATCAATCCACCGTATAATGGTGCGCCAATCGTCTTTATCCATGTCAGGAGCTTCATCATGAAAAAAGTAGTGGTCACCGGGGGCAGCGGCAAAGCAGGGCGCGCGGTGGTGCGTCACCTCGTCGAGTATAGCTACGATGTGCTGAATGTTGACTTAACGCCATCAAGTGATTCAGTGGCACGTTTCCTGAAGATTGATCTCACAGATTACGGGCAGACGGTGGCAGCGCTGCGTGATGCGGAAGCGGTAGTGCATCTGGCAGCGATTCCCGCGCCGGGGCTGATGGCCGACCAAACAACCTTTGACATCAACGCCATGAGTACCTACAACGTGTTTTCAGCGGCAGTCCTGCTTAAGTTGAAGCGTGTGGTCTGGGCCTCCAGCGAGACAACATTGGGCCTACCGTTTGATGACCCGCAGCCCAGCTACGCCCCCATTGACGAGGAGCATCCGCTGCTCCCTCAGTCCAGCTATGCCCTGTCGAAAGTGGTGGGTGAAACGATGGCGCAGCACTTCAGCCGCTGGAGTGGCATTCCCTTCATCGCGCTGCGTCTCTCCAACGTCATGGAACCACACGACTATCAACGCTTCGCGGGCTTTCAGGATGATGCCATGCTGCGCAAGTGGAACCTGTGGAGCTACGTTGACGCCCGCGATGTCGCGCAAAGCTGTCGTCTGGGGCTGGAAGCCGACATTCAGGGCGCGGAAGCCTTTATCATCGCCTCCGCCGATACAGTGATGAAGCGCCCCAACCGCGAGCTGATGGCCGAAGTCTTCCCCAACATCCCGCTGAAGGATGGCACTGATGACTTCGAGACGCTGCTCAGTGTGGACAAGGCGCGCAAGATGCTGGGCTACAAGCCGGGAAGCTGGTGGCGGCAGGGCTAACAAACCTTCACCGTAGGGGCGCAATAGTTTGCGCCCTGATTATGCCCTGATTACGCCCATTCCCGTTACCCACTGGGCAATGTACTGTCCTGAATTTACCGCATCACGGATTGGCGTAGCTATAAGCGGGCAGACGTGGAAGTTCAGCAGCCTGCCGGACCGGGGCACCTTCCCTATCGCAGGCCAGCAGCGTGACGGTGAACGTACTGCCCTTGCCGGTTTCGCTGTCCGCGCGGATTTGCCCACGCTGTTTTTCCGTCAGCGTTTTGGCAATCGCCAGACCTAAGCCATAGCCCTGCCCCTGCCGTGAGGGACTTGCGCGATAAAAGC
Source organism: Anaerolineae bacterium (assembly GCA_046328675.1). GTDB lineage: Bacteria > Chloroflexota > Anaerolineae > Aggregatilineales > Phototrophicaceae > JACAER01. The sequence continues at coordinate 92,755 of JAXLWC010000012.1, forward strand.
GCTGGAAGATATGGGGCAGATTGTCTGTACCAATACCAATGCCATTGTCACGTACCTGAATGGAGACCACCCCATCCCGCAGCCGCGCCGAGAGTTTGACATGCCCTTCCTTCGGCGTGAACTTGAAGGCGTTGTCCAGCAGAATAAGAATCACCTGCTTTAGCATGTCCCGGTTGGCAATCACTTCGGTATCGGCAACACGCGTCACACAGAAGGTACACGCAGGATGCATACTGCGTGCCTGACGTTCAATCTCTGTAAACAACTGAGGCAGATCAACCGGGGCTAGGGTAATCCCCGGCGTATAGTCGGCGCGCGCCAGCGTCATCAGATCGTTAACGAGGCGAATCATGCGTTCGTTCTCATCTACAATGTCCAGCAGCACTGCTTTACGGTCTTCTGGCGCAATCGGCGGCTCACGGCGCAGCAGCGCCAGATTACCACGCAGCGTCGTCAGCGGCGTGCGCAGTTCATGTGAGGCATCAGCGATAAACGTGCGCTGCGCCTGCAAGGCTTGTGCCACCTGCTGATAGGCCGTTTCCAGCGCGAACAGCATCTCGTTAAAGGTGCGTGCCAGCCGCCCGACTTCATCCTGCGGGCCGTTGTACTGTACACGCCTGCTAAAATCGCGCTCTTTACCAATCATGTGCGCGGTGCGTGTCATCTGGTCGATAGGACGCAGCGAAAAGCCCGCCATCCCCCAACCGCCCACCAACGCCAGCAGCAGCGTAAACATGCTGCCGAAAACCAGTGAAGTGCGCAGGGTGCTGGTCGCCTGCTCCTGCTCCGCCACAGAACGCGCCACTTGCAGAATGCCCGTCGTCGTGCCTTCAGAGGAAACAACGGGCTTGCTAAACACCAGCAGCGGAATATCGTTAATGCGTGTCACTTCGTAAATGGACTGCCCTGACTGTACCTGATGTAAGCCATCGTCGCTGAGGGGCAGGATGTGCTCATGCAGATTGTCGGTGCGCCCCATAACGTTGCCCTCTGCATCGCACGCCTGCCAGTAGGTCTGGCTGCTGCCGATGGGTTCCGCAGGAAACTGCATGAAGCTCAGGGGCTGCGCATTGGTATCCACCAGCCGCTGCATTTCTGCCGCGAGCGTTTCCTCCATGAAGGCCCGTGTCGAGCGTTCCATCGTGAGATACAGCATTACGCTGAAACCCAACAGGGTCGCAGCAAGGATGAGGCTGTAGAGCAGACTTAAGCGCAGACGAATAGACATAATTCCCTCGCGATCACTCAGCATGACGCAGCACGTAACCCACCCCGCGCACGGTTTGAATCAGGCGCGGCTCATTGTTTGCTTCCAGTTTGGTGCGCAAATGGCCGATATACACTTCAAGCACATTGGCATCTCCGCCAAAATCATAGCCCCAGATGTCCTGCAAAATGCGTTCACGCGGCAGCACCCGGCGCGGCTGCCGCATCAGATATGCCAGCAGGTCGAATTCCTTCGGACTTAGCGTAATCAGGCGTTCACCGCGACGCACATCACGCGTCACCGGGTCGAGCGACAAATCATCATAGGTTACGGTCTTTTCGGTGCCACTGCTTTCCGAACGGCGCAGCAAGGCACGCACCCGCGCCAGCAGTTCCGCAGGCTCAAACGGCTTAACCAGATAATCGTCCGCGCCGCTGTCCAGCCCCAGAATACGATCTTCCAGCGCATCGCGCGCCGTCAGCATGATAATCGGGATTCGATCTGCCTTGCTCACACGACGCGCTACCTCAAGGCCGTCAATGCCGGGCATCAACCAATCAAGGATCATCAGGTCAGGGCGATGAGTTTGCGCCTGCGTCAGCGCCTGCTGCCCGTCCATCGCGACCAGTACTTCGTAGCCTTCATAAATCAGCGTCCGGCGCAGCATGTCGATAACTTTCTGGTTATCATCCACAATCAGGATAGTGGGCATCAGCTTCCTAATCCCATAAAACAACAACTGCCAGTACAAATCATAGCGCGGGGCAGTAAATTCCGCTTAAACTTTTCCTGAAAAAACGCTGAACACGAACCTGAACGCTGGCATTCAGCAAATTTTCAGCAATCTGATAATCTTGTCTCACATTTTTCAGCGAAACTCAAGAGTGGGTAACGTTAGGCAATACGTGATCTATTTACCCTCCCCCTAAATCCCCCTTCTCTGCTGCATAGGGAGGGGGGATAACCTTAACTCATCGTCCATATTTGAAAGTGACAGGAATGGCCACCAAACGCCGCAGCGAATCACCGGACAATACCGAACCCAAAACCAAAAGAAGTACCAGCACATCCTCCTCCCGCTTCAGTCCTGATCAGATCATCATCGGCGTCAGCGTGGTTATCAGTATCATCATCGTGGCGGTTGTGATTTACGTCTCCGTTCAGAACAATTATCTGGTGAACAGCGAAATTGAAGGACTTGAGACTTTCACCGGATTGGTCGCGACCCATGTAACGACCCCCGTAACCTACATGCAGACACCGCCTGTCGGTGGGCCGCATAACCCCACCTGGCAAACCTGTGGAGTCTACACATCACCGCTGGCCAACGAATTCGCCGTGCATTCGTTGGAACACGGTGCCGTCTGGATTACCTATCAGCCTGAACTGGCGGAAGATCAGGTACGCGCGCTGCAAGACATCACCACGCGCGGCACGCACCGCCTCTTAAGTCCCTATCCCGGCATCGACAGCCCGATCATTATTTCCGCGTGGGGTTATCAACTGCGGCTGGAACGCGCCGACGATCAGCGTCTGATGCAGTTCATTGCACAGTTTGAACAGGGGCCAACCACGCCCGAACCCGGCGCAACTTGCAGCGGCGGCGAAACACGCACACTCGCGCAGATGTTTTCAGGCTAAGCGCGCATGACAGCACTTGACCAACTCAGTCCTTCGCCAGCGAACAGTGCGTCAAATCGCGGCAAATCCTTGAACATCACACTGCTGCTGCTGTTGGTCACGCTGCTGCTAGCGCTGGCCGCTGTGTTCTGGCTGGCGAACAACCTCACCCGTTTGCCAACCCAGAACTCGACAGAGGCCGGCTTCGCACAGGATATGATCGTTCACCATGCGCAGGCTGTCGAGCTGGCGCTGCTGCTGTATGATCGCACCGAAAATGATACGCTGCGCACGATGGCCCTGGACATGATGCTCACGCAGCAGGCACAAATCGGGCAAATGCAGGGCTGGCTGCGCATCTGGCAGCTTCCCTACGCCAGCGTCGTACTGCCCATGACCTGGATGGACATGCCCACTGAGCAGATGCCCGGCATGGCAACGGCGGAGCAGATCAACGCGCTGCGTGAAACCAGCGGTATTGATGCGGATCGCCAATTCATCAACCTGATGATTCCCCATCATACCGCCGCGATTCACATGGCAGAAGCAATCGTGAATCAGACCCAGGTTCCTGCTGTACGTGAGCTTGCCCGTTCCATCATTGACTCCCAGCAGCGTGAAATCGACGCGCTGCGCCAGATTCTTGCTGAACTGGACAGCACCACACCCTAGTCCCGACTCTTGAACAGGAACGCCATCTTTCAACGTTCCTGTTCCCTTTACTCCCCGCCCCATATCAGAGTGACTATCTCACCGAATGGTTTGTTTTCCCTCAAACTGTTGGCTAGTATCGTACAGATATTCAGTCGTCAGGAAGTGAAGCAATGTTTGACATCACAGGCAAAGTCGCCGTTGTCACCGGCGGCACAGGGGTTCTCGGTTCCGCCATGTGTCGCGGGCTGGCACAGGCAGGGGCAACCGTGATTATCCTCGCGCGCACAGAAGCCAATGCCCAATCGCTGGCCAACGAGATTGTGTCCGCAGGCGGCAAAGCGGCAGGCTTCGCCGCCGATGTGCTGGACAAGCCATCGCTGGAAAAAGTCTGTGATGCGGTGGTAACAGAATATGGCACCATCGACATCCTGCTGAACGGCGCAGGCGGCAACAAGCCCGAAGCCACTGCCGTTCCGGGGCAGCGCACCTTCTTCGATCTGCCGCCCGATGTACTGGAATGGGTCTTCAACCTCAACTTTATGGGCAGCCTGATTGCGTCACAGGTGTTTGGCAAAGCGATGACAGCACAGGGGCACGGCGTCATTCTGAATATCTCGTCGATGGCCTCATTCCGCCCGATGACGCGCGTCGTCGCTTATGCCGGGGCCAAAGCCGCCATCAACAACTTCACGCAGTGGCTGGCAATCTACATGGCACAGGAACACAGCCCGAACATTCGCGTCAACGCCATTGCGCCCGGCTTTTTTCTCGGCAACCAGAACCGTTATCTGTTGATTGATGAACAGTCAGGCGAACTCACACCGCGCGGAAGCCAGATTATCGAGCACACACCGATGGGACGCTTCGGCGAACCCGACGACCTCATCGGCACTATGTTATGGCTGGTGTCCGACGCCTCACGCTTCGTCACAGGGATTGTCGTGCCTGTGGACGGCGGCTTTAGTGCCTTTACAGGGGTGTAACGATGACGATGATTGCGCAAGCGGTGGCCGCGCCGCAGCAGGTTCTAACGGAAGTTGTAATCAGGCAAACTTTAGAGCAAGGACTAAGCGGGCGTTACAGCGGCGCAAAGGTGCTGGTGCTGATTCCCGATCACACACGCACCCTGCCCCTGCCGCTCCTGTTCCGCATGGTAGTGGAAATCCTGCGCGACACACGCCAGCTAGACTTCATGGTGGCGCTGGGCACGCACCCGCCCTTAAGCGACGAATCCCTGAACCGTCTCGTGGGCATCAGCGCTGAGGAACGCAGCACCGTCTACCAGCACATCGGGCTGCTGAACCACGCCTGGGACAATCCGCAGGCTCTGGCAACGCTCGGCATCATCACGCAGGATCAGGTCAAAGCCATCGCTGGTGACGTATGGCATCCCTCGCTGGGTGGTGATGTAGCCGTGCGCATCAACAAACTGGTGCTGGAATATGATCACATCATCATTCTGGGGCCAACCTTTCCGCATGAAGTCGTAGGCTTCAGCGGCGGCGCGAAGTATCTGTTCCCCGGCATTTCCGGCGCAGACATGATTAACGTCACCCACTGGCTGGGCGCGCTGATCACCATTCTGGACACCATCGGCGTGAGGGATACCCCCGTCCGTGCTATGATCCACGCAGCGGCGGCCTGCGTGCCAACACCTGTTACGCTGGTGAGTATGGTCGTCGTCAAGGACTCGCTGGCAGGCATTTTCGTCGGTGACTATCTCAGCGCGTGGGCAGCGGCGGCAGACGTATCCAGCGAACGGCACATCACCTGGGTCGATACGCCGTTTCAGCGGGTGCTGTCGCACGCACCGCCGATGTATGACGAGTTGTGGACAGCCGCCAAAGCCATGTACAAGCTGGAACCTGCGATGGCCGACGATGGCGAAGTGATTGTCTACGCCCCGCATCTGGACACTGTGAGCCACGTACACGGCAAATACATCTACGAGGCGGGCTACCATGTGCGCGATTTTTATCTGAAGCAGTGGGACAAATACGGCCATCTGCCGTTGGGCGTGCTGGCACACGGCACGCATCTGCGCGGCAGCGGCACCTACGACAACGGTGTTGAGCAGGCCCGCATCCGCGTCACGCTGGCATCTAAAATCTCCCGCGAGGACTGCGAACGGCTCTCGTTGGGTTACCTGAATCCCGACAGCATCAACCCGGACGAGTGGACGGCACGCGAAGGGGAAGGCGTCCTCTATCTGCCCAAAGCGGGGGAAATGCTCTACCGTCTGCGCACGAAAAAGTAGCCAGCGCCTAAGATGATCCGCTTTCCGCCGCGCACAGGTCGTCAAGCAGGCTGTTGATACATTCATCCAGCGTCAGCGACTTACCGAGTTCCCAGCGTCGTTCACATTCGGCGCTGCCAAACTGTTGCCTCAGTGTCGTCTGCTGCTTCTTACAGGCTGCTTGCTGCGCGTGGGGCGTGCCGCTGTGATGCGCGACAAAGCTCAACACCTGCACGCTGCGCGCATCGCCGAGCGCCGCCTGATACAACAATGCCGCGATCAGTACGTTGAGGCGTGGAATAATCACCTCAAGGCTGCGTACCTGCTGCAAGGCGTCACACAACACACTTTTAGCCGCCGACAGGTCGCCAGTCTGCATAGCCAGCTTCGCCTGCACAGTTCGCGCTTCGGTCATCACAGCCGTGCCGCGCACGCTTTCCTGTTCGTCTTCAATACGTGTTACTTCCGCCAGCGCCTGCTGTGCGCCAGCGACATCTCCGGCAAGAAGATAGGTTTCCGCTAATGCGCTGTAAAGCGTGACCTGTATGTCGTACAAGTCCTCGCTGACCGCTAATGCCTCGCGCAGCGCAGCAGCAGCCTGCTCGAAGTCGCCTTCCGCTGTCGCAATCTGCGCCAGAAAACGATGCAGTTCCGCGATGTCCCGCACTTCCAGCAGTTGTGTTTCCTCTTCGGTCAGCAGTTGCCGGCACAGGTCTCGCGCTTCGTCATACTGCCCCAGTGGAATCAGCACGCTTGCCAGAACATACTCGTAAAACACGCGGTTGGTCAGGCTGCCGGACTGTTCAACAAAGGCTTTTTCTTCCAGTAGATAAGCGTGGGCGCGTTGATATTCGCCGCGTTCACGGCTGATGACGGCCAGATTGCAGTGTGCCCACACCATTTCGGTGTCCGCGCCAATTTCCCTCGCCACCGTCAGATGTTCATCGGCGTAACCCTGTGCTGCCGCCAGCGCCCCCACCCGGCAGTAGTAGGTAATCAGCGCCTGCAAACCGTTGCCCATCAGGTTTTTCTCGCCCAGACGCCGCTGGAGCGTGATGCTTTCGCGCACAAGTTCAACGCCCACTGCATCCTGCCCCATCGCAAGGCACATCGAACCACGATTGACCAGTGCTGTCGCCAGTTCTGACAAATCCCCCAGGGTTCTGCTAAGTTGAATGTTTTCGTCGATATACTGGCTGGCAAGCTCGAAGTCATTCTCGCAGTAAGCCATGTACCCCAGCCAGGTGTTCACCCTGAGTTTTGACCTCATGTCAAAGTCGCCTAGTGCGGTCAGCCGTTCAAGATACTGGCGTGCAGCATCAAATTTGCCACTGTCCACCATGATCTGACCGAGGCGCAGGATAATGCTCGATTGCAGGCGCGTGTCCTTGACCTGTTCTGCCAGTTCCAGCGCGCGTTCCCCTGTGGCGTATGCTTCTTTTACATTGCCCTGCCGCAAAAGTAGATGGCTCAGGTTTCCCAGCAGTGCGCTTTCACTGCGCTGATCACTCAAGCGCTGCGCGGCGGCGATAGCAGGCTGCACCCACGTCATCTGCTCATCAAACGGCTGTTGGCCTGCCAGAGCGTTGAGCGCAAAATCAATCAGCAGGCGGTCATAATCAGCCCCTTTGCCTTCAGCCACATAGTTCTGCCAGTGTCGAATCTGCGCCGATTCCTGATCGAGGCTGTTCAGCGTAGCACTCAGCGTCGCCCCGCCCTGTTCCAGACGTTCTTTGGTTTGGCGCAGCTTGTGGGCATAATAACGGGCAAGGCGCAAACTAGCACACTGCACTACATCAGCAGGAATCATGGCTGGCTCCTTTAGGCAGGTTGCAGAAATAACGCCTGTGCGTGCAGCACCAGCAGCGCGTGCATCTGGAATCGTCCGCCTGTTACAGGCTCCAGCAGCCCACGATTGACCAGCAGCCGTACCGTCGGGCGCGGATCGTCCACTTCCCACAGCGCTTTCAGTGCTCCTAAGTCAAACGTCGCAGGCTTCGGCACAAACAGGCCCAGCAGCGCAAATCGGCTCAGAGTCACGTCATCCAGCGTCTTCGTGCTGCGCTGAAGCAGTGCGGCGACAGTTGGCGTGGAATCCGTTGCCACAGTACGCACATCGCTCGGTGCTTCTTCCACCAGAATGCGCGCGCTGCCGCGCAGTTCTGCAATCAGCAGGTCAATCCCCACCCCATCTGCATTTCTTCGTGGAGCAAGCGCCCCGCCACCTGAATCGCCAGCGGGAGTCCTTCCAGATCACGAATCAGTTCAGCCGCCGCATCATGAAACTGCTCGACGGCCTGCGGCGCAAGCTCTTTCAGCAGGGACAGAGCAGAATCATCACTTAACTGCGGCACGCGGTAAACATCCGCCGCGGTGGGCGCAAGCGCGCGCGCCACCTGACTCAAACGACTCGAAATCACCATCGCCGACTGATGCCCCGCAACACGAAACGGAGCCACATGATCGACATCCCACACATCATCGACCAGCAGCAGCATCCGGCGGCTGCGCAGCGCGGCGGCAATCTGATGGGTAAGTTCCTCTAGTGTCGGCGCTTTGCCGGGAGACAGCAGATGCAGCGCGTCTGCCCAGCGCATCAGTTCCGCCTGCAAGGTCGGCGTTTCCCCCAGCGATGCCCACAGCACACCATCGGGGTAAGCCGCCCACACTTCGGGACAGTGGGCCAGCAGAGACAGAACGGTACTCTTGCCCACGCCGGGCCAGCCTTCAACCACCGTAACCGGATGTTTCTGTGTCACGTCGGGAATGCCCAACCGCTGCTTGAGTTCAGCCACCACTGAGTCGCGTCCCACAATCAAAGCGGGCAGCGGCGGCAGCACGTTTACGGACGACGAATCACTCCGCGTTTCATGATGATGGTCGGAAGGCGTTCCTCCGCTGCGAATAAGTTCATACAGGCGATTTGTTTCGTCTTCGGGTGGGGTCGCCAGTTCCTCATCCAGCATTCGCACGCATTCCTGATACTGGCGCAGTGCTTCTGCCCGCTGTCCGTTCTGGGCATATAAACGCATCAGCAGTCGGTGAGCCGCTTCACTCAGCGAGTCGATTTCCAGCCAGCGCCGTGCGTATTTCATCGCCGCGTCCAGATGCGGGACGCTGTAGTGTTCGGCGAGACGGCGCAGGATTTGCACATATTCCTGATGCAGCCATTCGCGCTTTGTCGTCTGCCAGCTATCAAACTCCACACTGTCCGCCAGCGTAAATCCTGCCAGAAAGTCATCCTGATACAGGCTGGCGGCTTCTTCCAGCGCTTGCAGGCAGTCTGCGCACAGTGTGCCATCGTCGTGTCCATGCACACGCACGCGAACAAGCGCCTGTAAAAAGGTTTGAACGTCACTCCAAACCATCTCGCTGTTGAGGGAAATGTTGGCACGGTCTGCGTCCAACCATTCGCTTTCGCTGAGCTGCGTCAGGGTCGGCAGCGTACTGCGGAGGGCATTGCGCGCTCCATCTTCGTCCAGATCGGGCCACAGCAGGGTGGCAACTGTCGCGCGACTCTGCACCCGGTCAGCCAGCGCCAGAAACGCCACCAACGCCAGCGCCTTACGCCGGGTGATGGGAACCGATTTGCTGTTAATTTCGATGCGGGGCGTACCAAAAAGGAAAAGGTAAATCTGGGGCATATCCTGTTTGTAGCGATCCTGTTGCGATTTATAAGCGGACATTTGGTAAGTATATAACAATCATTCTAAAAGTGAACCAACCACTAAATACCAAACGAGGAACCACATGGTTACAAGCCTGAAATCTGAGCAAGCCGTCACTGTCCGCGAAAATCGCCAGGATTCCTACGTTCGCAAAGTGATTATCAGCCATCTGGAAGCCAGCATGGCCGGCATCATGAGTCCAATTGAGCGCTGGGCTGACAGCAACTATGCCCCGCGCGAATTGGTCTACGTCTGGAATCAACACCCCGCGCACTATGAAATCATCACCCCTCTGCACAGCTTCAGAGCGCAGGATGTACGCGTGGACCTCAGCCGGGGTCATGTCATTATTCTGCTGTCGCGGGACTATAAACTAATCGCAGGCAAGGGGATGGAATACTACTGCGAAGTGCCGCTCCCGCCGGATGCCAACCGCAGCGAAGCGGTTCTTGAAATCAGCGCCGATCTCCTCACGATTCGCGTGAGCCGCAAACATGGCGGATTCACCCGCTTCGTCTCCAATGCCCGCCGCTTCCGCAGCGACATGGCGCTGCTGTTCGGCAAAAGCTGGAACTTTGGGCGTATCGACAGCTAATGTTGAAAGAAGTTCCTCTTTTGAAAATGCCTCTCATCTTTGTCGTCGTCTGCAATATTGTGGATGAGAGGCACAACCATCATACGGTTTACAGCACGCGCACATCATCAGGAAAGACAATCTACCAAAGGACAAAAAGGAGGCAAACATAATGCTTGCCTCCGCATCGACAACTAGTGATATAAGCGAACCTAAAGCACCCTTAAAACCTTACCCTTCTATCAGCTTGCGTTACATTTTACTCCCTTCTCCCCTGCAATCGGGCGTAAGTGCAGCGACAACAGCTGGGGATGAGGAGTA
>JAXLWC010000120.1:0-7800 GCA_046328675.1 Anaerolineae bacterium
ACACCGCTGGCGTTCATCCTGGCGCGCTGGCGTTTTCCGGCGAAGCATGTAGTGAATGTGCTGGTGGAACTGCCGATTGTGCTGCCGCCTGCGGTGGCGGGGCTGGCGCTGCTGGTGGCTTTCGGGCGGCGCGGCCTGCTGGGGCCAGCGCTGGAAAGCCTGGGCGTGACGCTGCCGTTTACCACCGCTGCGGTCATCGTGGCGCAAACGTTTGTGTCCGCGCCGTTTTATGTGCGCTCGGCGATTGTTGGCTTGCAAAGCGTGCCGCGCGAACTGGAAGATGCGGCGCGTGTCGATGGGGCGGCGGGGTTTACGCTGTTCTGGTATGTGACGCTGCCGCTGGCACGCCTGTCACTGTACGCCGGGCTGGTGCTAAGCTGGGCACGCGCGCTGGGTGAATTCGGTGCGACGATTTTGTTCGCGGGCAGCTTTCAGGGACGGACGCAGACCATGCCGCTGCTGGTCTACAATGTGCTGGAGAGTGACATTAATGCGGCGATATGGACGGGACTGCTGCTGGTGGCGATGGCGCTGGCGGCGTTGTTCGTCTCGCAGTGGTTGATGCGGCGGGCGACGGCAGAGCATTAGGTGTAAGCAGAGTAACCTGTGCAGGGCGCGGCGAAGGATGCTGCGCCCTTGCTGTTTGTTATGGCGAGACCCATTCGTAGGTGTAGATGTTCTGGCAGGCGCCGGAACTCTGCCCATCTGCGGTGAGGTAGGCGAAGGTTTCCTTGACCTGAACCTGTGTGACAGACAGGGCAGTGACCGTAATGGCGCTAGATCCGCCAGGCGTACTAGGGATGGTGCGATACTGCGGTTGGTCGTGCGCGCCGGGAGGATCGCCAAAAACGCCCGCCCCTAGGGATGGCAGAACATCGCCGAACGTCACCCCCGCTTCACTAAACGTAAAAAGATAAGTTTGACCAATTACTGCAAACTGGGCGCACTGCGCGCCGCTGCCTGTGATGGGGACAAGCGTGTTACGTTCGAGGTTGACCAGCGTGTAGGTGCCGCTGAGCGCGCCATAAGGGGCGAAAGTCGCAGCGACAGCCGCGTCAACTTCGGCAGCGGGGACGGCGGGCGCGACGGCAATGGGTTCTGGTAAGGGTGAAGCGGCGTCAACGGGAAGTGAGGCGAAGGCCGCCGCATTGTAGGGCTGCGGGTCGGTAGGTACGCCTGAAGGAGCGTGTCCGTCGCTGGTCAGCGGCACACTGGTAAAGGTTCCGGCAGGGACAAGCTGCGTGACACCCTCAGCGGTGACATAAGCGCCGCCTTCGATGACATTGATGTCCAGACTATTCTGCGCTGTCTGGAGAAATAAGGTTGAGCCGAGCGCGATGCTCACGCCGTTCACCTGAAAGCTGACGGTGCCTGCGCCTGCGGGAGTCTGGAGGAGGATGCCGCTTTCGGGAGCCTGGCTGCACACGCTGTCGCCGATGCTGCTGGCGAAATAGAATGACTGCATGGGCGTAAAGGCCGCCTCATCAGGGTTGACGACGTTTAGCGTGGATGCATCACCACCGATGCTGAGAATGCTGGTTGCAACCCAACCGATTAAGCCCGCGCCTTCAACGGAGTCCGGTACGCGCACACGCAGCCAATCCCCCGCTTCATTTTTCCCGTTGGCGGTGAAGGTTGTGCCCGCAGGAATGACTGCAATCACGTTGTTTCCGGCTTCAGTGGTGGGGGCGGAACGCACGCGGGCGTTGGCTGTGGCGCTCACGTCGATTTCAATAGGACGCGGCACAGCATTTTCCAACATGACATCGCCAAAGGCCAGCAGCGTGACATTCTGGCCTGGCAGCGTGTCCGGCAGATTGGCTTGCAGGCTCAACAGGGCGATGCCCCATTCTCCTGATTCAATGTTGAGAGGTGTGGTTTGCAGCGTTTGCAGGTCAGCAAGATTAATGAGGTCGCCCGTTTGCTCAAAGGTGAACTGTTCGACGCCTGCCTGTGGTGCCGCTCTGAGGCGCAGATTGCCATAACAAGCCTGATTGCGTCCAACGCTGATGCAGACATCACTGACGGTTTCCAGCGCGGTACTGACAATGGCGGGACAATCGCCCTGGGCCAGCGCCGCGCTCCACGAAATACACAGCAAGAGTAGGATGGAAAAGATGGTATGACGCATAGTTACTCCTGTCTCTACAGCTAGTGCTGATACGTTATACTTTGCGAATGACCTGACCAGTACGTACTTCCTTGACGACATCGCGTAACATCTGCCCACGCTGGCGAATGGTCGTCAGCGGCGTGCTGCCATCGCCCGTGAGCCAGCCCGCCGCGCCACAGGCCAGCGCGCCCGCCTTGAGAAAGTCGCGCGTGGTGCTGTCGTTGATGCCGCCGTTGCACATGAAGCGCATGTGAGACAGCGGGGCGATGATCGATTTGAAGTACTCCAGCCCCAGTGCGCCCGCCGGAAACAGCCGAGCGCAGCGGCACGCCCAAGGCCCAGGCATCGACACATTCGCTGGGGGTCATTACGCCGGGGATCATCATCACGCCAGCGTCCAGCACCAGACGCACCACCTCACGGCTGAACGAGGGGGCGACGACAAAATCGGCACCTTCATCCAGCGCCCGCTGCGCATTGTCCACGTCGAGCACCGTACCCATGCCGATCGCGGCGTTCATGCCGAATTCGCGTTTGAGCGCGCGCATGGCTTCAAAGGGCTGCTCGGAATTGACGGTCAGCCTGAAGATGCTGATGTCACATTCCAGCAAGGTCTGGGCGACGGCCAGCGCGATCTGCGGGGGGAAATGGCCACGCATCACGGCGACGATGGCTGACGATTCGATCAGGGTCCGGGCAGTGTCGATATTCATGAGGCGTGTTCCTTCCGCTAGTCTTCCTTGTTTATACAAGTTTACAGTTATCAGTTATCAGTAAAATACGAGAGCCAATTGCTGTAGTGTGCCAGATAACTCCTCTGAAAATAGCAACGAGCAATGAGCAATGAGCAATGAGCAACGAGCAATGAGTCCATGCAAGACATTGAACCGCCAAGGCACTAAGAACGCCAAGCGCATACGAGAGCGCAGATTTTCATGCCTTCGGTGTGTATTTTTTGCATGGCGAAGAACCATTAACAAAGTTTAGCGCATAATGCTGAGCGCCGCGCAGGGTAAACAGGACATAAGGAGCATTTCGCGATGCAGGGGAGTTGCGACTATAATGATCGAAATTGCAGCGCTTGTTTATGAACACAGTGAGGCGCGCCGATGCGTATTTTTGTCGTTTCCGTGCTGGTGCTGGTCTTGTGTGCCTGTCAGCCTCAGCAGCCGACGCTTGTTTTACCGACACAGATTGATCTGAATGCCCTTTCGACGGCGACTGCTGCCGCCGCTGCTGCCCAGACCGGGACGGCACAGGCTTTGATGCCGCCTGCGCTGCCGCCGACGTGGACGCCTGCGCCTGTTGTCTCCGCGACGCCGACGCTGGAGGTGACGCGGGCAGCGGATACGACTGCGGCTGATGTCACGGGCATGATCTATTATATTTACAACGGCGATTCAGTGGCGCGCGTGCCTGCCGATGGTTCACGCGGGCCGGAACTGATTCTGCTGGCGAACGCGATTCAAGACCTGGCGCTGTCGCCTGACGGTACGCTGCTGGCGTATGTGGCGCAGGGAAACGGCAGCGCGCGCGAAGTGTTTGTGTCTAATCTGGATGGGACGTACAGCCAGCAGATTTCGTGCCTGGGTTTTTCACGGGTGCTATCGCCGACGTGGAGTTGGGACAGCGCGAAGCTGGCGTTCCTCGGCGCGCAGACTTCCGACGGGCCGATGGATGTGTACAGCGCGGATTTGGCAGGCAGCAACAATTGTCCGGCAGGCAATAATCAGCGGCAGTTGACCCAACTTGCCAGCCAGCGGATGAATCATCTGACATGGAATGCTGATGGCAGTGTTATCTACTTTGATAATTACAATATCGGCGCGGTGAACCTGAACTCTGGCATGGTGTATGATGTGACGGCAGCGCGCGGTTTTGGTGCCGACACGTACCCCATTTTTAACCCCCACGACCATATGCTGTACTTCCTGCGTCCGGTTGAACTGGATCGCGAGGGGGGGCAGTTGTTTGTGCAGGACCTTGCGCAGGTGGTTCCCGGTACGGAAGCGCCGGAACCCGCAGGGGTTTTCGGGTTTTACGCGAATGATATGGAGTTAGGCCGGGATGGTGAGGATGTCGTGCTGGCAGGGGCCGATGGCTCGGTGTTCATCCTTGATCTGGCGATGGCATCGCCGATTCTGGTGGGGGACAGTCTGGTGAGTCTGCCACCGCAGCCAACGCTTAGCCCGGATGGGGAGTATGTGGCGTTTGTGGCGCTGGGGGCGATTGCGCCGCAAATTTATGTCACGCGCCGCGTTGGCGGGTCTGCAACGGTTATCACCAATCATACTGAAGGTACGGTTGAGGATATCGCGTGGGCGGCGGGTTAGTGTTTGCCGTTCCCAGCCATACGCTCGCCCAGGATGATGCGCCGTAAATACTGCTCGAACTGGATACGGGGGAATGGCCGGGCGACGAAGCCCGCGAAGCCGTTGTGCCGCGCGCGCTGCACCAGATCATCTTTGTGCTCGTGAGCCATCGCAATGACCGGGATTTTGGCCAACAGTGGTTCGCTTTTGAGTTCGCGACAGATGGCGAAGGCATCGGCATCCGGCAGGTTCAAGTCCAACAGAATGGCATCGAGCTTCGGCAGCATCGAGAGCGCCTGCTGCACCACGTTGTTTCCGGTTGTGTTGCGTTTATAGCGAACACCAAGCGTTTTGAGGAGCGCGGAGAGAGTCATCAGATTGTGAGCATCACCATCAACGATCAGTACATTCATCGGATTTGACATGAGCCTACTCAACCAATACATTAAAAACACATCTGTCTAGTATTTTAGTCCCATACAACAGTTTAAACCATTGAATTCACAATGAATTGGCGAAAAATTCACGATATTCATAATAGTTTCTGTAACAAAACGGAATGTAATAATTGACTGATGGGGTGGTGTGAGGTCAATATCGTTGGCCGGGGAATGTGTGTATAGTTGAACAAAGGGTAAGTGAAAGCTGTGAGGGAAGTCATGTCTACTGTTGAAAAAACGACAGTGTATAAGATTGAGGGTCAGGCGCTGCATGTGCATGAAGATGGGCCGCAGGATGCTACCGTCGCGCTGCTGATTCACGGCTGGTCAAGCTCATGGTATGCGCTGTCGCCGCTGTTCCCGGTACTCGGCGGACGCTATCGGATGATGGCGGTTGATTTACCCGGATATGGCGAGTCGCCGCGTTTGCCGGAACGCACGACAATTCCCGCGTATGTTGATTTACTGGCTAATTTCATTAAGCAGATTACCAATAAACCTGTGGTGCTAATCGGGCATTCGATGGGTGGTATGATCAGCCTGACGATGGCGCTGCGCTACCCCGAACTGGTGGAACGCATCGTCGCGCTGTGCCCGACGATCAGCGGCAAGCTGTCTACGTTTATCAATCTTTTTGTGTCACCGATTACGATGATGGAGCGTTTTCCGCTGGTGGCTGGCATGTTTTCGATCTTTGAGCCGCATATGTTCGACGTTACAGACCGGCTGATGCGTCCGGCGTCGTTCGCGGATCGCACGCACATCACGCAGGATGAATACGTTAAGCTGAAATTTGACGCGCGCCGTCCGGGGCAGGGGCGTGTGCGCGCTGAGTGCTACTGGGCGATGCGCAACAATGATTTGCGCGGCAAGATCGGCAAGCTGGAAGTGCCGACGCAGGTGCTGTGGGGCATGGAAGATAACACCGTGCCGCTGCGGGATGCGAGTGCGGTTGCGCTGGAAATGCCGGACGCTGACCTGCGTATCATCCCCAACGCGGGACACTGGCCGCAGTTTGAAGCGCGCGAAACCACGCGGCGCTACGTCAAGGCCTTTTTGGGAACGCCGACGAAGCTGTTCAAGTTCTACGATCTGGATTAAGAACCTATGCATAAAGCGGGATGTATGCGGTGACAGCGCTAAAGGCTAAAGAGGCTTGTCCGATAATGGGAGGACTCGCGTCGGTGACGCCACCCGTTCAAAACTGGTGGCTATCTGTTGGAAAACCCACTGAAGGGGTTGCCCTTGGTCTACGTTACGGTCAAATAAGCGCTGCAACGGTCTCTCATTTAACCTCGCGGTGTGCTGCGAGGCTCATGAAATCCTCATTGATTACCGGACAAGCCTTAAAGCCATCCGGCTGCCCTGAAATGCTGTAAAAGTCCTTGTTCCTGGGGATACCCGCGTACTTCAGCGCCTTCAATGCGCAGATTGCGTACAAGGTTCACCTTTACCTTTAGCTTGAGGCGTCAACAGCAAAAGGGGAACGAGCATAACGGCTGAGTCATGAGCCGCGTTGAGTACCACAGAGAACGCCGACAAATGAATGAGGTTGATAGCTTTGGGTGGCGCGCTGGAAGATGCGTTAAGATATATACCCTGTGCATCAAAATTACTTTCTGAATTAAAGGTTCAATTGAACCGCAAATGCACCCTGATTTCCTGTATGGTGAATGAGTCATAAGCTGTTCAGAGGAGTGGGGGATGGCGATCACAAACCTGCGTGAGCATATTGCATTGGCGTTCGACGGCGGCGGCGTGCGCGGGATTATTCCGGCGACGGCGCTGAGTGCGCTGGAAACGGCGCTGGGCGTCAAGCGGCTGATCGATGCGCCGCAGATTAAAGTTATTACGGGAACTTCGACGGGGGCGATCATCGCGGCGGCGGTGGCGCTGGGGATGACCTCGGCGGAAATCGTCAGCATGTATCAGGAGATGGCCCCGATTATTTTTCCGCCGAAGATGGAAATCCCCGCAAGCTGGCGCGATACGCTGGACAAAATCAACAAGGTTTTCAGCCTGCCGGACAATACAGGCTATGTGGAGCATCTGCGGGAGATTATTCGCCAGCGCACGGGAAAGGCCGACATTACGCTGGGCGAACTGCATCAGCAGAGTCTGCAAGCGGCGGGCAAGGTTCTGCTGATTACTACGGTCAATGTCTATGAACGGCGCACACGGTTTTTGAAGTCCTGCACCACGAAAAACAAGGCAGACCCCGACAGTGACCAGAACTGGGGATTGTGGGAAGCGGTGGTGGCTTCGTCTGCCGCGCCGACCTTTTTTCCGGTGTACGTGCGGCAGCGCTTTGACGATCACGGCAGAGTGATTAAGGGCGAAGAAAGCTATTACATCGACGGCGGCACGGGCAGCTTCAATAACCCGGCTTATATCGCCGCGCGCGAGGCGGTAGAGTTTCAGTGTTATCCGCGCGAGACGGTGAGTGTGCTAAGCTTCGGCACAGGCTGGCTGGACCAGATGGATTTTGAAGAGTCGGAACAAACACCCCCGGATCGCTGGAACATTCTGGAGTGGGCGGCGAAAGTACCGCTGGACATCATGATGGGAGAGGCGGCGCGGGTGCAGTCGCTGGATGTGCTGCACGACTTTGTGGTGTATCACAGCGGCATCAACAAGGTGAGCTACGATGCGCCGCACAGCATTGATTTCCGCCGCTTCCAGATTCGACTCGACAGGAAAATCGATCTGGACGATTCAAGCGCGGAGTCGCTGGCAGATTTGCAGCGGATGGGAACGGAACTGCTGGCTAATATCCGCGCCAACCATTACCTGACCAGTGAAAACATCATTGACATCGCCGCGCTGCCGAACACGCGCGAGTTCATCGAGGCTGCCGACCTGAAAGACCCGGAAGGCATTACGCCGTTGTGGCGCAAGATTATGGCGGTGGACTGCTCGTAAGCGAGGGCGGAAC
>JAXLWC010000121.1:0-7470 GCA_046328675.1 Anaerolineae bacterium
TTTTGAACTGGTGGTGTCGCCAACGCGAGTCTTCCCATTACCGGACAAGCCTCTTTAGCCTCTGGCGCTGTCGCCCCACAGCGCCAAGCTTTCGCATAGATTCTTAAACGACTTCCCGCGCCCTCCGCCGCGCGCCCTCACCCCATCGCCGCCAACTGCTCCTTCATCTCGCGTGCCGCCAGCGCGTAACCGCCGTCCGCCCCATCAATAAAGTGTACCTGCCGCCCAAAGTAATCGAACACCACGCAGGTCATCAGCGCGTGCTGTGACGTGTGCGTGCCAAACACTAAATCGCCCTTCTGGTGGCGCTCCTCCAGATACGCACGCAGTCGGTTCCGCTGTGCCGTCGTCCCGGAGATAATCATACGCAGCGTATCGTCGAACTTCTCGTTATCGATGGCTTCCACCGCAAGCTGTTTGTACTTGCCCCACCCCTGAATGTTAAATGCCATCGCCACCCGCGCCAGCAGCGTCCCACGCAGGATGCGCAGCAGGCGTCCCGGTCCGCTGTCCTGATGGCGCACCTTCGCCTCGGTAGCGAAGCCCATCGGGTTCAGCATCATGCTCATGTTCTGCACGTTCACCGGGCGCCGCGTCAGGCTGTCGCCGTAAATCTCCTCGATAGTGTGCAGCACCTCGTGATAAATCTGGGTATGCTCGTCGGCGTCCCCTTTGATGGCTTGCACCAGCAGGCTCACGGTTTCCTCGTAAGGGCTGGGAATCGCATTCCAGCGGCATTCAAACCCGCTGAAGTCGCCTTCATACGTCTTGCCTTCCTCCGCCTCCACGCGGTAAATCAGTCCCTTGAACGGGTCTTTGAGCATCTTTTCCGCGCGTGCCAGCCCGCCGCCCATAAAGATCGCCTGCTGAAAGTTCTCCGACATCTTCAGCCGCGCCACCCGGATGCGATAGCCTTCGCGCAGCACATCGCTCACAGGCACAATCCCCACGCGTAGTTCCAGGTTAAACTGTTCCTTCGCCAGCCGCTGCGTGCCAATCAGCGCATCGCGTGCCGCAGCAATCACCGTTTCGGGAATCAGCACCGTCGCGCCGTCGCCGCCAAACAGAAACGGGATGTCCTCGCGTCCGGCAGCGTTCAGCAGCGCGGTAATCGAAGCCGCCGCGACAGCATTGACATCCTTGTAGCGCCCGCCTTCGATGGCTTTGGTCGAGCCTTTGACATCCGTCAGCGCGATATGCCAATCAGCAGGAACGTCGTAGTAATGGTCAAGATCGGTGATGTCGGTGATGTGTTCAATCGGGGGAATTACGGCGTAAAAGGTAGTCATTTCAAACCTTTCATGAAGTTACTTTATTTACGCAGTATAAGGTGAATCGGATTTGTCTGAGGGCGATTTCCATTGACTCGCTATGCGGTATTCCGCTACCATGCTCTTTTGAGAGAAATGAGAACCGCATCATGGCACAGAATCCAGTCGTCCTATTGTTTCTGGCTTTGGGCATCATCATCGCCGCAGCCCGTATCGCGGGTGGCCTTGCGCGCCGCTTTGACCAGCCGCGCGTGCTCGGTGAGCTTGTCGTCGGCGTGATTCTTGGCCCCACGCTGCTTGACCTCCTCCATTCGTCAGCGCTCGGACTGAGCGAAGTCCATCTTCAGGAAACCATTCACCAGTTCGCGGAACTCGGTGTGCTGCTGCTGATGTTCAAAATCGGGCTGGAAGTCCACCTCAAGGAACTGCTCAAAGTCGGCAGAGTCGCGGGGATAGCGGGCGTGCTGGGAGCAGTGATCCCCGTGCTGATGGCGCTGCCGCTGGTGATGCTGTTCGGCTACGGCTGGCAGCCTGCCCTGTTCGCTGGTGTTACCCTCGCAGCAACCTCTGTCAGCATCTCAGCACAGGTGCTGCTGGAGTTGGGATTGCTGCGCACGGTGGAAGGCAACGCCCTGCTGGCAACCGCGCTCATTGACGATGTCGTGGCGATTGTGCTGGTATCGCTGACCGTAGCGATTACCGAACCCCAGCAAGCCGTCGATCCGCAAACGCTGCTGTGGATTGTGCTGCGCATGACGCTCTACATTGGCATCGCCTTTGTCGTCGCCTGGTTCATCCTGCCGCGTCTGATGGACTGGCTGCACACCCGCCCCGAAGCCGCGCAGTCCTACGGCATGGCAGCCTTCGCCATCATCCTGGCGCTGCTGTTCGGCTGGTCGGCGGAGCACTTCGGCGGCGTGGCAGCGATTACCGGCGCGTTCATCGCTGGCGTCGGGCTGAGCCGTACCAAAGAAGCCATCAAACGCCCCATTGAGGAAGCCGTCAACAACATCGCCTACGCTTTTCTCGTACCCATCTTCTTTGTCGGCGTCGGCTTGCAGGTCAACCTCAGCCAGTTCCGGCTGGACGCGCTGCCCTTAGCGCTGCTGATGCTGCTGGTCGCGGTGCTGTCCAAAATCATCGGCTGCGGTCTTGGCGCTTACTGGGGCGGTTTCAATCGCCAGCAGGCGTTCCGCCTCGGCGTCTGCATGATTTCGCGCGGCGAAGTCGGCTTGATCATCGCCTCGCTCGGTTTAGCCAGCGGCATGTTCAGCGCCGACGACACGCTGTTCCTGTCGTTGTTTCTGGTCATCCTGCTGACCACCGTGTTGACGCCGCCGCTGGTGCGTCAGGTTTTTCGTCCGATGCTGGCCAAAAAAGGAGCCTAACTTATGTCCAAGCTCGTCATCCTGATTACATCACGCGTTGAAGAAGGCCATCAAATCGGCGAGGCATGGCAGAAGGCAGGCGCGCCCGGTGTGACCTTCATCGAAAGCTACGGGCTGCGCCGGATGCAGGAAGCGTCGAAAGGCGCTGAACTCCTGACGGGCATGATCTCCCTGTTTGAAATTCTGCGCCAGCAGGAGGAAACCAGTCTCATCGTCCTCTGCGTGGTGGACAACGATGACATTGTCGATCACCTGCAATCGGCCACCTCGGAAGTCCTGGGGGATTTATTAGCGCCGCATACAGGCGTAATGTTCGTCATCGACGTAGAACGCGCCATCGGTGTTCGCGATCACAGCAAGGGGTAAAACGCCTGCATCGTCATGCTTTCACCTCACAATCACCAGTTGCTGACCTGCTTACGCCCCCATGCTGGCTGCTTCGCCCTCCCCTGTGCCGTCGCCAGCAGGTTGGGCAGCAAGCGGCTTGCCCTTACGCGTAATCACCAGATAGCGCACAGGGATCGACATCGCGGGCTTTGACAGTTCAAACAACACACCGCCCAGCGTCCGCCGCCGTGTGCCGTCCTTGGTCATCAACCCGCCTGCCGCATCAAGGTTCTGGGCTTCCTTCAGCAGCGCCTGCACGAAGCTCGTACCGCACAGCCGCACCATCATCTCAAGCTGGCGCAGCGGTACTTTCTCCGTTTCCCCTAGCACCCCGGCGATTTCCTCCATCACCTTGCGCTGCTTGCCCATCAGTTCCTTGCTCAGATCAGCCTCCAGCCAGCTAACCAGCAGCGCGCACCCCTCCAGCATCTGTCCGTTTAAAGCATGATTAGCCTTGTTCGCCGTTTTCTCACTGCCCATCGCCACCAGCGCATAGCGCACGCCAAAGGATTCATCTGTGCCGAATTCAATAGTTTTCACTTCACCATGCTGTCCAAATAACTCGCGCAGATGATCTTCGGTCACAGTATCCGCCAGATTGGCGACATATAGTTTGTTGTCCATGCTGTGCTGCTCCCGTAGCTGAACGTGATAAGCTCCTATTATACGAGATTCGCAGCAATCCCATAGCGCCATGCCAACCAAAAAGCGGCGCATCGCTGCACCGCTTCTAGCCGTCACCTCAACTCATCAGAACCGGTTACTCCTTCGCCTCCTCCGGCAGCTTGGCAAAGCCCAGGTACAGCGCGATTAACCCCGTCACCAGATGCAGCATGTGCCCCGGCGAGTTCAGCGGCACCAGTCCCAGCAGCAGTTGATCGTTGGGCAAACCCTCCAGCAGCGCCTGACCGATGCCGATCACGAACAGCGCCACCAGCGTCACGCCCCACACTTTGCCCCACAGCCGCGAATACCCCAGCGTGCGCGCCGCGAAAACGCCCGTCACGCCAATCGCCAGATGCACGATGTTGTGCAGTTCGTTGACCGCGAAGTGCAGCAGCATATACCGTGTATGCGAAGCCGCGTCATGCAGCGGGTTCAGCGCTTCAATCGGCAGAAATCCCAGCACGCCCAGCACCACATATAGAATTCCCGTGTACAGTACGCCGTATTGTATCAGTTTCATGCTTATTCCCCCTTCCGGTATACCGCAAACAGCACCACAGGCGTCACCACCCATTCCGCGAAAATAATCGGCAGCAGCAGCGCCAGCGGTTTGCTCGCGTCATACGCCGACGGCCCCAGCACCAGCGCCACCAGTTGGAACACGCCTGCAAAGAACGTGAAGATCATGCCCATCTGGTTCTGCTCCCACGCGTTGTTCAGGGCCACCATCAGCCCCATCCAGCCAATCGACGACACCTGCGCCACCGCCACCTGCAAATCAATCGGTGCAATCGGCCAGGGAAAAGCGTTCGCCACTTCCTGCGTGAACAGCAGTGTCGCCACTGTCACCACAAGGTAAAACACGCCGCGCACAATCATCCAGGTGCGGAACGGTTCGCCAATCTTCGGCGTTTCCATTTTGGGGTCGGTGTTCCCGCCGTGCAGCAGTTCCAGGCGGAAAACAATCGGCACGAGGACGAAGCCTGTGTAATAAAACAGCAGCCAGATCAGTGTGGAAATGTAGTAATTGCGGAACTGATCCCAGTGCAGCAGCGTGGCAAACAGCAGCACACCCGCGAACGTGAACAGCCCCCAGTAAGCATTCTTGATACGCAGCCACTGGTTCCAGCGCAGCGCGATGCTGTAGTAAATCACCGCCGCCAGATAACCCGCGCCCAGCATCATCGCCGAACGCCCGTCATTCATCACCCACGGCCAATAGACTTCCGTCTGCGTCGGCAGCAGGTATAGTGCCGCGCCAAACGGCACAATCACCCCCAGAATCGCCACAATGATAAAGCGAAACTCAAACGTCAGCGCACGCATTTATCCCTCCCTCAGTAATTCTGAACCGCTGTGAAATATACGGAAATACTGAAGGATTTGGATGTCTCGTGGATGAGGAGGGGATTGGTTTAGTATCTATCCGTAAACCATTGTTGAGCGTCGGAGCCTGCGTGAACACACAGGCTTTCTCGGCGGGTTCGAGTCGCTTTCAACCGACTTCCCGCCGCAACACGGCAGCCGGATGGCTTCAGCCTCTGGCGGAATCGACTCCACGCCAACCCGCCGCGCCGCTCTCACAGCTTCTTCAGCATCTCTTTCAGCATCTCGTCCAGCAAATCGCGCAGCATCCGGTTTTGTTCCGTGCGCGCCATGATGATCCCTTCCGCCACCATCGCCCGCTGGAACGCGCCTCTGGCCACTTCCAGAAGCTGGTCGGCAGTCTTCTCGCTTTCCAGCCGCCGTTGTAACGTCAACTTGGTCTGATGATAGCTCTGCTCAGAACGTTGAAACATAATAACCTCGCTTTTCTCGAATGGCTCAGAGGGCAGCTTGCGCACTGGCACAATCCCCAGCATAAAATTCATCTTTTACTCATTATAACGGCTGCTGCTTTCACGCTATAATGACAATCGATAACGTGATTTATTGTTGAGAACCTATGCCCATCACCATTGAATTTATCCGACCCAACCGTGTTGTCCTGCAAACCTACCGTGATCCCATTGATGCCGCGCAGTTCGCCGAACTTAAACGCCGGATGCACACCGAAATCCTGCCCGCCGCCGCTGGGAAAGTCCACATCATCGCTGATTTTCGTCAGGTCAAAAACCTGCCCGGAACCATGCTCAGTCGTGGCGCGCAAATGTTGGAGACCGCGCACCCCAATACCGGCACCATCGTCTTCCTGACCGATAATATGTTTATGTCGCGCATGGCGCAGATTTTCGCCCGATTAGCCCCCAGATTCCAGGTTGCTGTAGTGTCATCCCTGGATGAAGCCCAACGCATCATCGACAAAGCGCTGACGCCGCATTTGTAGCCAGCAGCCAGCCAGTCCACAAACCGGAATTGCACAACCCAGCGTTTGCTTTTGCTGTTCGATTCGCCCTACCGTTTCACCAGACTTCATCGCTATACTAGACCCAATAAGATTGATGTACAGCATCTTAATGGCTGAAGCGTGGAGTCTGGCTGGTACAGCCCTTCTGCGCTTGTTTACCCCAATTTCGCCTGGAATGATTAGGAACTGAACAAAATGAATATTCTCGTCATCGGCGGCACCCGCAATGTCGGACACTTTCTGGTGCATGATTTGGTTAAGGCAGGACACCGCGTGACCATTATCAATCGCGGTATTGAGCGCGATGAACTGCCCACAGACGTGATACGCCTGCGCGCTGATCGCACTGACCGCCCCCAGCTTGAAAAGGTGCTGGCGGGGCACTCCTTTGACGCCGTGGTGGACAACGTCGTCTACAAAGGCGCCGAAGCCGAGGATATTGTCGATGTGCTCGCTGGCCGTGTCGGCCATTATATTTTCCTCAGCAGCGGCCAGGTCTATCTCGTGCGTGAAGGCCTTGATCGCCCCTTTAAGGAAGAAAACTACGAAGGGCGGGTGATGCCTGCGCCCAAACCCAACACCTATGGTTATGAGGAATGGCTCTACGGCGTGGAAAAGCGTCAGGTCGAAGATGTGATGCTCAAGGCTGGCGCGGAACGTGGTTTCCCCTACACCTCCCTGCGCATTCCGATGGTCAACGGCCAGCGTGACCACTTCAAGCGCTTTTACAGTTACATGCTGCGCCTGCGCGACGGCGGCCCCATCCTCGTGCCAGAAACCCCCGATTACCCCTTGCGCCACATCTATTCCGGCGATGTCGTCAAGGCCATTCGGCTGGTGCTGGAAAGCGGCAAGGGCAAAGGGCGCGCCTTTAACATCTCGCAGGAAGAAACCACCTCCCTGGAACAATTCCTCGCCCTGCTCGGCGGCATCATGGGGATCGAGCCGCGCATCATCCGCGTCAAGCGCAGCCTCCTCGAAGCCAA
Organism: Anaerolineae bacterium; assembly: GCA_046328675.1. Lineage (GTDB taxonomy): Bacteria > Chloroflexota > Anaerolineae > Aggregatilineales > Phototrophicaceae > JACAER01. Next base: position 7,046 of record JAXLWC010000121.1, read on the forward strand.
CGGCTTCCTGCCGGACTGCTCACCTTTCAGTGACCGCTGGATGAGCGAACTGGACAACACCCGCAGCAAAGAAGAACTGGGGATGCACTACACCCCGCTGCCGGATTATCTGCGAGAAATCGTCGCCCACTACGAAAAGAACCCACCGCCGCAGCCCGCAGGCTACCGCCGTCGCCGCGCCGAACGCGACTTCGCCCAATCGTAGCTCGTCACCCCAGCACCTGCAGCGCTTCCACCACAATCACCAGCGGCGGCACTGCATCCAGCGGGCACTGCGCGCCGATGTCACCGCTGTTCAAACCGCCTTCAAAGTCGATGCGTCGTGGATAGCTGTACTCGGCGTCATATTCCGCGCTGCGCAGCGGCGTCAGGCAGCAGTGCGTACCGGGGAAACACGGCAGCTCAAACATCACGCTTGCCATGTG
>JAXLWC010000122.1:0-7124 GCA_046328675.1 Anaerolineae bacterium
CGGCGTTGCCACCAGCCGCACGGCACCGAAGCGCCCCGGCGGTTCGCCCTCCACGCGGAACATGATCCAGTTGAGGCCCAGCGCCACATAGTTGGTTACATCGAATTCCAACGCCTTGCCGCCGCGCACCTCACCCACCAGTTTCTGGTTCACCAGCACCTGAGTCCCCTGCGGCGCGCTGTCGACTTGCAGCCAGTAGCTCACACACTCCGCTTCAATCGGTGACAGCCGGACATTGTGATCAAGCGTTGCCACCGGACGCCCCGGATCAGCAGCCCATGCCGACAGCGGCAGGATGATCGCGGTATTCTGAGTTTCGTCCACGCTGTCCCCACCCCGGTAGAATTGGCAGCGCCAGTGTTGGTCAAGCGGCAAAGTCAGCAGAATTCTACGCATTTTATACATCTTTCAGATACGATTTGTGCTATAATGAGATAGAACATAAATTCTATGCGAGTTCAAAAGGTGCGCCGATGAAACCGACGAATCTCAAGAAATTATACGCCCAAAGCAAGGACTTGAAAGCCAGAGTCCTCAACGCGCATAGCGTCGCGGTCACCAGCATCACCAGTCCCAACGCCAATCACATCGTCACCGTCGAGTACGACCAGGATGGCACCATTCACGCGCGCTGCACCTGCCCCTGGGCGATTCATGGCGGCGTCGCCTGTACCCATGTGCTGGCAGCACTCGAAGCCCTGGCCGAGAAACGCGGCAAACGCTTAAGCTTCTGGCGCAGCCAGGAAGAAGCCAGGCGCCAGCGCCGCCGTATCTTCTGCCTGCGTGATCACGAAGCCGTCAACGATGGCATCTGGATTACCAGCCGCCGCGCCGCGTAAGATCACAATCTGATATTAGCAGATACACTGGATAGAGGTAAGCCGCTGTGCTTACCTCTATTCTGTTCTTCTTAAAACGTGCGCGGCACAGCCTATGTGTGCTACACTTCCTATCAGCTTATCCCGCTCTTATTCATTCAGGAAGATGCGATGTCCGCCACGATGACCCCAACGCGCGGGCGTTACCGTCTGCTCAGCAAACTAGACGAAGGCAGCACAGGCAATGTTTACCGCGCCTTTGACCGTCTGACCGCGCAAACGGTTGCCATCAAACAAGTTACACCCCAGTCCACGCTCAATGCCAGCTTTTCCGAAACGGTAGACCTGCGCGTATCGCTGGCTCACGAATTTGAGACGCTGGCATCCCTGCGCCATCCCAACATTATTGATGTACTCGATTACGGCTTTGACCTGACCGCCGACCAGCGCCCCTATCTCGTGATGGCGCTGCTGGATGACGCGCAGACGATTCTGCAAGCCGCGCGGGGCAAGCCGCTGGAGACACAGGTAGGCTTGCTGCTGCAAATGCTGCAAGCGCTGGGTTACATCCACAGGCGTGGCATCCTGCACCGCGACCTGAAGCCGGGGAATATCCTCGTCACCAATGATCAAGTGAAACTGCTGGACTTCGGGCTGGCGCTCACGCGCGACGAATCGCTGCACGCCGAGGTCAGCGGGACACTGGCGTACATTGCACCAGAAGTACTTCAAGGTGTCGCGCCGAGTGTCGCCTCTGATTTGTACGCAGTGGGGGTAATCGCCTACGAAATCTTCTCTGGTCAACATCCTTTTAAGCTGGAAGACACCACCGAGTTCATCAACAGTCTGCTGTTCACACCAGCCAATACAACGCTTCTACAGGTCGGCGACGAGCTGCGGGCCGTCGTGGAGAAGCTGCTGGCGAAAGTCCCCGGCGAACGCTACCGCAGCGCAGCAGAGGTCATCGAAAGCCTGTGTCAGGCCGCCAAACGCCCGGTGCCACAGGAAACCAGCGCCATCCGTGAGAGCTATCTACAGACGGCACGTTTCGTCGGGCGCGAGAAGGAATTCAACGAGCTTACCGAAGCCTTTGATGCCATCATGAGTGGCGATGCGGGCGGCGTCTGGCTGGTCGGCGGCGAAAGCGGCGTCGGCAAATCACGCCTGCTGGACGAACTGCGCACGCGCGCGTTGACTCGTGGCGCGTTGGTGCTGCGCGGGCAGGCCGATGGACAAAGCGGGGCGCTGTTTCGTCTGGGACGTGACGTGCTGCGGCGGCTGGTGATTTCCACCGAGGTAACCGACGAGAATGCCAGCATCCTCAAGCAGCTTGTGCCGGACATTGGCACACTGCTTGAACGTGACATCCCTGATGCACCGCCGCTGGATCGTGACGCATCGCAGCAGCGCTTACTTACATCTATCGCCGCAGTGTTTCACGGCCTGGAACAGCCCGCCGTAGTGCTGCTCGAAGACCTACACTGGGCACGCGGCGTCGATGAAGTGCTCAACACCCTGCAATACGTCACCAGAGAAAGGCCGCTGCTGGTGATCGGCACATACCGCGACGACGAAGCCGCCAAGCTGCCGCAAAAGGTCAGCAGCGCCCACCACATGAAACTCGGGCGTCTGTCGGCAGAATCCATTGCCGAACTCAGCAAGCAGATGCTTGGCGACGCCGGAACGCAGGCACCAGTCCTTGACCTGCTTCAGCGTGAGACCGAAGGAAACGCATTCTTTCTCGTGGAAATCGTGCGCACGCTGGCCGAAGACGCGGGCAGTCTGGACTTCATCGGAGCGCGCACCCTGCCCGAAACCGTGTTCGCCGGAGGGGTGCGCCGCATCGTCGAGCGCCGTCTGGGACGCGTGCCCCCTGCTGGCCGCACGCTGCTGGAACGTGCAGCAGTCATCGGGCGTTATCTGGATGTCGAAGTGTTGAACGTCATCGCCCAAAAACGGGGCATTGCGCCTTACCCCAACCTCGATGCCTGGCTGGGCGAGTGTGTGGACGCGGCAGTGCTGGACATCAGCGAGTGCTGCTGGCGCTTCAGCCACGACAAACTGCGCGAAGGGCTGCTGGAAAATCTGCAAACGGCGACGCTGGCTCAACTGCATCGCGAAGTCGCAGAGGCGATGGAACAAGCCTATCCCCCGTCTATCGAAAACGCCGCCGTACTGGCACAGCACTGGCACGCGGCAAATATCGCGCCGAGAAAGAGGGCTACTACGCCGCCGTCGCCGGAAATCACGCGCTTACGCTCAGTGCCTTTGCCGACGCCATTGATTTTTTTAAGCGTGCCCTCGAATGTCTGGAAAAGGTGCTTGACCCGTTTGAACGCGCGGGGCTGCTGTGCCGCCTTGCCGAAGCCATGACGTGGCTGAGCGATTACACCCATGCGATCCTCTCTATCGCCAGATCGAACTGGCGCGAGAATCCCAGAACGACGGCATTACGCGCGATGCGCTGGCCGGGCTGAGTTCCATCACGCTTAATCAGGGGCGCTACACCGAAGCCACGCAGCAGCTTGAAGAATGCCTGACGCTGTTCCGTGCCAGCGGCGATAAACGCGGCGAAGGGCGCATCCTGAATCGGTTGGGAGTCGCCAATGAGTATCAGGGACAAATCGAGCGTGGCATCGAATACTACGAACAGGCTCTCGCCCTCTACCGCGAGATAGGCGACAAACGCGAAGGACTGCTGCTGGGCAACCTGAGCGACACGTACATCACGTTGGGGCAAATCAGTCAGGCGCTGGATTATGCCCAGAAAGCGCTGGAAATCCACCGCGCGATTGACTATCGCCGCAACCAGATTTATGACCTGCTGCACCTTGCCGATGCCTACGCCAACCTGGGGCAAATTAACCGCGCGCTGGATTACTTCAAGCAGGCGCAAAAAGCCAACCATGAAGTGAATGAGCGCCTCGTCGCCTGCTTGATACTCAACAACATGAGCATCGCCTACGCCAATCTTGGCAAGATGGATGATGCGGTGGATTGTGCCGGGCGTTCGCTGCTGCTGGCGCTGGAAATCGGGACACAGTTCGGCGAGTGTTACGCCCTGCGCGTGATGGGGGAAGCACGCATCGCGGCTGAAAATATCGAAGGCGCGGAAGAAGCGCTGCTCGAAGCCGTCAAAATCGCGGACGAGATTCATCAGGCATTCGTCAGCCATCTGGCACGGCTTGACCTGGTGCGCGTCTATCTGCATAAAGGGCGGCTGGAACGCGCTTTAGAAACTGTGATCGCGGCACGCGCCATTCGCCTGCCGCAGACGCACGCACAGACCGCCGCGCTGCATGGCATCATTCTGGCGCGCATGGATCAACGTGAAGAAGCGCGCGCCATTTTTTACGAGGGGCTGGCAGCCGCTGAACGGATGCTGGCAAAAACGCCTGACCTCTATGAACAGCGTTATATGCGTGGACTGGCACAGATTGGGTTAGCGATGATCGTCCGCGAACCCGTTGAACGCGGCCAGCACCTTAATCGCGCCTTGGAAACGTATCAGGGCGCACTGAAAAACTGTTCGGCGGGCGGCGTCATCGAAAAGATGACCGATTTGCTGGAGGAACTCGCACCGCTGGACAGTGAAGGGATTCTGGCACCGATACGCGGTTTGCTGGTCTGGGCATAATACCCCAATAATAGGGTGTACACTAAATAATGTTTACGATGCTAAATGGAAACAAGGTTTACTTGTAGAGGCTGCGATGGAACAACAAAATCCCCTTCATCCTTATACGGCGCTTGAACTTCTGGATCGCACTTTTCGCATCTACCGCGACAACTTCATGTCGTTTCTGGTGCCCGTAGCGCTGGTCACGGTGCCTGTAACCATTCTCAATCTGATCAGCAGCGAGCTTTACACGCAGCGCGTTCTCGAACTTCAACCGCTGGTCAACGACATACAGCGCGCCGGACGCAGCGCCAGCATCAGTGCGGCGCAGCAGAGAGAACTGCTGAGTGCCGCAAGTGAAGTGTTCAACGTGATTTTCATCTTCCTCGGCTTCGTGATGCTGACCTCGCTCATCCAGACGGTGCTCATGCACAGCATCGTCACACAAATGGCCTCCGAGAGTCATCTCGGCTATCGCGTCACCGCTGGCGAAGCTTTCCGCGCGGTACGTGGACGCCTGCTGCCGCTGCTGGGGGGCATGATCGTCGCTGCGATCATCTTTGGGCTGCTGGCAGCGGCTATCACCGTCGTCACGGGACTCCTGCCCATCTGTGGGCTGTTCTTCATGGTGTTAATCTACGTCTGGCTGGCGCTGTTTTCGCTGCTCCCGCCGACAATTGTCCTTGAGCGTGCCTCAGTTGGGCTGGCACTGCGCCGGGCGTGGTCGCTGGGCAAAGCACGCGTCTGGCAAATTCTGGGCATTACTGTTGCTATTGGTCTGATTAACTACATCATCACGCTGGGGCTTACGACGGCGCTGGGGCTTTTTGTGCCAGACACATCCAGCCTGACGCTGGACGCCGGTGACATCGCTACCCTTATCATTCAGTTCGTCGTCACCATTGTCGTGTCCCCCGTGATTCCGATTGCCTTTACGCTGCTGTACTATGATGCGCGCGTCCGCGTTGAAGGGTTGGACATCGCCTTGCAAAACAGTCCTATCGCCAACGCGCGTCCGGCAGACCTCGATTCTCCCCAGCCTACTGATACGCTGGTATCCGGGCGGGACTTTGGCAGCATGGTAATGATGGCTATCGTTGTGGTTGGCTTCGGCGGGTTGGTGTTATGCGGCTTATCGGCTATCGCTGCGCCCTTGCTGTCACGCTTCTAGCGCTGTGCCTGCTGGCGCTGCTGCCCGTTCATGCGCAGTCGGCTGTCGACGAAGATGAATTCTGGCAGATGCTTCAGCGCACGGCGGCAAGACTGGACAATGCTGATGAGTACCAGCACGACGCGGTACTCGCTGAGCTTGGCACCATGTGGCAGCGTGTGGAGTCCGTGCGCCTCAACAGCGGCCAACTGCTGACTATCGATATGCACTGGCTGACGGACGATGACAGCACTCTCACACAGTTGCGCGGCTACGTGGATGCCCTGCTCGACTATCACGCGCGCGGCAGACGCCTGGAAGATTTCGACAGTGACGCCGCCTTAAGCATCCTCAACGGCGTGCTGCAAGACCCACGCTTCAGTTACCCGACACCAACGCCGGGGGTCAGTGAACCACTTGACCTGCCTTCCGTTGAGGTTAATCCGCTGCTCTCGCCTGAACTCAGTCAGATTATCCTGCTCGTCGTAGGAGTCATAGCCGTCTTCGCCACGTTCGCGTACCTCGCGCGCGGCCTGCGGGTACAGCCAACCGCGCTGGAAACGACTGAACAGAGCGAAGACCCGACTACCTCGACGCAGGCGCAGGAAATGGCGCAGGTCTCGGAGGAGGCGCGCGATTATCGGGCGGCCATCCGCTACCTGTATCTGGCGTGCCTGCTGCTGCTGGACGAACGCGGCGTGCTGCGCTATGACCCAACGCTGACGAACCGCGAACTGCTGCGCCAGGTGAGTGACACAGGTCAGCATGACCTGCTGCGCGGCGTCGTCCACACCTTTGACCGCGTCTGGTACGGCTTCGCGCCTGTTGATGCCGCGCTCTATGGCGAATTCCGCCGCAGCGTCGAACAGCTTCGCACGGTGTCGCGATGAAAGCGCTGAACCATGACATGCGTTTGCTGCTGCTGGCGCTGGTCGCGCTGACGCTGCTGGCGGTGCTGACGGTGGTGCTGCGCCCGGCACCCGATACACCACCATTGAGTGTGCGTTCCGACAAGGCAGAAGGCGCGCTGGTGCTGTGGACGTGGCTGGAGAACAGCGGCTACCGTGTGCGCGAAACCCTGACATTTCCCGATGATTTAGAAGACCTCGACGCGCTGTTTGTGTTAGCACCACTTTTTCCCTACGAAGATGCCGAACGCCGCGCGATTTACAACTGGCTGCGGCAGGGGCACACGCTGATTGTCGCGGGCACGCCGTTTCTGGTAAACACGCTGCTGACCGAAGACTTCAGCCTGCGCCCGACCATGCCGCTGTACCCTGATCGCATCACGCCCAGCGCGCCGACGCTGATTACCCCACCGTTTGCGCCGCTGCCGCCGCAAACGGTTTATGTGATTGAAACTACACGCGACGATGCAGCCGTTCACCTCACTGCCGAAGAACTGCCAGCACTGGCATCGTACAGTGAATCGCAGGGTACGTTCTGGCTTTCAGGCATGGTCATTCCATTTACCAATCTCGGCTTACAGGAACCCGCGCACGCTCAACTGGTACTGAATCTGCTGGCGACGCTGCCA
>JAXLWC010000123.1:0-7063 GCA_046328675.1 Anaerolineae bacterium
GCCTGTCAGGAAGTCCTCTGAAGCCAGGTAGACGACGGCACGTGCTACATCTTCCGCTGTGCCTGTGCGCTTGAGGGGAATACGCACGCCAGATTTCGCCCAGCGCTCATCACTGTACTCCTCCGGCTTAAGCACTGGGCCGGGAATGACAGCATTGACGCGAATATCCGGCCCCAGGCTGGCAGCACTTACTTTGGTGAGCGCCAGCAGCCCCGCCTTACTGACGCCGTGATGTGCGTAGTCCGGCCAGGGAGCTATCGACCCCTTATCGCAGATGTTGATAATGACTCCACCTGCCAGACGGATTTGGGTGGTGGGTTCATCCGGGTCTTCTTCCGGCACTTCCCGCATCAGCTTAGCGGCCTGCTGTGTACAGAGAAATGGCCCAAACAGGTTGATATTCATGGTTTGCAGCCATTCCTCTGGAGTGACCTCCAGCAAGGTGCGGCGCTGAAAAATTGAAGCGCTGTTGACGAGAATGTCCAAACGCCCGAAGGACTCGCGCACCGCGCTAAAAACGGCTTCTACCCCCTCTACGGTGCCAATGTCAGCCTGTACCTGAAAGGCTTTGACGCCAAATGATTTGATTTCCTGCAATGTTTCACGCACAGTGTCTTCAGATGACTGGTAGTAGTGCAGCATGACATGTGCCCCACGACGTGCCAGTTCCAAAGCAATGGCTTTGCCGACACGGTGTGCGGCACCGGTCACCAGCGCCACCTGATTAGTCAGATCGACATGCATAAAGCTTTCCCCTTCTCGTAGAGACGCTATCATAGCGCGTACAGAAAAGGCGTACAATGCCGTTCGCGGGTTAAAAGGGTTAAGCGCGTGCTAAAGAAACAAAAAAGCGCCCGTCTGGACGCCTTTTGTCGGGTTCATATGACGAATGTTAGTAGGCTACGGGTGGCACTGCCAGCAGCCAGATCGCGGAAATCAGCATCACACCTACCGGAATGGCCAGCGTGAAGCGATAGAAGGGATTATCCTTATTCAGGTGCATATAATAGGTCACTACCAGTACGGCTTTGAGTAGTGAGGCCAGCAGCAGTATCGGCAGCGTGAAGGGGCCTGCGGGGAGTTCCGCAATCGCGACTTCAAAAATAGTCAGGACAAAAAGGATGCCGAAGACAAACGTGTAAATGCCGCCGGGAATATTAAACGTCCAGCCTACAAAGGGAATCATTACGGTATCGCTGGGAACGTGGGACTCGTGCCCTGTTTCGTGCTTTTCGTTGTGTTCTGTCATTTTATTTTCCCTACCACAGATAAATCACGGTAAACAGGACGATCCACACCACATCCACAAAGTGCCAGTACAGCCCGAAGAACTCGATGCCGAGATAATCATCAGGGCCGAAGCTGCCATTGCGCCACGCTAACCACACGAGGCGCAGTCCCCACAGCACGCCGACGAACACATGCAAGCCGTGAAAGAAAGTAGGCGGGTAGAAGTGTGAGGCAAAACTGTGGAACTCTGCGCCGACAGTCATCAACACACCTTCGCTGCTTAAGGTGGAATATTCCACACCTTGCAGGGCGATAAAGGTGGTGCCTAATGCGGCCATTGCGACAAACCATTTCACAAGGCCCGGTCTATCGCCTAGCTGAATAGCGCGCAGACCCATCACCATGCACCAACTGCTGGCCAGCAGCAGGAAGGTGTTGAAGGCGACCAGAAATATGCCCGCTTTTTCGTGGACGGCGTGGACGGTTTCCGGGTTGTTGTAACGGAACACCGCGTAAGCTGCAATCAGCGTGCCGAAGATGACGACTTCCGACGCCAGATACAGCCACATGGCGAACTTAAAATTATTGGCACGCAGCGCCTTTGCCTTAGCAACGGCGGCAGCGCGATCATGTTGAATGCTCATTTCAGTCATGGTCACAACCTCATCTGGCTAACGCTGTGGCTTTGGCGGTTCGGGTAAGCGAGCTAAGAGCCAGGTTGCGCCCCGACTCAACAAACGCAGCGGCTTGGGTGGGACGAGGGCCTCTGCGGACGGTGCTTTGCCCTTAACCGAACGCACTTCGCGCGCCAGATATGACATCAGCAGTGAAATCGCGCCACCTGCGGCAGCCAGCGAAACAACTGTCCAAATGACGAAGATCAGGAACAGCGTCAGCTTGGTAAACACAAAGTCCGTACCAAACAGATTGATAGTGATGAAGCCGTTGCCTGTCGGCGCGCCCACCGGATCGTTGGTAATCGGGATGGTGAAGCCGCCGGGCCAGAAAGCGATCACGCTGATGAAAAGCAGGACGACCAGCACGATTGTCGTGACCAGGAAAACGTCGCTGGCCATGCTGCGCGCCAAGTTCACCACGTTCACCAGCAGCAGCAGTAAGCCCAGCAGGATGATGGGGATCAGCAGAATGAGCAGAACGACAATCGCATAAATCAGCTTCAGCAGCACAAGCCACCAGGGGCCACCAAGAATAGAGTCCTGTACCCGCAGGCCGACGCCGATCACACTTTTCAGTGCGCCGTGCAGCCGTTCGGTAAAGGAGACGGCAGGATGTGCTGGATGCGGCTCATGATGTTCTTCCTCGTGATGTTCTTCGCCATGAGCACTCATCGCAGGGTCAAACGCGCCCATGCTCCAAACAAACAGCACCGAAGCGCCGATTGCCCCCAGAACAATTCCTACTTCAGGGTCCCAGGCCGGGTCAATACCCTGCCACGAGCGCAGAACAAATGCTAACAACATGCCAATCAAAAAGCCGAGAATGCCCATCGGCACGGCACGGCTTAATCCATATTTCATGAACCCTACCCCCTTTCGGAGTAACTGTCACTGATACCAGCTACTAGCCGCTACTATATCCAATACAGCACCACGTAGAACATGAGCCACGCGGCGACGACAAAATACCATAACTTTGCTCCGGCTTCTACTGCCCAGTAATCACGGGCGCTGTAGAAGGCACGGAAGCGATCAACACGTATCATGTACAGCCCGATGACTAAGGCATGGATCGCATGAAACGCGGTCATCACGCGGAACAAGACGCCATACTGCTGGCTGGCATCGGTGGTAACGGGTGCGTTCAGCCATTCCCAAGTCATAATCAGGATAAAGGCTGCGCCCAGAGCCAGCGCGATACGCCAGGGGCCGACAAATGACTGGTCAGCCTCAACGGCGTGCAGGGCGCTGCGCACAAAAAAGCCGCTGATCACCAGCAGCAAAGCGGCAAAGGTGGGCAGTCCCAACTCCAGTTTTGCCACGCCTTCAGGCGGCCATGTGGTGAAATTACTGCGGATTTGCAGATTGACCACAATCAGGCAGACGAAAACCATTATCCATGAAATCTGGAAGATTGCCATCCCGGTACGACGGTTCTTGAGCGCGAGCCGTTCTTCCCGTGAAAGCTGACGTTCCATTATTTCCTGCTGCATCAAGTCTCTAAAACCTACAATCCATCATCATACAGGGAAGGGGCGCATAATGCTGCGCCCCGAATATCACTTTAGTCGCCCGATGCTTCTGCGGGCTTCATGGCTTTTTCGCCCACTTCTTCAGGCGTTTCACCAAAGCGCTTGTCAATTGTTTCCAGATAGGCGGCTGCTTCCTTCGTGCCATAGCCGTAAGGGTCCTTGTAGGGAATGGGATCGCCTACAAAGTTATGGGCGGGTGGTGGTGAAGACGTTGCCCATTCCAGCGTCAGCGCACGCCAGGGGTTTGCGCCAGCCTTCTTACCGTGCGACAGGCTGTGGATCAGGTTATAGAGCAGGATGAAGGTCGATACACCCAACACGAAGCCCGAAATGCTGATGACGATATTCCAGGGTTGGAAAATCGGGTCATACACGGCAATACGACGCGGCATTCCCAGAATACCCGCCATGTGCATCGGGAAGAAGGTGAAAAAGAAACCGATGTAGGTAAAGACGAAATGGACTTTACCGAGGCGTTCATCCAAAAAGCGTCCGGTAATCTTGGGGTACCAGTGGTACAGCCCTGCGTAGATGCCGAACACCGTACCGCCATACATCACAAAATGGAAGTGGCTGACGACAAAGTAGGTGTCGTGGACATGGAGGTCAAAGGGAAGCGCGCCGAGCATGACACCGCTGATGCCGCCGATGACGAACATCGAGAGGAAGCCCAGCGCGAACAGCATGGCGCTTGTCCAGCGGATTTTGCCGCCCCAGATGGTGCCGAGCCAGCTAAAGACTTTAATGCCAGTAGGCACCGCGATAATCATCGAGGTAATCATGAACGGGATGCGGTACTGCGGGGCAAGGGACGTAAACATGTGATGTGCCCAAACCGTAAAGCCGACGACAGCAATCGCCAGGCTGGACAGCGCAATCATGCGATAGCCGAAGATGGGCTTACGCGAATGTACGGACAGCACTTCAGACAGCACGCCGAAAGTTGGCAAAATCATGATGTACACGGCAGGGTGGCTGTAGAACCAGAAGACATTCTGCCACAGCAGCACATCACCGCCCTGCGCCGGGTTGAAGAAAGAGGTGCCTGCAACACGGTCAAGGATGAGCAGCGTCAGCGCGCCAGCGAGGAAAGGCGTCGCCATGACGATGATGATGGCCTGCGCCAGCACCGCCCAGCAGAACAGCGGCATCTGGAACCAGCCCATCCCCTCGGGGCGCATGTTGGCGATGGTCACGATGAAGTTAATCGCGCCGAGGATGGATGATAAACCTGCCAGGTGCAGCGAAATCGCCCACAATGTTTGCCCATCAGGGCTGAACATGGTGCTCAGCGGCGGGTAACTTGTCCAGCCAGCTTCCGCAGGCCCTACGAACCAACCGAGCAGCATAAGGATGCCAGCCGGGGGGATGAGCCAGAAGGCAAAGGCATTCAACCAGGGAAACGCCATGTCCTTCGCGCCAAGCTGTAGTGGGACAATGTAGTTGCCGAACGCGGCCAGCATCGGAACCAACCAGAAGAAGAGCATGATGGTGCCGTGCAGGCTGAAGAGCGTGTTATAGGCACTGCCATTTGCCATCAGATCGAGCGTGGGGGTCAGCAGTTCCCAGCGAATAAGCATCGCCAGTGCGCCGCCGATGATGAAAAACGTAAGCGCAACAATACCGTATTGAACACCGATGACCTTGTGGTCAACGCTCCAACCCAGCAGATCGCGCAGGGTAATTTGCTTGCCAGCAGTGGTTTGCAAACTACCAATCGGGAGAGACGCTACACTTGCCATAGTCAAGAAACCTCATTTCAACACAAACAATTGCTGTTGTGGTGTTGCCATTTGTTTACTGTCCGGCGGTGCCGGTTGCGGTCACTTCTTGCGCGGCGATTGCTTCAATCGTCGCTATATCGCACGCGGAGTCTCCGCTTTCGGTCTGCGTACAGAGGTAAGCAGCTATCGCGATAGCATCCGTATCGGGCATGTAGTTGCGATCATCCGGGTTATCTTCGACAAACTGCGGCATCAGCGCATTGCTATAGCCGGGAACGACGAAGCGCTGTGGATGGCGTATCGACGTAATGATATATTCTTCCGCAGAGGTTCCTGCTACGCGGCGTCCGGCACGATCTCCGATGCCATTCAGGTTAGGGCCTGTGACGCCTGTCCATCCCAGCGAGTCCAGTGTATGGCAGCCAGAGCAGGGATATTCGCCGCTGATGAGGACTTGCTCACCACGCAGCACCGGGTCTTCCGGCGGATTCTGCACGCTGTATACGCGGGAGTTGAACCATTCCATGTAGCGTTCTTCTGTGGCAAACACGACGACGTGTGAAATCAGGCCCATGTTGCCATGACCATCGCCGCACAACTCGGCGCAGCGCAGTGGGAAGCCATGCTGTATGTAGTACGTCCCATCTTCGTCAGGGCCGGTGGCCAGAATAGGCGTGAAGCGCAGCTCGGTGGTACGGCCCACCAGCAAGTCCTGCTTGAGGCGCATTTCCGGCACCCAGAAGGCGTGATTCACGTCAACCGAGGTCATTTGCAGCAGCAGGTTCTGGCCGATGTAGGTGTACAGGTTGGAATCACTGAACTGAACAGCCGCTCCCGTCGCGGGGTCAAGCACATCTTCCGGCGCAGTATAGGTAAACTGCCAGGCAAAACGCCGTCCTACGACATCTACGGTATATTCGTTGTCGCGCGGGGTTTGCAGCGAGGTAAACACACTATAGCTGTAAATCACGAGAATCACGACGACGACAGCCGGAATTGCTGTCCAGACGATTTCCAGTGTGTTGTTACCGTGAATGGGCGGGCCATCGCTTTTATCATTCGGGTCTTTGACACGAAAGCGAATGGCAGAGTAGTAAATCAGGATTTGCACTAGCAGGAACAAGCCACCGCCAAGCGCCAGCATGACCTGAAACAACGTGTCAAGCTGCTGAGACTGGACTGAGCCTTGTCTTGGGAAAAAGCTCGGCGCTGTCTGTGAAATCAAGATGCCGCCAACGATAACGATGACAGCCAGAATGATCACAGGAACGATGTTTATGCCGGAACTTGAAGAGGGTCGGTTCATAAACTACTCACGAAAATACTGAACGACGGGAGTTAAAAAGTGTACCACCCGCGAAATACCCGCAACACTATAACCCTATTGAGGGCAAAATGCTACTTTTCGCGCGGGGTTTGTTCATTTTTACACAAGGCACGCTGGGGAAATTCTACTCGCGCAGTCATACTTTTGCAAGCAATCTGTGAAGAAAATCACGGAATAAGTCTTTGTATAATCAATTTAAAGCAATTTCTTATGCATAAATGAGCATGAAAGATAACGAATGGGCGAAAAACCAAAGCGAAAACGGGGTGCTGGAAAAATTTATCGTCCATCCCTGCTTTTGCGCGCAGTCAATGCAGCATTTTTAGTCATCGGTATCCCTTACTACCTGCTATGGAACAGTTTTTTCCTAGAGCGCCCAACTATCCTTATGGTGATTCCAATGCTTATCGGCGTTCTAGTTATGGGTATTCCCTTGTGGTTTTCATATCAAGTTGTTTTTCGTCTGCGTTTCGTTATCCGACCCGAAGGTGGCGAGTATCATGGCTTCGGTTACAAAATCCGCTTTCGCTGGGAAGATGCAAGACGGGTAGAGGTTACCCGTGTAGGACAACG
>JAXLWC010000124.1:0-6690 GCA_046328675.1 Anaerolineae bacterium
ACAGCTAACAGCTAACAGCTAACGACTGCGGCACATAGCAACCTCGCCCCCATGTCCACACAAAAAAACAAGGGGCGTCTGCCCCTTGTTTGCCTTTATAGTTTATAGAATGAATAGTCTAATAATCGTCGTTATTTCTATCGTTGCGATAGCCGCCTCTATTCCCACCACCAGAATAGCCGCCGCGATCTCTGCCGCCAGAGTCCCCGAAACGCGGGCGCTCCTCGCGTGGCCGGGCTTCATTCACGGTCAGTACACGTTTCTCGATTGATGACCCATTGAAGCGTTTGATGGCTTCTTCGGCTTCTTCATCGCTTGCCATTTCGACAAACCCGAACCCCTTCGATCTTCCGGTCTCACGGTCTGTAATAACCGTCGCGCTAACGATTTCGCCCGCTGCTGAAAACAGCGAACGAAGGTCCTCTACAGTTGTCGTGTAGGGGAGGTTCCCAACATAAAGCTTTTTACTCACAAAAATCTCCCGGTGGCTGAACAAACTAGCAGGTGATAGAGCGTGGCGGACGAACAGAAGTGCAGAGTGTGATAACGCTGAGAGGCCGTTTCAACTCGAACGCTGTACACTATCACAAGGGATTATGACATAACCCATAAATTACGGCAAGTCTTCTCGTGGATCATGCATTGTTGTTAACCCCTTCAGTAAGCGTACTGCGCTACAGACTAGCCCCTCCTTTAGCTGCGGCCCGCTGAAACCCAGCTCACATCACGCCTTCCACGCATCACCTGCTGCTCGTCACGCATCACTTTTCTTACGTTCCGCATTAAAGGTTCAATTGAACCGCCAATGAACCCCTGTTTGTGCTACGCTTCGACTAAACCGACTATAACAAGGCGTCCACCATGACTTGTCTTTACTCATCACTCATTGCTCATTACTCAGCCGTTATGCTGGTTCCTGTTGCCCCATGTTGTGGGGTTGACGCCTCAAACTAAAGGTTGAGGTCGTTGTACAATGCTGAACATTGTGCCCAACCCGCGCATTGAAGGCGCTGAAAAGTGCGGGTATCCCCAATAACAAGTCCCTTTAGTGGACTTTTACAGCATTTCAAGGACAGCCAGTCGGCTTTAGCCACTGGCGGTAGGCACCACGAACGTCTGCAACTAGCATAACGGCTTACGCATCACTGACACTGACTGCCACACCACGCTCACCACGTAGCGACAGTCCCACCCCACTGACACAGCACGCTCAAAAGAGTCAGTAAAACCCTGGGATTGTGCGCCTGCCCTGCTCATTCATGCATCCGCAGTCGCCGCTTGTGACAGTCTGAGCCTTTAACACGCGAGCATCGCAGCAAACGTACCAGTGTGGAGTGCCGCGGATATTTTTCGTGTAGGGACGTTCAATTGAACGTCCATGTGCCCCCTGAATCTCACCACTCCTTAAAATCTAGCAACATTTGCTACGCGGGTAGCATATGTTATAGTGGAGTCCCTTGAGAAGTTTACGAGATGTCATGACTGATTTTATTCCCCAACCGATCCTTGTTGTCGAAGCACCCGATCAGATTAAAGCCTTTACCGACGCCCTGCGCCTGCGTGTCCTGCGCATCCTCTGTGAACGCGCCGCCACCAACCAGCAGATTTCCGACATGCTCGGAGAACCGCACGCCAAAGTGTTGTATCACATTCGCTTTCTGCTGGATTCGGAACTTATCAAGCTGGTCGATACCCAGGTCAAAGGCGGCAACGTGGAAAAATACTATCGTGCCGTCGCCCGTACTTTCGACATCCGTCCAGCGCAGATTGACGTGGAACGCGATGTCCAGCTTGCCTATTCAACGCTGGATACGCTGCGTGATGAGATGATTACCAGCCTGATGACCTACCCCGAGTCCGAAGGCGACATCTGGACTAAGCGCGGTTATTTCTCGCCCGCGCGCACCGCAGAGTTTATGGAACGCCTGAAAAGTCTGTTGGATGAATACTGGGATGCCAGCGCTCCGGCGGCTGGCCCCGACGATCTACAGATGCGCCTGGCCGTGATGCTGTACCGCGCCGCGCCCCATAAGGACGACAGCGCCAAATAGCCGCCGTTGCGCAGCGTGCTTGTCGAGGAGTTTACGGTTGGTAGCGCACCACCAGCACCAGGGCATCATCAGTGTGGCGGCAGTGCGTATCCAGAATGGTCTGGGCGATGTGCTGTGGTGTCGCGTGCAGCGGCAGGTTATCGGCGAAAGCGCTGCGCACGCCATCCGTCGCAAAAATCAGCGTATCACCGCGTTGCAGCGGCAGATTGAAAGTACGCAGCGTGGGCATCCGGTAGCCGACCACCCCGCCGCGCAGCAGCAGTCGTTCGCGCGGCGTCTTGCCATCAGCCCGCAGCAGCACCCCTTCCACGTTCCCCACACCCAGCCACGTCAACTGATCATTGACCAGCGTGGCCACGCTAATCACCGCGCCGCGCGTGCCCGTTAGCGCCAGATGACAGCGCTGCATCAGCGACATCGCCGAATCATGGGGCATGTGCTTCAGGGCCGCCACCGCCGCCTGCGCCGCGTGATGCGCCTTGTCACCATGTCCTAATCCATCAATCACCGCCACCAGCGTGCCTTTGTCGTGCTGCTCCAACACGTACCCGTCACCTGACAGCTCAAACCCCGGCTTGGACATTTGGGCGATACCAAATTCAATCATGATTTCCACTTTCCCATGGTGACGGTGGTTCCCTGCCCGACCTGTGACACAATATCAAATGTATCCATCAGGCGTCTGGCCCCCGGCAGTCCTAAGCCCAGGCTGCGCCCGGTGGAAAAACCATCCTTCAGGGCCAGCCCGATGTCCGGGATTCCGGGGCCTTGATCGCTTGCGACGATCAGAATACCGTTTTTACCAGCGTGATACATCTCGCTGATGCTGATTTTGCCTTTTCCGGCGTATTTGACAATATTACGCGTGATTTCCAGAATCGCGGTGCTCAACGCCGTTTGTTCAACGAGCGAAAAGCCCAGTTCAATCGCCAGACGGCGTCCAAGCTGTGCTGCCACAACTGCGTGAACGTCATCCACAATATCCAGCGAACTGGCCAGTTTCGTGCGTGGGTGATCTATCGTAACCATTTGACAGCCGTAATCGTCGTCCCTCTGCCAACCTCAGAATCGACATTAAACTCATCAACTAAACGGCGTGAACCGGAAACACCCAATCCTAAACCGTTGGATGTGGTGTAACCCCCTGCCAGCACTCTTTCAACATCAGGGATACCCGGCCCCTTGTCATCGGCGATGATGCGAATATAGCGCTTGCCGCTGCTCTCGCGTCGTGCCACCACCGTGATGGTTCCTGCCCCCGCGTAATTCACAATATTGCGCCCCAGTTCCGAGATCACGACGGCGATTTTCGTCGCGTCCGCCTGGGTAAAGCCTAACGTCACCGCCAACTGCATCCCCTCGCGGCGCGACTTAGCCACATCCATAGCATCTTTTATGCGGAAGAACAGCGTATCATGGTCGGACATTTCACTCCTCGTTTGCATCTTCCACATCCCATGACATCTCAACGCTGTCCTTTGCCATCAGCCGGCTCAGTTCCAGCGCCGCGTCCAGGTCCAATACCGCATCCACATCGGGCAGCGCCATCCCCAGTTCGATCATGGTTTCGATGACCGCATCCTGAAGCCCGGATAGAATAATCTTCGCCCCCATCAGTTTCGTCATTTGCGATGTGCTGTAAATGAAGCGCCCGAAAAAGCTGTCGCAAATATCCACCTGCGAAAAGTCCAGCAGCACAATCTGCGACTTGTGTTTGCGCACCGCCTGCAAAATGTCCCGCCGCATCCGAATCACATCATCGTCAATGAGGTCGCGTGGTACGGAAACCAGCAGCAGGTTTTCGAGCTTCTGAATACCATTGTATTCCATGTAATTATGTGCGCTCCATTGAACAACTCGTGATGCTGTGAAATGCAGTCATCTTTATTCTAGTTGAGAAAAATAAGATTTACAGTTGAGGTTAACATGCCTTAAGTTAAAAGGGCAAGGATTTCCCCCTGCCCTTCTGCTCCCTGGTCTTATGCCCGCGTCCGATTCAATTTTAGTCCCAGCCGGCCAAACGCCGAAATCAGACCATTCTGCAAATCGCGCAGCGTGTCAATCTTGCTCCAGTCGATGCCCAGATCGACAATCGTTTCGGCCACCGCGTCCGACACCCCGGTAACGATGGTATGGGCGCCCTTAAGCCGTGCCGCCTGAATCGTGCGATTCAGATAATCGGCAACGCCCGTATCAACCACAGGCACGCCCGTAATGTCGATAATCACGATGGAGGCCCGATGCTGGCTGATGCCCCGCAGCAGCGCGCGGGTAATTTCCTGCGCGCGCATCGTGTCGATGCTGCCAATCAGCGGCATCACGATAATCTGATCGATAATAGGAATGATGGGCGTGGACAGTTCCAGCAGCGCCTGCTTCTGCGCGTCAATCAACTGTTCCTGCACTTCGCGATACCGAATTTCGCTTTCGCGCTGGGCCGCTTCACTGCGTTTCGTGCTGATCAGGTAGCCCAAGGTCGTGGCGTACAGCGCCAGCAGTTCAATCTGCTGGGGCGAAAACGGTTTGCCGCTGAGTAAATTATCGGTGGCCAGCCAGCCAATCACCTGATCGTTTTCCTGAATCACGGCCATCGCGCTGGAGCCATGCCCCACAACTTCCCAATTGTCCCACAGATCGACATCATCCCAGTAGCCAAAGCGCTTTTTACCTTTGAGGATTTCCGAGATAATGGGGTCGTTTTCAATCGGGCGCTTGAACTGGCGTTCGTCTCGCAGATTCCCGCTGGCATCCGTGCCATACGTGCCCAGAATCTGCTTCTGTTCTGCGTCCATCAGCAGCAGCCCGATGCGGCCAAAGCCCAGACGTTGATGCGCCAGTTCCACTGCCTTGCGGTATAAATCGTCTAACGAGGCCGAATGCGCTAGCTCCGTCGAAGTCTCGTGCAGCGCCTTCAACTGCTGCTGGAAGTTTTCTGCCAGCAGTTTACGTTCACGCAGCGCCTGTTCCGCTTCCTTTTGCGCCGTGATATCTTCATAAGCCCCGATGACGCCCGCGATTTCCCCATGGGCGTTTTGAAACGGGATTTTGCTGGTGCGCAGCCAGATCGTTTTCCCGTCAGGGGTCGTCTGCGGCTCCTCAAAATTGATTTTCGCCGCGCCCGATTCCATCACTGCCTGGTCATCGGCCCGGTAAATGTCCGCTTCTCCCGGAAACAGATCATGGTCACTCAGCCCGACGACAGCATCAGAGGACTTTAACCCCGCATCCTGCGCCAACAGACGGTTGCAGCCTAAGTACGTGGAATTCCGGTCTTTCCAGAACAGCCGCACAGGAATCGCATCCAGCACAGAGCGCAGCAGTCCTTGGGATTCGCGCAAATCATTTTCCATCTGTTTCTGGCGGGTGATGTCATAACCGACCCCCAGCAGATGGCTCACCTGCCCAGTCGCATTTCGCTTGAACGGCGTCACGATATCCTTATACCAGCGCCATTCACCCCTCACATTTTTGAGGCGGAACTCGGATTCCACACGTTCATCATCTGCTGCCTGTGCCCCCTGTTGCAGTCCATGATAAACCTGATGGGTGTCTGCCGGATGCGTCAGTTCTGCGATGATGTTGTCACCCAGCCCCACAATATATTCAGGGTCATATCCCAGATCGCGGAACACAACATCGTTCACATAACTCACACGTTGCTCCGCCAGATCAAAGACGAAAACCAGCGCCCCACTCGCCTGCGTGGCTGATTTCAGAATATCCTGTTGTTCCAGGTTCTCTCCTTGAACGTTCTTGAATTCATGCCCACCTTGCATCACGGTACTACTCTCCCAACCTAACATTACATATACGCAACTAATCCCATTCTAGCTGAGAAATTCTGGCGCAAGGGTTGAGATTCCTTGTGCCGCCTCAATGTAAAACGCCTGATGATAAGGCACATCAGGCGTTGTCACAGCGATGTTGAAGCGCGGGCCAGGGCTAGCTGCGTTTTTGCATCCTGTAGCCCACCATCTGGAAGGCCGCCAGCAGGCCGCTTTGTAAATCGCGCAGCGTGTCAATCTTGCCCCAGTCGATGCCCAGATCGACAATCGTTTCCGCCACCGCGTCCGAGACTCCCGTGATGATCGTGTGTGCCCCTTTCAGGCGTGCGGCTTGTATGGTGCGATTCAGATGGTCAGCGACTCCGCTGTCCACGACAGGCACTCCCGTAATGTCGATGATGACGATTTGCGCGTGCTGCTGGCTGATGCCGCGCAGCAGCGAACGGGTGATTTCCTGCGCGCGCAGCGTGTCGATGTTGCCCACCAGAGGCATCACCAGAATTTGATCCATCACCGGAATGATCGGCGTTGAAAGCTCTAACATCGCCTGCCGCTGCGCGTCGATCAATTCCTGCTGCAAGCGTTCGCGCTCGGCTTCGGCGGCTTTCTGTTCGGTGATGTCCACCGCAAACACCAGCACCCCGCTGATCGCCCCATCTGTGTCATGAAACGGGACTTTTCCCACCCGCATCCAGGTCGTTTCGCCCGTACCCGGTGCCGTATGCTGCTCGATGATGTCCAGCTTGGGCTTGGCGGAGTTGATCACCTCCAGATCGTCCTGATGATAAGCTTCGGCTAAGTCCGGCGGATAAAGTTCATGGCCAAACTTCCCCTCCAACGCCTCCGGGGTTTTC
>JAXLWC010000125.1:0-6652 GCA_046328675.1 Anaerolineae bacterium
GATAAACCGATAGGTCGCGTGCTGACGCGGCGTGAAGTGCTGGCGCTGCTGGGATTGGGCAGCGCGGGCGCGTTGATTGCGGCGTCCGGCTTCAGAAACCTGAGCCTGAGCCAGCTTGGCGGCACGGCAACCCCAACGCCCGCCAGCACCACCGTCCCCACCTGCGTTGTGCGCCCCGCGCTGACCGAGGGACCTTACTTCGTGGACGAGATGCTCAACCGTTCCGACATTCGCGTGGAGCCGTCGGACGGCAGCGTCAAGGAAGGCAAGCTGCTGAAGCTGGCGTTCCACGTCTTTGATGTCAGCGCCAACGCCTGCACCCCGCTGCCCGGCGCGCAGGTCGATGTCTGGCACTGTGACGCGCTGGGCGTATACTCCGATGTCACCGACGCTGGCTTCGACACCACCGGGCAGAAGTGGCTGCGCGGCTACCAGATTACCGACGAGTTGGGCGTTGCCGAGTTCATCACGATTTACCCCGGTTGGTATTCGGGACGCACCGTGCATATTCACTTCAAGATTCGCACCGACCCCGAAGCGGACAGCGGCTATGAGTTCACGTCGCAGTTGTTCTTCCCCGAAGACATCAGCGACCTCGTGCAGTCAGAAGCACCGTATGCCAGCAAAGGCTATCGCGACACACTCAACGCCGATGATGGCATCTTTCAGGGCAGCGACGGCCTGCTGACGCTGGAACTGGTCGAATACGAAGACGAGGACACAGGCGAACAAGGCTACGCCGCCAGCTTCGGCATCGGCTTAGACCTCAGCCAGCCCGCGCCCACCGCCTCAGGCCCCGGCGGCGGACAGGGTGGCCCCGGCGGTCCCGGCGGCGGACGCCCCGGTGGGGGTCGCCCCGGCGGCTAATTCTCCACTAAACAACACACCCGGCAGATAATATTCTCCGGGTGTGTTTTTATTTTCGCATCATGCAGGATGTTGAACCCTCTTTTCTCTCGGTGTCCTTCGTTGTACTCAACGCAGCGTCTTGGCGGTTCAATTGCTCCCCGTCATCTGGAGTTGCAGCGTGATAATCATCGACGTGCCGCTGCCGAGCGTGCTGGTCGCCGTGATAGTGCCGCGATGCGCCTCGACAATCGACCTGGCAATCGCCAGCCCCAGCCCCGACTCGCCCTGATTCTCCGTGCGTGATTCCTCGATGCGATAGAAGCGTTCAAACACGTTCGGCAGCTTGTCTTCGGGAATGCCCGAACCCGTGTCGTTCACCATAAGCTGCACGCGGTCTGCCTGCCGCCGCGCGCCAAGCGTCACCGTGCCGCCCGCAGGCGTGTAGCGCAGCGCATTGCTGACGAGGTTCGCCAGCACCTGTACCATGCGTTCACGGTCAATGTTCAGCAGCGGCACGGCATCATCAGCCTCGACGCGTAAGCTCACCTGCTGCTCCTCAGCCAGCGGCGCGAACGACTGCTGCACCTGTTCCAGCAGGTCGCGCGGCGGCACAGGCTGATACACCAGCTTCAGTTCGCCCGCGTCCGCCAGCGACAGCGTGCGCAAATCGTCGATCAGCCGCTTCAGCAGCAGCACTTCCTGATTCATGGCATCAAAGCGTGCCTGCGTCGGCTTCAGTGTGCCATCGCGCAGCGCTTCCAGATAGCCGGAAATCACCATCAGCGGCGTGCGCAAATCGTGAGCGATGTCGGCGGTCATCTGCTTGCGTAACTGGTTGGCGCGGTGAATTTCAGCGCTCATCTGGTTAAAGGTCTGCGCCAGCACGCCCAGTTCATCGCGCGTGCGCACCGTTACCTGCTGGTTCAGTTCGCCGCGTTTCATCGCCGTGATGGCGTGCGTCAGTTCCCCCAATGGCCGCAGGAAATTACGCGACAGCAGCAGCCCCACCAGCAGCGCGACGGCTCCGGCACCCAGCGCGCCTACGCCCAGCGCCAGCGTCGTGCGATCCAGATACTTCTGTTCACGCGGGTCCGGCCCCGGCGGTGGGGCAGCCAGCAGCACCGTCCCGACCTGCACATTGTTGATCGTAATCGGGAAGCCACGTTCCAGTTCAGTCGTGCGCACGACATCACCGATGTCAAACGGGCCAGCGTTGACCACGACGTTGCCCGCAGCATCGGCCAGCGCGCAAAGCTGCACCCCTTCGCCATAACCGGAAGTCTCGTCCGCCTGCGCGTGCAGCCATTCCTCAAAGCCAGCCCACGACTGATGCTCCTGGTAGTAGGTGGTGGCTTCACTGATAAACGTCGCCTGTGCCTGCTCAATGCGCAAGCGATCAAATTCGTTGACCGTCGTCCGATAAGCAAACAGCCCCACCAGCACAACGCCGATGAGGCTGGTCACGAGCAGCGTCGCGACCCATTTGAAGGTGAGAGAACGAAACATGACTTAACTCGGTTCACTGTTAAAACGATAGCCCACGCCAAACACCGTCAGGATGTACTGAGGATGGCTGGCATCTTCTTCGAGCTTGGCGCGCAGATTACGGATATGCACATCGACGGTGCGTTCGACGTTCTCAAACGTGTCGCCTTTCAGCCGTTCCAGCAGCTCCGCGCGGGAGAACACCTGCCCCGGCGAGGCCATTAGAATCGTGAGCAGGTCAAATTCTGACGGCGTGAGTTCAACTTTGCGCGTGCCTACCGTAATCAGCCGCGTCTGCTTGTCCAGCGTCACAGCGCCCACGCGCAGCACTTCCGGCGGGAGCGTTTCTTCAGAGACGCGCCGCAGCACCGCCCGGATGCGCGCCGTCAGTTCCGCCATGCCGAACGGTTTGGTGACGTAATCGTCCGCGCCCAGCTCCAGCCCGATCACCTTGTCGGTTTCCTCCAGCCGGGCGGTCAGCATAATCACGGGCGTACTGCGCTCCTTACGGAAATGGCGCATGAACTCGTAACCATCCATCTCCGGCATCATAATGTCCAACAGCACGAGATCAGGTTTCTCGTGCCGTGCCGTAAACAGTGCCTCGCGTCCGTTGCTGGCGACCACCGTGCGATAGCCTTTTTCGCTCAGATAGTCGGCCAGCAGCCGCTGTGCGCTGATCTTATCGTCCACAATCAGTATCGTTTTCACGCTGACCCGTCCCCCATTTGTTCCCTTTATACGCTTATCCTACAACACTCAACGACTGACAGGAATAAATAACGCAGGGACGTTCAATTGAACGTCCCATAGGCACCAAGTTAAGGCAAAACGAGATCAAAAGTTTGGCACAATTGAAACAGCAGCGGATTTTTGCCACGCTTAGAGCGAGGCGAACACCGGTCTAACGCCTGACGCAACCCGATGAAAAAGTCTGCCCAAAGCGACGGTTGCAAGACAGCCTGCGTCAGCAGGGCGGCATGACGACGCACTAAGCGTAAGGCATCCAGCCCATTCAGTCGGTCATGCTGCCAGCCCGTGACTAATAAGCACCAATGGGCAACTAACACCCCCAACAGCTTGGCATAGCCTTCGCATTGGCGGCGAATAGGGTCGGCGGTGCGGGCGACTAAGACTTTGCCATGAGATTTCCAGAGTTTGAAGAGCAATTCGATCTGCCAGCGGATCCGTGCCAGCAGATGGGCTTGAGCAAAGGTCACCTCTGGTAGATTGGTAAGATAGAGCGTCCAGTGAGCATAGGCAGCTTGCTGTGCCGAGAGCGGACGCTGATCGAGACGGGCTTGTTCCTGCAAGCGAGCAAGGCGTTTAGCATAGGCATCATCCGGGGTGGGAGCTGCCACCAGATAAGCTGATAAGCGTTCCTTGCTGCCCACCTGCACCAGCAGCGTTTGGGGATGTTGAAGGGGCGTTAACCATGCCAACAGATCGAGAGACGTGCCATCGGGCTGGTAAAGACACGTTCCCATTTTGAAGCGGGTCAGCCAGTAAACGCCCTGGTCGCTCCAGGTCTGGAAGCGGCTCAGCTTGAAAAACCCTAAATCTGCCAGATGCAATGCCCCAGTGGGTAAAGGCTGGTCGATCACAGCGGTTTTTTGATCGTGCTGGCTCAAGTCACTTAAGCTGGCTTGGAGTTGTCCCTGTTGCAATTCCCAGCGTACCCCCAACTTCACACCGGCTTCACGCCAGTCCAACCGCGTGCAGTCGGTGACATAGACCCCATTGAACTGGGGCAACAGCGGGCGGGATTGCTCACTGCTCACCAACTGGGTCAAGCCCTCTTTCAGCAATGCTTTCATAAAGGCAGTTGCCGAAGGCGTGAAACGTTGTTCCAAGCCTTGGCTTGTGATCTTCATCCCGACTTGGGCAGCCGTCTGCTGTTGCTCTCGACGGGTGGCATTAGGCTGTGCCAAGCCGCCGAGGACGAGCGTTTGAGCGAAGCCTGCTCCGGTGATTTGGCGTTGGCGTTGGATAAACCCGGTGGTACGGGCTAATTCATTCGCCTTGCTGGTCAACAGGGCTTGCAGGGTGCTACTCAACTCGGTTATTGTGGTCATGGGAAAGGACTTTCTTGATGGTGTGAGAAGCTACAAGAATAGCCCTTTTCTTTAACTTGGTGCCTATGGGACGTTCAATTGAACGTCCCTACAATACACCCGTTTTACCCATGCGCCTTTTAGGTTGCCTTTGCGGTGCCGTGTTTACTCCGCGCGGATGATCGTCAGGCCCATCTCGGTAAACGGAAACAACACCTCATCAGGCACGTCGCTTTCCACAATCAAGCCGCTGACCTCGCTGAGCGCCGTAATCACATACTGCGAGGCGCTGCCCAGCTTCTCCTGTGAAGCGAGGACAAAGGTTTCGGCGGCGCGGCGGCACAGCGCCAGCTTAACATAGGCTTCCTCAAGGTCGCCTGTGCTCAGACCCGCCTCAGGATGTATGCCCGTTACGCCCATAAAATACACGTCAGCCCGAATATGGTTAATCGCTTCAATCGCCGCCGCGCCGACGGAGACAATCGAATGTTTGAACAGCCGCCCGCCGATGAGGATGACCTCGATGTGCGGGTGATCGACCAGTTCCATGACAATGCGCGCGCTGTGGGTGATGACGGTGGCGTTGAGGCTGCGCGGCAGGTGGCGCGCGACCTGTACCGCTGTGGTGCCGCCGTCAAGGATGATGACCTGCCCCTCCTTGACCATCTGTGCCGCCGTGCGCCCGATAGCGACTTTGGCGTCAACGAGGATTTCCTCGCGGCGGGCGAAGTTGGCGACGGCGGGCGAGGCGGGCAGCGCGCCGCCATGCACGCGCTGAAGCAAGCCTTCCTGCGCCAGTTCACGCAGGTCACGGCGAATGGTGTCTTCTGACAGGCCAAGCTCCTGGCTGACCTTTTTGGCGATGACCTGTCCGTCACGACGGAGGATGTCGAGCAGATACTGTTTGCGCTGGTTGTTAAGCATAAGCTGTCCTGTGAACCGACGAACGTGCAGGTCCATGCCTGAAAATTCGCGTTTTTGCATGATAATTCTTGACTATGCACGAATTTTCCTGATATACTGCTGAAAACCGCGAAATCGTGCAAAAGTATGAAAAGTATACCCGCTTGCGCCGGATTCGCAATCGTATAATCAGTGGAGTCCACAATGGCTGAACACAACAAACGTATGATGATTCTGATCGCCGGGCCGTATCGCAGCGGCACAGGCGACGACCCGGACAAGATGGCGGCGAACCTGCGGCGGCTGGAGCAGGCGTCGTATCCGATTTTTCAGGCGGGACATGTGCCGATGATTGGCGAGTGGGTGGCGCTGCCC
The DNA here is from genome assembly GCA_046328675.1 of Anaerolineae bacterium. Classification (GTDB taxonomy): domain Bacteria; phylum Chloroflexota; class Anaerolineae; order Aggregatilineales; family Phototrophicaceae; genus JACAER01. Next base: position 5,667 of record JAXLWC010000125.1, read on the forward strand.
ATCTGGAACGTGGCAGGCGGCAGTAAGGTGGGCGACGCGCTGTACGACGAAATCCTGCATCCCACCGCCGGACGGCTGATCGAACGCTGCGACGCGATCCTGCGGCTGGAAGGTGAGTCCAAAGGCGCGGACAACGACGTAAAGCTGGCGAAGGAGCGCGGTATCCCGGTGTACTACAGCATCGACGAGATTCCCGTGTACCGGGGATAACTCAATCAGCACGGCAAACAAAAAGCGCGTCCTTCATCAGGCACGCGCTTTCTTTGGGTTGTAAAGTTGGATTACTTGACGGTGACCGTCGCGCCTTCGGCTTCGAGCAGACGCTTGTGTTCGGCGGCTGCATCCTTGCCAACGGCTTCGATCACGGTTGCGGGCGCAGCTTCGGCGCTTTCGACCAGTTCCTTGGCTTCTTTCAGGCCCAGGTTGGTGATCTGACGGACAGCCTTGATGACGTTGATCTTCTTGGGGCCGACGCCGGTCAGGATGACGTTGAATTCAGTCTGTTCTTCAACGGGTTCAGCCGCTGCTGCTGCTGCGGGAGCCGCTGCTGCTGCCATCATCATCATACCGCCGCCAGAGGCTGCCTTGACGCCCCATTTTTCTTCGAGCAGGGTCTTGAGCTGCGAGGCTTCCAGAATGGTGAGCGCGCTGAGGTCATTGACGAGTTGTTCGAGATTAGCCATGATTTTTAACACCTTTCCTTACTGTGTTTTGTTTACGAATGTGTGTAGGGTTGAACAACGGGCGGAAGCCCACTGTTCGCTTAGGCTGCACTGTTGCCGCCGCGATCTTCGACATATGAATGCAGCACGTTGACCACCTGACCCGTTGCCGCGTCGATGACGCCCAGCAGTGTGCTGGCCGGGGTGACGATCAGTCCTGCCAGTTGGGCACGCATCTCATCCAGTGACGGCAGCGTGGAGATGGTTTCCACCTCGTTGGCCCGCAGGATGCTGGCGATCATGATGCCGCCCTTGACCTGCAAC
>JAXLWC010000126.1:0-6299 GCA_046328675.1 Anaerolineae bacterium
TCAATTGAACGTCCCTACACGAAACATATCCACGAAACGCGCCACTCGCCGCGCGGGCTACCCCCTGCGGCGCGGCTTGTCCTGGGCCAGCACCATGACGTTGCCGCTGTTGTCCTTAAACACGGCCTCGATAATGCCGTAGGGACGGTCTGTGGCAGGCTGCAAAAATTCCACGCCTTTGGCCATGAGCGCTTCGCAGGTTTTCTGGCAGTCGTCGGTTTTCCAGGGGCCGACGCCCATTTTGCCTGCTTCCACAAGCTTGGTCAGTTGATCGATGTCGTCCTGCGTGAGCCGTCCAGCGGGTTTCAGCGCCGCCAGTTGAAATTCAACATCGGGCTGGCCTTTTAAGCCGACGGTCAGCCAGCGATAGTCGCCGTTGGTTACGTCGGCGCGGATTTCAAAACCGAGCTTTTCCGTATAAAAGCGCAGGGCCTCATTCTGATCCTTGACCCAGATGGTGGCGACGGAAAGTTTGTTGATCATCCGTTGTTTCCTCCTTGAAGATATGGAGTTATTATAAAACACTTGTGCTAGAGGAACTTCTCGAAAATTGCTCTGTTTTCACAGATCGGCCTGATCCTTGAGGTCGTGAAGTAAGCACACACACAAGGGGATATAGGAAGGGGCTGCTGTAGGGCGGCTGTTAAGGCGGTAAGCGCGGGGCGATATGCCCGCCGCTTTACGAAATAAGGTGCTGAACGATCCCAGACTTTCAAAGCCTACCGACACGCAAATCTCAGTGATGCTGAGGTCGGTGTTACGCAGCAGTTCTTTGGCTTTGGCTAAACGCCGGGCCATCAGGTATTGATGCGGCGTTTGCTTGTAGACGCGGCGGAACGAACGGATGAGATAATAGGGCGAGAGGGCGACCTGGCGGCTCAAATCGTCGATGGTAATGGGGGCATCATAGTGACGATCCAGCACGAGACGCGCGAGACGAACTTGCTTATGAGGGTTCAAGGGCACCGAGCATTTTCTCCCAGCAGAAAGCGACCACCACCAGTATTATAGCATTTTTGTGGGCTAACGGCGGCGGGCAGCGAACGATGGGAGTGGTGAGCATCAGGGATACCAACAAGGGGTTTAAACCCCTTGTTCGATAGCCATGTCCTCACAGTTCACCATTCCCTGAACGATAGAGTGGTGAGTGACATGGACGTTCAATTGAACGTCCCTACACGAAACATATCCACGAAACTCGCCACGCACCGAACGATGATCTGCTGCGTGTGCGCCAGCGGCTAGAAGGTAGAGCGCAGGCGGCAGGGCAGGGTGACGATAAAGGTTGTGCCCTGTCCGGGCTGGCTCTCAAAGGTAATGGTGCCCTGATGCACGGTGACGCTGTTCTTGACGATGGACAGGCCCAGACCTGTGCCCCCGGTACGTCCGACGTTGCCCGCACGATAAAAAGGCTCAAACAAGCGCACTGCCGCCTCTGGGGGAATGCCAATGCCCTGATCGCGAATTGTGAACGCTGCCTGATCGCCCTCGACGCGAATCTCAAACACCACTTCACTGCCGGGCGGGGAATACTTGACGGCGTTTTCCAGCAAATTGACCAGAATGTGACGCAGCAGTTTTTCGTCCATCGATACAATGTCGGACACGGCCTCGTAGCGAAGGCTGATCTGATGGTTCTGATAAGCCGCACGCATTTTCACCTGCTCGATAATGTTCTGGACAAAGCTCATTAAGTCCATCGAGCGCGGGACGAATTCCATCTTGCCTGCACGGGCGCGGCTGATGAACAACATATCGTTCATCAGGTCGTTCATGTAGATGGCCTGAGACTTGATTTTCTTGATGCGATCTACGCGCTTTTCGGGCGTGAGTTTGTCATAGTGCAGTTCGAGAAATTCAATCGCGGAAAAAATCACGGCCAGCGGTGTGCGGAACTCATGAGAGACCATCGAAACAAAATCTTCTTTGAGCTGAAGCACTTCACGCTCCTGCTCGATCTGCTGGGTGAGGAGTTCGGCACGCTCTATGGCACTGCTGGCCTGACGGTTTTCAGTTAAGTCACGCACCAGCAACACGGCTTCATCCTCGCCGCTGGCGACAGCGCGTACTTCAAAGAAACGTTCGCCATGCGGACGCGTCTGAAAACGGACTTCAAATACTTTCGGCTGGCGGGTTTCGAGCACCTTGCGCACGATTTGTTTGACCTGGGCAAAAACCTCCGCCGGAATCGGGGCTAACTGTGCCAGCACAGACAAGTCCTGATTGAGGATTTTGGCGGTGATGTCGCCCACGTCGCGCGGGAATTTGCTTTCGAGGACTTTGCCCTCCCGGTTGACGAGTAAGATGATGTCGGGAATGCCGTCCAACAGGGCGCGCAGCTTGTTTTCGTTGTGGCGCAGTACGGCCTCAGCTTCAATACGTTCGGTAATGTCGCGGGCGATACCTTCGAGGGCAATCAGGCGGCGCTGGTCATCGTAGACGGGAGTATCCCGAATTTCCATCCAGCGCACGCTGCCATCACGACGCAGGAAACGCAGGGGGCGGTTGGGGATGGCGAAGTCTTCCTCTGCGCGCTCATAGAAGAAGGCCAGTTCGTCCTTCTGGATAATTTTCTGCCATAAGGCAGGGTCGTCGTAAAGTTCCTGGGGGGTATAACCGAGGATGTTGGTGATGGCATGATTAACGTATTCAATCGCCACGTCGGGCAGAATACGCACGCGGTAGATGATGTCCTGCGCATTTTCGGCCAGACGGCTAAAACGCTCGTCGCTTTCGTGGAGTGCGCTTTGCGTGCGGTGCATCTGCCCTTTGAGATGGCGCTCATCGAGGGCGCGCTTGATGGCCTGCCCTAAGCGTGCGAGGCGGTCTTTGATGAGGTAGTCATCGGCCCCCTGATGGATGCAGCGCACGACCAGTTCTTCATTCATGGTGCCTGTGACTACGATGAAGGGGATGTCGCGCTTCTGCTCCTGAAGCAGGCGCAGGGCCTGGAGGGCATCGAACTGGGGCAGGAAATAATCGGCGAGGATGACATCCGGTTCCTGCGTAAGATATTCACGGTACTGAGCTTCGTTTTTGGCGCGCAGGAAGTGTGCGGTTAAGCCTGCCTGGCGCAGCGCAAACAACATCAGTTCAAAATCTTCGTCACGATCTTCCAGTATCAAAATCTTATCCAGCATGGTCTAGCCCTCACGCAGCGTAAAACAGAATGTTGCGCCTTTATCGGGTTCTGACTGTGCCCAGACACGGCCACCATGCCGTTGAATAATACGCTGAACCGTCGCCAGACCAATCCCATTTCCCTCATACTCACTGGCGTCATGCAAGCGTTGAAACACCCCGAAAAGTTTGTCAGCGTACTGCATATTAAAACCCACCCCGTTATCTTTAATCCAATATACAACTTCTTCCTGTTGTTTGTAGTACCCTATTTCAATGATGGCTTTTTCGCGATTGCTCGTAAACTTGACGGCGTTGCGCAGCAGGTTGTCGAAGACCACGCGCAGCAGCCCAAGATCACCGCGCGCGGGAGGTAAATCGTCTACGGTAAAGTCGATCATACGCCCGCCCAGATCGAGGCTGGCGTAAGTCTGGAGGGCTAACGAGATCATATCCACATGCTGCTTTTGAAGCGGCTGCCGCCCCAGGCGTGTCAGTTCCAGCAAATCCTTGATCAGGCGATTCATGTGCTGGGCATTGTTCTGGATGAGCGTCAGGTAGCGCGTCATATCAGGGCTGAGGCTGGCAGAATGCTCCTGAAGCAGCATCTGGGAGAAGCCTTCGATGCTGCGCAGGGGAGCACGCAGGTCATGGGTGACCGAAGCGGTAAAGGCTTCCAGTTCGCGATTGGTCTGTGCCAGCGCATCTTCATACTCTTTGCGAATACTGATGTCGCGGGCAAAACCGATAATCTCTTTCACGGTGCAGTCGTCGTTGAGCAGCACCTGTAACCTGGTTTCCAGCCAGATATACACCCCTGTTTTGCGGCGCACGCGGCTGCTCAGAAGCGTTGAGGTGTTTTCTGAGTTCAAGGTGGTGATACTGGCGCGCACGGTGTCCAGATCATCAGGATGAATGAGGGAGAAGTTTTCCAGAAAAAGAATCTCTTGAGGATGGTAACCGACGACGTGATAACAGGAGGGCGAAATGTAGACGGGTGTCAGGTCGCTATTGAGCACGAAGATGACATCCGTAGCGTTATCGGCAATGAGGTGATAGAGATGTTCGGTCTGGGCATTTTCCTCTAGCAGCATTTCCAACTGGCGGAGGGCGCTGCGCAGAATCTGTTCGTTGTGCTTGCGTTCGGTTATATCTTCCAGAATGCCGATGGTGTACAGCGGGACGCCGTAATTGTCGCGCACGACTGCCGCAATGAAGTGGCCCCAGATGACACGCCCGTCCTTATGAAGGTAGCGTTTTTCCAGGTGATAGAGGTCGCGCTTGTAAGCGAGCATTTCGGCAATGAATTCTTCTTCCGTCGGGATGTCATCGGGGAAGGTGTAACTTTTATAGTCTTTGGTGCGCAGTTCATCCGCAGTGTAGCCGAGAATGCGCTCAAAAGCGGGGTTGACGGTGATGCTGTGGGTCATGCCAACTTCAGAAACGAACAAGCCAACGGGGGATTGACTGAACAGGACTCGCAGCCGCGTTTCGGACAATTCATCGCGCAGATGCGTTTCTTCAGTAACATCCTGGCCGGAACCGATCATGAAGGCGGTGCCATCCTGCACCGTGATAAAGGTGTTGATCCATTGAACGGTACGGATCGCGCCAGTGCTGGTCAGTAAACCAATGCGGGCTTCGGTGGGAAAACGGGAAAGCTCAAATTCCTTGAAGAAGTTTTCGGCAAAATCACGCGCGCCTGGTTCAAGCAGGTTTTCCCAGACGTATTGGCCAATCACGCGGTCTGCGGTGTAGCCGGTGAGCTGTTCGCAGGCATGATTAAACCGCACGATGTCCGCTGGGTGTGGTCGATGACGATGAGTAAATGAGGGAGGTTAGCGGGCGAACGTTTTGGGAAAAAGTGTGAACTGGCGCCGAACGTGTCGAGCCAAACGCTTACGGATTGCAGCGTTTCTCCATTTTTAAGATGCTGAATAAGATACTGTCTCAGACCATCCAGTAACACAAAATTCCCAACTACTGTCTCTACTATAAGCCGTCTATAATCGTGACTCGTTACATGTTGTATGTCTATTTTATAGTGAAATTACAAAATTAAATCATTGATAAGTTATTTATACTCATATTTAAGAACAACTCTGATAGATTAGATCAGCTAGAAGAAGGAATGAGCGATGAGTGAGACTTTCCAACTGACCATCCCCGCGAAACATCGCTATCTGAAACTTGCCAGTGTGCTCATCGGCGACATCCTGACGCGTGAAAATCGTGTTGATGAGGCCACAACCTATGACATTGAACTGGCGGTGCAGGAGATCGCAGCCAACATTATCGATCATGCCTACAGCGAAAATGTTGAAGGGCGGATCGACATTGAAATCACGCTGCACAATGACCCGCTGTGCCTGATCGTCGATTTGGCGGATACGGGGCGCGCGTTCTATCCTGCGCAGATTTCGTCCGCAGACACGGACGAGGCGCACAATCTGGGGTATGGCCTGCATCTGGCGAATAAGCTGATGGATGATGTGCGATACCAGCAGACCGAGGTGGGCAACCAGTGGCGGTTGGTGAAGTATCTGCCGACAGGCTGAAACCGCAGCAGGCCAATCGAGAAGACTCAGGTTTAGACCAGCGGTTTTTGGCGTTCATGAACTCCCCCTGTAGTTCCCCTAACGCATAATCAGCCCGCCGTTCACATGAATCGTCGTGCCTGTGATGTAGCTGGCTGCTTCGGACGCAAGAAACGCGATGGCGGCGGCGACTTCCTCCGGCTGCCCAAGGCGGCGCATAGGTGTCTGCTTCGACCATTCTTCCTCACGCGCCGGAAGCTGCGGCAGGAGCATATCGGTGACGATGCGCCCCGGTGCGACCAGATTGACGGTGATGCCGTGCGCGGCGACTTCTTTGGCCAGTGAGTAGCTGAAGCCCTCCATACCCGATTTGGATGCCGCGTAATGCGCGTAGTTCAGCGAGCCGCTGTAAGCCGATTGCGACGAGATGCTGATGATGCGCCCCCAAGCGCGCTGTTTCATCCCCGGCAGGCAAGCGCGGGCACAGCGAAACGCCGACAGCAGATTGACGGTAAAGGTGTAGTCGAGCGTAGCATCGCTGATTTCCTCTACCGCGCCTTTGGGCATGTCGCCCGCGTTATTGACCAGAATATCCACCTGTCCCCAACTGCTGAGCGCGGCATCCACAAGCTGCTGCGGGCC
>JAXLWC010000127.1:0-5713 GCA_046328675.1 Anaerolineae bacterium
GTGTAACTGCTCAGCGGCGGCACCCATACGCTGCCACTGCCGCGTAACTGTGGGCCGCAGCTTCCCGGTTGGTTGGCATCAAAAGTAATATAATCGCCTGTCACGCCGTTGTAACTCACATTCTCCTCAACGGTGATGGGGGGCGTCCACGCAATCGAGGGGCCAACACCGCCGGGGATAAACAGGGCTGTCCCGCTGGGAGGTACCGTTTCGGGAGTCATCGCCGCAAGCTGGGGGTTGTACTCTGAATCGAGAATGAGATAGGGGTCAGCGATGGCGTAGTCTGCGGCAATCTGGGTGATGCTGCGGCTGCCAATCGTGGCCTGAATATAGACGCCATCGACAGGCGGGATATTGATGACCATGCCGGGCTGTAAAATCCAGGCGATGCGCGGGTCGTTTGACCAGACGAGGGTTTCATCACGCAGGCCGAAGCGCTGGGCAATGCCGCTGATGGTATCGCCGCTGACGACGGTGTAGTGTTCCATGCCATCACGCGGACGATCCGGCACGTAGGTAAAGGGGTCGTAGCGGTTGCGGGCGTCGGCATCAAAGGCGGCTTCACGCGCGGCCAGCGGCGTCACCAGTATCTGGGCGATGGTGCCGGGCACGGCGGTAGGCAGCGAACTGTCGGCGGCGGCCACAAGCGTGACCACTGTCGGCGTGGTCGGCTGTGCTGAGGGTTCGACAGTGGACGAGATGGGAACACTGGTGGGAGGTGTGACCACTGACGATGACGTGAAATTGGCCACCGTCAGCAGGGTAAACAAGGCAGCACCGAGCAGACTCAACAGTCCAGCCGCGCGCCGCCATAAAGGCATTTCCTGAGACATAGACGCCTCCTAGAAGGCGAAAATTGCAGCCGGGTCAGTGGGGGTATCGCCGCTGCGCACTTCAAAGTGCAGGTGCGGGCCGGACGAATTGCCGGTACTGCCTACCGCGCCAATGGTCTGGCCTGCGGACACCGTTTGACCGCAACTGACATAGAAGTCGCTCAAGTGTCCATACAACGTGAGATACGGGCCGTGTGACAGGACGATGAGATTACCGTAGCCCCAACTGTTCCAGCCCGCGAAAATAACCGTGCCGCCGTTGGCCGCCTGCACTGAGGTACCGATGGGTGCGGCAAGATCAACACCCGTGTGCCAGCTACTGAAGCCGCGCATCCAGGTGCCGCCGGGCAGCGGGTTAATCCATACCGTGCCGCCGCCGCGCAGCACCGGGCCACAGCTTCCCGCTTCGCCGGGGGCAAAGGTCACGAAGTTCCCCGTCACGCCGCCAATGGTGGCTTCTTCTTCGGTAATGGGCGGCGTCCAGGCAATCTGTTCGCCCACACCGCCGGGCATAAAGAAGTGGGTGCCGCTGGGCGGGACGGTATTGGGGTTCATGCCTGCCAACTGCGGGTTGTATTCCGAATCGATCACGGTGAAAGGGTCGGTGATCTGATACTGTGTGATGTAATCCGAGAGGGTGCGGCTGCTGCCTGTCGTGCCCTGGAACAGATAGACGCCATCCACCGGCGGGATGTACAGCACATCACCGGGGCGCAGCGTCCAGATCACGCGGCGGTCATTGGACCAGGCCAGCGACTCTGACTGCAAGCCGAAGCGTGCGGCAATGCCGTTCATGGTGTCGCCGCTGACGACGGTGTACTGTTCTACCTGATTGCGCGGACGATCCGGCACAAAGGTGAACGGGTCATAACGCGCGCGTTCGTCGGCGTTGAAGGCGGCTTCCTGTTCGACGGACGATGCCGGGGTGACGAGCAGCGAAGCGGCGGCGGCGGGCACCACCGTCGGCAGCAGGCCGTCCCCACTGGCGGGGATAACCACTGTCTCTGAGGGGGCCTGCGTCGTCGGGGTTGGGGTCGTGGGAACGTCTGTCGGGATGCCCGTCAGCACGACTTCATTGGTGTCGGAATTAGAAGCGTCCGGCGGGGTGAGGAAGATGAGCACGGTAGCGACTGTGAGCAGCGCCGCCGCGACCAGGCTGAAAAAGCCAAACAGGCGCCGCCATGCGGGAAGCGTATCCTTGTGAATGTCTTCCGGGCGAATGGTCACGGAAGGGTTGGTATCCGCCAGCGGGTCAATTGGCGGTTCACTGCCAAACGTCATACAAAACACCTCGATCATTTCTGGCAAGACGGCTAATCATAATCCCAGCGTAGGGCAAGCGACAAGGGCGCGTAGGGTAAACGTAGGGTGCATTAAGGCAGCGTTGACAGGCGAGACTAAAGTCATGTGGTATTCATATAACAAAGTGTATTATTTTCATAGACATAGACGTTGATGCAATTTGCACAGCGATTCGCTACTATTAAAGAGTTTTCCTCTAGATTTTACGGCTACATCTTATGCGCATTGAACGCTATCGCTCTGGGCTAAATTTCCGACGGCGGCGGCGCTCTGGCTGCCTTTCTACGGTCATGCTGATGGGGATTCTCGTCGGCGTGGCGGCGCTTGCGTGGAATTGGGTGGCGGGCTGGCTGAACAGTTCCACGCGGGTGACGAACAACAGCCTGGCCGCAGCGCAGGCGGCGTTCGATGCCGGAGATTTGGAGAGCGCGATTGATCTGGCGCGGCAGGTGTTTAGCGAATCCCCCACCGACTTTGAAGCGCTGACGCTGCTGGCGCGCGCGCTGGTGTATCGCAGCTACAGTGATTATGACCGCGCGGTTGATCGTGAGGTCGCGCTGGAGCTGACGACTGAGGCGCTGGACGATTTTCCGAACAATGCCGATGTGCTGGCTATCCACGCCTTTGTGCTGCAAGCCAACGACCAGCCCAACGCGGCGGCGCAAACGGCTGATCGTGTGCTGGAGACGCAGCCGGATCACACGCTGGCACGGCTGTCACTGGCGCTGGCCTACGGCGGCGTCGGGGGCTACGATGTGGCGCTGCGCGAGATGCAGAACGCCGCGACTCTGCCGGGCTATGCGGTGGATGTGCAGCGCGGGCTGGCGATTGCCTACAGCGACTTAGGACGCTACCCGGAAGCGATTACCGCGATTCAGCGCGCGATTACGTTCAACAATCACCTGCTGCCGCTGTATTTTGAACGCGCCCTGTATTCGATGCAAATCGGGGATGCGGATTCCGCGACGGTGGCCTACTTTCAGGTGCTGGCCTATGACCCGAACAATGTTAAAGCACGCCTGCGATTGTGTGAGCTGTCGAGTATGCTGCGGGAGCGCGAGACGGCGGTGACCTACTGCACGGAAGTGACGCAGCGCGCGCCCAACTGGGCCGAAGGCTGGTACCGCCTGGGACGCGAATACTTTCTGCAAGGGAACTTTGCCGCCGCGCAGAACAATCTGCACCGCTGCTCTACGCTGCAAACCATGCAGAATGTGCCGATACGCGAGCGACGCTTTGAGTGCTGGTATCTGCAAGGGCAAGCCGCAGAAATCCTGGGCGACTGCGACGGGCTGATCGCAACGTACAACGAATTTCTGACGATGGCGACGGACAGCGGATTGCAGCAGACGTGGAGCTATCCGCCGGAAGGACCGCCGATGTGCGCGCAGCAAACCAGCACGCCATAGAGCAGGATATTGAACCGCAAAGGCGCAAAGGCACAAAGGTAGAATTTTCAGAGCACAACAGAGAACGCCGGGAAATGACGGGGTTTTCAGGCCAGTGTGCCGCAAGGGGCGGTTTCCCTGAGTATGCAGCAGGTGTTTCCGGCCATGAAGAAATAAAAAGGTTCATGTGTACAAGTAGTGCATTTCACAGTTGGACAAGGGGATTAATCCCCTTGTTCGCAGCAGTTTTACCCATGAGCCAATAAAAAACATCAGCGTGGGCCGATGTTTTTTTATTTGCGGAAGTCGGGCAGATTAGGGCAGGCTGAAGGAGCCGCCGGGGTCGAGGACAATGGGCTGCGTATCCGTTTCACTGCTGACACGATTGGCCCATTCGCCTGCGTTCTGGGCGATGGTGTCAAAGGTGTTGTAGTGCATGGGGAAGACGTAGCGCGGGCGCAGCCACTTGATGGCCTGAATGGAGTCGATTGGCCCCATCGTGAAGTTGTCGCCGATGGGCAGGAAGGCGATGTCGATTTTGCGTTCGCCAATTAACTGCATGTCGGAGAAGAGGGCTGTATCGCCTGCGAAGTAAATGCGCTTATTGGAGGCTTTGGTGTGAATCAGGAAGCCGTGCGCCACACCGCCGTAGGAACCGTCGGGAAGCGATGAGCTGTGGAAGGCGATGGTGAACTTGGCATGGAGGAAGCCATGATCAAAGCCGCCGCCGGGGTTGCCCTGATGGACATTTTGCAGCCCGTGATTGAACAGCCAGTTGCCGACCTCGAAGTTACAGATGACCTTCGCGCCGCTTTGTTTGGCGATGGTTACAGTGTCGCCTACATGGTCGCCATGTCCATGTGACAGGAAGATCACTTCCGGGTGAAGATCATTCGGGCTGGCAGCCGCTAAGGGATTGCCGGTAAGAAAGGGGTCGAACACCACCTGATGCTCATCGATATCCATGTGAAAGGCGGAGTGACCGAGCCACGTAAATGTCACGCTCATTGATATTTCTCCGAAAAACCAGTTACTCAGGGGAGATAATTATATTGTAACCAAGCATTGAACTAACGCCAACTTATCGGGCCATGCGGGCAATCATCTCAGGCTTTGCCAGCGGAACGGTCAGATAGAAGGTGGCCCCTTGATTTAAGCCGGGGCTGGTTGCCCAGATACGCCCACCGTGCGCGTCGATGACGGCTTTGGCGATGCTTAAGCCAATGCCCAGACCGCCGTGCTTGCGAATCATGTGATCCTCGACCTGATAGAACTCGTCAAAGATGCGCTTCATTTGTTCTTCGGTCAGGCCAATGCCGTTATCGCTGATGATGACCTGGGCTTCATCCTTGCCATTGGACTGGCCTTCGATGCGCACGATGCCTTTGTCCGGGGTGAAACGCATAGCATTGTTGAGCAGGTTGTTGAGCGCCATACGCATTCGGCTGGCGTCAACGTAGACCATGACATCATCAGGGGGCATCACCATGTCGAACTGGTGGCCTTTGGTCGCGGCCTGCGCGTTGGCTTCACGCCCGACATCGCGCATCAGCTTGCTTAAGGATACGGGTTCGCGGCTGAGTTCGCTGGTTTTCTGCTTGAGATAACGCAGATTGGTCATGCCTTCGATGATGCTGCGAAGCTGTAAGGCGCTTTGCAGGACTTTGCCCGCGTGATCGTTGATCTCATCATCTTCAGTGTCTTGCAGGAAGCTGGCGTAGCCCATGATGACGCCGAGAGGGGTGCGCAGTTCATGCGAGGCGATGGCGATGAAGTCGTTCTTCAGCTTATCCAGTTCATTGAGTTCTTCGTTGGCTTTTTGCAGGGCCATAACCATCTGGGCGGCTTCAATGGCAACGGCGGCCTGTGACGCGAGCACCGTCATGTGATGGCGATCTTCTTCTGTCCAGGGAAGACGCCGCTTGTTCAAAACTTCCAGCACGCCAATCGGTTTGTCTTTGGAAGTCATGGGCACGCCTAACAGCGCTTTGGTCACGAATTGGATTTCCTGCCCGGAACGCTGGTAGATGCGTGGGTCGTTGGTGGCGTCGTTGATAATGACAGGCTTGCGTTCGCGCATAATCATGCCCGCGACGCTGCCTTCCATAGGAACCGGTTTACCGAGCAGCGCCTGAGAGGTACTGCCTGTCGTGGTGGCGGCGAAAAATAACTGATGGGTCTTATGATTCC
>JAXLWC010000128.1:0-5549 GCA_046328675.1 Anaerolineae bacterium
CTGCTGGTAGACGGGCGACTGCTCGCCCCCCAGCGCGGCGGCATGGCTTTTGAACCAGGCTTTAAGGGCATTTTCCAGCGTGATGTAACGGGGTTTGTAGTAGCTGCTCTGGGAATAATAACCGCGAAACACGAAGCCACTCTGCGCGTATTGAAGCTGCTGCGCGGCGATTTCGGCCTGTGAGCCGCCGTTCTGGGCAAGGGCATCCAGCGCGCTTTTTTCATCATTCAGTTTATTCAGCAGCCACTTTTCGACCTTTTGTTCCTGCCCATCGCCATTCATGGCGTCGAACAGGATCAATTCGTGCAGATTCTTGACCATTTTAGAGGGGCTGCCGAGGAGGGACGCGACCTGCCCGCCGCCGCCGCTGTGGGCGGACATGATGACGCTTTGGGCGCTGGTCGGGCCGCTGACTTTGGCCCCCCACGCGCTCATATCATTGAGTTTCTGGAAGACTTCGCCCAGCAGCGCCTGCGCATCCTTGTCGCCGAACTGCGACTGTGTGCCCAACTGCGGCATGACGGCGATCAACTGGCGGCTTAAAGTAGGCTGGCCTTCGGCGTTGGGCGGCCCCTGCATGGCTACCGCCTGAAGCTGCTGTTCGATGCGAAAGACTTCGACATCGTCCACCGTGCCGTTTGCGTGCTGGCGATAACCTTCGTTGAAACCATGCAGATGAAACAACACCTCGACGGGCTTGGCCGGATCAATGCCCTGCGGGATGAGCACGACAGCACGCCCCGCCGCTGATTCCGAGGTGCTGACTTTGTTGCCATAGCGATTCATCCGTCCCGCATCCTGATTCCCATGCGTCAGTCCCTCGATGGGAATGCGGCGTACCCCGCCGACCAGCGCCTCGCCTGCGTTCCAGCCGCCCTGCGGTGCAGTGACCGTTTTGTCGCTGGTACGCGCGCCGGACTGGCGGGCATCGGACCAGGCGCGCTGAAGCATCCTGCGCGAGAGGTAGCTCTTGACATAAGCGTTGCCCAAAGTGGCCTGCATCCGCAGAATTTGCCGCTGACGCTGCGTGCCGTTAATCACAGCCGAGTCCAGGCCCAGCAGAGGTTCAAAAGTGCCGTCTGCCGCCGGGGGGTCAAAGTCCGGTTTTGGGGCGGGAGCCTGTGACGTTGGGGAGCGTCGCGCAGGAGTGCTTTTGTCTGACATGAGCTTTACGTATCTCCTAACAGCTAAGCGCACTTCTTATTATATGTGGAGTAACGGGAAATCGCAGCGAAGTTAGCTGTGTAAACCTAAAGAGGGGACAGGCCGATTTTGAGCGCAGCGGTGAATAACGGCGCGTCCCTGCCGGGATAAATCGTAAAGGGGCGACCCTGCTGGATCGCCCCTCTGGAGCTAACAATAAAACCCGTGCCTTAGCCCTACAATAAAACGCAAGCCGCTAGGATACCTGCACCCGACCAGAATTAAGCTGAGTAACTTAGTGCTCGTTTACCCCTCATCCCCCACCCTTTTCCCCCGATTGCGGGAGAGAAGGGAGAAAACAGCGCGCAGATGAGGGCAACTGGACGACTTCCGCCAAGTTCCTGAGTTCAGCAGCAGCAATAGCTAGTAACCGGTAGTCACTACGCCAGCGCCCAGGTAGGGGTCGTTGCCCTGTCCCACTGCGCGCGCGCGCAGGGCCTGTTCAACGTGCGCCGGGGACATGCTGCCGCCGTTTTCGCCGATGATGATGGCCGCTACGCCGGAGACGTGCGGCGCTGCCATGCTGGTGCCGCCTGCCCAACCATAACCGCCGCTGACGGCGCTGAACACCAGATCAAAGACGTAACAGGGGCGCGTTACGCCAGCGACAGTGCAGTTGCTGGCAGGCACCGCATCCCAGATATCCCCGCCGGGCGCGGCGAAGTCGATGCGCGAACGCCCGAAGTTGGTGTAGGACGTGGGAACGTTCAGGTTGGTGGTGGGATCAAGCGCCCAGCCTACGGGGGCGGTGGCGGCAATGGTGATGGCGTGCGGCGCGTCCGCAGGCAGTACCCAGGTGTTGGCGTCATGATCGCGATCAATGGCGTCGTTGCCTGCCGAGACGATAACGGTTGTACCCTGCTGATAGGCATAGGCCACAGCGCGGTTGATGGCGACGACGAGTTCCGACACTTCGTTCGCGCCGACGACGGTGCCATCATCGTCCACGAAACCGCTGCGCGGCAGGACGCCGCCGAGGCTCATGTTGATAATGTCAGCATCCACCGCCGGGCTTGCCGCGTAGATAATGCCCGCGATGACGCCCTCAAAGCTGCCGCTGCCGCTGTATTCCGACAGCACTTTGACGGCGACCAGTTCGACCTGCGGGGCAACGCCGATAATGCCGACGCCGTTGTCTGCCGCGCCAATCGTGCCCGCGACGTGGGTGCCGTGATTGAAGTACAGGCCGGGATGCACGTCATAACCTTCACCGGGCACAAACGAGGTGCTCAGGGCGGTGTTCAGGTTGGGCGCAATATCAGGATGGTCAGCGTCGATACCGCTGTCCAGCACGGCAACGCGTACCCCGTGCCCGAACTGCCCGGCATTCCAGGCTTCAACGGCGTTGACCGCGTCATGTCCCCATTGCAGGTTGAAGCGCGTGTCGTTGTCGCCGCTGCTCGGTGGGTTGCCGAAATCTTCATCAAGAATGATCTGTTCGTTGGGATCAGTCCACTGCACCACAGCGTTGGCAATGACGGAACGCACGCCGCTGATGCTGCGCGAGAAATTGGGATTGGAAGAAGTGGCGACGATGATGCCTACTTCCGGGATGGTGCGGGTGATCGTGCCGCCTGCCGCCGCGATCTGCGTGGCGAGGTTGCGAGGGAAACTATTGCCATTGGAAAGAATGAGATACGAACGCGAGGCGGCCTGTGCTGAGGCACCAGCGACGACGCTGAGCAGCAGTGCCAGGACAACCAACATAACCAGTGATCTTTTCATGCCGAAGCCCTCCAAAATGCTTCTATGCTGTGACAGAATGTGAAACTATTTGCAACGCGCAGCGCGAGAAGTGTGGTAAACGCCTCCCAAAGACAGGCACGGTCATGGGCAGGGTGTGACGACGGCACCCGCAGACCGAACCCCGCGTACCAACGCTAGTCAAACGATACCCACACTTCTCATACACAAAGCGCCACCGCTATCTTACCCTTGCGTGGTCATATTTCTGGTAACATTTCCGGTCACAGGAAGTCGCAATTTCCGCGAAACACGCTCCAAACGTTATCCATGCTGCGCGGTGCAAATCCTTACATTTATTATTGAATCTAACCGTTTGACTTTGCCTGAAACTTCATGTTATAGTGATGAGGGTCATTTATTTCAGTTAAGCACAGGAGGCGATGTACACAATTATGGTAGCCAAACAAGTAGCTGTTGTGTTTCATGCGCCTGAGTTACGCTAAGGTAAAGCCTCTCCGTTAGTTGTTCCACTAACCACATCCGCATTACCCTCGCAGCAGGCGCAATAAATCTACACCTCGTATCTGGGGTGAGTATTGTGATTCTGCCTGCTGGCGAGCCTGCAAAAGTTCGCGGCACTGCGCAAGACATCCTGCCTGTTGAGGGCGCGTCCTCAGATACGGTATGACCTATCGGTTTCGTTGATCCTGCTTTCGGGCAGGCCCATTATTGAAGACAAACCAACCAAGGAAAAGCAACCGTGTCTCGTTTTGACTCGTATGACGAATACGATATGTACGAAGAAGAATTCAGCCGCAATGACCGTCAGGCACGCCGCAAGCGTAAGCCGCAGGTACAGCACAAGCCGAAAAAGTCTCAGGGGCAGATTGTCGAAGAAATTGCCGACGCCGCCGGGCTGGAAGCGGGCTTCAAAACCACATACCGTCCGGGGCTGTTTGAGGAAGGCTGGCTGCTGGACTCGCTGCGCGGGTTCTACGATCAGGCTTACATCACCGATGTGCTGGGGCTGGTCAAGGGCGGCAAGGAAGCCAGCGTCTACCGCTGCGAGGCGCACGAACGCCTTGACGACCCACTGCTGGCGGCCAAGGTTTATCGCCCGCGCATGTTCCGCCAACTGCGCAACGACAAGATGTACCGCGAGGGCCGTAAGCTGCTGAAGGAAAATGGCAAGGCGGCGAAAGAGACGGATCATCGTATGATGCGCGCGGTCAACAAAAAGACGGGCTTCGGCGCACAGGTGGAGCATACGTCATGGCTGATGCATGAATACACGACGCTGCAAAAGCTGTACGCGCTCGGTGCTGCTGTGCCGGAGCCGATTGCCGCCGCCGAAAACGCAATCCTGATGAGCTACTGCGGTGATGATGGACTGGCCGCGCCGCCGCTGAGCGAGGTTAAGCTGCCGCGCAATGAGGTGGAGCCGATCTTCCGCGAGGTGATGCGCAACATCGAGCTGATGCTGCAAAACGGCATGATTCACGGCGACCTTTCGGCGTACAACATCCTGTACTGGGATGGAGGTGTGACGCTGATTGACTTCCCGCAGGTGACGACGAGCAGCGGCAACAGCAACGCGCGCATGATCCTCGAACGCGACCTCACGCGCGTCTGTGAGTATTTCAGCGCGCAGGGCATGAAATGCAGCGCGCAGGATATTCTGCGCAGCTTCTGGCGGCGCTACATGGCGCGTAACCCGGAAGAAATCAAAGCCGACCTCTCGCGCATGATTGAGGAATGAGGGGGGCGGCGGGAGAGGTTTTTGAGCCAACGGTCACAGCGTCTCAAAAGCCTCTCCTGAGCATGGCGATTAGCCGAGGCAAAGAATCGAAGCGCCAAGATAAGAGGAGAGCGCACAGTTTACTGAAAACTTTGAACCTGGATTAGAAACTGCGGGCGCTGGGGAGCCACACCTTAAAGATGCTGCCCTTCCCTACTTCGCTTTCCACGTCCACATAGCCGTTGTGGATGTCTACAATCTCTTTGACAATCGCCAGCCCTAAACCTGTGCCGGGGATTGTGGAACTGCCAGCACGTTTGCCGCGATAAAAGCGTTCAAACAGGTGTGGCAAATCTTCAGTCCCGATGCCCATGCCGCTGTCGCGCACGGTGATGAACACGGCCTGGCGTTTTTTGTCGTGGCCTGTCGTCACCCAGACATCACCGGAGGAGGTGGTGTATTTGATGGCGTTGGACAGTAAATTGGTGATAATCTGCGACAGTTGGTTCGGCTCGCCGTAAACCTCTGGCAGGCCGACTGCTGGCCGGAAACTCAGGCGCAAGCCAGCGGAATCCGCACGTTCCTGATAAGCATTGACTACGCGCTCCGCCAGCTCATTCAACTGCACCAGTTCAAATTCGACCTTATCCTTGCCTAACTCGAAGCGCGAAATATCCAGAATATCGTTGATGAGAATCGCCAGATGATCGACATGTTTCTGCATTTCCGGCAGATGCTCAATGAAGCGCTCAGGCTTACGTTCCAGCAGTTCCAGTTTCAAACTTAACACCGAAATCGGCGTGCGCAGTTCGTGCGAGACATCGGCCACGAATTTCGATTTGAGGCGATCCAGTTCCTTGAGACTCTCATTGGCGGCGGCCAATTCTGCGGTACGTTCATGCACGCGATGTTCCAGACGCAG
>JAXLWC010000129.1:0-5430 GCA_046328675.1 Anaerolineae bacterium
GGGGCCGAGAATGCTGGCGTTGTTGACGACGGCATCCAGCCCGCCAGCGCTTTGGGCGATTTCGGCAAGCTGCGTGCGGTGTGTCTCGTCGGTGACATCGCCAGCGAGCGTATACACCGTCGTATGTTTCGAGAGTTCCGCGTGGATTTGTTGCAGGGTCGCCGCGCCGCGTGCGTCGAGGACGAGCGTCCAACCCATGTGCGCCAGGTGCCGTGCCAGTGCCAGCCCCAACCCGCGCGACGCGCCTGTAATCAATGCTGTAGGCATGTTGTTTCCCCTTTAATCATTCATCATGACATTAGGGTAGCAAATAAGGCAGTCCTGCCGCGCCGTACAACAGGCCGATTTTTTACTGTACTTCCGTACAGTGGGGGGTATTGATAGTTGTGGGGAAAAATGGCTGAAGCGACGAACTATTCTTTTAAGTCCACCAGCCCGCGCTGTGCCGCGATGCGTACCGCCTCGGTACGGTTGCCCGCGCCCAGCTTGCCCATGATGGAACTCAGGTGGAACTTGACGGTACGCTCAGTAATCACCAGCGCGGCGGCGATTTCCTTGTTGGTCTTGCCCTGCGCCAGCAGCCGCAGCACATCCATCTCGCGTTCGGTCAGCGGCTCATCTGCGCCCCGGCTGATGTGATCTAACAGTTTCGAGGCAATCACAGGCTGCAACAGCGAACCACCCGCCGCGATGACCCGAATCGCGTTAAAAATCTCGCTGCGGGGCGCGCCTTTCAGCAGATAACCTTTCGCGCCCGCCTGCACCGCGCCCACAATGCGGTCATCGGTGTCGAAGGCCGTGAACACCAGCACGCGCGTATCAGGGCAAATGGCGTGCAGCCGCCGCAGCGTTTCGACGCCGTCCAGTTCCGGCATTTCGAGGTCAAGCAGGATGATGTCGGGCAGCAGTTGTCGTCCCTGTTCGATGACTTCATAGCCGTTGGACGCTTCGCCAACAACCTGAAAGTCCGACTGTGTGCCCAGCATCAATGACAGGCCATCGCGCACAATTGGATGGTCATCAGCAATCAGAATACGAATCAGCGTCATCATGGCTTCCCCTGCAATGGAATATCCACGTCTAACTGTGTCCCCACCCCACGCACACTGCTTAATTCCAGCGTGCCCCCAAGCAGTTTCACCCGTTCGTTGAGTCCAATCAGCCCGAAGCGTCCTTCGCTGACCTGCGTGGGGTCAAAACCGCGCCCATCATCGACCACCATCAGGCACACTTCTTCCGGCTCAATCTCCAGCGTCACGGTGATGCGCTTGGCTTCGGCATGATGCGCCGCGTTGGTCAGCGCTTCCTGTGCCACGCGATACAGCCCCGCTTCGACACGCAGCGGCAGGTCGCGCCTGCCAATCGACACAAAGCGGATGTCAAGACTCCAGCGTTTGGCGTACTCGTCACACAGCGTTTGCAGCGCGTCGGCCAGATGGCGGCCTTCCAGCGGAACGGCGCGCAAATCCTGTACCGAACGGCGCGCTTCTTCCAGATTACTGCGCGTCAGTACCAGCGCCTGCTGTACCATCTGCCGCGCCCGTTCGATCTGCTCTCCGCTTTCAAGCAGGGCATCCGCCGCCTCTAGCTGTAGGGCAATCGCCGTCAGCCCCTGCGCCAGTGTATCATGAATCTCGCGCGCCAGGCGGTTGCGTTCTTCAGACGCGCCGAACTGAATGCTCTGGCTGAACAGGCGCGCCCGTTCAATCGCAATGCTCAACAGGTCGCCGACGGTATACAGCAGCTTCAGGTCTTCGGCGGAGAGTTTATCCCACTCCTTGCTGACGACGTTTAGCATACCCAGTTTCTTGCCATGCGCGTACAGCGGAATGCTGGCATGATAGCGCAGCCCATCGGTATCCCCGATTAAGCCTTTTAAACGCGTACACGTCACAATATTGACGTTGGCCGCGCCGGATAGGTCGCCGCGCCTGTAGGTGTCAAGGCAGTGGCAGTACACCTCGCCATCCATCAGTTCAGGATGATGGGTCAGCGCGGGGGGTAAATTCTGCGCAATCGCCAGATAAGGCTTGTCACCATCCATCAGCCATATCCAGCCAGTGTGCAGGTCGAACAACTCCGCCACCTGTTCCAGCGCAGTACGCAGCGCGCGGTCTAAATCCACCTCACGGCTGAGGGCTTCGGCAATGCTGTTGAGAATCGAAAGCTCGCGGTTGCGCCGCTGAAGTTTTTCAGTATCACTTTCGGGTTGGGGGCGTGTGGGCATAGGAAACTACCTCTCCCCATCATATCACAACTTTTTGGTGACTCGGAATTGTAACGGAACGCCCATCATCAGCCGCGTTTGCGCTTGCAGTACAGGGATAGCCACAAAAATCAGGGTGAGTATCGGCAGCAGTGGAAAACTCAACAGGGTGAGCAAACGCTCCATCAAGGTCTGGGGTTTGGTGCGCGGTGGACGAACAACAACATCCTGATACCAGAAGACCACGCCAAGAAAGGACACGAGAAACAAGGAAACCTGCAAAATAGCCCAGGTGGGATTGCTGAAGCCTTCCTGCAACATCTGGGTTAGTAAGGTGGGATGCAGGATCAGAGGAAACTGTGAGCCAACAGTCAGGATAATCCAGCCAGCACCCGCCAGCAGAATATCATGGGCAATGCGCACCAAGAGGTTAAACGCAGGCAGAAACCGCATTTCGGGATGTTCCAATATACGGGCGATGGTAAAACCGACTTCCTTGCTGCCCCAGGCGTGACGCAGCGTTTGCTGGTAGCGGTTTTTTATCGCCTCCCACAGATTTTCGCCCGTTGTTGCATCTGCCAGAAACGGGAGGAAGACTGCTTCCAGTTCTACCTCTCCATTACGAGCAAAGTAAGATTTAATGAACATATGATTCTCGTCGGCGATCACATCGGCGTCCCAGAATCCGCTGCTGTCCAACAGCCGCAGACTGAGCGAATACGACGACATCGGCAGCGCCATCCACCACGGCGCGGCCAGATACGCCAGCTCAAACGCCGTCGAATAGGCGTTGACGATACGCATCAGCGGGTTGATGTCCCAGATGTTGCCGTGATAACGAATCGGCCCCTGCCAGAAGCGCAGATACCGTTTCGGGTTGACGGCAAACAAATAGGTGAGCGCCGCAAAATAGTTCCTGTGCCAGCGTGTATCGGCGTCCATCGTGGTGACGACAATGTGGTCAATGTTATAGCCGCGTTCATCCACCAGATGCCGCTTTATCCAGCGCGCCGCCCACGCCTGATTAGCCGATTTACACTGCATTTCACCCGGCAGGCCGCGCGGGTGTACCGTATAGAAAAAATTGGCGAAACGTCCCTGATACTGTTGTCGCAGGTGTTCGGCTTTTTCGCTGCATCCTTCTTCGCCCGCTTCCATCGCCAGCACAATGGTTAAACGCTGGTTCGCCTCAAGCTGCGCGGCCAGCACATCCAACGTGCGCATCAGAACAGGCACAGGCTCTTTGTAGTTAGGGATAATCACAACATGCTGCACAACGTCCCAGGGCAGCGAATCTTCGTTGTGGTGCTCACAATAGCGTGCGCGCCAGTCGATCTGCTCCCATTCGCGGATCAGCCGCAGCCCACGCACGTTCGCCAGCCCCGCGAAAAGGAACCGCACAGCGGAATACAGCGCCAGCACGGCGGCCACCAGCAGCACCGTTCGCGGAAAGGCAATAGCACTGGCAATGGAGAGCAGCAAAGCGAGCCAGGCTAGGCATCCCGGAATACCATCGAGCACGCGTTCGGGAATAGGAGAAGGGGGTGTTCCAGCCCAAATTGAACGCCCAACACCAATCTGCACATTGTTGCGACGACCACCAGTTGAACGATACGGCACGATAACTACTATCTACTCGCCAACGACCTGAACAGGTACTAGGATAGCATACGGAACAATGCCTACCAACGGCAAATCTAATTGTAAAAATGTGATAAAATCACAGCAGGTATTGGCTTGGGAGAGTGTGATGTATGACCGCACGCATCTTAATCGTTGAAGACAACAAAGAAATGTCGCGCCTGCTTCAGTTAGACTTGAAGCGCAGCGGCTATGAAGTGGCTGCCGCCAGCAACGGCGTTGAAGGACTGCGTCTGTTTCAGGAGTTCAGACCGGAACTGGTGGTGCTGGATGTGGCCCTGCCGATGATGAACGGCTTAACCGTCTGCCAGCGCATCCGCGAGATGTCCGATATTCCGATCCTCATGATGACGGCCCACGCCGTCAGCGAGGAGCAAATCGCAGAAGGACTCAATCTTGGCGCTGACGAATACATGATTAAGCCGCTGCGTCCCCTCGAATTTCACGCACGGGTGCGCGCGCTGCTGCGTCGTGCCCGCCTGACGGATGACCCCAAAGAGAAAATCCCGGCGAACTATATTGACCCCTATCTTTCAGTGGATTTGGCCGGGCGCCGCGTGTGCATTCAGGGCGCGGAAATTCGCCTCACGCCGACAGAATTCAAGCTGTTAGCAACTTTTATCAAGCATTCTGGTGAAGTCCTCACGTTCCAACAGTTATTGGAACGCGTCTGGGGTTATGAATACACCACCGAACATCATTATCCGCGCATTTATGTCTCGCACCTGCGCCGCAAGATCGAACCCGACCTCAAGAACCCCACTTATATTCACAACGAATACGGCATTGGCTACCGCTTCGTCGGCCAGCTCGCGCAAGGCTAAACAAAAGGGCGAACACACTCGTTCGCCCTTTGCTTTTTAGTTGCCTAAGGTGACGGTTAAGCGTGGGTCAAACAGCACATAATCAGCCTGATCGTTGCGATTAACCGCGTCGCTGAAGACCAGCCGAATCTGAATCTGAGTTTCGCCATCCTCATAAGCACTTTGAATCTG
Organism: Anaerolineae bacterium; assembly: GCA_046328675.1. Lineage (GTDB taxonomy): Bacteria > Chloroflexota > Anaerolineae > Aggregatilineales > Phototrophicaceae > JACAER01. The sequence goes on from JAXLWC010000129.1 coordinate 4,843, forward strand.
ATCCGTCAAATCCACAGTATCGCAATCGCGCACGGTGTCCACCTCATCCGCGCGGGAGGAAGGGTCAGTATCCGCGTTGTCAATGCTGCGATACGATTCGGTATAGACCGTCAGATCACCCATACCGCGAAAACCTTCGCCAATCTCGCGGCACACGCTCAGGTCAAGGCTGGCTTCCTCGATGCTGGCCCCGGCGGGCAGCACCGGCAGCGCATAGGTCAGCAGCGTTTGCACTTCCACTTCGCGGTTGTTGTCATTCAGATAATCACCAACCAGATAGTTGACATAGCGCTGGCCATCAGAACGCACGGTTCCCGAATTGTAGACGTTCATCGGCGCATACAGCAGGCGTACTGAATTTTCATCGGCGCTTTCTTCTAACGTCAGTTCCAGTGAGAAATCGCCCGAACCATCACCGCCAGCTTCGCCGAACTGGGTCACGATGACAGTGTAATAACCATCGGCGGGCAAGTTCACATCGTACAGCAGGGAGTTCGTCGTATTGCTGGTCGTCAGATCGTCGTCGTTACGCAGAATTTCGCGGCCCTGCGCGTCGGTCAGGATCATCAGCGTGTCAAAATCGCGCGA
>JAXLWC010000013.1:0-100669 GCA_046328675.1 Anaerolineae bacterium
ATATGCTCAAGCTGGCGAATGATCTTTGCCGAGGTATCCGCATCCAGCGTCCCAGCAAGCACGACTGTACCATAATCACTTGTCACCAGCGCGCCTGCGGGAATCAGCTTTCCGGCAGCGAAACGAATGGTTTCGTCATCGTACAGGGCATCCGTATTCACACTGCGCACGCCCGCCACATTGCGGAAGCGGCTGGCAAGAACGCGGCGTGTCATCGGCGATTTGATGTGCCCGGCGACGCTCACCTCGCCATGATTAACGGATACGGTGACATGATGACGATCATTGTTTAAGGGCGGGTAGTTTTTGATGATTTGTTGTAAGTCAGAATCTATATCAATATCAGGGCGTATTACGACGGCCATATGACCCCCTGTCTAAATAATCTTTGTGATTCTATTGTCCTCCATTTACCTAGACCTGCCAAGTAGTCAACGATTACTATACGCCCATGTACTTTTACCGGATTTTTGCAGTAAATAAGCTTACAATGGGTTACAGAGATGTGCTCCAGACCGCTAGAGTGACAGGAGTGACGGTGTGGCAAAGTTAGCCGGAATCTTAGTGATGATTTTCAGCCTGGGTGTGCTGGGCGTGTGGGCGCAGGAAGAACCGCAGGAAGAAACCTATCGCGGCTTTCTGGATGACGCGGAAAACGCCATCATCTATGAGCTACCGCTGGATGCAGGTCAATCGGTGCTGCTGACGGCGGAAACGACCAGCGGCGACCTTGACCCACAGCTTACGCTGAGCGCGCCCGATGGCCGGATGCTGCTGAGTAACGATGACCGCACGCCGCTGGATTTCGACTCCGTGCTGGGCTTTACGGCCACTGAGGGCGGAACGTATACGGTAACTGTCGAGCGTTCGACCTATCGCTTTGGCGAAACCAGCGGACACTTCCGCCTGACGATTGTCAAAGGCGGCGCGGACGTGCTGGAAGCGCTGGAAGACCTGACGGCCTATTCTCTCAGCGGGCGTGAGGACACGATTGAAACGGAGCATTTCGTCGTTCACTACACGGATCGCGGTGTGGATGCTGCCAGCAGTGACTACGCTATCGCCGTGTCTACGACCTTTGAGGAAGTGTGGCAGATTCAGATTGTGGAGATGCGCTGGCCTGCGCCGCCGCCGGACAGCCTGGCGGGAGGCGATGGGCGCTATGATGTGTACATCGGCGACCTGATTAACGAATATCACAACGCGCTGGGGTTCACGTCGCCGCGCGTCACGGTTGGCGATAACCCCGATTCGCCGCTGCTGGAAACGCGGGCGTCCACTTCGTACATCGTCGTGGAAAACGACTTTGAGGAAGTGCTGGAAGTCGATCCGCAGAGCGACGCCATTTCGCTGATGCGTTCCACCGTCGCGCACGAGTTCCACCACGCGATTCAGTTGGGCTACGACTACCGTGATTTGCACCGCTGGTACTACGAAGCTACTGCCGTGTACATGGAAACGGCCACGCTGATTAAGGAACAGGACGCGACTGATTTTGTGGGCTACAACTTTGATTATCCCGAACTGTGCTTCGGCACGGAAGTCACCGACCCCGGCGTCGGGCTGCTGATTTATGGCGACTGGCTGTTTATCCAATCGCTGGTGGATGCGCACGGCGAGGAGATTGTGCAGAAGATGTGGCAGAACATCGCGGAGTATGATGGCTTTGAGGCGCTGGAACAGACGCTGAGCCGCTACGGCGACGATGTGCCTACGGCGCTGGCCCGCTACCGTGTGAAGAACCTGCTGCGCGATTATTCGCTGGCGCGGCAGTTTGACGCTACCGTGTGGCTGGAAGATGTGATTGACGACACCGGACGCTAGACGTTCAGCGGGCAGGGCATTCAGGAGCTTTCCGCCAACTACTTTGAACTCGATTTGCGCGATGGCGTCTACGATGTGGAACTGTCGCGGGAGAGCGCCGACCTCGAACTGTGGGCGATCACCGTTGACGGCGAGGAAGCGTCGGTCGTGCTGCTGGGCAGCCAGGCGTATCGACGTGGGGCCCGCCAGAACTATACCTACATCATGGTGTTTAACCCGGCCTACGACGACGACGTGAACGACTGCACCTATCAGGACTACAACCTGACGTGAACGCGTCAACGACGAGGCGACCAACAGCGGCAGTGTGCTGTGGGACGCCAGCAACTTCGGGCCGCTGAGCCTGCGGCGCTAATCTCTCCTCCGTGTGAAATGCAGAGGACGAACCGGTGGGTTCGTCTCTTTTTTTGCGCTGCTCGCACGTTGACCTCACACCAACCCCTTTGCAAGGACAGGTAATTTATGGGGCGAAAAGACAGGCGGACGAACGTTCGCACACAGCGCTCACCCCTAGCCCCTTTATAAGGGTAGGTATTTGTGCAGCGAAAAGACAGGTAGACGAGCATTGCTTTCCGGCTCACCCCAACCCCTCTCCATTTTTTGAGATGTCGTGGAAATTTGAACTCACCGCACGGAGAGGGGCTTGTACGGATTCGCGTGGAATGTTTGCGGTGAGAATGCATTTGCGGGCAATGGCGTTGATGCGTCCCACCCTTACGTCCGGCAGGGGTGAGCACGCGCCCACTCCTGCCGGTTGTGTCGAGACTGACGCTCCGGCCGCAGGATGTGACGTACTGCTACGCCTGCGTCGAAGCCTGCGCGTAGCGGCACCCATCAGGTAAGTTAAAAAACCGAGTCAGCGTGCCTGTCGTGCCCATCCGTGCGGAAGGTGATGCTGTAGCCCTGCTCGTTGGCCGTCGCCCAGCCCAGCGAGGTGCGCACCGTCGCGTAGTTGCCCCACACGCGCCCGAAGCCGTTGATGGGACGCACGCGCCCGCTGAGATCCAGGTCAGTCACCGGGTTATCGGGCAGCGTGCCGTAGGCGTCAATGCCGTAGTAGCTGACCGTGCCGCTGTTGAGCAGCACCATGATGAACTGCAGATCGACGCGCCAGATCGTGAAGCCGTTTTCGTAAGCCTGATACGCGCCCTGTGTTGAAGGTCGGCGCGGCTATCACAGAGATGTTCACGAGGTTGCTGTACCTGTGGGGCGTTGTTCGCGCCGAAGCCGTAGGCCGTAATCGTGCCTGGCGGCGCTGCTTTCACCGCCCAACTCGCGCTGACGCCGTCGGCGATGTTCGTCATCGTTGCCAATCGTCTGGTTGCTGCCGTTGCTGCGCGTCAGCACAAAATTGACCAGCGTGGTGCCTGTGGGCGGGTTGGCCCATGACAGCAATCACCGTCTGCCCGTTAAACATCGTATAGGTAGGCGTGTTCAGGACGAAGTTGGCATAGGGAGCGCGATGCCGACGGAACCGGCAGGCAATTGCCAAAATTGCCGCCCGTCAGACCGCCCTGTTTGACCGCCGCCTGTTGAGCCGCCGCCCGTCCTGCATTGCCGCTGTAGACACTCCACGACTGGTTGTTGACGTTAGCGATGATGCTGCCGGTGGGGATGTTGAAGCGGTGAGTGTTGTTGCCGACGTAGGTAAGGTCATGGTCAGACCCTGCTCGCCGGACATAGCCCAGCCCAACGCCTGCCGCACCGCTGGCATTGCCCCACACCTTGCCGAAGCCGACATGGGGCGCATGCTGGGCGGCGTGTCGATACGTCGGATTGTCGGGCATGTAGCTGTAAGGTTAAAGGGATAGGCGATGACCTGCCCGGCGTTATTCGCCACGTAGACCACGATTTCGCCCGTATCGCTGCGCCAGGTCATGAAGCCATACTCAAACTGCTGGAACGAGGCCTGCGAGGTGATGACCGTGTTACCGCCCGTCGAGCCGCCGGACGTGCCGCCGCCCGTCGAGCCACCGCCCGGACGCGGGACAGAAGGCACGCCGCTGCCGCTGACTACCGTCCACGTCTGGTTGGCGCTGTTGCTGACGACGCTGGCGTTGGGAATGTTGAACTGATAAGCCGTGCTGCTGGTGGGCGTGATGGTGACACGGTAGCCCTGTTCGCCAGCGGTGGCCCAACCGAGGTTGTTGCGCACGAAGGGCACATTGCCCCACACCTTGCCCATGCCCAGAATCGGGCGCTGGCGTCCGGCAGGCGGCGTTTCCACCACCGGATTTTCCGGCATGTAACCGTAGGCTGACACCGGATACGAAACCACCGCGCCTGCGTTCGTGCCTGTGTTGTAGTAGACGACGATTTCACCTGTGTCGCTGCGCCAGGTCATGAAGCCGTACTCAAACTGCTGGAACGAGGCCTGCGCCGACACTACGCCAGCACCGCCGCCCGTCGTCCCGCCAGTGGTTCCCCCGGTGGTGCCGCCCGTCGTCCCGCCCGTCGTCCCGCCTGAGCCAATCCCGCCGGGAATAGTCCCGCTGACCAGCAGCCAGGTGCGGTTGCCTGTGTTCAGCACAACCGCGTCGCCGGGCAGCGAAAAACGGTAGCCGCCCGTGTCGGCGGTGACCTGCATCAGGTAGCCGGACTCGCCCGCCAGCGCCCAGCCCAGATTCGCGCGGACTGCGCTGTAGTTGCCCCACACCTTGCCAAAGCCAAAGGCAGGACGGATACGGCCCGCAGGCGTTGGATCTGTCGTGGGATTATCCGACAGCCCGGCATAAGAACTGGAGGGATAGGAGGTGACGATGCCGCTGGTGGTGCTGCTGCTGGAAGTGTAGTAGACGACGATTTCGCCTGTATCGACGCGCCAGGTCATGAAGCCGCGCTCGAACGCCTGGAACGTTGCCCCGATTCGTGGGCTGTTCTGCGGCGGCACGTAAAGGCGCTGTCCGGTATAAATGCGGCTGGCGTTGGTGATACAGTTGGCGTTGACAAGCACGGTGGTCGTCGTGCCGTAGCGTGCTGCGATGCGCGCCAGCGTATCCCCACGCACGACGGTGTAAACGGGCCAGTCGGTGCGTGGGCTGCATTGGGCTTCCGCCGCTGGCAGGCTGCTCAACGCAAAGCTGATGCCCAGCAACAGCAGCACAGCCAGCGTGATAAAACGGATGACTTTGGGGACGCGTCTGATAGGCATGATAGTGTCCTCGCCTGATAATTGATTTCTGTAATAATAGACACAGAAGCCTACAGGGAAGTTCCACGCATCACCGATCAGGATGTTACGGATTCGCAATCCAACTTATGCGCGTGTGTGTTGAGCCACTAAGGGTCAGCGATTGGGCGAAGCCGCCTGGGCGCGCGCATAAGCCAGCGCCGCCTCGCGGGTATCAATGGTACGCAGGTTGAGGCCGCCAAATATGGGATTGTGCATCCCCTCCGAGGCCAGTTTCAGGAAGCGCACATTGGTGACAAAGATGTTTTCCTGAATCCTGGGGTGCTTAAACACCTGATATTGTTTGGTGGCCAGCTTAATCCCTTGCAGGATGTCATCAAAGCTAAAAGTGACTTCACTGATGTCAAAAATCAGATAGACGGATGTGCTCTGGGCTTCCAACAGAGCGAGAAGATCATTCAGATGGGGTTCAGCATCGGCGGCGCGGTTGTAGTCGGCGTTGAGGATATCGAGGATGATGGGTTCGTTGGGCAGTTTCTCCAGCGTGTAGGACATTGGGGTCTCTCCATACAGTTCGGCTACCGGACGTTGGATGAATTTTACCCAAGATCGTAACGATTACAAAACGCACTTATCGGCTTCTGATGCAGCCGGGCAGCAGTTTGTAATGAGCTTAATAATCCTGTGGTGGAAACGGGCCAAAACGCTATGCCCCGGCAGTCATTTGCTCCCGCACATAGGCCAACGCCGCCGCTATCGAATCAAACACGCGTATTTTGACGTTGCCGAACAGGGGATTACGCAAGCCTTCTGCGGCAGACTTCAGAAATGGCTTATTGGCGATGACCACGCTTTCGCACACATTACGATGCTTGAGCAGTTGATACTGTTTGGTCACCAGCGCGATGGCCTGCAAAATATCGCTGAAATTCACCGAGGCGGCGGTCAGATCAATCAGCAGATAGGTAGGAACCGGCTGCGCATCTAACAACGCGATCAGTTCATCCACATTCGGAGCGCTATCATGCCCGAACGTGTAATCTTCATTGAGCGTGTTGATGATAATACGTTCGTCCGGCAGTTTTTCAATCGTATAGGACATCGGGGTATCTCCTGAATAAGGTTAGCGAGTGGCGATCTGGCCGCGTACATAGGCCAGCGCTGCCTCAAGCGAAGCGAAGGCATGGAACCTGACGCTGCCAAACAGAGGGTTGTTGAGACCTTCCATTGCCGATTTCAGAAAGGGCTTATCGGTTACCAGCGCGTTTTCGATCACATTGGGATGTTTGAATAACTGTGATTGTCGCGTGCCGATGGCAATGCCATGCAGAATCTCGTTAAAGTTGAACGTGAATGCTGTGGCATCGTAGATCAGATAGATAGGCGTGTTTTGCTCATCCAGCATAGTCAGCAGGTCATTGGCGTTTTGTCGGCTTTCTTCAGCCACGCTGTAATCCGTGTAGAAGGTGTTGATCGCAATCGGTTCTCCGGCCAACTTCTGAATGCCATAGGACATTGATGCATCTCCTGAATAGGGTTACTGAGCGGCGATCTGGCTGCGAACATAAGCCAGCGCCGCATCCAACGAATCATAGACGGGGATGTTGATACTGCCAAACAAGGGGTTTCGTAAGCCGTCCATCGCCGCTTTGATGTAACCTTTCTCGGTCACCATCACAACTTCACGGGCGTTGGGAGTGTCATAGCTTTGCTGTCGATTGGTAATGAGAGAGACCAGATAGAGAATGTCATTGAAGTTCAACTGTAAGGCCCGCATATCAATAATGCAGTACGGCGGTTCCTCCTGAGCGTTCAGCACCGTAATCACGTCGAGGGTGCCCTGCTGCCCATGAACGGCAAGCTTGTAGTCATTGTTGATCACCATCATGACAATGGGTTCATCGACAAACTTCTGGATGATATAGGGAGACATGTTTAGCTCCTGAAACTTTCAATTGATATATTCATCAACAGCGCCGCATCCAGCTTAGGAGCGCGCTGCGGCAATCTGGCTGCGCGCGTATGCCAGCGCTGCATCCACCGAATCAAAGACGGGAATCCTGATATTGCCAAACAACGGATTACGCATGGCATCCGCTGAGGCTTTCAGGAATGGCTTGTCAGTAATCATGACCACTTCCGTAACATGCGAATGCTTAAACAACTGGTACTGCTGCGTTGACAGGGTTATCGCTCGCAGCAGGTCATTCATGCTCAGCACCAACGCGCGCATATCAAGAATGAGGAAAACCGAGGCGGTCTGTGCGTCCAAGGTGGCCATAAGCTCGGCAGTCCCTTCCTGACCGTGAAGGGCAAGCCGGTAGTCCTGATAGAAGATGGTCAGCACAATGGGTTCATCGTCAAACTTCTGGATCGTATAGGGAGGCATGTTTAGTTCCTAAAATCTCAATTCATCAACAGCGTGGCAGCCTGTGCGGGAAAGACGCAGCGGCAATCTTTCTGCGCACACAGGCTCATGTGGCGTTCCTTTGACACTCGCGAAAATCGGCTTGAAATCAGATGCGTGGGCGGGATGCGGTCTGCGATGTCCAACTTCTACCGAGCGCGGCAAAAATGTCAGGCGTGATGTGCGGTTATCTTTCCGCGCACGTAGGCCAACGCAGCTTCCCGCGTGTCAAACGCCGCCATTTTGATATTGCCAAAGATCGGGCTGTCAAAGCCCTGCGCTGCCAGTTTCAGGATTTTGCTGTGGGTAAAAATCACGTTTTCGATGATTTTAGGGTGTTTGAAGATTTGGAACTGACGCGCGGCTGAATTAGCCCCCTGAACCACATCTGTTGCAGTAAACTTCACCAGCGTCATATCGGTAATTGCATACACCTGTTCCGTGCAGGTGTCCAGCACACTAAAGAATTCCTCGGCATAGGATTCCACACTGTTGACGAGACTAAATTCAGCCCCCATCACAGTGAAAACGATAGGTTCATCAGGCAGTTTTTCAATCGTGAACAACATAACATCACATCCAGATTCCATCACAGTCATTACATTACGCTAGATAACAACACATCATTAATGATACCATGCGTTCTGCGTAAGAAGTGTTGAGAGAAATCGGAGAACGACGCAAAGGGATGACCGAGGCGGGCAAGCCTCGTTGAAGGTGTTTTTTGTTACTCTGGGGATTAAAGAAGCTGTGTGTTAGCGCGAATAGCCCAGACGGTTGAGCAGTTTTTCGGTGGCGTCGTGATAACCTTCGGCGCTTTCTTCCTGCACACGGATGGCGTGTTTGCTGGTCACAAATGCTTCCAGCCAGTCCGGGCAGTCGAGGATTTCGGCGCGGTCAAAGCGGAAGCCGCCGTGCCAGATGGCGATGGCGTTCTTCTTGCCCTCCACCGCCCACTGAATTTCCTCGCGCACATACGAAGAACTCAGCGTGCCGGGGGCGAACAAGGCGACCACATAGTCGCAGCGTGCGATGTTACTTTTGAGGTGGCTGTGCCAATCGTCACCGGGGTCGATGCTGCGGTCAATGAAGGCTTTGACACCGATGGAGGCGAGGCGGCATTCCAGCAGCAGCCCAAAAGCGCTGCTCTGTTTGCGCCCATAGGAGATGAACACACTCGGCGGCGTGGCAGGCTTTTCCAGCAGTTCAAAGGCCTTCTGCGTCAGGGCGTAGTAGGCGGCGCGTCCCTGATCGGTGGTCTGCACCACATAACCGAACGTTTGCAGGAGATTAATCGGGGGATACTGTTTCGTCCACTTGTCGGTGATGAGCGCCATCAGCTTGTCGCCGCCATCCTGCCCGATGAAGCTGGCCCCGTCTTCGCCAAAGTAGACGCGGATTTCAGCGCCCCACAGGTTCATGATCGCGCCGTAAGCCAGATCACGGGCGAAGGCGTGAATACGTTCCAGCGGGTCGGATGGGGGCAGCAGGTGATGTGGGTTATCCATGTTAGCTCACTTCCAGCTTGTAACCGACGCCCCACACTGTTTCAATCTGTGGGCGCATCCCCTGTAACTTGTGGCGCAGATGGGCGACATGCACATCAACCGTACGCGTCTCGCCCGCGAAGTCGTAGCCCCACACCACGTCCAGCAGCTTTTCACGGGTGAAGACCACGCCGCGATTTTCCGCCAGCATCAGCAGCAGGTCGAACTCCTTCATGCGCAGTTCGACTGGCCTGTTATCGACGGTGACAACGCGCTTTTCGGGGTAGATGCTGAGGTTATCAATCGACAGCACGGTTTCAGTGGGTGACGCAGGAGTCGTCGGACGCTTATCGACACGGCGCAGAATCGCCCGGATGCGCGCCACCAGTTCACGCGGGTTGAAGGGCTTGGTCAGGTAATCGTCCGCGCCCAGTTCCAGCCCGACAATCTTGTCGATGTCATCGCTGCGCGCGGTGAGCATGATAATCGGCACATCGGACTCGGCACGCACGCGGCGGCAGACTTCCCAGCCATCCATGCCCGGCAGCATCAGATCAAGCACAACGAGCGCAGGCTTATCGTTGAGAATCTTATGCAGCGCGCTTTTGCCGTCGTTGGCGCTGGTGATATGGTAGCCTTCCTGTTCCAGATACAACTGTGCCAGTTCAATAATACGCTGCTCGTCATCGACCACGAGAATGGTGTCGGTCATAGGTTATGTCCTTGGTTTGATTGCGATGAATTGTCTAACTGCAATGTGAATCACGCGTAGGCTTGCGCTGCTGTTCCCTGTCACACCCCTTCGCTGGGTTTTTCGCCGCCGTGCTTGTTCTCGACTTCGACCTCAATGTGCTGGCCGTCTGTCCACTGGCGATTCAGGGTGCTGCCGTTTTTGCCAGCACGCAGCGAACTGATGATGTGCTGAGCAATCTCCTGAAACTGCGCCGCTGTCAGCGTGAATTCGGCATCCTCGCCATCATCAGCAGTTACGGTGAAACGCAGGCTGCGGGCCAGATCGACGCCGATGAACAACGGCGACAGCGGCAGATGCAGCGGTTTGATGAGTTCGGTGGCCTGCTGCGCGGTGGCCTTGCCCGTCTGGATCAGGTCAAGTACGCTCATCTGGATGGTGAGCAAACGGCGCGCGGTACTCTGTTCGATCATCTGCGCGGCCTGTTCCGGGGTGATGTCGCCTTGTTCCAGCAGCTTGATAATCGTTTCCGGTGAGGTTTCCGGCACCTGTGCGGTTTCGGTGGTTTCGGTTTCGGCGGCGACTTTGAGCGAGTTTTCACGCAGGACATGACGCACCTCGCGGCGCACATTTTCCGTACTCACGCCAAGGCGCTTGAAGGTCAGCAGGGCGTTGCCTGTGGTCTGGCGCACCAGTCCCAGCAGCAGATGTTCCGTGTCAACGTGATCGCTGCCCATGCGCCGCGCCTCATGAACGGCATATTCGAGGGCTTTTTTGGTGCCGTCAGCCAGTTCAACCTGGGGATGGCTGCGCACGGGTTCCGGTGGATTGATAGCCTCGACAGCGGTCACGACGTTGGCAACTTCCAGCCCCAGCTTGTGCAGAGACTGGGCCGCCACGCCGTCACGCTGGCGCACCAGCCCGATCAACAAATGCTCCGTGTCGATATAGGTGTGCTGCATACGCACGGCTTCTTCCTGCGCCAGGTTAAGGACGCGCCGCGCCTGCTGGGTGAACCGCTCAATCTTATTCGACATAAGCCACCTCACTGCATGGACTTTTCTTTATTCTAATCCACTTTTCGCGCCAGCACCTTATCTACCCGCTTGCCGTCCATATCGACGACTTCAAAGCGGCAGCCGCCCCACACAAACGTCTCACTCACACGGGGGATGTGCCCTAACTGCGCCATGATGAAACCGCCTAACGTCTGGTAGTCTTCCTCAGCCGGGAGCTGTGCCAAATCCAGCAATACCTTTAGCTCATCAATGGGCATCAAGCCATCAATCAGCCAGGAACCATCAGGGCGCATAACGGCGGCGTTTTCATCCAGGTCGCCCACGACTTCCGCCAGCAGGTCACGCATCGTCACCAGCCCTTCAATATCGCCATGTTCGCCCAGCACCAGCGCCAGATGCGCCCCGCTGCGCCGCAGACGTTCCAGCGCATCGCTGACAATCACACTTTCCGGCACAAACAGCGCTTCCGTCGTCAGTGCCAGCAGGTCCAACGACTCGCCGCTGAGATAGCGCCGCAGCAGGTCTTTGGAACGGACTACGCCCTGTACGTTGTCGGGACTGCCACTGCACACGGGAAAGGCGGTGTAGGGATTGCCCATGATTTTCTGGCGCAGTTCATCCGAGGTGTCAGTGATGTCCAACCAGATGATGTCAGGGCGCGGCGTCATGGAAGCGGTGACGCGCAGTTCATCCAAGCGAAAGACGTTGCTGACCATTTCCTGCGTCGCCAGCTTAAACACGCCCGCCTCGCGCCCTTCGTCCATCAGCGCTTTGACTTCGGCCACCGTCACGGCGGGTTCCTGTGATTCGCGCACACCGAGCAGACGCAGTACCCCTTCTGTCGAAAGGCTGAGCAGGCCAATCAGCGGGGATGTTATCCGTGATACGACCAGCATGACAGGGGCCGCCAGCGCCGCGATGCGCTCCGAGGCCTGCAAGCCGATGCGCTTGGGCACGAGTTCGCCGACCACCAGTGAGAGATAGGTGATGAGCGCGACGACCAGCACGAGGCTGAGGGTTCCGCTGTAAGGCGCGAGTCCAGGAATCTGCGCCAGCCACGCAGCGAGGTCTGCGGTGACGGTGGCACCGCCGAAGGTACCGGAGATGATGCCGATCAGGGTAATGCCAATCTGCACGCTGGAAAGGAAGCGGTTGGGGTTTTCCGCCAGTTCAATTGCCAAAGGCCATCTTTAACGTCTGCCATCTGCTGTAAACGTCCGCGCCGTGCTGAGACGATGGCAATCTCCGACATAGAGAACAGCCCGTTGAGCACCGCCAGCAGCAGAACAATCACCATATCAATCATGCGCATGATCCAATCTCTCTGCGTATGGTTCTATTTGTACCAAAACAGGGCGGAATGGGGATTTATTTCCGACGAAAGAGGCGATTGAACAAACCAACGAAGTCAAAGAACAGCAGTTTTGCAGTGCAGCGCGCCATGTGAAACGCGGCGGTGGCGGCGCGGCAAGCCCGGCGCGGGCGAGGGCGCTGCGCAGTGCGTAGTCGTCGATGTTCAACAGGGACCAGAGGCGTACCAGAATCCAATTGGCGGTGATTAAAGACAATAGAATGTCTTTCGGAACTAGCTCAGTGACTGCCTGAGGTAACGCTCTACCAATAGCGCCAAGCGCTGTTTGTGTAAGGTGGGAATAGGGCAAAGGCGCGGCTGAAGCCTCTGCCTTGCGTTTTGGCGCGCTGCGTGCTGCTCCTGTCACTGCATCCACCGCCTGCGATTTGTTCAAGCCAAGCTCGCGGGAACAAAGCCAGCGTCGCACTGTCATCTCCGTCGAGCAGGCCAAGCAGGAGATGTTCGGGTTCAAGTTCGCGGCTTTGATACTGCGCGGCACGTTCGCGGCTTATCTCAAAGAATACGGCGCACCTCAGGAGAAGGAGTTCAACCTGGGGGTCAAGCATAAATGACGAGAAATGCGATTGCTTGCCGGGTTTAATCTGGACGATGTCATATACCTGCTGCCGTACCTGATCGGGCGTGATACCCAGGCGCAAGAGAATACGTGTACCTGTTGAACGCTCACGTTTCACCAGGAGCAGGTGTTCTGTACCTATAAAGTTCACCTGCATCTGCCGCGCCGCATCGACTGATGCCTCTAACATCATGCGGGTTTCATTATTCAGGTTCAACTGCACGCCCGGCCTAGCTTTGGGAATCCGGGTTAGCACAGCGCAGGCGTCACGCAAAACAGCGATGTCGTCTAATCCACAGGCTTTTAAGGCATGACAGGCTACCGTCTTCCTCACGGAACAGCGCAATCAGCACATGTTCAGTACCGATATGGACCTGCTGCATGGATTCCGTTTCTTCCTGGGCCATCGACAGAACCCGCCGTGCCCGTTTCGTGAAGCGCTCCATTTTGGTGGGTATGCGCGGAATTAGCGCACGTCCCAGCGCATGTGCATTACGGTGCGCTTGACGGTGAAGCGGTAGTGTTCGAGGATGGGAAGAATGGCCGAATCATCGGCAGGGTGCTCCAATGCCAGCGGCGTCATGCTGAAACGCTGGAGCACGTTGTTCAGCAGCAGATCATCATACAATCCCTGAAACTCTGGATGCACAAATAAGGTCATCTGTGCTGAGGAAGAAGCCAGCGAGTTTTCCAGCCACAGCGACGCCAGAATGCGCTCGGCGGAGGCATCCCGAATGATCAGGCGTTCCGTGTAGCGCAGGTTGACCCAATCCGTGAACGCACGCCACAGGCTGGGGCGAAAATAGCGGGGATGCAGCGGACGCTGCCAGCCTAAACCGCCCTGATCGAAGGAGCGTACCAGCTTCGCCAGTTCATATTCGGCTTTCCATTCCGCGTCGCGGCGGCGTGTGATGTAAGCCTTGACCTCGCGCATCATGGCCGGGACACGCGCTGATGGGCTGCGGCGCCACGTCGTCCAGCCGCGCTCATAGGTAAAACCGAGGCGTTCGTAGAGGCTGCGCGCCACAACGTTGTCGGCATCCACCTGCAAAATGGCGTAGCGTCCGCCGCGCCTGCGAATCATGTCCATGCTGGCCTGCATGAGCTGCGAGGCGATGCCGCGCCCGCGAAAGTCGGGATGGGTACCGACGTTGGCGATGATCCAGGCGCTGCCCAAATCGGACGGGTAGTCGGCAGGATAAACTGAGACGTTGCCCACCACGCGGTTATCGGCAACCCAGACATACCCCAGACTTAAGCCCAAGGTCATCTCATTCATGCCCGACAGCAGCTTGAGCGCGAAGCCCAAACGGCTCATCATACGCATCTCGTTAACTGCCGCACGCCCATTGAAATCCATGCTGTCAGCAAAGACGATTTCAATTAAATCGGCTAATGCTGCCAGATCAGTGCGAATGTTTACTGGACGTAGATGACCGATGACAGGACTACTGAGACTCACCACAAGTAATTATTCCGAAAGCTGAAGCCGCATATTACGAGACTAACGAGGCTGTAAACCATTGTCAAGCACTTGCCATGAGAATGGCAAAAATTGTCGTTAAAATGTGACGAAGTCATTGAATCAAAAGGAATTATTGTGGTACACTGCTACAAAGCGTAATGTATCATCTTCTACGCAATCATTATTGGGGGGCCAGAGAAATTATTCTCTACTTCCTCCACAAGTTATCAGTGAGGAGTGCTATGTTGATCCATAAGGTACTCGGCTGGATAAACCACCTGCTTTCGGAGGGAGAACACGAAGAGGCAGGGCAAGGATTGGTCGAATATGCTCTCATCCTAATCATGGTCGCAGTGGTCGTACTTGTTATCGCAGCAGTGCTTGGCCCCGGCATCGGCAACATCTATTCGAACCTCGTCGCCATCCTGTAATCCGCAATTATTCCTCCCTCAGGGACCCCTTTGATGAGGGGTCTTTTATTTTCCGGCGTTGAATCCGCGCCCGAATCCATTTACGATAATGCGCACAAATCTAGAACACACAGAGTCAAAGTGTGCTTTGGCCTGAGGAGAAGTCTATGGGACGAACAAATTACGGCAGAACCGGACGCCGTGGGAATGCTGCCTGGCAGTGGATTCTGATTGGTATGATTTTCGGCTTCGGCTGCGCAGTGATTATCCTGTTCGGGCTGCTAACCTTCAATGTCATGTCACTCAACACCGCCTTTGGAGCTACGGAGACTCCGCAGGTGGTGGTCATTACGGCCACGTCGGAACCCATCACGCCCAGCGCGACGGCGACGATTACGGAAACCTCCGCGCCGACGGCTACCGAGGAAATTGTGCTGGCCTCGCCGCCCACCGCGACACCTACGTCACCTACGCCTGCGCCGGTGACCTCTTCCCCGACCCCGACACCCACCACGCAGCCCTCTGTCGGCTTGCAGTCACCGCAAGGGGCTGACGAAGATATTCCGCCGCAGTTATCGGCCATCATGTCCGGCACCGTTCCGATCAGCGGCGGCACGTTCGCCATGGGAACCACGCTGGAAGAAGTGACGCAGGCGGTGCGGGAATGCGTGGATCGTGACGGCGGTACCTGTGCTGTCAGTTTCGGCGAAGATGCTGTCCCGCAGCATCAGGTCGCGGTGAACCCCTTTGAGATGGAAGTTACTGAAGTGACCTACAGCCAGTACGTGACCTTCCTGAATGTCTTGGGACCTGGCAGCCATGTGAACGGCTGCGATGGACAACCCTGTATCGCGACGCAGAACGAAGAACCGGAAACCAGCTACATCAGTTTTGACTCCAACACCTATGAGTGCCCGCTTTCGCGCAGAATTTGCCGTCGCCAGCGTCACCTGGTATGGGGCCGCTCTGCCGCGCCATTGGCCGCCGCCTGCCTACCGAAGCAGAATGGGAACGCGCGGCGCGTGGCGAAGGCAACAATATCTATCCCAGGGCAACACCTGGAGCAATGATCTCGCCAAGACCAACCGCCCAACAGTGGAACAGGGCGGCACGGTTGAGCCAGTCGAAGTCGGCGGCTATCCCGCTGGCGCGTTCGGCCTGCGTGACATGGCAGGTATTGCCAGAATGGGTTTACGATTGGTACGATACCAACTGGTATACGCAGCAGTTGAACACGGGCACGATCCCCAACAACCCGACAGGCCCTGTCGCTGGAACTGAGCGCGTCATTCGCGGTGGTTCGTGGAACGGCTTGCCGTTCTTCGCCCGTTCCGTGCATCGCTTAAGCGGCAACCCGGCACGCTATTATCTGTGGGCGGGCTTCCACTGCGCTGATGACGTGGCGATCCCACAACAGCAGCCGCTTCCTCCGCCGGATAACGCGGCTAACAATACAAATCTAACAGGTGCACCGACTCCGCTGGCCGTTACAGGTACAGTTGACCCGGCGACGTTAGGGCTTGCCCCCAACACGAACAACGGCGGCGGCCAGCCAACCATCCCGCCCGCGCTGCCAACGGCCACGCTTCCGGCAGGTGATACGCAAGGAACATCCCTACCCCCCGGCAGCTAAACCTCACTGACTTAGTAATAAAGAGGGACAGATCATCACGACCGTCACCTCTTTTTGTTGGTGGCTAATGGTGTCATGCGGGGACAGGCTCAGGTGGCACGATTAAGGTAACTTTCCACAAATGTCATCAGGCAGTACACGTCGGCAAAGTTCGAGGCAAGGCAGCGATACGCGCACCGCGCCGATGCTGCCGTCCATGACCAGCAGGAACTGCTCAAACGACATCCGTTCTTCGTTCTCGAAGCATTTTCATGTCGTCAGCCGTCAGATTGTTGGCCACCTCGCCCGCCCCGGATTACGGAAACAGCCTGTGCGCAGCGAGATGTCATGCGTATTGGCTTCGGCCTCGACACGGCGGAAGTCAAACGGATTGCCGTCGGCGTCGAAGAAGTTGATGGTGATGGTGCTGCCGCGTATCCGTGAATCCCGTTAGCCCATACAGGCAGATCAAGGGTTTGCCGCTGCTGGCGCAGGCTCAACAGTTGTTCGCGCAACCGCGAGAGAGAGAGAGAGAGAGAGTGCGCGCGCGCGCGCCCAGACCTTTATCGTGCCCACCACCGGACACCGTGCGCTAAGTGATCGGTGATCCCACGTTCAACGGCGGGGGGATGTTGGGGATAATTGATAGTGCCATCCTCAGATCCAGCAGCGCCTTCCTGAAGGTAGTAACCATCACCCTGTACGGAGGCCAGGCTAATCGTGCCGCCTGCGGGCCAGGGGCGGTGCAGTTTGGCGAGGGCTGTTTTGCGCGCAAGCAGGTAAGCCAATCCCTGTTGGATAACCGAAGATTTTGTAGAACGACAGGTCCACAAAATCCGGCTGGCAAGTCACGCGTTAAATGAGCGTATGCGGCATCCGCAGCACATCCCAGCCCTTGGACTGTCGGCGCAATCCATTCCAGCGGATGCTGCACGCCAGAGAAGTTGGACTGTACCGGATACGCCAACCAGGCGATTATAGCCGGGTTGGGTCTGGTCGAGCAGGCGGAATAAGGCGCGTTCGTCGGCGCGCAGGTCAGGCGGCAGCACAGGCACGTAGTTCACTTCTGCCCCTTTGGCACGCGCAAATTCACGGATACCGTTGACCGAGTTATGGTTATCGAAGGTCAGCACATAGTGATCGCCGGGGCCGAAGGGATAGGACTCCCCCACCAGTTTCAGCGCGCCGCTGGCATTCTGTGTGAAAATGCAGACATATTCATCGGGCGAGGCATTGAAGTATTCCAACACATATCGCCGCGACTGTTCGTCAAGCTGTGTGGCGGCCATTGAGGTCGGATTGCTGGAATGCGGATTGCCGAAGACCCCATTGCGCAGCATCTCCATGTGCTGTGTGATCTGGCGATCCCCATACAAGCCGCCGCCCGTGTAATCGAGATATACATGCTGCTGGCTGTCGAGCCGACTGTAGTCCTTAGCCCGGAGGTCGTCGAGGGCGCTGGTGGCGCGATAAGCTGGATATTTTTGCAGAAAAGACTGATAAGCAGAAGTTTGATTTTGGGGACTATAAAGCATTTTTGCACTCCTTCGTGGACAACAGCGGCCTGGTTGCAGCAGAGACAACATTTTCAGCCATCACTTCCATTATAACTGCACTTAGCCGTAGTGAATCAAAAACGGGGCGCTCCCATTGGAAGCCGCCCCGTCTCATATGCAACCTGTGATGGGTTTACAATCCGCCCTCTTCGTCGTCGTGATGTTCAGCACGCGTCGAAGGATACAGCGAAATCAGCATGGTGTAGACCTGTTCGCGCGCGTTGTCCGGGTCGATGCGGTATTCGGCAAATTCCTTGACCAGTTCTTCCAGCCGTTCATAAAATTCCACAGCCTGTTCCTGGTTCAGACGGCTGATAATGCGTGAAATCAACAGGTGGCGCGGATTCGTCTGGTCGGAGCCTTCTTCGCGCTCGATTTCGATGACGCCTTCACGCATACTCTTTTTAATGTCGGCTTTCACATCATCCATCACCGTAGACAGCATCATATCCAGCCCAGCCTCGCCGGTGTTGGCGCTGGGCATCAGCAGGTGATGGTCAAAGCGGTAAAAGCGCGCCGCCGCCTGATAACGCTTCTCCAGAATGCCAGAGACCAGCCGCGTATCGACCACCCGAATTAAACCGTGTTTTTCCATGAGGTTGATATGGTAGTACAGCTTGGTCGGGGTGATGTCCAGATCGGCAGCGAGCTGTTTGACTGTCAGCGGTTTTTCGCGCAGCAGATCGAGGATTTGCATACGTAAGCTGTCGGCAACAACCTTGAGGGTTTCGAGGTCACGAATGATAAATTCTTCGTCCAGATATGCGGATGTCAATGTCATCGTCTTGTCTAACTGATTATTCATTGGATGGATTTTTATTATAACTTATTTAAATGGTCAATGATATAAAAAAGGTATTATAACCATTATGCAACAAGGGGCGAGTGCCCCTTGTTTTTTCACTAGCGCGTTTTACGCGTAAGCAGATTTTGAAGTCGGATCAGACGCTGGCGCTCTCGTTTGGCATCCTGACGCGCAAGGTTGGCGTCGCGGATGTTGCGCTGCTGTTTGAATTCTCGCTCAATATTCTGGCGATGAACGTCGTTCACCAGTGAAGTGTTCATCTCGTACATACAACTACTCCTGTACTGCAATTTAAATTAGTTTTACATTTAAACTAATTTAAATATTCAATCGTATTCTAAAGTGAGCATAAGCCTTTTGTCAAGGAAAAATTGCACAAAAGCGCCTAACTTCATGCAAAATTCACGATTCGCAGCGTAGGGAAGGGATGCGGCAGGGGAGGAATTCGCGCGGCGGCGGCTCCGTGTCAGGCGTGACGACAGCGGGCAATAAAAAAGGGCGACCCGTTGAATGGATCGCCCTTCTGAAACGACAGTGTTAGGGGATGATGATGCACTGCCCCACGTAGATACGCGCGGGATTGGCGATGCCGTTGTAGGCGGCCAGCACGCGGTAGTCGATGCCGTAGCGCAGACCGATGCGGAACAGGTTTTCACCCGCGCTCACAATATGGACGCCGTGTGCGCCAGCCGGGGCGACGCAGGTGCCAGAGGACGCGACAGGTGTCACTGAGGTCGGCGGTGTGTAAATCGGCCCATAAATTATAGGCGGGTAGACCGTGCCGATAGGCGTTGCGGTCACCGAAATGACGGTAGTGCCGCTGAAGATGATGCCGCAGCGCGTGGGCAGGAAGATGAAGTCGTAGTTGCTGAAGCCTCGGAAGACGGCTTGCAGTTCGCCGGACGACAGCGCCCAGAGGCTCGTCGTACCGGAGCCGACAATCTGGGTGTTGGTTCGCGTGCTGCCTGCCTGTGCCAGTCCGTTGGCGATCTGGCCGCCGTTAGCGTTGACGCTGCTGACGCCCTGACCATTGACGATGTTGATGATCGTCACGCCGCCGTTGGCGCAGTACACCGCAATCGGTGCAGACAAATCGTTGAGACGACCATCGCCGCCGCCGCCCAGCGGGCCAGTGCAGCTAATGGTGCGCACGTCGGTAAAAGTACCCAGCGTGGTGGTGACGGTGATGGCAGTGCCGACGACCTGCGCCGCAGTGAAGGTAAACGTGGCACTGAAGGTTGAGCCAGCCGTCGCCCCTGTGGTCGCGCCCGTCAGAATGGTGGTCGCGCCTGCCACAGCCGTCACGGTGACGGTGCCAGTGGTCCCCGCCGTGCCGCTGATGGCTACAGCATCGCAACCGACACTTGCCAGAAAGTTAGTCGCCTGTGCTGCAACGGGCAAGACCGTTGACCACAGTGCAACCATAACAATCATGA
Source organism: Anaerolineae bacterium (assembly GCA_046328675.1). Lineage (GTDB taxonomy): Bacteria > Chloroflexota > Anaerolineae > Aggregatilineales > Phototrophicaceae > JACAER01. Next base: position 19,771 of record JAXLWC010000013.1, read on the forward strand.
GAGCCAGAATAAATTTTAGTCGCATAATGGAGGCTCCTTTATCTCCTACCGATATATTCTAAGCTAATGTTACAACGCCTGCGCCTTAAGGATGGTTAGTATTATTCAGGAACTTCGTTAGAATATAGGTTGGAGGGGGCAATCATTACGCGAGGCGCGCTATTCTTAATATGGACGCGACTCCTAGAATTCAGGAACCATGTGAACGGGATGCACCATGTTATACCAGCGCCTTTCTCCTACGCAGTGGCAGTGGCAGGTCGATGACAAGTCTTATGAGGTTCGCCTGTTTGCCCACACGGGCACGCTGATCTGGTCTACGTGGACGACCAGCGGCGGGACGCCACAAGTTGAACCTGGCACAACCCAAATCTTTGAGAGCTTCATCGCTCACGGCGCACCCTCCGCCTATCACCCGCCGGAAGCGCTGACCAAAGAAGTGCTGCAAGAGGTGCAGGAAGCGCGCAAGAAATCCAAGAAGAAACGCAACCTGAAAGACTGGCTGATGTGAGTTTGCTGATTCCGCGCAAATGGACCTTACGGGCGCACGGCGCGCGCGTGGTGTTCGTCAAAGGGCTGAACGAAAGCAGCGAACATGTGCTGATGAAAGCCTATCTGTGGGCGCTGTATCTGCCGCAGTATCCACGCCTCACGGTGGAAATCCGCGTCGGCGATAAGTACAAGCCGGACGTGGTGCAGATGGACGAGGGCAAGCCGAGCTTCTGGGGCGAGTCGGGACAAGTGAGCGTCGAGAAAATACGCTCGCTGGCGCGCCGCTACCGCCGCACGCACTTCGCCATCGCCAAGTGGGATATGCGCCTTGACTGGCTGGAGGCAACGGTGCGCGAAGCCCTTGAGGGTTTAGACCGCAGCGCACCGTTTGACCTGCTGTCGTTTCCGCCGAACAGTTTTGAGCGTTTCATCGACAAGGATGGCACGGTGAACCTGTCCCACGAGGATGTGGAATGGCTGCGGCTGTGAGATTGTTACCTTTCGCGAATACAACGGCTGACGGTGCGGCGCTTAATCACCGAAGCGGCGCATGATACGGGCGTAGGCTTCGTTGATGTTCTGCATCTTGCGGGTGGCGTCCGGCGACTTGTCAGTATCGGGGTGATGCTGGCGCGCTTTCACACGGTAGGCATGTTTGACTTCGGCTTTGCTGGCGGTGAGTGGAATATCCAGCAGATCGTAAAAAGGCTGAAGCGGGTCGCTGTCTGAGCGTGAAACTGTCTTGTGGAACTGGCGCGCGGTGAAATCGGCGATTTTGCGCACGCCCCAGATATGGTTGGAATAGATTTCCGCGTAGTCGATGCTGAGGTTGGCGATTTCGACGGGCGCGCCATGCGTGACGTGATGCTGTTTGCTGACGTAAACCGGGAAAATCCTGACGGCGGCCCCGACGACACTGTAGGCATAAATTTTGCCCGCGTACAAATCGAGCAGCAGGCGCATGGCTTCACTGGGCTGCACCGTCGCATTGTGATCGGGCAGCAAATCCGACGAGACGATAAACAGCGTGTTTACGTCGGCGCGCGTGTTGGCGTTGATGGCTTTTTTGATGAAGCCTAACGACAGTTCACCTGCCAGCAGATAAATGACGACGTTCTCGATAAAACCGGGCTGTTCCAATTCAACGCTGAGTGCGCCTTCGTCCTTGACGCGCACATGTTTGACCGTCTTAACTTCATGGAGGCGGTCAACGAGATAATGGAACGCAATGTGTAGACTGCTCACGATTCCCTCCTACATGCAATTTTAGCAGCACCTGAACGCGAATCAACAGGCTTTGGATCGTATTGGGTGATAATTCATAAGCGGGATTGAGCGATCATCAACCCATTCAATCCCGAACCGCCAAGGGACTGTGGATGGAATCACAAGGGGCGATGAAAATACGTTTGAACCGCAAAGGCGCTAAGGACGCTAAGAGTAGAGACAAAAAATTGAACCGCCAAGACGCCAAGTGCGCCAAGGAAATACAACAGCGCTAGATAACAATCAAGGCTTGAACCGCTGACACTCCACCTTGAGTACCATCGAAAGCTCTTTTCAGAGCAGCGATGAAAATACGTTTGAACCGCAAAGGCGCAAAGGACGCTAAGGAAAGACCAACTGCCGGGCGCTGAGCGAGAAGATCAAAACTTCAGAGAAAGGCGGCGCGAAAAGGCGGCGCGAGAAAGGCGGCGCGAATTTGACGGAGGATACGCCGACTGCGGCATATGCTAACGGTGTTCGGTCACGACTTAACGCTCAGTTGGTTTGCTGGTCAGGCTTACGGTCTTCGCTGCGGGCGAAGGGTAAACGAAGGCTGCGGCGCGTCGGGCGTTCGTGGGCCTTCATGCGCGTGTGGGCGTCCATCACTGGAATGCTGATGATGAACAGCGCGCCTTTGCCAACTTCGCTCTCGGCGCGGATGGTTCCTGAATGGGCATCGACAATCCACTTGGCAATCGCCAGCCCCAACCCTGCACCGCCGCCGGTGTTGGTGCGCGCGGCGTCTACCTGATAGAAACGGTCAAAGATGCGCTCGACGGCTTCCGGCGGGATGCCAATGCCCGTATCACGCACCTGAAGCACCGCGCAGTCGTCACGCTCGGCCAGCGAGAGTGTGATTTTGCCGCCGTCCGGTGTGAATTTGATGGCGTTGCTGATCAGGTTGAGCAAAAGCTGTTTGAGGCGGTCTGTGTTGCCGTTGACGCGCACAGGCGTAAAGTCTTCGATTTTGATTTGCAGGTTACGATCCTTCGCCAGCACCTTGGCCTCGCGATAAACCTCGCTGACGACGGTATCCACATCCACCGGGAACAGGTCGATTTTCAAATCCCCATAATCGGCGCGCGCCAGCAGCAGCAAATCATTGACCATACGCGACATGCGCGCGACTTCACTCTCGATGGCGTCCAGCGATTCGTTGTCCATGCCGTAGCGTTTGATGAGTTCCAGGTTGCCGCGAATGGCTGTCAGCGGGGTGCGCAGTTCATGGGAAACGTCAGCGACGAAACGCTGCTGCACGCTGAACAGATGCTCCAGCCGTTCCATCATGTGATTGAACACCGAAGTCATGTCGCTGATTTCGTCCTTTGGCCCGTGCAACTCAAGACGCGTGCCCAAATCTTCGGTGTCGGCGATACTGGCGGCGGCCTGCGTGATATTCTTGATGGGACTGAGCGCCATGCGTGAGATCATCATGCCGCTGAGGATGGCGAAAGCCAGCGACACCACGCCGCCAATAATCATGATGAGCAGCAGACGGTCAATGGCCTGCGTGACGGTTTTGAGCGAGGCGGCCACCTGCACCGTACCGAACTGCATCCCGTTGTCGAGCATGATGGGACAGGTAAAAACACGGAACTGTGCGCCGTTGATGGTATTGTAGCTGAGCACGCCGTCGGGAGCCGTGACCGTGCGTGGGTCAAGCGGCTGGCGATAGTCTTCCAGATTGCTTGAGCCATCGGCGTACAGCGGCTCAATCGGCTGATCGTTATCCCACGTCTGCCACACCTGCACATAAATGCCGGACGCCTGAAAAGTGTCCAACGGGGCGATATGCACGCTGATGTGATGCGTGCCGCCGAATTCGGTCACGGGAAAGGAACTGGCCTCGTCGATGACTTCCCGCGCGGTGATGGTCAGCGAATCATCAATCGCGCCGACCAGTGTGAAGTACATGGTAGCGGTGGCGGCTGAGCCGATAATCATCGTCGCGAGAACCATCATCCCCGCGAACCACACCGTAAGCTTCTTGCGAATGGGCATGAATTTCCGTGATGAGTGATGAGTGATGAACACCGCGAGAATGCCGGGCAGCACAACACTCTACCCGTACTGAACTCACGGTTCATGACTCACGGCTCATTACTCCTCTCGCAGCACATAACCGACGCCGCGCACGGTGTGAACCAGACGCGTCTCGGTTTCCCCTTCGGTCTTCTGGCGCAGATAACGCACGTAGACTTCGATGATGTTGCTTTCGCCGCCGAAGTCATAGCCCCAGACGCGGTCAAAGATCACGTCGCGCGTCAGCACCTGGCGCGGATTGCGCATGAACAATTCCAGCAGTTCATATTCCTTGGCAGTCAAATCAATCGGGCGCTCCCCGCGAAAGGCACGATGTGTCCCGGTGTCCAGCGTCAGATCGGCGAAGCGCAGGATTTCGGGGCGTGAGGTGGGCGTGGAACGACGGAACAGGGCACGCACGCGCGCCATCAGTTCATCGACGGAAAAAGGCTTCACCAGATAATCATCGGCGCCCGCGTCCAACCCTGTGACGCGGTCTTTGATGTCATCCTTGGCTGTGAGCATCAGAATGGGCACATCAGAGGCGGCACGCAGCCGCTTGCAGACTTCCAGCCCATCCAACCCCGGCAGCATCCAATCCAGAATGACCAGATCAGGCGGGTTGTCGCGGGCAATCGCCAGCCCGGCCTGCCCATCGCGGGCCACGTTGACACGATAGCCTTCATAAATCAGCCCGCGCTCAACAAACTGAGCAATACGCGCCTCGTCTTCAATTACCAGAATACGTTCACCAGACATACAGTTCGATTCCTTCCGTAATGACAGGAATTTTAATAGATAAAGGTTAAAGCCACATAAGTTACTTAATGGCCATTTATGAGTTAGCGCTTAAGAGCGCGCGCTACGGCGGTGTTTCCAGGTTTAAGGCTTCGGCACGCGACAGGGCATAGGACAAGCGCCGCTGGTAGTCTTCACGTTTGGGCAGCGCGGCGGGAATGCCAAACTGTTCGACCATGTACGAGGCTGCGGCTACCGCGTGGCAGGCCGCCGCCGACAAGCCTGTGCCGCCGTACTGCAACGTATCCATTGCGTATAACGTGGTTAAATCAGCGTCCTCGTCTTCGCTGCCGATGCCTGTGACCAGCCGCGCCAGCAGCGCGCCACAGAAGGCATTGCCGGCCCCTACCGCATCCACGACTGTAGTGGGGACAGCAGGCACACGCACGCCGCCGCCCAGCCGCAAGTCCCAGACATCCGCGCCAAGTTCGCCGCGCCGCAGCGCCAGAATGTGACAGCCTGCCACGCGGAAGCGTTCCAGCAGTTGGGCGTAGTTTTCGGTTCCGGCGATGCTGACGGCTTCGCGCCAGTTCGGGGAAAAGATGCGGCAGGACGTGACCAATTCGCTTAAGGCGGCGAGGCTCAGCGCTTCATCCGGCGGCTTAAAGGTCTCCAGACTCAGCCACTTATCTTGCAGCGCCAAATCCTGTGCAACGGTCAAATCCGGGTTTTCGGGATGCAGCCCCCAGTGCAGCGCGCGCGCCTCGCGATACACCGCTGGCAGATCGCCGCGCCCCTGCGGCGGGTGACGCCAGACGTGGGTGCGCCCGCCATCGGCGGCCATACGCTGCCAGGCGCGCGGCGTCGCTTGCCACACCTGGCGCACGCCCTCGAGATTCACCTGTGCCTTACGCAGCGGTTCCAGCCACGCCGGGTCAAAGTCCGCGCCGACACAGGCCGACAAGCCGACGCGCAGCCCAGACCCCAGCGCGGCAGCCATGCCCCAGGCAGTCTGTGGGCCGCCGCCGCCAAGAATGGCCTCGTAGGTGCTGCCGTCGGGGAGCACGATGTCGTCAATCACAATCCCAAATGCTACAAAATCAATCATGCATGAACCGCCAGCGTGATGTAAAGAAGTTTCAAGTTGTCAGTCATTAGTCATTAGTCAGGTGCTATGCTCGATGATTTTAGGTGTGTGTTATCCGCCCGCAGCTAAAGGTGCGGGCTAGTCCAAAAGACCGTAAGCTCGCTATAGGAGTTATATCTCCCAGGGCGCGTGCTGCCCTAGCTCCTTCAATATGCTTACCGCCTTTCCCGTTAGCCTCAACCTTTAGCTTGAGGCGAAAACCACACCTATTCGCCAGAACCCACTAGCATAACTGCTTAATCATTAGTCATTAGCCAAATTCAGAATTCGCTGTGCGTGTTGACTTCGCCCTAAATGGCCTGGCGAGTCGGACTTTGATTGACGCATAGCCTTACTGTCCCCACTGGAAGGCCCACGCCTCTGATGGGAAACTGAGCACCACCCGTTCGCCGCTGTCCACATTCACAAACAGCAGCGGGCCGCGCGCCACGCCATTGGCATCGGTGCGCTGATAACGATAGCCGACCACAAAGCTGCCATCGGGCGAGAGGACTGGCGCGACAAGATAACCGGTATCGCTCAGCGGAACAATCACGCCCGCGCCCAACTGCACCTCGTTGAGACTGGAAAACTGCAAGAGGCCAACCGTCAGCATCAGGCGCAGATTGGCTTCCCCTGTGGGCTGGCTCAACGCGGTGGGCTGTGCGGTGTCCGGCAGCGTAATGACCTGCGCAGGTGTAGGCAGTGTGCTCAAGTCATAGATGCTGATCGTGCTGTCACTGAGCGCGGCAATCCGCCCGTCGCTGAGCCAGAAACCGGCGTCCGCATCGGTGAAGCTGTTGAACACCCTGCCGCAAGGTCAAGCACACCCAGCCCGGAGTCCAGATTATTGACCAGCAGCGCGTTGACGTTCGGTGCGAACAGCGGGTGATTGTTGTCACCGTCAAGCACTTCCGTCGCCTCGCCGCCAGCGGTGGATACCAGCCAGATGCCATTGTCGGCGTAAGCAATCTGGTCGCCGCTGGCGTTAAAGACCGGGGTCACATCAACGCCGTTTTCCAGCGTGGCCAGCGATACAGGTTGTGCGGTGGGGTCGATGTCCTGCAACCAGAGCGCACCGCCGCTGACGAATACCACCTGCTGCTCATCGGGCGAAACGGCGAACTCCGTCAGGGGGTCTTCCATCAGCGTGAAGGGGAAAGCGGCAGAGCCATCGGCGGGAAGCTGCCACAACTGCGCAACGCCTGTTGAAAAGTCGCTGAGGAAGTAACCGTTAGCAGGCATATCAACGCCGCTGACGCTTGCCGGGGGAAGCGGCCCCCAGCCGTAAGCGACAGCACTGGTGAGGGGCAGCGAGAAGGCTAGGCCGCTGGCCGGATTCACCAGCGCCAGCGCGCCACCGCGAAAGGCGATCAGCAGGTCGCCGCGCGGTGCCCAGCGCACACGGTCAATATCAATGGGCGCAGCACCTGTTTCCACAGGTTCGCCGTTGACCAGCGCGACCAGCCGCCCCGTAATGCCTGACGATTCCGGCATGGCCGTCGCTTCGCTGGCGGGGACATTGGCAAAGGCGGTCACAGTGCTGTCGTCGCGCACATAGGGCATACGATACACGGTGCTGGCGTCAAACAGTTCGGTCTGCGCATTGCCCACGCTGAGATCCATCGCGTACAAACCGCCCGTTTCCGGCGCGAAGATGATGCGCGCGCTGCTCTGCCAGGCGATGCCGATAGACGAGGGAATCGCGCTGACCAGCGTGAAGGTCAGGTTGTCACGGCGGTAAATCCACCAGAAACTGCTCTGCGCATTGGGGTCGGGGTTCTGGGCCTCGACGGCAAGATACATGCTGTCCGGCGACCAGACAAGGCTGACGACGTTGGCCTGCGAAATGTCGGCAAAGGATTGGCTGTTAAGGAAATAGACGCGCGCGCCGTAAAGCGTAGTATAGGCTAACGCTGAGGCATCAGCCGTCCACGTCAGGGTATCGCCACGCCCGCGAATCGGCGGCAGGCTGGCGCTTTCAGCTTCGATAGTCAATACATCGTCGCTGAATAACGGCTTAAGCGACAAGCCCTGCTCGGTACGATAGGCGATGTGGTTGTCGCTGGGCGCGACGGCAAAGTCCAGGACGAAGGCGTCCGCAGGCGTGACATCGGTGATGCCAGCCGCGCCGATGCCGTAACGTGTGACCACGCCGTCATTTTCCAGCACATACAATTCAGTCGGCAGGTTCAGACCATCGTCCTGCGCCGCGACAGGTGCAAGCGCCGAGGAAAGAACAGTGCCTAACAAAATGAGAAGCGAGAGGAAAAACCGTCGGTTCACGCTGAAACCTCGTCGTGTCAAATGGCAAATGATGACAGAAAGTATACAGCGTTTGGCAGGGTGGGGAAAACAAACAGGTGCAGAAGTCACAAAGCGGAGCGTGTGCCCCGCTTTGCGAACGGCGTTATCTACAGGAATTAGTTGAAACTCAGCCAGAAATCAAACTGATAGGGCTTGCCTTCGCGGGCTTCCACAGCGTTGACGGCGATGTGAGCATAGCCCGAGTCGCTGTCCTGCACGACGTAGACCACGATGTCCTGATACTGAGCGACGATGACGCTCGCGCCGGAGTCCAGCGCTTCATGCCAGGCCGCTTCCAGTTCAGCGTTCGTTATGGTCAGCACCAGATCGCCAGTGCCTGCCACCTGATCAATATCATAGACTTCAACAGCCCCGTAACCATCTCCACGCTCACTGCGGAAATAGACGGCGACAGGCGCGGCAAGGTCACGATCCGGGCGGCTGTTGAGGCGGCCATCGTCAAAGCAGACGCCGCTGCCCCAATCGTTTACCGCATAGGTAAAACCGTTGGTTTCCAGACTCGGCAGATTTTGCAGACATGGATTACGATGAAACTCAGGGGCACGACTTTACGTACATACCCGTAAAGCTACCGTAAATTCCACCGCAGGATTGGGGGTCAAGGATGGCACCTGCATGGTACAATAAGGTTTGTCTAAGCTAATAAGATGTGAGAGAGACACATGACAACCTGGTGGGGAACACGTAATAACGTCTCGCCTCGTTTGCGGCTGGAAGTCGAAGCGATGCGGGCGACCTTTGGCGATACCTTTAAGCTGATAGTGCCGCAGTTCGGGCAGCTTCACTGGCAGGGCATCGTTGAAGTGAACCTGTCCACGCTGCGCTCTCCAGAGCACGAAGTTAAAATCCTATACCCCAATGAATACCCCAATCGCCCGGCAGAGGCCTACGTGCTGCGTCCGCGTATTTTCAGCGAGAAGCACCAGTACGAGGATGGGCAGTTGTGCCTGTTTAACCCGAAGGACGGCACGCAGTACGGTTGGAACCCCAGCCGTTCGACGGCAGTCACGGTTGCAGGCTGGGCAGTACAGTGGCTTTATGCGTACTATACGTGGCGTGCCACTGGCGAGTGGCCCGGTATCGAGGAGCGCGTCGATCCCAATACGCCCCTACCCCCGCGCCGGAGATAATCCATGTTTAACCGATTTGTGTCTGGATTTATGAGAGAAAACACCACCGTCCCCAACCTTGTGATTTCGCAGAAGGTGCTGGACAAGATGGCGTCCGCCACCGAGCATTTCATTGAAGATGAGACGGGCGAGGCGATGGTTGGCTTTATCGTGCCGGGCAGCTTTACCAACGGCGTGCCGACGGTCTACGTGCTGGATACCATCGCGCCGGACTCATCAGCCGTGCGCATGATGCACACGTTCCAGCAGGGCGACGAGCGTCAGGATGAGCTGATCTGGTGGCTGCAAGAGAACTGGCGCGTTCACCGCGAAGAATTGAAGAAGCCCTACAAGAAACACGACAAGAAGTGGGATGTGCCGCTGCGTTACCTGGGCGACTGGCATAAGCAGCCGGGATACATGATCGCCCCCAGCGGCGGCGACCTGATGACAGCGCTCGACTGGCTGGATGACCCCGACAACAACATGGAATTCCTGCTGGTGCCTATCGTCACGCTGGATCACCCGCCGACAACTATCGCCAACGGGCAGGTCAACTTCCTGACGATTCCGCAGCGCGATGGCTCGTACATGCGCGTGGACTGGTGGTACATCGACAGCAATATCCGCGCGTTTACGCCGATTACGCCAACGACCTATCCGGCGGATAATCTGCCGTCACTGGTGGGGTATCCCTGGCACCTGATTGATGACGTGCGTTTTAACCGTGAAATGAAGCTGCTGCAAGAAGACGGCGTGCTGAGCAGCATCGTGCTGTGGGAAGCCGATGGCAAGCTGCCGCTGGAAGTCTGCCTGTTCACCGCGCGCGCAGGGGCCAGCAAAATCCTGCTGGTGGTGACGTGGCACGACTATCCGCGCAGTTTCCCGGTGGCACGCATCGCGCCCTTTACGCGCATTGGCCCCGACGACGATATGTATGAAGTCTTCGAGCAGCTCTGGGATAAGTCCGAGCCTGTGAGCAACCCGCCCGGCTGGGTGTGGTCGGAAGAAAAGACGCTGTTGGACTTTATCCGCGCGCTGGAACAGCATCTGGGTTTGCCGACGAGCACGCCCAAGCCTGTCGCGGCACAGGGCGGCGGGGAAACCACGCCTCCTGTCGCAGAAAAGCCTGCTGAAGCCGGTGAGAAATCCGCCGAAGCCGCAGCCGAGGCCATCAGCACCAGCGATGACGATGACGATGAGGATGACGACGAATGAACTGGGATCGCGTTGAACGCTTAATCGGCAGCGAAAATCTGAAGCGGCTGGCACAGAAACGTGCGGCTATCATCGGCTTAGGCTCTGGCGGCGGCATTGTGGCGCAGGCGCTGGCGATGAGCGGCGTCGGCCATTTCGTGCTGGTGGACGACGACACGCTGGAAGCGACCAATATTCCGCGCCATGTTGCAGACCGTCGTTATCTCGGCCAGCCAAAAGTGGAAGCCGTCGCCGACCTGATTCACCAGCGCAACCCGGACGCCGAAGTCCTGACGCGCGTGGGACGCATCGAGCAGAACCTCGACGCGCTGGACAACGCCGATCTGGTGATTGTGGGCGTGGACGGTGAAAATGCCAAGTACACGATTAACCAGATTTGCTTGCAGCGTAAACTGAAGGCGATTTACGCAGGCGTCTACGAGCGTGGTGAAGGTGGCGATGTGGTGGTCATTCGTCCCTACGATGGGCCGTGTTATGCCTGCTGGGCGGAACATCTGCGTGAGGGCATGGCAACCGGGCCTGTCGAAGAACTGGACTACGGCATGATTGGCCCCGAAGGCACGATGGAAGCCCAGCCCGGTCTGTGGCTGCATGTGATGAGCGTGGCGGCGGTACAGGCTGACCTCGCGCTCAATGAACTGATGCACGGCATGAGCGTCTACAAGACCATGCCCGGCAACACGATTATCATGGCGAATAACGCGATGGAAATCATGGATGGCGTGATGAGCGACCCGCACACCTCCATCTGGATTACCATTGAGCGTGACCCGAACTGTCTGGTGTGCGGCGCGGCGGCCAAACTGGTCGATAAAGGGCAGGCGCGCAATATGTCACTGGATGAACTGGCAGGTACGGCAGGCGTCGAAATCGAAGGCGAGTAACCACCGTTATGCTGCCTTCCCTACGTCTGTGGCGGCTGCTCTACCGCCCTCCGGTATCCGCTGAGTTCCGGCGGCTGCTGCGGCTGGACAAACTCTCACAAAGCGCGTCGTGGCGAAATTCGCTGCCCGCGCTTTTTGCGTTGATGGTTATTCCCGGTGTCGGGCTGACGATGACGCTGTTCATCAACCTGCTGTGCCTGCAAAAAGCACGGCAAATCGCCACCGCTATTTCCAAGCATACCACCGCCGGACGCTATGACGTGCTGGCGATTACGCCTGCCGCCAACGAAGGACTGGCGCTGGAAATCGGGCGCGGCTACTGCTTCGCGCTGACCTACCGCTTACGCACGCTGGTAAAAATCTGGCTCGGCGTGACGGTGGGCGTGGCGCTGCTGTTCGCGGTGCTGGGAAGCAGCGCGCCGGATGTGCTGCGCGTGGCGGCGGCGGTGGGCGTGCTGACCGCGACCATGTTCACAGATTATGTGCAGTGCGTGGTGGGGGCGCTGGCGGTGGGCATTCTGGCGGGTGTTGTCGGGCAGGAGGCGCGCGCTAACGTGTTCGCCTTCGCCCTGTACACGGGCTTTCAGGTGATTTTTTATCTGGCGTTTGGCGCGGCAATCATCACCGCCGCCGTGTGGACGCGGGGCAATGTGACGCCGCTGGGGTTTGGCCTCGTCCTGCTGTTGTTCCTGATTATTCGCGAGGGTGCGATTCTGTTCACCTGGCAGAAGATACGCGGATACATCAACGAGGATTTGCCCGCGTTGATCTGACATTTGATATCGGCGTGGTTCGGGGTACTCGCTAAGGTTGAATGATGCTCAGTTGGAAATTGTGGAACGCACTCCATCAACCGCTGACTTTCTGGCGTCCTACGCGGCTGCTGCTGCCAGAAGTCTCGCCCTTTGGCGCGCGCGCTCCCACATTTGTCACGCCCGTGCTGCTGCCCTGGATGTGTTTGTGTACCGTTTTTCCCTATCTGCTCATCCCCTTAACGGCGACATTTATCTGCGCGCGCATCGCCATACGCACCAGTACCTCGCTGGCACGCCTGCATGAACTCGGCAGATACGAACTTTTATGCATCACGCCCCTCGGCTTCTGGAGGATGGTGCTACGCATCGGCAGCCTTTACATGGACGTGGAAACCAAACTGGCAGCAGGCTTATTCGCCATCGGCATTTTCATCGGCAGCGTTGTGGTCATCGTGATGAATACCGCGTCGGGTTCGTCAACCACGTTTTTTATTACGGTGTCAATGGAACTGGTGCTGGTCATCGGCGTATATCTCGATTTCCGTCAGGCGGCCAGCGCCAGCTTTCTCATTGGCATCGCCGCCAGCAGCTTTAAAGAGCGCACCGCTGTCAGTTTGACGGCACTGGCGGGCTGTGTCACGATGCAGTTAGCGGCGTATGGGCTGTGGTTCGTCGTGTTCTTTTTATGCACGAACAACATCTTCTTGCTGTCCGTGACGCGCTGGGTGCGGGATGGCGCGTTCACCATTGGCCTGACAGCGGCGACAACGGCCATGCTCATCACCCGCGAACTGGCGATTTATGTCCTGTGGCGCTGGCTGTCCAATCGTATTGATGATGACCTGCCTGTTCTAAGCGTTGTGCGGGGGTGAAACATGCTCAGTAACAAATTGTGGCGCTGGTTGGAATACAGACTCAGCTTTCAGCGTGCCCATCAAAACTATGGCCGACTGATTGTGCCGCACGCGGACGATATGTGGAAACAGCCGCTGCGGTTAACCGGGTTCGTTTTGCTGCCCTGGATATGTGTCTGTACCGCGTTCCCCTACTTAATCATTCCACTCACGACCACCATCATCTGCACACAAGTAGCGTGGGGCACCTCATCGGCCCTGACGCGGCTGTATGATCTGGGCAGGCGCGAACTGCTGTCGCTAACGCCCATCGGTTTCTGGAATATTTCGCAGTTTATTGGTGGGAATTTCGCCGAAAGCGCGATAACCCAAATCCCGCGCCGCTACGTCTTCGGCGTGCTCGTCGGCACGTTGATTTTCGTGATGATTGGCATCAGCGGGCGAACCATCGCAGGGCTGATGAGTACCGCGCTGATTGAAGTGGCACTGGCGGTTTCCGTGTATGTTGATTTTCGCCAGGTCTTAAGTTTGAGCTTTGTGGTCAGCGTGGCCAGCAGCCAGATCAAAGCCCGTTCAGGAGCGACGGCCCTGGCCATCGCAGGGCTGGTCATGGCACAGACAATCTCTTATCTGCTGTGGTTCGTCGTCTTCTACATGACGACCTTCGCCTTCTACCTTGTGGCCATCGGCGATGCCATCCTGTTCGCCATCTCTATCTGTACTGCAACAGGTGTGGTGCTGCTGGCGCGCGAAATTGTGATTTACGCGCTGTGGCGCTGGCTGGTGCAGCAGGTCAATGACGACCCGCCGCTGTTGCAGAACGCCTGACCGCAGTACAATCGGCGCAAAAATATATGAGGTGTCGCTTCAATGAAATATGGCGTTGTATTCCCCCAGACTGAAATCGGCAACGACCCCATCGCCATCCGCGATTATGCGCAGGCGGCAGAAGACATGGGCTACGACCACCTGATTGTCTACGATCATGTGCTGGGCGCAAGCACGGTTAATCGCCCCAATTGGAGCGGCCCTTACACCGATAAGACCCCATTTCATGAGATTTTTGTGCTGTTTGGCTACCTCGCCGGGCTAACACGCACGCTGGAACTGGTGACGAGCATCGTGATTCTGCCGCAGCGCCAGACGGTGCTGGTGGCCAAGCAGGCGGCGGAAGTCGATGTGCTGAGCGGCGGACGTATGCGCCTGGGCGTGGGCATCGGCTGGAACGCGGTGGAGTACGAAGGACTGAACCAGGACTTCCACACACGCGGCGCGCGCCTCGAAGAACAGGTAGAGGTGCTGCGCGCGCTGTGGACGCAGCCTGTCGTTAACTTTCACGGCAAATGGCATCATATCACCGAGGCAGGCATTAACCCGCTGCCGCTTCAGCAGCCGATTCCGCTGTGGTTTGGCGGGCACGCCGAGCCGATGCTGAAACGTATCGCGCAGGTGGGGGATGGCTGGTTCCCGCTGGGCAAGCCGGACGACATCGCCCGCAGCCGCATTGAACGCCTGCACGCGTACCGAACGGAAGCTGGACGTTCGGCGCAGGATTTTGACATTGAGGCGACGCTCACCATCGCTAACGAGACGGACGAGGCGTTGAGAAGCTATGCCGAGCAGTGGAAGACGTTGGGAGCCGGGCAGTTGTGCGTCAACACCATGCGCGCGGGTTTCACCTCGCCGCAGCAGCATGTGGACGCTCTGCGCCATATGAAGGCTGTACTCGGCGTTGGGATGTGAGGCGTCAGACAGCCGCACGCCGGAAATTGAGAGGCCGCGTAAGTGTGACTTAGCCTGTGTTCTCAGGATTGGATGAGCGCAGCACACGTTTCAGTTCGCGGGCGAATGCAGCCGGTTCCACAGGTTTTGGGAAGAAGGCGGCAAACCCGGCATCGAGTGCTTTGTTTGCCACTTCCTTGGAATAATATGCGGTAATGGCGACGCAAGGCAGGGTGGCCCAGCGAGGTTCACGCCGGATGCGTTTGAGCAGCGACCAACCATCCATTCCCGGCAAATTCAGGTCGATAATCACACCATCGACCCCATCCAGTTTATCGAGCGCTTCGTCAGCATCGGGCACGCCGACACAAGTGATGTGATGAAAGCGCAGGATTAAGCCAACGACCTCACGCCCGTCGGTATCATCATCTACAACCAGCACCTGCCACGTCTTCATCGTATGACCCTTTCATGAGAACTGAAGCTGAACGGCCAGCACGGGAATTTCCAGCAGAAGCGCCAGCAGTTGATTCATGAATGTCGCAGTGGTCAGCGGCTTGGTCAGATAATTGCGGAAGCCCGCTTCCAGTGCGCGATCCCGATCACCGGGCAGCGCGTGAGCTGTCAGCGCAATTACCGGGATGTCCATCAGCCGCGAATCCTTTTTCAGTTCACGCATCAGTCCCCATCCATCCAACACGGGCATCGACAGATCGGAAATAACGAAATGTGGGCGTTCTTCCCGCAGTTTCTCCAGCGCCTGCTTGCCATTGTTGGCGGCAAGCACATTCGCCCCGTAAAAGCGCAGGACGCGGGTGGCAACCTCCAGGCTGTCCGGTTCATCCTCAACCACCAACACATTCCAATCCCGCAGAATATCACGTCTGATATTTGACATTGTTGTTCTCCAAGCCTAGGAGGCTTTTGCTAGAATTTCGGATGCTTCAGTTACCAGCGGCAGTCTGACGGTGAAAACGCTGCCCACCTCCAACTCGCTGCTTACACGGACACTCCCCCCCATCATGCGACACAAGTTGCGAACAATGGATAAACCCAGGCCGGTGCCGCCATACATCCGCTGAGATGAGCCGTCCACCTGACGGAACTCCTCAAAGATGTAATCCAGCGCGTGCGGTGGAATACCGATGCCTGTGTCGGCGACTTCAATCACATACGTATCCACATCAGCGCGCACGTCCAGTTTTATACCGCCCTCGCTGGTGAACTTGAAAGCGTTAGACAGCAGGTTCACTACAACCTGCGTCAGATGTTCGCGATCTCCATAGAGTTTGGGGGGCAGCGCGGGATCAACATGTACGTCAAACGTCAGGTGCTTCTGTACCGCCAGCACGCCCATCTGCGACTGCCAGTGAAAGACAAGGTCGTGCATGTCAAGGAGTTCGGAGGAGATTTCCATGCGCCCTGCTTCGATTTTGGCAATGTCAAGGATGTCGTTAATCAGATTGAGCAGGCGCTCCCCATTGGAATCAATGCGCTGCACCATATGGCGCGCCTCATCATCAATTTCGCCGCCCATGCCATCGACCATCACGCCGCAAAAGCCGCGAATTGCATTCAGCGGCGTGCGCAGCTCATGAGACATGCGTGCCAGAAATTCAGACTTCAGGCGGGCGCTTTCTTCAGCGGCGGCGTTGGCTTTGATTAAATCACTGTTGAGTTTGGCGAGTTCCGTATTGGCCCTTTCCGCAAGCTGCAACGCCGATTCAAGCTGCGCCTGCCGATCATGCTCCAGTGAATCACGAAAGAACATGAACACCAGCAGCAAACTGGCAATGATACAGTTCAGCATGAAGGGCATCGTAATATCAATCTGGAGACCCGTCCAGCGCGGCAGCATCCCCAGTACGATGCTGATAATCACGCTGACTACCGCCATTTCATATTTGGAGAGCAGCAGGCTCGAAAGCACGACTCCCACGATCATGAAAGGGATAAACCCAAGTCGCGCAGTGTTCAGCGAAGTGGCCACGACGGCGGGGACGGCAGTCACGATGATGGCAAGGGTGAGATAGGTACCGAACTTGTAATAACGGGTGCGACTCAGAAGATACGGGATAAACACAAATGCTGCACTGGCGAGGGCTACGGGCTGCCGCGAAAAAGAGGTCAGCAGCGGTGCCAGGATCAGGCTGCAAAAGAGGATCACGATCAGCATAATGGCCAGCAAATGGGCCTGCTTACGCGCGGTGATGTCCGTCAGCTTTGAAGAGGGTTCTGTGAATAAATTCCAGATTTTTCGCCACATGGAATTTTGTTGTGCCATTCCAACAACCATCATAGGACGCCTCTACCATACTCTTGAATTCAATCATTAATTTATCATATATATGTTCATTTTAGCATTAAGAAAACAACGTTGCCTTAACCATCGACTGCTAATGTTCCATCGGAGGGATGTTTGCCTCCTCAAAACAAAGCCCACTATAATAAGTGGACGTGCTGATTTCATCACTGAACGGGTGCAGAGGAACTATGCCATTTCGCGAAATTGAACAGGGAATCGCCGCCATTCAGGCAGGGCGTTATGAAGAAGGCGCGCGTTTGCTGCGTATTGCGCTGCGTAATGATGTGGTGACGGGCAACGTGCGGGCCGTCGCGCTGATCTGGCTGGCAGAAACCAGCGATGACCGTTCATTCAAAGTTAACTGTTATAACGATGCGCTGGTGGCAGAGCCGGAAAACGAACACGCTCGCCAGCGTTTGGCAGCCCTGTTAGCGTCGACCTTGCCCCCGACGCCTGCTCCGGCTGCGCTACAGCCGCCCGCCGCCCCCTATTCGCCGCCCGCCGCACCCAGTTACAGCCCGCCCGCTGCGCCCACGACCACTTATACGCCGTCTTACGTCAGCGGCAGCACGCCGAGCACGCCCATGCCCGCGATGACCACCCCCAGCGCGCATAACGTCCCGGCACAGCAGAACGCGCCCTATGTGGGTGCAGTCGGCGTCATCGGCGGCCCGAACGGCGCAGGCTCGGCGTTTTTTGTGACGCGCGATGGGCTGCTGGCGACGACGCGCTTTGTGGTGGGCAGCAAAGAGTATGTGACTATCGAACTTGAAGCGGGGCGACAGGTTTCCGGGCGTGTGGTGCGCAGCTTTCCCGAAGTTGATCTAGCGTTCGTCAGCATGGGACACATCACGACGGAATTGATGCCGATCACACCGCTGGCTTATGTGCCGGACAATCAACCGCTGGTGGCAGTAGGCTACGGCGGCGAAGCGGTCAGCGGACGCCAGCGCCCCACCAAGCGCCTGCTGGCCCAGCACTGGTTCCCTACGACGCTGGAACGCACACCGGACGCGGGCGGCAATCCGGTGTTTGATGACCGCAATTATCTGGTGGGCATGTTAACGCGCAACGCCAGCCGTTCGTCCACGCATTATTTTGGAATGCACATCACCGCCATTTTTCGCGGCGTCGAAATCTATATCAACGAGATGCGCAGCGACCCCAACCGCCTCTACTGCCCTGCCTGCGGCGGCTTGAGCCGTGCGCCAAGCATTCGCGGCTTTTACTGCGAGATGTGCGGCAGCGTCCTCCCGCACGCGCAGGAAGTCGCGCGTTTTCCCATTCAGCAGGCAGATGCGCTCTACGGCGAAAACAACGTCATGGCTTGCCCGCACTGCGGCTCACGCGCTGGTTTCTATGCCGATGAGTGCCTGCGCTGCGGCGGCGCGGTGAAGATTTAACAAGAGAAGTGATGAGTGATGAGTAATGAGTGATGAGTGACGAGTGATGAGTGACGAGTAAAGACAGGGGTTATGTTCGTTGTTCTGATGGATAGGTATAGTGTTTGGCCTCAAGCTAAAGGTTGAGGCTACTTCCATAAATGTGCTGGATTTATCACCTGCTACAGAAAACGCAGCGCCTTCAGCGAGCCTTATGAAGCCGGACAGCCTTCACCTTTAGCTGAGGGCGTCACTGATGCAAACAGAATTATCGCGCATAACAACGATGAAAACGGCGAAATCACCAACAAGGAACAAGCACATGGGACTACCATTCGGACGTAAACGGGGATCAGGCAACCTCATCGGCGCGCACGCGGCCACCGTCGAGCAAATCCTGAAAAACATCAGGCACACCTGCCGCCCACGGCTGAAAACAGATTTATTCGCTGGAGCTAGCGCGGCTTCAGTGACACGCCTGAGATCGATTGCGTGACACAGCAGGGCAATGTCAGTAACCTGCAGGTTTCGCCGCTGATGCACCTGCCCGCAGCGGCCTGCTTCCCCCCATCGGCACCTGCTGGAACTGAATTTGCAGCTTACCAACGCGGCGATTGGCGTTTATCAGGACGTGGTGTACGTCTACAGCGACCGCCCGCTGGAAGGGCTTTCGACGCCAGCGAAGCCAACGCCATCATTATGCTGGTGGCAAGAGTTACGCCGACGAACTCGACAACAAGTTGCTCACCGAGTTCGGCGGACGCCGGTACTTGCAGGTGGCGCTCTGAATTAAAACGCCAGTCTGGCAGGCTGGCGTTTTCATCAGGCAGTTAGCGTTTACACCGGGGCGACCACCACCGCCGCCGCCGCCACCGCCGTTACCATTACCGCTACCGTTGCCGCCACCGTTACCATTACCGTTACCGTTACCGTTGCCACCACCGTTGCCGTTACCATTACCGTTACCGTTACCATTGCTGCTGCCATTGCCACCGCCGTTGCCGTTGCCGTTACCATTGCCGCTGCTGCGCAACGCTGTGTGGTTTCCGTAGTGTGTTCGCTGCGTTTCTGCCGTTGAACACGCGGCCCGGAGCCAGTTCCGCAGGGTTGACGCCGGCTTCACGCACGATTTGCCTCAGCCTACGCGACTCGCGCATTTCCAGACGGCTACGCTGACCTTCACCAGTCGCTTCGGCCAGCAGGCTATGGGCGATGTTGCCAGCTCAACGTCCCTGACAATGCAGCGCGCCATGACTTCTTCGTAGGTCACATCGAATTCCTCAGCGATGCGCGTGGCAATCGGGTGATTGGGATTGCCGCAGGTTTGCCGCCACAGGGGTTGCTTCGGCAGTGGCCTCGGCTGTCGCCTCAGGCGTTGCCTCGGCTGTCGCTTCGGGCGTAGCTTCCGTGTCCATTTCCTCGACGCTCACAACCATGACGTTACCGTCGGCGTCAATGTAGTAGGTTACGATGACCAGCGCGCCGGGAGCAATATCGGGGTAATCGACCTCGACGACTGAACCCCCAACCGCGACCTGCCCCTCCCCCATGAACGTGGTTTCTTCGATCAGTTCCACCACGACGAGGCTGATTGCTTGCAGCGTGTCGTCGTTGAGCAGATAGCCTGTCACCACAACGGTATCGCCTTCGACCAGTTCCGATGGATTGAACGCTCCCGCCGGAGCGATGACCACATCCTCCACGAGGATGTCGCCATCAACGAAGTGAACTTCGCCCACAATCTGGAACGTCAGGGGTTCATCCTCGTCCTGCGCCAGCGCGGGCATGACGGCCAACAGCGCGACCAGGCTCAGGAAGATCAGTACAGACAAGCGCATGAAGCGGTGCATAAAACGCCTTTCCTTCATTAAGATTAGCAACTTCATTCACACAGTAACACCGCTTCGTTAATGCTATCGTCGCATATCCTGACAATTTCCGAACAATTTACAAGAGAGAGGCAATCAAAAAGGCGAGCTATGCGCCCACCTCTCAGGTTCAACCTGTCATTTCCCTCATGGCTGCCAATCGCCGCGCTCCGGCTCCGTAGGGTCATTGCCCGAATCGTGGAGAGTTGCCTCATCGTCGAAGGTGCTCTGCCCTGAGGGGTCAAGCGAGGTGGATAAATCGGCAGAGCGCGGCACACGCGGCTGGTCGATGTCGGCGTCGGTGATGACCGCAGGCGTCGAGATGGGCGTTCTGACGGGCGCAGGCTGTACTTTTGGCCTGGGCGTGCCGATGGTCAGCGCCATCTGCGGCAGCAGCGGGCGCATGAGGTAGACGCCGCCTAGCAAAAACGCCAGTCCGCCCAACAGCAGCAGCGCGTCCCCGGCGGGCAGGCTTTGCGCTACAAGTTCGCCTTCCTCATTGGGCACCTGCGTTTGCAGCAGCATCCAGGCCAGCGCCGCGCGATACACTACAAAAAAGGCCAGACTGGTGACTAAACCGTATGCGCCCCAGCGTTTCCAGCGCCACACGCCCAACGTCGCCAGCAGCGTGCCGCCCGCCCACAGGATATAGAACGGCAGCAGCAGCACCATCGCCGCCAGCAGCGGATAACCCAGCACCACATCCAGCCCGCGCAGTGCGTAAGTCAAACCTTTCGCCAGTGACATATCCACACTGAACAACGACACGTACAGCGCAAGGCTGCTGAAGATGAACATCGCCACCAGATAGATGGTCAGGGCTTCGGGGCGTTCGCGTTCTGTCGCGGGCGGGCCAACAAAGCGCGTCACCGAGTTAAACAGCGTCAGCGCGTGCGCGCCCAAGCCCATCGTAATGGCTACCGGGATGCCAATCGTGAATATCTGCTCGAAGAAATCATAATACAGCAGCGAAATCGGGCTGCCCCCGACCATCGGGAACAGCGGCACATCGCGCAGGTAGAAGTCCCAGCTTGCATAGGCCGCGAGGAATGCCAGCACCGCCGCTGCGAAAAAGCCCACGCGTTCTTTGGTGCCGAACGATCCCATCACCAGAATGCCGATCAGCGCGCTTGCCAGGAACACAATGCCGTAGCCTGTCCACGTCAGCACATGGTCGCTGAGCGCCAGCGCGTAACCGCCCCACACCACCAGCGCCCACAGCGCCCCTAAGCCGACACTGACGGCAATCTTCACCCACCATGCCCACGAAACGCTGAAGGTGAACGCACGCGGCACATTGGGGTTCTGCTTGCTGGCCGCCAGCACTACCGCCGCGCCAATCAACAGCGCCAGCAGCGGCAGCGGCGTAGGGGAGAAGGCAGGCGCGTCGGTGCAGATATACACCACACGGCAGAAATTGTAGTAGGGATAATAAATCGACAGGAAGAACACGAGCGCCATCAGGCCCAGCGCCGACCAGCCGCGAATGTTAAACTGCGACGAGACGATAACGCCGAAGGCCACCGCTACGCCGCCGAAAAACATCAGGTCCCAATCGGGCACGGCGTACAGGAAGAGGTACGAATAGGCGCTCCACGCCAGCGTCCCCAGCAGAAAGCCGAACCCCACGCTGACCAATAATCGCGTCCACCACGTCCAGAAGCCCCTGAGACGCAGCGGCACCTCCCCCGCCAGAATCACCAGCAGCGCGCTGATTAAGCCATAAATCAGGCCGAAGCCGAGGGCGCTGCCCATACGCATCGGGTGCAAAATCGCGGGATTACGATACGTCAGGTAGACGCTGGTGCCAATCGCCAGCCAACTACCAATGAAAGCGAAGACAAAACGCCAGACGACACTCATCGACTGTTCGCTGGTGCGCCGCCAGGTGTTGGCAATCCAGGCGTAAATACGCCCGCGCTGATCGACTATCGGCGGCAGTGAAGGCGCTTCATCACGTACCAGCGCCAATGCTTGCAGCGCCCGCCGTGAGCCGCCGCGCTGCTGTTCGGCCAGCAGACGCACCGCCGCCAGCGAACGCATCTGTCCGATGGTGCGCGCCGCCGTTTCTGCCACGACAGGCGAACGGTCACTGAGCGCGACTTCCGCCAGCAGCTTGTCGATTTCCGGCGTATAGACCGCCTCGCGCCACTCGCCGGGGCTGCGCGCCTGCACCGAAATGCGCGTCAAACTGGTCAGCAGGCGTGCGCGGAACTGCGTCTGGATGTCATATTCGGGGCGCGCGGCCATCAGGCGGGAACGTGTACCCAACACGCGGATTGCCGCCAGCTTGCCGTCCTCGGTGGTTTCGGCTTGCAGCGCCTGCGCCACGATGCGCGGAATCTGCTGGGCGTCACTGTCGGGCAGGGTTTCCAACCGGAACAGCGCGCGGATACGGGCCGGGGCGTTCTCGCTGCGTACCGCGTGCAGGCAGACCCAGCGGCGGTTTTCGTTGTTCAGCTTGCCCCACCAGAATTCCAGATCATGATCATATTCCAGCGCGCCGCGCAGCAGCATCTGCAAGCCGGACTCGTCCACGTCCAGCCCGTAGCGTTCGGCCTGCGCGTAGTAGCCGCTCATCAGCATGTAGTGGGTCACACCGAGCAGGAAGCGCCCGGTGCCGCGTGCCCAGGCATGACGCGCGCGGCTGTAGAGGTCTACCGCTTCCAGCAGCGCCATGTCGTCGGTTTCAATCATTGGCTCGGTGAGCATATCGCCCGCGTCGGCCAACACCTCGCCGTATTCGCCCCACTCGTCGCTGGTGACTGTCACGCCGCCAGTACCGCTGAGCGCGTCGCGTAGTTCCTCGAACAGCGCGGTCAGCGTCGCCGGACGCTGCGCTGGGTCTACGGCGGTGCCGCGCCGCAAAGCGCTGGTCACGTTGGGCGGCACATGATTGTTGATCAGATCAACATCGGGGATCGATTCCTGATACTGAAGCTGTTTCAAGGCCAGCGGCTGTGTCGCGTCAAACGGCAGCGACCCCGTGAGCATGTGGAACACCATCACGGCGAAGCTGTAAATATCGGCGCGGTGATCAATCTGTTCTTCGGTGAGCTGTTCCGGGGCCATGTAGAGCAAGGTACCGCTGCCGGGGTTGGCTGCGCGCCCTTCCGGCCCCAGCACCGCCGCCAGCCCGAAATCCGCTAAGTACGGCGCGTTCTGGCTGTCCAGCAGAATGTTCGGCGGCTTCAGGTCGAGATGCACGACCTTGTTCATGTGGGCATAATCCAGCGCGCTGGACACCGCCTGTCCCACGCGCAGCACTTCGCTGAAGGGCATCGGGCCGCGCTCCAGCACATCTTCCAGCGAGCCGCCCGTCACATAGCGCATGACGATGTAGAGCTGTCCTTCGATTTCGCCAAAGTCATAAATCGGCAGGATGTGCGGGTGTTCCAACTGCGCGATGGTCTTGGCTTCATGTTCAAACAGGCGCACCGGATCGACATCGCCCGTCAGCCCGGCCTGAATGGTTTTGATGGCGACCATACGATTCAACCGCGTATCGCGCGCCGACCACACATCTGCCATGCCGCCGCGCCCGATATGCTCGACCACGCGGTAATGGCTCACGACTGTCCCAACGTCCATAAAATTCCTTAAAAGGATACTCGTAGGCGACGACCCGTGTGTCGTCCCGTATGCATGACCCTGTATAGATTATAGAAATAGGTTAGGAAAGCCACAAGCAAACGTAGGGAGAAACAAACGCAGCGCTTTACGGGGATTTTATTCAGATCGCTCTCTAATGAAATTCGGTCTTGAGCCAGCGCGTTAAAATGTGGAACTGTTTTTCTCAACTCAGTTTCCCAAAGTAAAAAGGTCTGGTCATACCAAAATGCTTCAGAGGCATCATTAGATAACGATACATTCGCCAGCAATGGTGATTGATCAGGTTTTCACCATTGAGGTTAAGACTGTATCACTGGACGAGTGCAGCAAGGCACACTCCGGCAGGGAAACCATCAAGATTTCAAGCGCCTCTAATTCAACGACTATGCAGACATCAAAGTTTCCACACGGAAGGACTAATTTAGAGACATCGATACTTTCGTTGCCAAGGCAGGAACCATATTATTGGATTATCCTTCGCGAAGTCGACAGCAAGCCAACTCAGCGAAGGGATGATCGTTACTAAAAGTATAGACTGCTAGCCGCCTGACATGCTTCTACTTAAAACCAATAATTTCTTTAAAGGCTGGGCTTTATTCGCCATACACGATAGGCACTGACGAACAGCAGGATGAACCCGGCGGGCATCGTCAGCAGATAGCCTGCCCACAGCGTGCGCCAGTCCAGCGCATACAGCAGCGCGTAAAGCAGCGACGCCAGCAGCAGGATCAGCAGCACGAGCAGCACGCGACCTGTTGGCGCTCGGACGCCAGTTTGCGCAGCGACTTCGGCTTCATGCTGGCGGTTGCGCCGCAGAAAGAACAGCACGAACGCCAGCGCGGGCGGCCAGATCAGCAGCGCCAGCGGCTGCGCCAGAGATCGTCACGAAGACATAATACGCCGCCAGCAGCAGCAGCGCCACGATCATTCCCCAGCGCGTCGGGCGAAAGGCGTTATCGCCCAGCCGTTCCAAGCCGAGATACGCAAACAGCAGCGGAATCCCAAGCTGCATGAAGTAGACAAAGAGCGTCGAAGGGTCATGAACCGCGCCTTCGCTCCACCAGCCATGCGCCCACAAGCCGTAATACAGCGCCAGCAGCAGAATTACCCGCAGCGCCGCCGCCGTGCTCGTGCGTAACGCCCGCCGCAGGAAGTACCAGCCGAACAGCACCGAGATCAGCGCGTGCCACGACAGCCCCGTCGTGCTGATGTTCAGCGGGAAGTCGTCGTACATCGTCTGCACGATGACACCTTCCACCAGCCAGCCGTATACAGCGCCCGCCAGAAACATGGCCCACAGGCTGCGCACGCGGAAATAGTAAACGGTCACCAGAAACAGATAGGTGGCGAAGCTGTAGAACAGCCACGCCGCGAGGTACTCCCCGAATTCGGCGGGACGCACGCTGCCACCCCAGAACATCCACTCCGAGTAGTAACACAGGATATAGCCCGCGAGCAGGGCATAGGTCACGTTGATAATCACACGGCGCATTGAAGCTCCTATCCGTTCTTAAATACAAGTTCACAGTTGTCAGTTATCAGTAAAACACGATGCTAAATCGCCTGACTTTGCCCATAGACGCGCTTAAAGATGCATGAAGTGCAACAGGCGATTATAGACGCATCCGCGAATGCCGCGATTGGCGGCAGGATTCGCGCCAATCAGGTGGCTGTCCCATTTTCCGGGGACTACTCCGCGAGTACATAAATTCGTATTGTGAAGACAGTATAGAAAAATAATGACCGTCGCAGCACTAAGGGTCAATTCTCCGTATTCTGTGCACACACCCTGTTACGTCCATCTCACAAGTTTAGTTGCTCAATTTTATTAACAGCTCACCGCCTGAAACGATTCGTCATTGATGAGTGAGTAAGGAGGCAGCAAAGGTGACGATAGAAAGTGTGCTCCGTCAGTATGAGGCGCAGTTGATGGCGCTGCCCAATGTTGTCGGCGTGGGCATCGGGGAAAAGGCAGGCAGGCGGGTCATCACCGTTTTTGTCCGGCGCAAGCTCCCCGAAGCTGAGTTGCAGCCGTCGGAGATCGTTCCAAACCGGCTGGAGGAGTATGAAACCGATGTAGAAGAAATCGGCCCTGTCTCAAGCCAAAGTCCGTCAGTCTCTTAGGAGGATTATATGCCATTCGATGAAAAGAAAGTTACGTTAGCGAAGCCGCAGGAAGCACAGGCGGCGCACGCGGCTGTGGTGGAACAGTTTATGAGCGAGTCCACGCAGCTTCCCAACGTCGTCGGGTTAGGCGTCGGCGTTAAATGGAAGAACGGCCAGCCCACTGGCGACCCGGCCCTGATCGCGCTGGTGACGCACAAGGTCGATAACAGTCAGCTTGGCGCGCGTGAACGTGTGCCCGCGAGGCTGGGCGACATGCAGACCGATGTGCTGGCTATCGGCTACCCGGTGGCAGGCGGGGAAGCCTTTGACGCGGGTATCCAGACGCTGGCGCGCCGCAGCCGTCCGGCACGCGGCGGTTACAGCGTGGGGCATAAGAACATCACGGCAGGCACGATTGCCACCTGTGTCTATGATATTCTGCCCGGCGGCAGCACCACCCCGCCTGTACATGGCGTCGGCGTGCCCTCGCGTTACTACATCCTCAGCAACAACCATGTGCTGGCCAACAGCAACGCAGCGTCGTTAGGCGATGCCGTGCTCCAGCCCGGCCCCTACGACGGCGGAACAGACCCGGCAGACCGCATCGCCACGCTGAGCCGTTTTGTCCCGATCATGATGGCTCCGGCGGTGCCGCTGACGCTGCATCGCAATCTGGTGGATGCGGCTATCGCGGAAGGCCAGTTCCATGACCTTGACCGCGAAATCTACTGGAACGGAGCAGTGCGCGGCTGGCGGCGCAAGGCCAATGTGACGGTGGGCACTGTCGTCAAGAAGACGGGGCGCACCACCAACTTCACCACTGGGCGCATCACGGTGATTAACGCGACGGTGGACGTGGGTTACGGCGGGGGCCGAACCGCGCGCTTCATCGACCAGATTGTGACCACCAACATTTCCGCAGGCGGCGATTCGGGTTCGCTGGTGATGACGCTGGATAATGTGGCGGTGGGGCTGCTGTTCGCTGGCTCATCGGTTGCCACCATCTGTAACCAGATCGAAAACGTGCGCACGCTGCTGCGCGTGGAAGTCGCCGAGCAGATTCTGTAGTTACGCTCGTGGATTCAAAAGGGACGACGCGTTGGTCGTCCCCTTGTGTCATGTGCCGCAATGAGACAAGCTGGATTATTTGAAGACATCACGCAGGGGAAGCCTAAACCCCGGCAGCACATCTTCGCCCAAAAGCTCATCATCGATTCCCAATACGTGATGATGTACGCCGCCATCGCCCGCAGGACGATGCACACGCACAGCCTTTTCCTTTGTAGAGGATGACACACAGATCATCCCAAAATCAGCGTTTTAGCAGATACGCTCTGAAACCTTAGCGCAGCTTGCTCTTGAAATACCCATGCATGTAGCGCAGGAATTCCAGCGCATTCTTCGGACGCTGGCGCTGTCCATCGAGTGCCTTGCCCAAGCCGCTGTTCTCTGGCAGTGCCTCGCGCCCGCCCTTCTCTGAAATGGCAATCACCAGATCGGCAATCTGCTGCAAATCGGCGGCGAGATCACCGGCCATTTCGCGCTGGTCGCGGGTCGAAAGCGCGCTCCACAGGCTTTCCATTTCGGTATGCAGTGCGCCGATGCTCACCGGAATGTTCTTCTTCAGCGGCACGGCACGCATGGCGCTGCGCAATAAGCTGTTGCCTAATTGCAAGTCCTCCATCAACAGCACAGCCGAACGCTCACCCAGCGGGTGCTGATGCGGCGATTTCGTAAACTCATAGGGCAGCTTACGGCCTTTGGTCAGGTAGCCACCCATGACGCGAAACACATCCAGCGCGCTTTTCGGTTCGGCTTTGCCCGCCAGCACCGCCGCCACCTGATTGGGGTCGCGCGCGCCCTTCTGATCCTTATGGTACTGCCCTAACATGGCCACCGCTTCGCCCATCAGAATGGCATACGATGCGATTTTCATCCGGTCTTCGTTGGACAGGCCGCCTTGCAGGCTGTCAAGGTCATTCTGTACCGCGCCAATCGAGGGCATAATCTTCTGGTCATCATAAGCCTGCGCCAGCGTAAACAGCAGCGAACGCACGCGATGAATCACTTCCGAGTAATGATGCATATCCGTGTCACCCATGAAACCGCGCATGAAGTAGGTCGCTTCCAGCGATTCCTGAATCTTGACACCCAGTTCCTTGCCGAAGTAGCTCACGGCCTTCTGCGCGTCGGCCTCGTCAGCGTAACGCACGAAGCGGCGCAGTTCGTCGAGCGCGGCCAAACGCGTGCGGCCATCCCACTGCATCATCTTAAACATGCGCGTGATAGCGGGCAGCCCACCGTGACGCGCGGCCACCTGCGGGACAAACCCGGCTACGCGCACTGCGTTGGTCACATCCTTGCGCTCACAGTGATACTTGAGCAGCGAGAGTACGGGATTGATGGGAATGACTTCTTCCAGCGCAACACGGTTAGCCTCCAGCGTCGTCGTCGCCGTCAGCGCGACTTTCGCCAGTTCCGGCGCATAATCGCGGCTTTCGAGCACGCCGATATAGGCCATCATCAGCGGCACGCCTTTGATGCCCGCCTCCTGAATAGCGTTGAGCATCGGCTCTGCAACCTCAGTGGGCAGCGGTGTCTCGGAGAACACGCGCAGAATCATCATCAGATAGTCACCCATGCGGTCATTACCGGGAAAGAAAATGCGTGAATGGCGTGGAATCTCCTGTGCCAGTTCACGATACAAACCGCAGGCCAGCATGAGCTGCAACAGCACACGCGGCCCCGGCGACTCCAGCGTAGCGAGCTGGCTGTCCGGTTGGAGTGTGCGCAGCACCCACAGGAACGTCTGGTTGTACTGGTCACGCAGCGGCGATAAAGCAACTTTCACCATGCCGTTCAGGGCGTAGGCGTCAATCAGGTCGGCACGCTGCGAGGCCAGCGCCAGTTCGACGAAGCGCATCAGCGCCACGCGCCGCCCTTCGCCAAAGACGCGCGATGCTTCATACAGCACGCCCGCCCGCTTCGGGTCAGAGGACACCGCCGGATACTCGTCAGACTGCGAGCGTTTCTTGGCTTCCAGCGCCGCCGGATTAAGCGCGCCTGTCTGGCGTTTGGCTTGCAGCGCGTCGGGGTTGAGCATCCCCGTGCCGCGCCGTCCGGGTTTGCTGTCGTCCTGTACGGGCAGGTTCAGCGCCATGAAGTCCTGCGTCACGCGCACGCCTTCCAGCGCCATCGCGAACAGTTCCACCTGGCGGGGCAGCGCCGCCCGGAAGGGACGCGCCGCCAGAAGCTGCCGCAGTCCTTCGTTATCCATGTACTGAATCGCCAGTCCCATGACGTTGAGGGCCAGCGCAGCATCGCGCGTCGTCAGCGGCAGGCTCAGTTCGATCATCTTGGGCAGAATCTTGTTCATGGACACAGCGGCGTCGGAGCGCACGGCACGCGCCAAGACCTCGTTTACCTCCGCCGAGTCGCCGCTTTTCACCAGTGAATCAAGCTGAATCAGCGCGGCGCGGTGCAGCAGTTCGACCCATTTCATGCCCTGCGGCCCGGCAGGGTCTTCCAGCCAGTCAAAGAGAGTCTCATAAATCAACTGCGTTTTGCCTTCACGCAGCGCGTTGGCCATCTGCACCAGCACTTCCCGTTCCAGTTCGGGATTCTGGCGCAGGCTGATGGCGACGGGCAGCGCATGGCTCATGTCGCCCAGCGCCAGCGCGAACGAGAGCAGGTGCAGCGAGTACAAACGCTTCTGGTCTTCGCTCAACGTCGGGTCTTCCACCAGAATCTTGGACACGTCCTCGGCTTCCACAGGCTGGCCGTTGCGCAAGGCGTCATCGACCTTCAGGCGGTAGGCGGCGTACTTCAGCGCGTCCGAAAGGCGGTCCCCGCGTTTGATGCGCCACGACGCGATATTGGTCAGCACGCTGGTCTGCTCGATGACCAGCCCGGCGTCCAGCCGCAGTTGGCTGATGATGAAGTGCGCGTAATCGTCTTCCGCATCCTTGCCGCTGAGCGTGCCGGACTGCCAATCGAAAATCATCGCACCGTCGGGCGCGCCGTCGGTGAAGCGAATCTGGGCTTCCAACTTGCTGTTGGGCTGGACAAAGGTGGTGAAGGTGACACCAAAGCGTGCGGAAGCCGGCAGCATCGCCAGCAGGCCCTCGACAAAACCGACGCGCTGCGCCAGATCAAGCGGCGCTTTCTGCACGACAATGGGCACGCCTTCGACGATGGCGGCGACCAGCGATTCGATGGTGGCCATCTTGTTGCGGGTAAATGTCATCAGGTTCAGGATGTCGTCGGTCTGCTGCTCGCTGGACTGCGGCGCAGGCGGCGGCAGGTTGATGACTTCGAGATTGCTCAGGCGGTCAAAGGTGGGAATCTCGTAATCCACCAGCGTCAGCAGCGCCTTGAGATTGCCGCCGAGGGAACGGGCGACCTCGCCGGGGATCAACACATAATGCACCATCGGCTGCCCGATTTTGTTGAGCGCCGACTGCGCCATGATGAACGGCACAGCGCGACCACGCACCAGCGCCCAGGAACCCTGCTGTACGCCTGCCAGCGGCGGCAGCGGCGCAGTCCTGATGCATTCGCTGATCTGGTCTTCGGTCACGCGTGGGGACTTCGCCAGCGCGCGGGCATCGCCTTCGGGCTTACCATTACGCACTAATTTGCCATAATAAAAATGCTCTAAAGCGTATGTTGTCGCTGCCACAGCCACTACCCTTAAAATGTCGTCTCTATGTCTCCTTATCATAACACTTTTTATGACGATAGTGGACGTTTAGGGAATGACGGTGGGAATCCGGTGGAAAACCTGTGAGATACGATCAGGTTCAGCCTTTACCCACGAGCTTAGTAGCGGCGGCCCTCTTTGCCCCAGCCGCCGCCGCCGGGGGTCTCGATAATCAGCGTGTCGCCTGCCTCCAGCGTCGCCGTGAACTTGCTGCCCATCACTTCTTCGCCCTGGGTGTGCTTGGACTTTTTGGTGGGGAAACGCGGCCTGGGTGCGGCTTTGCGTACAATGCTGTTGACGCCGACCTTGCCCGCCTGCCCCCCTTTCAAGCCATAGGGCGGATAGACGCGGCGCTCACTGTTGACCGTGACTGTCGCCGTTGCCAGGAACAGGTACGAACGGCGGATACCGTCGCCGCCGCGTTTGATGCCGATGCCGCCGCTGCCTTCACGCAGGCGGTATTCCAGCACGCGCACGGGGATGCTGGCTTCGAGCGCTTCAATCGGCGTGTTGCGGGTGTTGGTCATGTGGCTGTGACGCCCGCTGAGGCCGTCGGCGCTGGGGCTGGCGCCATGCCCGCCCGCGATAGTCTCGTAGTAAACAAAGGGCGCGCCGTTGTAGCTGCCGCCGAAGGTGACGTTGTTCATCGTGCCCTGCGAGGCTGAAGGGATGCGGTTAGGCAGGGCCACCGCCAGCGCACCCAGCACGGTATCGACGATGCGCTGTCCGGTTTCGGTGTTGCCCACCGCGACGGCGGCGGGGTAATCGGGATTGAGGACGCTGTGCGGCGGGGTGATGACCTCAACAGGCTCAAAACAGCCGTGATTCATGGGGATGTCGTCGTCCATCAGCAGGCGCACACAGTAGTAGGTGGCCGAGCGCACGATGGCCGTGACCGCGTTGACGTTGCCCGTGACCTGTGCCGCGCTGCCCGTGAAATCGACGGTCAGCGTTTCGCCATGCGCCGTGATTTTGACGTGAATGGGAATGTGTTTGTCCTGCTGGCCGTCGCCTTCCAGCGCGTCCTCGAAGGTGTAGCTGCCTTTGGGGATGGTGGCAATCGCCGCCTGCGTCATGCGCTGCGAATAGTCGATGAGCGCCGCCGCATGTTCTTCGACCTTCTGCGGGCCATGTTCCACCGCCAGCGTCAGCACACGGCGTTCACCAACTCGCTGCGCCGCAAGCTGCGCCTCGATGTCGCCCAAGCGTTCATCAGGCGTGCGGCTGTTGGCGGCAATCAGCGCCAGCACACCGTCGTTAATCCAGCCGCTGACCATCAGCTTGACAGGCGGGATAAATCAGCCCTTCCTGATGTAAATTCACTGCTCAGCGGCAGCGAACAGACGACATGCCGCCGACATCGGCGTGATGCGCGCGGCTGGCGACGAAAAAGCGCGGCTCGCCTTCGATGAACACAGGCGAGACCATCGTGATGTCCGGCAGGTGCGTGCCGCCGCGATAGGGGTCGTTGAGCACAATCACGTCGCCGGGAACCAGCGTCTCAAACGCCTGAATGGCGTATTCGACGGAAGGCCAGGCATACCGCCGAGGTGGACGGGGATGTGCGCGGCCTGCGCGACCATGCGGGCGTTGGCATCGAACACGGCGCAGGAGAAGTCGAGGCGTTCACGGATGTTGGGGCTGAAGGCGGCGCGCTGGAGCGTCACGCCCATTTCTTCGGCAAGCGACTTTCGAACAGGCTGCGGAATACGGCTAAAAGAGATGGCGTCTACGGGCATCTACGGTCTCCAATCAATGCCTGGGAAATAAATCTTGAGAACTGAAAACAGTAGCCAGTCCCCTTCCATCCACATTAACGCCATAGTAAACACGATTGACGAGAAAAAAAGAGTTGTCTACCATCAGATGACCATGCTGGCCTACCTATTGACCCATTCCTATGGTATAAACATGCTGGTAATTCCGACTATCAAGGTTAAAAATATTGAGGCTGGTATCGAAACTATCCTGGCGAGGGTAAAGGCAATCGAATGCCCATCAGGAGACCAGATAGGATTGATGTCGCACGCCTCAGAGTTCGTTATTTGTTGTAAATCACTTATTCTCAAGGTTGATAGTGTGAATATCAAAACATCCGCAATACGTGAGGATTCAAAAGCAATTCGACGACCATCCGGTGAAAAAACAGGGTCCGATCTGCAACTGAATCACCATCATTTGTGAGGTTAATAACTTCACCCGTCAGGGTGTTACCAACGAAAATATCTTCATTCACTGTCGAAAAACCGAGGTGAATCCCATCCGATAACCAACTAGGAAGCACATTATATTCGCAAGTATTCGTGAGATTGATGAGATTACTTCCATCTGTATTCATGATGTGAATATCGCTATGGCCTAGAAAACGATGATCGCACGACGAAATAAAGGCAAGTTGGCGACCATCGGGTGATGACCACACCCCAGTCATCCACATCGTTATAAGTAAGGCGCGTTAGATTCTGTCCATCGACATCCATCGTGTAAATTTCTTTATTGGGAAGTTGGTGAACTCCATCCCGCGAACTTAGATGGTCATCCCGGCTGGATGCAAACGCAATACGTCTTCCCGTCCGCTGACCAATTCGCACTAGAATTTGAGCCATCATAGGTT
The DNA here is from genome assembly GCA_046328675.1 of Anaerolineae bacterium. Taxonomy (GTDB): domain Bacteria; phylum Chloroflexota; class Anaerolineae; order Aggregatilineales; family Phototrophicaceae; genus JACAER01. Next base: position 52,874 of record JAXLWC010000013.1, read on the forward strand.
AATTGCCAAATCAAATGTGTCTCAATATCTAGCATAAAAATATCGCCATTTGATGAGAACAAAATATCAGCATTGGTCATGTTTCCTATATATATCCCGCAACAACGTAAAAGCTATTGCTGTTGTTGCCATTACAAGAAGATATACAGATTTTCTTGTCATGTGTTTTGAGCCGACGCATGGGTGTCGATCAGTTTTTGGATAAGCATTGCCCCTATGATAACCTCAAACGCATGTCAGTTCACAGTTTCGAGAGAAGTAAAGATAGGATAAGCTCATGCCACGCTACGGCTTCAACTTCCAGTGGATTTTCAGCAACCATGACCGCGAACTGCCGCAGGAACCCGATGAAAAGGCGCTCGACTTTCTGGCGAAACACGGCTTCGATTTCGTGCGTATCCCGTGCAGCTACTGGTTCTGGACAAAAGATTTCGACTACTACCACCCCGACGAGGCGGTGCTGGCGTACCTTGACCGCTATCTGGCGGCGTGCCAGCAGCGCGGGCTGCACATGAACCTGAACCTGCACCGCGCGCCGGGCTACTGCATCAACCGCAACGATCTGGAGAAGCATAATCTGTGGGCCGATCAGGAAGCGCAGGACGCCTTTGTGTTCCTGTGGGAATTGTTCGCCCAACGCTACAAAGGCGTGCCTAACGCGCAAGTCAGCTTTGACCTGCTGAACGAGCCGCCGAGCGTCGGGGATTACGGCTTCACGCGCGACATTCACCAGCAGGTAATGCGGCGCACGGTGGCCGCCATCCGCGCGGTAGACCCGACGCGCGAAATCGCGATTGACGGACTCGGCGCGGGACACCTCGCCATCCCGGAACTGGCGGATTTGGGCGTAATTCACAGCACGCGCGGCTACCAGCCGATGCCCGTCAGCCATTGGGGCGCGACGTGGTGGACAGGGTGGAACACAGCGCCCGCGCCAGTGTATCCCGGCGTCGAATGGGAGGGCAAGGTGTGGAACAAGGAGACGCTGCGCCAGCACTTTGCGCCCTGGCGCGAGGTCGAGGCTAAAGGCGTGGCGGTGCATATTGGCGAATTCGGCTGCTACAACCAGACGCCCAACGATGTGGCGCTGCGCTGGCTGGGGGATTTGCTCAGTCTGTGGCACGCATACGGCTGGGGCTATGCGATGTGGGAGTTCAAAGGGGCATTTGGCATTGCCGAACATGGACGCCCTGACGCGGTGTATGAAATGATCGACGGCTTCAAGGTAGATAAAGGGCTACTGGAACTGCTGGTGCAGAACCGCGTGAGTTAGACGAACGAACCGCAAAGTGACGATGAAGGGGATCACACACAAGAACACAAATACATTTGAACCGCAAAGGCGCAAAGGCGCAAAGAGTAGAGACAGAAAATTGAACCGCCGAGGACGCCGCGTTGAGTACAACGAAGGTCGCAAAGAGAAGAAAAGAGTATCTGAACCGCCAAGACGCCAAGTTCGCCAAGAGAAGAAAAGAGTGTTTGCGAGAGATTGCGTCAATTGGCTTTTAGAAAATCGACGAGAGCCGCGACATCCCTGCTGCTGATGGCACCGTTACCGAGGAACGGCGTGAGGACGATGGTGGACTCATGCCAGCGTGCGACATGGATGTTGGTGTCAGGCAGGATGTGCCAGTCGGATACCTCGACCAGGCCCTTGTAGTGCGGATAATTGGCGCGCCCGTAGCACAGCAGCAAACGCGGGCGATGCTGCGCAAGCAGTTCGCGAAACATGTGCTGACGTTTAGGCAGGACGCTGGCGTAATAGGCTTTCAGCGTTGGATACCACGCGGCGTAGAGGCTCGACCAATGCCCGGCGCTCGGTTTGGGCAGCGGCATGAGGTCGGGCAGGAAGGTTTCGCCTTCAGGATGCCCTAAGCGTTCGCAGACATAATCCCTGGCGCGTTCGAGGCTGCGCCAGTCGTCGTGTCCGTGCAGGGCGCGCGTGATCTTCGCGATGATGAGCCAGCACAGCGGATAGGCGTTACGATGCTGGCAGATGTCCCAGTTCAGATGGTCGGCGTCGTGGGCAGTACGCAAGTCCATCACGGGCGCGGCGAAACGCAGACGCCCGCGCAGGTTGGCCTCGGCGACTTCGTGGCCGCCTGTGCCTTCTTCCATGCCCATGAACCAGTATGGCGCGTTGAGGCTGCCATAACCCAAAAGTTGATGAGTTTGTCGTGTTCAGCGGCTGTGGACATCGGGCGTTGTCCGTTATCTGTTGGGGAGATGATACCCTAGATCACTGGGGAAAGGCGAACACGTAGGTTCGCCCCTGTGAAATCAGGCGCGGACGGCGGCAGGCTTGAGCGTGCGCTCGATAACGCTGACGGCGTTGGCGACGCCCTCTTCAGCGCGCAGCAGTTGGCCCATACGCTCGGCACGCTGACGCATGTCGCGGTCATTGGCTACGATACGGATGGCTTCTGCGAGGCGCTCTACCGATAGCTGCTTCTGCGGCACGGATTTCGGGCCGAGTCCCTGCTGCTCGATGACTGCGCCCCCAGAAGGGCTGGTCGGCGATGAACGGACAGACGACCGTCGGCTTCCCGCGCGCAGCCCCGGCCGCGACGGTGCCCGCCCCGCCGTGATGCACCACCGCCGCCATGCGTGGGAACAGCCAGTCGTGCGGCGCTTCCTTCAGCAAATAGACGTTATCGGGCATGTCCGACGACTGCATCCCGCCCCAGCCTGTGGCGATGACGCCGCGCACGCCCGCCTTGTTGATGGCGGCGATGACCGTTTCCGTCACCTTGCGCGGGTTGTCGGCGACCATGCTGCCGAAGCCCACGTACACGGGCGGCTGCCCGGCGCTGAGGAAGGCTTCGAATTCGCGCGGCGGCTGCCAGTTGCTCTGGTCAGGCAGCGTCCAGTAGCCCGTGACGTGGTTGCTGCTGGCATCCCAATCGGCGGGCGCGGGCAGCAGGTGCGGGCTGTAGCAGTATAGAAGCGGCGCGGGCGGCGTGCGCAGTTGGTAGCCGTCGATCACCTGTGACTTCGCAGGCAAGCCCAACGTCTGCACGCGCCAGTCCTTAATCATGCCATCGAAGAAGCTGGCGGCTTTGGCGACGAGGCTGTAGGACAGTTTGTTGAACAGCGGCCCCATGTTGGGGATACCCGGCGCGGGAAAGGCGCGGGTGGCCGTCAGCGGCACCGTCGCCGCCGGAAACACGGGGATACCGAGTTTTTCGCCGATGTGTGCCGCGCCGATGATTTTGGGATGAAAGACGATGGCGTCCGCACCCTGCGCCGCATTCCACGAGTCGTCAATCAGGTTGCGCATCAGCGGGAAAACCGTCTGCTTCATGGTCTGCATCAGTTTCAGCGGATTGCCCTTGAGCACCGCCTTGCCTTCGTCGGAGTTGATGAGTTCGTAGTAATCGGCGCGCATGGCGTAAAAAGGCACGCCCGCCGCCTGCACGAACGAGGCGAAATTGCTGGCACTGGCGAGCAGCACTTCATGGCCCGCACGCTGCAAGCCGCGCGCTAAAGCGACATAGGGCTGGACATCCCCACGAGTTCCGACTGTCATCACAACGATTTTCATGGCGCACCTCTTTTGACCGTTTGACCAATTTCATCAATATGGTCAAATTTACGCCAGAACAGCGCCGTTGAATCCCCCAAAAATTGGGGGGCACAACGTGATAAAAACACCCCGTCGATCTTGGGTAATGCTATGGATGTAACTTATGCCGAGTAAATGGCATCCAGTTCGGCGCTGGCCTGCTGCAAGCCGCTTTGCAGGAGGTTCAGGTCGATGCCCCACACCATCAACTGCATGTGCATCGCGGCAAGCTGGCGCGCCTCCTCCAGGCTGCGCGGCAGCGAACCCCAGCACTTGCCATGACGGTCACAGGCGGCTTTGACCTGTGCCAGCGCCTGCGGCAGTTCGACGCGTTCGCCTTCGGGCTGGTGCAGCATACGGATGCGCAGATCACTCGGCCCCACATACAGCCCATCGACACCGGGAATCGCGGCAATCTCATCGACGGCGGCCAAGCCCTGCGGCGTTTCGATTTGCAGGATGAGGAAGGTTTCGCGCAGTGCGTGTTCGACCAGCACATCCCTTGTGTTCACGGTGTCCAGCCCGAAGTTGCCTTCGAGGCTGCGCCCTTCCAGCCCGCGATCTCCCACAGGTGGGAACTTGGTCTTCTGCACGAGTTCGCGCGCGCTCTGCACGTCGGAAACGTGGGGGATGATTAAGCCCGCCGCGCCGTCTTCAAAGTAGCGGTAAAGCTGTCCCTTCTCCCGCGTGGGCGAACGCAGCACACAATCAATGTCGTAGAGGTGGAAGAACGCCAGCATCGCCTGCACCTCGCGGCTGTCCATCGGGCGATGTTCGAGGTCAAGCCAGATGCCATCGTAGCCGCTGTGCGCAGCGTAGGCCACGAACGCCGGGATGAAGTTTCCGAGCATCGCCAGTCTCACGGGCTGTCCGGCGCGCAGTTTCGCCAGTACTTTGCTTTTTCGCATGGGAAATCCTTTCAGGGTGAATGCCATGAACCGCCAGGTGACAATGAATAAGATCACACCCAAGAACGAAGATACATTGGAACCGCCAAGTCGGCAAGAGTGCCGCGAAGTTTAGCGTGCGGCGGCGGCACTTCAAATATCCACTGAGAGCAGACCGCGCGTTGTCCATTTTGTTCAAGACAGGGGCCGCCGCGCCATGCTATTGTAGTGATAACGGTGCGCACACACGCACAGCGCACCCTCGTTCACCCGTACTGAAAGAGAAGGAACTCGCCATGAGAAAAGTGATCTCGCTGATTCACCTGTCGCTGGATGGCTATACCGCTGGCCCTAACGACGAACTGGACTGGATTGCCTACGATAGTGAACTGGAGGCCGATGCCCACGCCATGCATGACCTCACCGATGCCGTCATCTGGGGACGCCGCACCTACGAAGGCATGGCCAGCTACTGGCTGACGATACCCGGCAACCCGGAAAGCACACCCGCCGAACGCGAACATGCCCGCTGGCTGGATAACGCCACCAAAATTATCGTGTCGCGCACGCTGGAGCGCATCGAGTGGAACAACACGCAGAATACGGTGCTGATTAAGGACAACATCGCCGAACAGATCAACCACATCAAGCAGCAGCCGGGCAAGGACATCTGGTTCCTCGGCAGCCCCGTGCTGGCGCAAACGTTTATGCAGCTAGACCTGATTGACGAGTACCGCATCAACATCAACCCGACGGTACTGGGGCGCGGCAAGATGTTGTTCGCCAACGTCACGCGCAACTTCCCGCTGAAGCTGCTGGAGACGAAGACCTTCAAAAGCGGCGTTGTCGGGCTGCGCTACGAGCCGGTGCGGAAGTAAGCCAAGATTAGACGATCAGAGGGGCGCAGCAGGTTGCGCCCTGGATTCATTTCGAGGTTTAGCACACACGTCTACTCATCAATGTTCTTTATTTTGAGCGTCTCATTTTTCAACAGGATAAGTTCTTTGTGCCTTTGTAAGGCAGGAGTGATAATCCCATGCTCGAAGTTGTCCCGTAAGTGATTCACATCTCTATATCTACGCACGGGTAGTACCCATCGATTTAGGTAAATCCCAAACATAGCGAAGGTGTTGGATGAGATCGGTGGGGCAAAAGATGACTTGTAATGGCACAGAACGAAATTGTTCCGCAAATGACATGATTTCGTGAGGGACGCTGTTAGGTCTGACAAATCTGCACAACAAATCGTGATAAGCCAACTAATGTTCTTACAGCTTCGGTAAACTTTCGATTTTTCGGTTTTGAAAATCAAACATAATCGGCAGATAATCACGGCCGCAGTTCTTCACAGATGTAATCTAGTACCGCTTTGCGCTCATCGGTAAAGCGTCCCAAGATAAGTACGGCTTTACTGGTGATAGTGTCAATTACATCGCGGATTTTCTGATTGTTCAGCAGCAGGTAGATAAACTGCGCGACTTCGAGGTTGTCTACCCTAATCTCAGGTTCATCCACATCAGTGATAACGAGGTCGGATTGAATCGCGCCATCAAGTTTTACGTCCCAAGCAGAAATACCAAAACTCGACATGCAAATAGAGATTGTTTGTAAATCAGTTCCAATTAGTGAGGTTCCACTAAATCGGCACCACTCAAATCTGTGCCGCTTAGGTTTGCGCCCTCAGGTCTGCCCATTCGTATGCCCCGATTAGTTTTGCTCCACTCAAGTTTGCTGCAAATAAAAACGCTCGTTTCAAGTCTGTTACACAAGTTTGCCTCACGCAAGTCTGCATTAAACAGAGGAACTCTCCTCAGATCTGCTCCGCTCAGATCTGCACCACTCAACCTGTGTCCAATCAAATTTGCTTCTCGTAGTTTTGCATCACGTAGCTTTGCGCCACGTAGCTTTGCACTATTTAGGACTGCCTTCCGTAGGTCTGCGTTAGTCATATTTGCACTGGTCAAATCGGCCATACTCAGATTTGCGTTACTGAGGTTTGCACTACTAAAGTCTACGTTTCTTAGGTTTGCGTGAAATAGGTCTGTGCCACTCAAGTTCAAGGCTCACTGAAATCGACTGGTACTGCAAAATTATATAGGCGCCACTGATTCCATATTTTCTCACCTTGCCTCAGAATGCTAAGTTGTTCCTCGTTTGCCATGTGTGTATGACCTGTTGATTCCACAACACTCATAGCAACAAGTGTAGAACACAAAACAAGACTGCGCATGAGGAGCCGATGGCAGTATATATTGTGTTTACAGATTGGTGGGAAGGAGAGGTTAAATCTCCATGTTGATACGAAACGGGGGCAGCATGTACTGCCACTTGTCGTCGAGGGTCATGAACTCGTCGGCCATGGCCATCGTCGCGGGCTGGCCGGGGTAGACCTGCCGCCGCCAGCGGTTGAAGGGGTCGATGCGCGGGCGGGCCGAGGCGAATTCCTCGACGATCATTTTGCCTGTCGCGCCGCAGGCTTCGACAAAACCGATGCGCTCAAACTCGCGCAGCAGCGGCGTAATGTCATAGGCCACGCGGCGAAAGGTCGGCGTCCAGCCGTCGGCGCAGCTCTCGAGCAGCATATAGTTGGCTTCGTAATAACCATCCAGCGGCATCCCCACCGGGCCGGGGTTAAGCACCCGCCAGCGTCCCACCTGCCGATCCATTTGCAGATGCGTGTGTCCGGTGATCACCAGGTCTTCTTCGACGGCTTGCAGCATCGGCAGTACTTCTTCGTCGGGCGTGCTGGCGAAAATCGACTCCCAATGGCTGCGCGGCGACCCATGCACCACGCGCACCATCGGCGCATCAGGAAGCGCAGTTGCAGCGCGTCGGGCAGCGTGGCGATGACACTGCGCCAGCGCGCGGGAATCGTGGCATTCAGCCAGGGCGGCTGTGTGTAGTCGTGCCAGTGGGCAGGCGCGCGCGGCGTCTGGTGATCGAGCAGATAGTATTCGTGGTTGCCGCGCATCACGGCGTAACCCATGATGCGTTCCATCACCTCGACGGAATACGGCCCCATGTTGATGTTGTCCCCGGCGACGACCACCTGATCGACGTTGAACGGCTGTATATCGGCGAGAACGGCTTCCAGCGCGGGCAGATTGCCGTGAATGTCGGCAAGCACAGCGAGACGTGTCATGGGCGGCGCGCCTCGCCAGTGATCAGATTTGAGAAGGGGAAGGCTGTCATCGTGTCGTGTCCTGCATTGAACTGCCCTTGATGATACACGATGACCTATGGATTTCCTGAGTGTCAGTTGTCCACCTGGGCTTGAACCTCAGGCGCGGCGACATGCTCGGCAAAGGTGTGGGCTTCGTCGAGCGAATCAGTCAGTTTGCAGTTGAGGCCCGCCATGTGCGTGACCACTGAGGCGATAAACTTTGTTACCCCGGTCACGCCTACGATGATGACCCAGTTGCGTTTATCAAGCTGTCGGAGCTGGGCGGCAAGGTCTGAATAATTCCCCAGGCTGGTCTCCACCGAAGTCGAAGCTGAAAGTTCAATGATGTGCGGGATTGGATAGGGGTAACCCTTGATCAGTTCCAAACCCTCGCCAACGCCCTGCTTGATGTCCTCCAGGGTAATTTGTCCCCAGTAACGTGATTCCATGACCCTTTTATCGAGATACCAACGCACTTCTACCGGCATAACCAGCACTCCATTCACTAACAATACACAGTGTTCCGAACCGGGCTATAATAACGATACACACCCTCATGCTGAGGTCACAACTATCTATTGTAACATTCAGAAATATTAAAGCGATCATCGAAAATTAGTAACATAAGTCACGGTTTATGTACCAGGCATTTATCCCGCCCCCCATCCTACAGCCTTTTATCCACAGCTACTGGCGGCTGTATGCCAGTGCTTACCGCGTGGAGCAAAGTATGGTGGTCGATGCCTACGCCGACCTGATTTTCAGCTACGGCATCGGCTATGAACGGCGCAGGCTGGACACGCCCAGCAGCGTCCAGTCCCTCGCGGTATCGAACCTCGATGCCCAGCGTGATTATCCGCTGACGATCATTCAGGAGGGCGCGGTCAATCTGGTGGGCGTGCGCTTTCGCCCCGGTGGGCTGGCGGCGTTTACGTCGGTTCCGGTACACGAGTTTTCCAACCAGACGCCTGATCTTTACAACACGTTTGGGGCGCAGGCACTGGAGTTGGAAAGTCAGTTGTTTGATGCCGCCGACAGCGCGCAGCAGATTGCCCTGCTCAACCAATTTTTTTGCGGCGATTAAACCTCTCGGCGGCGCACAGCTTCAGCCGCGCCATTGCCCAGCAGATTGAGCAGCAGCGCGGCGCAGTGGCCATGCATGACCTTAGCGCCGACGTAGGCTACTCGATTCGCACCGTTGACCGCCTGTTCCGCCAGTACTTCGGCGTATCGCCCAAGTTCTACGCGCGCATCGTGCGCTTCGGCGGCGCTGCTGCTGCTGGCGAAAACCCATCTCAGCCTGACCGACATCGCCTTCACCTGTGGTTATTACGACCTCGCGCACTTCTCCAAGGAATGCAGTGCTTTATCAGGACTCAGCGCCGAAGCCTGCCGCCAGTTTATCCTCAGCAGAACACAGGCTCCGCCGCCACTTGTCCAATTTTTACAAGAAAATTAGTTCTGTTTTCTCTATACTCCGTGTGCGATCAGCTTATATGAGGAATAACGATGGCCAACGGAGTCGCAAGCAAAAGTAAAAGCACGTTTCGTCAGGAATGCAGCGTGAGCATCCGTATCAACGCCAGCCCTGAACGCCTCTGGGCGCTGCTGACGACAGCCCAGGATATGCCGCGCTGGAATTCGACCATTACGTCCGTAGAAGGCCGCATCGCGTCGGGTGAAACCATCAAGCTCAAGGTGACCGCCGCGCCGCAGCGGGTCTTTACGCTGAAAGTGAGTGAGTGGACGCCCAACCGCCGCATGGTGTGGCGCGATGGCGCGGCCCCGATGTTTCAGGGCGTGCGCACGTACACGCTGACGCCCAGCGCCGAGGGTGCTACCGAGTTCGCGATGGTGGAAGTCTTTTCCGGGCTGATGCTGCCGATGATTGCCGGGTCGCTGCCGGACTTCGGGCCGTCGTTTGAGCAGTATGCCGCCGATCTGAAAAAAGAAGCCGAGAAGCAGTCATAAGGAGATGGGATGATGAGCACAGGTGAGGGAACGAAGGCAAACCCCTGGGTGTTGAAGACGCCCTCAGGAACGGCGGAATACACGCTGCACAAGGACGAAAGCCACACCCCGCCGATTCTGGTGTGTACAGTGGGCAAAACGGTGCTGCATTACGACCTGCGCTGCATCAACGACCTGCATCAGATGTTGAAGCAGCACGGCGACTGGATGGAACTGGGCAGCGCCGACGAACAAAAGCCCGCCAAAGAAGGCACTGTCGAAGCATGGGGACGTTCGCCTGACAATCCCATCGGCGGCTGGTACGGCCTGAAGAAGGGACTGCGCGGACGCTTCGGCATGTACATCCCGCCGCTGCTGGAAGTGCTGGGGCTGGCCGAAGTGGAACACAATCCCAAAAACAACCGGATGCGCGCGAAGTAAGACCTGCGCACGGCGGCTGCCGTATCCGAGGAGTGGTGAGAAGCAAAGTTTCGTAGACGTTCAGTTGAACGTCCCCACACGCAAAATATCGGCGAAACTCCCCAATCGCGTATGCGCAGGTTGTTGCACAAAAAGAACATATGTGCTATTCTTGAGAGATGTTTGTTCCTATCGCTGCCCTGAGGTGCAATGCTGTTCCCATCACCTCGTACCTCTCCATGGCACCCAACGCCACGCATCACCGCAGCGATATGGGTCTCAAAAATGGTCACACCCGTTCATAGGTCAGGAGAACCCCATGTTCAACAAAGTTGGTACGGTTTGTGTATTTGTCGCTGATCAGGATCGCGCCAAGAATTTTTATGTCAACACGCTGGGCTTCGCGCTGGTGACCGACCAACCGCTGTTCCCCGGCGCGGCGAATCGCTGGGTTTCGGTGGTGCCGCGCGCGGGCGGGGAAACGGAACTTATCCTCTATCTGCCCGATGAGAATTGGGAACATTATAAGCAGGTGGTGGGCAAATCGCAGTCGGTCACGCTGGATGTTTCCGACATCGTGACGCTGGTGAACAATCTGAAAGCCAAAGGGGTGCAGGTAACGCGCGAGCCTGACCCGCAGCCCTGGGGCACTAACGCCATGATCCTCGACAGCGAAGGCAACACGATTCTGCTGGTGGAAACGCCAAAACGGTAGTCTCAAGGCAGAAATGATTCATTGACAAGCGTTCAGCGCTAGAGGCCTGGCCGCACCAGGCCCCTACGCTGTGGAATGTCTTTCGTTGAGATTTAGCCGCCCCAATCCAGCGTGAGCAGCAGCATACGGCGTGCCTCCGGCGCTGGCCCCAGCGTCGGGCGGGCGACGGGCGTCGCGGTCACAACTTCCCCCACCGCCAGCGCGATGACGTTGCGGTCTGGCGACCAGCTTACATTCCAGCGCGCGTAGAGGCTGGCATCGCCCAAATTGGAGAAACGGAAAACTTCCTGCGTTTCGCCATTGAAGATGTTGGTGACGTAAAAAACCGTGTCGTTGTAGCTGGCGGGGTCTTCGCTAACCAGCGTGGCGCTGCCTGCGGCGGCCAGATGTCCAGCCCACAGCAGCCAGCGGCCATTTAACTGCCAGTAGAAGACATCGGCGGGGGTATAACTCAGCGTATCCACCAGCGGCACACATTGATCCAGACGCGTGGCGCAGATTTCAAACACAGACGTATTGATAACGTCGCTGCCGGGTTCGACAGCGCGGTTCAGGTTGATGACAGCGGCGGGGTGACCTGTGGTGGTATCCCACAGCAGCGCGCCGTAACCGACGAAGCGGCTGAGATTGGCGGCGTCGATGGTGATGGTCGGCGTGTAGCTGCTGACGCTGCTGCTGCTGAAGTCGAACAGGGTCTGGTCATCGACGGTGAAGACGTTGGTGTTGATCGGCGACCAGTCCAGCCAGGCGAAGGCAAAGGGCAGACAGGCCTGCGAGGCGCTGCCGGTCATGGGGTCGAACAGGCGCACATTAGGCAGGTTATCGGGGGCCTCACAGGGCAGCACGCCCTCCAGCGCCACGAGGCGGCGGCCATCGGCTGACCAGGTGGCGTACGTGCTGCTTTGCAGTTCCAGCACCACGCTGCCGCTGCTGCGTTCATAAATCTTACAGGTGACATCCGCGCCCGCACACAGATAGATGTAGTCGGCGTTGTTGCTGATGGCGAAATAATCCCCGTTGAGTGACGAGAACTCCGTCGCGGTCACAGTAGGAAAGGTGACATTAGACTGCGCCAGCACAGGGAGAACACATAACAGACCAAACAAAACAGTGATGATGCGCAGAGTAATTTTCATGTTGGTTTACCATGTCCTATAATTTGGTACTTATTATATTGCGCGGACGCGGAAAACCAACAACTCACTGGCAATTTATACGCAAGTACGGCACACTTCATGTAACAGGTCATCTGCGATAGCTGACATTGCTCCTTCCCATCGCCGCTGCTATAGGGGACAGCTATTAAAGGTTTTGCGCATTCTAACTTGTAGCAAACGTTTTTATAACCAGTTCTTTCACCTTTTTTTAGTCGCTTTGATGTATGCTTTTAACAATCGCAATAGTTGGTAAGGTGTAACAAGCGTGGATCAAGTCCTTCTAAGCGCAAAGCGTGGTAATTTTGAAGACTGCGTGCAACTGGCATCACAGTTCCGCCTGGGGATCGAGATCGTTACGTTTGCCTTTCCTGATGTGCTGGATGGCGACTGGCAGGGTTTACTGCGCGAATACAAGGACGCGCTGAGCGTTGTGCGCGGCCCGATCACGATACACGGGCCATTCCTCGATATGGCACCGGGCAGCCCGGACAAGCGCATCAACGAGGTGTGCAAGGCACGCTACAAGCACGGGATTCACATCGCGTCACAGCTTCACGCCCGCTTTATTGTGTTCCACGCCAACTTTATCGCGGCGATTCATAACCCCGAATATCGCACGGGCTGGCACCAGCGTAATCTGGTGTTCTGGCACGAGATGGCCGAATATGCCGAAGAACACGGCGTGGTCATCGCCATCGAAAACATGTGGGAGTTCGACCCCTACATCATCGGTGACCTGCTGCGCGAGATCAATCATCCTTACCTGCGCGCCTGCATCGACGTAGGCCACGCGCACCTGTTTTCCATCCAGCAGGACGAAAATCTGTCGTTTGAGACGTGGCTGCGCGTGCTGGAGCCGTACCTCGTGCATTTCCACATGAACAACAACGACGGCAAGCTGGATGTCCACAAGGGTTTCCCCGGCGGCGCGCTCGATTACCAGTCGATCCTCAAGCGCGTGCGCCAGCTTCGGCGCAAACCGACGATCACGCTGGAAATGGAAGTGGTGGACGACATGCGCGCCAGCCTGCCCTACTTTGACCTGCCGACCTCGACGCGCGAACTGGAAGTCGTGATGGCGGGCGGGGTTTAGGGCAGCCAAAACATAGTCTGAAAGTCACCAGCAGCCACCGCATAGCAGTCACGCAGCTCATCCGTCGCCCGTGACCAGATACAGATGTGATTATTCTCGTAGCTTACTACCCAATCATCCGTGTAAAATTGAACAGTACTTCTCATTGGCACTATCGCGCGGCGCAGCAGTTCGCCAGTGGTCATATCCACATCGTCTTCGTAAACGGTCATGCCGCTGCTGTCAACTACTGACCACAAAATCCGCAGTGTACGGTCATTACCGATAAATCCCTCGGTTAATCCAAGAGCCTGTACCCCATCCGACAATGGAAATGGGTGGATCGTATCGTCATTTAGGACAGCCATGTACACATTTAATTCATCATTTCCGGCGATAAAAATCACACGGGTGCTGTCTGATGACCACACCGGGTTATAGAATCGCAAAGGACTGACAAAGTCATGCTGATTTCCGCCGCGGCGGCTGACCACTCTAAGGTAAAACTCTGGCGCATCACTGGTCTGCCACGTAACAGCAATCCACTGCCCATCCGGTGACCAATTCAAAGCGCTTTCCGACAATTCTCCAAGGCTGGTAAGGGCTGTAACCCGGTCTTCCATAAGATTCAGCACGTACAAGTCGCCATCATAAATATAGGCAAGCTGTGTGCTATCCGGCGAAAACGCGAACGGGCCATTAGCGTCGTTAGGTGTAAGAGGCGTAACATCTGTACCGTCGCCGTTGGCTAGATAGATGCCACCCGTCCAGGACGCAAACGCTATATGTTCGCCGTCTGGTGACCAGCGCAAAGAGATTTGTGTATCAAACACCTGCTGGACTGCCCCGCTGTCCATATCTACAAGGGATGTCGCGCCATCCCTCTCAACAATCAAGTATCGAAGATTCTGTACCCAATACGCAGCCGTTGCGGGGATGGGCTGAAGTATTTGATAGGTCACATGGCGCAGCACATCCAGCCCATAGGGTACATAGATATTGTCCCGATGCGACAGGTAACGGATTTCGCCATCGTAGGACACCCACTGTCCCATAGCGCTTACCAGCAGCACGCCCACGCTGAACACCAGCGCCAGCAGCAGCCCAACACACGGCACAAAGCGGCTCATGGCAGTTTCCTTTAGGGCAGCCAGTGCAGGCTCAGCGGTATGCCCTCTGAGAGGGGGAAACAGATTTGATACTCGACAGCCTCACGCCAGGGAACACAAATCGCTCTGCCGGTATAACTGAGTTCTGGCGTGTAACCCGGGTTCGTATTAGAAGGGGATTGCTCACGCCGCACAATTTCTCCTGTCATTACGTCCACATCGTCCTGATAAACTATCCCGCGCGGATTTACCCTCTCTGGATCATTGGTTGATAAAATCTGCAATAGGCTGTCATCTTCCCGCCATTCCATGTGAATTCCCTTGTAGAGAAGCTGTGAAAGCGGCAGTTCGCGCATCGTTCCTGTATCCACCTGAAAGATATAGAGACGCGTTCTAAGGGAATCGTCAAGAATAGCTAACTGCGTTCCATCTTGTGACCACACGCTCATCGTCAACCGAATTCCATCGAAATCATACTGACTTTGTCCATTCGCGGCGACAATACTGTAGATATAGGGGCTGTTGTCGTCGAGATAGTGTACATAGCCGAGATAGTGTCCGTCAGGCGACCAGTCAGGATAGGCTTCCTGCTCAATGGTACTCGTCAGGGGAGTAATGGTGTTGTCGATAAGGTTCAACACGTATAAATCACCATTGCGCACGTAAGCCAGATGTGTGCTGTCCGGTGAAAATCGCAAATAGATATAGTCGGCAGCATCCGAAAATAAGGGCATCACTTCTGTACCATCGCCATGCGCCAGATAAACTCCCCTATCATCCCCTGTAGGAACGACGAATGCGATCCACTGTGCATCTGGCGACCATAACAAATTGACCCTACTAGCGGACAGCAGGCGTTGCGATCCGCCTCTAATATCCATCATATACATCGCACCACTTGTCGTCTGGGCAATAATATAGCGATCATCCGGCGACAAACTCGCGTCGGCAGCGGTGAATGATGCGCGCCATTGGAACGCCAGCCGACGCAGCACATCTACCGAGTAAGGGGTAAAGCTGCCGTCGTAGCGCCGCAAAATGTAGCGCAGTTCTCCGGCAGACGGCAGCACGCGCCCCAGCACGCCCACCAGCAGCACTCCCACGCTGAACACCAGCGCCAGCAGCAGCGTATTACGCAGCACAAAGCGGCTCATGGCAGTTTCCTTTAGGGCAGCCAGCGCAGAGACAGCATATTCACATTCCCAACTGCATAACAGCGCTCGTCACCTGTGGCGCGCCGCTGAATACATAATGTTGTTCCGCCAGCCATGTAAGCGACGGACTGCTCATCCGGCGAAACGACGATAAAGTTGGTGGGGATGGCTTCACGCCGCAAAAGCGCGCCCGCTGCTGCATCCAGCGTATCCTCAAAGTGACTGGGGACACTGTTACTCGGCTCAAGCCAGCGCACCAGCAGCGCATCGCCAGCGTCCGTCCAGCCAGCGATGTTGGCACTCGTGCGTAAGTAAGGCTGCCCAATCGGACGCACCAGAGCATCATCCGCGCTACCACATAAATCTGCGAAATATCATCGCTGAACGTCCCAAAACCTATCTGCCGATTGTCCGGCGACCAGACGATATTGAAGGGCGAAAACGGCAAACTGCTGGTCAACTCCACGCGGTTCTGGCCGTCGGCGTTGATCACGCTCAGGTGGTTAAGCTCCGGCGTTTCCTGCCAGAGAAAGGCGATGTACTGGCTGTCCGGCGACCAGCGCGGAAGGAATTCAGCAATCGAGGGTAGCAGTAAGCTGCACAAGACGCTGGTCGGCAAAACGATGACCTGAGGTCATTGTAGTGGTTAAAGATCAACTGCGTGCTGTCGGGGGAAAAGACCGGGATTACGGAAATCGCCCGCTTCATCCGGCAGCAGGCGGGTAACTTCGGTGCCGTCGCCGTTAGCCGTATAGATGGCAGGTTCCTTATCCCCATAGTGGTCAATCCCTTCAAAGGCGAGGCGCGAGATCATCCGGCGACCAAACAGGCTCAACGGGCAAAGCAAACAGGGGCGGGTCGTGCTGTCGTCCACATTGATGATGGTCGTGCCCTCCAGCGACAGAAAAACATACCGCGCCATCGCTGACCATCCCCGATTATGCACCGACTGCGGCGCAAACAGGCGAAACGACTGCCCATGCCCCACATCCATCGTGTACGCCGTGATCAATCCCTGGCTGCCAGACAGCAGGTAGCGGATTTCGCCCTGATACGGCAGCCACTGGCCCATCAGGCGGGCGAGGGTTGTGCCTGCACCGACGATCAGCAGCATAAACAGCAGCGTTCGCAGCGTAAATTGGCTCATGTCCGTTCCCCTTTACGGCAGCCAGCGCATACTCAGCGGGTAAACATTCCCTGCCGAATAGCAGCGCTGCACAGCGGTGGCGCGCGTCTCGATACACAACAACAGCAGATCATTTAAGTAAAGAATATACTGCCCATCAGGAGAAACCACAGGTAAGCCGCTGGGCGTTTCTTCCCGCTGTAGCAGCGTGCCTGCTGCCGCATCCAGCGCGTCGTTGTAGTAGGTCATATGCCCAATGTCCCGCTGCGCCCAATTCACAACCAGAACATCTCCGGCGGCCCATCCCGCGAGATAGACGTTCGTCTGCGGATAGGGTTCACCCACCTGGCGCGCCGTCGGGTTGTCGCGGGCTGCGACAAAGGCTTGCAGATTGCCACCCACGCGCATGAGAAAACCCAACTGCCTGCTGTCGGGTGACCAGACGACACTGAAGGGCGAACCTGGGATATGGGTGGTCACCTCAAACCGATTCTGCCCGTCAGCGTCGATCACACTGAGGCGGTTAAGCTGCGGCGTTTCGGCCCAGAGGAAAGCAATAAACTGGCTGTCCGGCGACCAGCGGGGCAGCGTTTCCGTCACATCGGGCGTAGCGGTGAGGCGCAGCAGACGTTCATCGGCAAAACGATAGAGATAAAGATCATTGTCATGGTTAAAGATCAACTGCGTGCCGTCGGGGGAAAAGCCGGGATTGCGGAAATCGCCCGCTTCATCGGGCAGCAAGAGCGTAACTTCGGTGCCGTCGCCGTTGGCGATGTAGATCGACGGTTCATTATCCACGTAATCATCCACGCCCTCAAAGGCCAGGCGCAAGTCGTCCGGCGACCACAGCGGGCTGACGCGCATATTGAACACCCGATGCGTCGTGCCGTTTTCCAGACTTACGATGTCTGTGCCTTCCCCTGCCGCGAAGACATAACGATTGCCTGCTGACCAATCCATCATGATCACCGTTCGCGACGGCAGCAGCCGGAGCGACAGCCCGCGCCCCGCATCCATCGTGTAGGGCGTTGCCTGCCCTCTCGTCCCGTAGACAATGTAGCGGATTTCGCCAGCATAGGGTATCCAGCGCCCGATGATGTTGGTGAGCGCCACAGCTACGCTGACCAGCAGCGCCAGCAGCAGCCCAACACGCAGCACAAATCGGCTCATGGTAGTTCCTTACGGCAGCCAGCGCAGATTCAGCGGCGTGCCGCCTACGACGGGGAAGCAGCGCTGTGCCTGTGTCGCGCGTTCCTGCACACAAATTCCCGCGGCATCCAGATAAGCGCTGTAACGTTCGTCGGGCGAGAGCAGCGGGAAGTTATCCGGCGTTTGTTCGCGCTGCACCAGCGTCCCCGTGTCAGCGTCCAGCGCATCGTTGTTAATGGTGATGCCGCCCCTGATGTCCTGTTCCAGCCACACAATGTACAGCAGCGCACCATCTGCCGACCACCCGGCGTTGCCGATCATGATGGGCGGATAGGAGCCGTTTACCTGCTGCGGCACGGCGTCAGCCAGCGCAACGGTAAACACCAGCGTATCGTTGAGTTCGCGCATCAGGAAACTCAGACGCGTGCCGTCCGGTGACCAGAGGGGGCTGTGTACCGGAGACGCCAGATCAGGCGTCAGGTCAATGCGACGCAGGCTGGGGAGTTCAATCACACTCAGGCGATCCAACTGCGTGTTGTCGTGCCAGAGGAAGGCGAGGCGCGTGCCATCCGGTGACCAGTTAGGTTGAAGCTCCACCGTATCAGGCGTATCGGTCAGGCGAACCGTCTGCCCATCGCTGAAGCGGTAGACGTAGAGGTCGGCATTGCGCACGTAAGCCATGCGCGTGGCGTCAGGCGAAAAGCTGGGCTGGCGGAAGTCGGCGGAGTCGTCAGGCAGGAAAGGCAAGACAGCGCTGCCATCGCCATCAGCCGTAAAAAGGCGCAGCGTCAGATCGACAAAGCCCTCAAAGGCCAGCCGTGAGCCATCCGGCGACCACACCGGATAGACACGTTCGCGGTACAAGCGGCGCGGCGTGCCCCCACGCAAATCCATGACATAGCTGCCGTTGGGCGCGGTAGTGACCAGATACTGGCTGTCCGGCGACCAGTCGATGGTGAAGACTTGCAGCGGCGCGCGCCACTGGAACGCCAGCCCACGCTGCACGTCCAATGAATAGGGCGTGGTTAAGCCGCCGTCGCCTTCCAGCAAATAACGAATTTCGCCCGCGTAGGGCAGCGCTTGCCCAAGCACAACCGCCAGCGCCAGCAGCAGCGCCAACGGCAGCCACAAACTCGCCATCACCCAGCCGATCAAACGTGTCAACACTGTGTCCTTCTCACTACAGTCAAACGCCTGAGACGGTAATGATAACGAACATCTCGTGACTTCCCTATGGCAGCCATGTTAAGGCCAATGGAACGCCCGCGTGCAGCGTGTGGCACAGCGGCGCGTCCGCCGAGGCCAGCGGCTGGATACAGAGGCGTCCATTTTCCACGAACGCCTGCCAGCGGCCATCAGGCGAGAGCAGCGCCGTGCCTGCGGTGTCCACTTCGCGCGACAGCAGTTCGCCCGTTGCCGCGTCAAGGGTGTCGTCGCTGATGGTGATGCCGTTGGCGACGTTTGTCCACGTCACCTGAACCCGCCGCCCGTCGTTCATCCAGGCTACCTGTGCATCAGTCGTCGTAAAGGGATAAGTCACGGTGAGCTGGCGGGGTTCGCCGCCGGAGGCCGCCACGACATAGACAGCCGTTCGCTCTGCCCTGCCTGTGAGGTATACCAATTGGCTGCTGTCCGGTGACCAGCGCGGTGACAGCACCGCTGACGACGGGCTGTCGGTCAGGTCGCGGCGGTTCTGGCCATCGGCAGCGATCAGGCTCAGTTGGTTGTTGGTCGATGACAGATGCCACAGATAGGCAAGCTGCTGGCCGTCCGGCGACCACAGCGGCTGTGATTCGCGCTGAGTCTCGGTGTTGGTCAGGCGCGTGATGCGGCCATCCGCGAGATTCATCACGTACAAATCGCTGCCACCGATGAAGGCCAGGCGCGTGCTGTCCGGCGAAAAGCGCGGTTCGCTGTAGTCGATGCGCTCATCAGGCAGCACGGGGGTAACGTCGGTGCCGTCCCCGCTGGCGATAAACACACGCCCGAAGGTGTTGGTGAACGTTTCAAAGGTGAGATAGCGGCCATCGGCTGACCACACGGGAAAAACGCGGTTGCCCGACAGATAATGCAGCGCATCGCCGCGCAAACGGGTTACATAGGTCGCGCTGCCAAACCAGGCGATGATGTGCTGGTTATCGGGGGACCACTGTGCGCTGCTGGCAGGCAGAGGTTCGCGCAGTTGCAGCGCCAGCCCACGCTGGGCATCCAGCGTGTAGGGAATGTGGACAATCGAGGTATGCAGAATGTAGCGGATTTCACCCTGATATGGCAGCGCCGCGCCAATCACCGCTGACAGACTCGCCAGCACGCTCAGCAGCAGCGCCAGCCCGATTCCTACTCCTGTGACCCATTTCAACAGCATTATCACCACGCGCCACTTTCCCCGATCATGGCATCCACGCCGGGTCGGATTTGTCGCTGTCACTGCTGGTCAGCATCAGCAGGGTATCATCGCTGGTATCGAGCATGTAGACCTGACGATAAAAGCCGCGCGCCGAGATAAACGCCAGGTAACGCCCATCCGGTGACCACGTTGGGCTGAGATCGTTGCCTGCGGGGTAGTTGGTGAGGTTGCGCAGCCCTGTGCCATCGACATTGATGACATAGATTTCCGCGTAGGGGTTGGGATAATACTCAAAGGCGAGGCGCGTGCCATCAGGTGACCATGCCGGATTCGCTGCCCACACGCTGCCATCGGTTAAGGCCACAGGCGGCGCGTCCGGCTGCGTAATGTCCATGATATAGATCACGCCGAGGCCGCTGCGATTGGAGGTAAAGGCGATATGCGCGCCGTCCGGCGACCAGGTGGGGTCGCTGTCGAAATCGCTGTTGTCGGTCAGGTTGCGCAAATCGCTGCCGTCGGGGTGCATCAGATAGATGTCGTAATCGCCGTCCGACGCGGAGACAAAAGCGATGTGCGTGCCGTCCGGTGACCATGCAGGACTGCCATCGTGAAAGTCGTTGTCGGTCAACTGCTGCATCGCGCCGCTGGCAAGGTCCAGGATGTCGATCTCCGCGCTGTGCAGGCGGTGCCCGGCCAGCGCCAGAAAACGCCCATCCGGCGACCAGTCGGCCATGCCGCCGTGCGCCGGAAGCGGGGACAACCAGCCGCGCGGCACATCCAGCAGCACCAGCGTACTGGTATAGGTTTCGCTGTAGACAAGCTGGGCTTCACCGGGCAGGTAGCGCGCCCCATTCTGCGCGAGGAGGACTAAGGCCGCGCCAACCAGTAACAAGGCGAGACTCACGCGCAGAATCAGCGTGCTCAATCAGCTACCCTCCACAGTGGCCTCAGGAGTTTCTTCAGGAGTAGGCTGGAACGTGAAGCCCGGTGCCTGACAATCGTACAAACCTTCTTCGTAAAGGCTGTAAAGGTCGCCGATTTCCTGTTCCCGCGCCATCTCGTAGCCTGTCGTCAGGTACGGCAGCGCGGCGGGACAGTTGCCCAGCAGAATTTGGGCGTACCCCGCCCAGTAGTAGTGATAGGGGCTGGTGCTGCCCGCGTTCACGGCTGTCGTAAACAGGGTGGCGGCGCGCGCGTAATCCAGTTGATCAACCTGCACGCGCCCGAACTCGTAGTTACAGGGAATATCCTGCGGGTTGGCTTCGACACAACGCGCCAGAAAATCCGCCGCCTGATTGGGGTCGCCCACCTGCCGATGGTAGATGTAGCCCATCCAGTAGAGGGCCGTCGCGTTCTGCGGGTTCAGGTCGATGATGTCGCGCAGTGTCGCCAGGGCGTTTTCGTATTCCGAGAAGCCGAACAACTCCAGCGTCACCAGCTCAAACACCGGATAGATCAGGTTGGGTGCCAGGTCATAAGCGGTCTGATAGTCGTTACGCGCGGCCTCAAAATCGAAGTTAACGTTCTGCTCCAGAATGCCGCGCACGCGATACAGGTTGTAGTTGTTGGGGTCAAGCGCCAGCGCATCCTCCACGCGGGCGAAGGCGCGGTCATACTGCCCGACGTAGTAATAGGCTTCGGCGAGATAGCCCATCGCTTCCGCATTATTTTCGTCGAGGCCTAACGCCTGTGTCGCGCTGGCAATCGCTTCGCCGTACTGCCCATTTTGCAGCAGGGCGAAAGCCTGAATCGCCCAGGCCGACGACGAATAAGGGTTGGCGGTCACGGTGCGCGAGGCAGCGTCCACCGCGTCGGCGTAACGCCCTTCGATAATCAGGCCCAACGTTACCTGATAGTGTACCAATACATCGTTGGGCAGCGCTGGCAAAATTGCCTCGTAGTAGCTGAGCGCCTGTTCAATCGCGCCGCGCCGCCACGCTTCGTCCGCCTGTGTACGCCGCGTCGTCGGGTCTTCAGTGGGGAGCGCGGTGGGCGCGACAGCCGTTGCCATGCTGTCCTGCGCTTCGTTGACGCGGTCATTCATCCACTGCTGCGCGGGAGGGCCAAAGGTGTCGCGAAAGTTATAAATCTGCAAGCCCACGAAGATCAGGCCAGCCAGCAGCAGCCACGCCGCCGCCCGCAGCACCACGCGCCGCATATTGACCACGCGCGGCTTCTGTGCGGCGCGCGTGTACTTTTTAGGCGTGCGCAGATACATGCTTCACCCTCCTATCGGCGTGGGAATGACCGTTGGCGGCGCGTTCGTGGGGATGGCCTGTCCCGCGAATGCCGGACACGCGGCGGCAGTCAAACGCAACCCATCGCGCGTGGCCACGACGACGGAACTGGTGGTATCGCCCGCATCGCTCAGGATTTGCAGCGCGTCGGTCAAGTCCTGCCACGCCTCGTTACAATTGCCGAGATAATAATGCGCCAGCCCGCGCACATACCAGCACTGAATCAGGAAGCCGTCAGCGCTTTCGGTGTGTTCGCGGCAGTGGTTGAAGGCATCAATCGCGCCTTCGTAGTTACGATTGCGGAAATAGACATCGCCCAACTGCTGCCAAGCGGAAGGACTGTCGGGCGCGATCTGGGTAGCGTCTTCGCAGTAGCCGCGTGCCTGGTCGCGCAGCCCGACCTTCAGGTACACGCCGCACAGACGCACCATCGCACGGGCATTGCGCGGCTGAAGCGCCAGAATGCTCTCGTAGGTGGCGACGGATTCTTCGTCAAGGTTGCGCGCGGAGTAAAAGGCCGCCAGCTCAAAACGCAGGCTGACGAGATTGGGCGCGAGCGCGACGGCCTGCTCAAGCTGGTCAATCGCTTCGTCGTAGCGTCCGAGGAACAGCAGCACGTTGGCATAATCGCGATGCACAGCGGGGTTGTTGGGGTCTAAGTCCAGCGCAGTTTCGGCATAGCTCAGCGCCTGATTGTAGCGTCCGATGTCGTTGTAGGCCAAGCCGAGCGCCGAGTACAACAGGCCGAAGGTGGTGCTGACTTCCAGCCCGTTGATGCCCACCGGAATAGCGCTGGCGGCGTCGTTGTTGAACACCAGC
This sequence comes from Anaerolineae bacterium, assembly GCA_046328675.1. GTDB lineage: Bacteria > Chloroflexota > Anaerolineae > Aggregatilineales > Phototrophicaceae > JACAER01. The sequence goes on from JAXLWC010000013.1 coordinate 75,744, forward strand.
GCGCGGGTTTTCAGCGCATAACCACGCACGTCGCTGGGAGCGACTTCGATGAGCGTATCGGCGATGGCCACGACTGGCGCGTAATCCTGTCCGGCCCCGTTGGAGAGCAGACTTTCCAGCATGATGCGCCCATATTCGTAGAGGTAATCGGGGTTTTGCGGCTGCTGGGCTACGGCCTGCCGAAAAAATTCCTGCGCGCCGACAAGATCACCGCTGAGATAAAGTTCATACCCCTGTGTGGCTAAGGTGCTGGCGAAAGGCGTGGGGGTAGGCGCCATGCCCACCGCATCCAGCGCCATCAGTTGCAGATTGTCAAATTGCGCGTTGACGAACGTCAGAAACACACCCATAACGACGGCAAAAATCAGGACACTACGGAGGGTGTTACTGCGCTTGCGTCGGCGGCTGCCGAAGAACGGCTGCGAGTAATCCCGTTTGATATACATGGTAACTCCCTGAAACAAGAACGCCGGATGGCAAACGTTCACCCCGGCGGCTTTCTTCAAGCGAAAGTTGATGCAAGGGGGCGGTATGTTCGTCAAGTTGGGGATTTGGGGGTGGAGGGCAGGCTGCGCCAGTTTTTGAATGCAAACAGGTTAACATACGCTATACTCGCTTCGTCATGGACAAAGTACGCTTGTTCCTGCCGACAAACTCTATTGTACTGATTTGCGAAGGCATATATGGAAATCCTCGACTCGCACATCTCCACGCACGACGAACGCTACAAAGCCAACTACGTCCACAACACAGCGCTGGCCAACGAACTGCGTGAACGTCTCGCGCTGGTCGCGCAGGGCGGCGGCGAAAATATCAGCAGCGTCTGCGCGAACAGGGCAAACTGTTCGTCCGTGACCCGCATCGGCAAATGCTCGACCCCGGCGCGCCCTTCCTCGAACTCTCCCCGCTGGCGGCATGCAGGACATGTATCACGGTGAAGCGCCTGCCGCTGGCATGGTCACGGGCATCGGGCGGGTCAGCGGCGTCAGGCCTGATTGTGGTAACGACGCGACAGTCAAGGGCGGCGCAGCCGCATCGCTGACGGTCAAAAAACATCTGCGCGCGCAAACCGTCGCGCTGGAAAATCATCTGCCGTGCATCTACCTGGTGGACAGCGGCGGCGCGTTCCACTGCCGATGCAGGACGAAGTCTTCCCCGACGCCGACGACTTCGGGCGCATCTTCTACAATCAGGCGCAGATGAGCGCGGCAGGCATCCCGCAGATCGCCTGCGTCATGGGAAGCTGCACCGCGGGCGGCGTTCGGCCATGTCCGACGAGACGGTGATTGTCAGCAAAACGGGCACGATCTTCCTCGGTGGGCCGCCGCTGGTCAAAGCCGCGACAGGCGAAGAAGTCAGCGCCGAAGAACTGGGCGGCGCGCGCGTGCATACGCAGGTGTCCGGGCGTGGCCGATCACTTCGCCGAAAACGACGAGCACGCGCTGGACATCGTGCGCGGCATCGCCGAAACGCTCAGCCATCGCAAGCACTTTGACATGGACGACGTTAACGCCAGAAGCACCGCGCTACGACCCCGACGAACTCTACGGCATCCTCCGCCAGCTTCCGCAGGGGCTACGACGTGCGTGAACTGATCGCGCGCGTGGTGGATGGCAGCCGCTCGCGAGTTCAAGGCCGACTATGGCACGACGCTGGTAACGGGCTTCGCGCGTATCGAAGGCTTCCCGGTAGGCATCATCGCCAACAACGGCGTGCTGTTCAGCGAATCGGCGCTCAAAGGCACACATTTTATTGAACTGTGTACGGCGCGCAATATTCCGCTGTTGTTCCTGCAAAACATCACGGGCTTCATGGTGGGCAAGTCCTACGAGGCGGGCGGCATCGCCAAGGACGGCGCGAAGATGGTTCACGCGGTTGCCAACGCCGCCGTGCCCAAGCGGTGATTGTCGGCGGTTCATTCGGCGCGGGCAATTACGGCATGCGGGCGTGCCTATCAGCCGCGTTTCCTGTTTATGTATCCCAGCAGCGCATCAGCGGCGTGATGGGCGGCGAACAGGCGGCAACGCTGACGGTCAAGCGTGACCAACTGGCATGAGCAAAACCGACATGACGCGGAGGAACAGGACGACTTTAAACGCCCGACGCTGGAAAAGTACGAACGCGAGCAGTCCCTACTACTCCAGCGCGCGCCTGTGGAAAAAACAGCATCCTCGACCCGACGCAGACGCGCCGCGTGCTGGGGCTGGCGCTCAGCGCGTGCTATAACAAGGCGGGGAAGACACGGACCGGAACCGGGATGTAAGGAGGATCGGCATGTCGGAACTCATTCCCCGCCGTACAAATCCGCGTCGCACGCCCGACGGATAAACTCGCCGAAGTCGTGCGTTTTTACCACGAAGGACTTGGCTTGCCCATCATCGCCTCGTTTCAAGGGCACGCGGGCTACGACGGCGTGATGCTCGGCCTGCCCGGACGCGCGTTCCATCTGGAGTTCACGCAGCACGCACACGGCAGCCCCTGCCCCGCCCCTACTGCGGATAATCTGCTTGTGTTGTATATTCCTAATCAGGCAGACATTGACGCTATCGCGGCCCGTCTCGCGGCGCTCGGTTATCTTCCTGTGCCCCCGGAGAATCCCTACTGGGAGGGGCGCAGCCTGACGATTGCCGACCCCGACGGCTGGCGCGTGGTGCTGATGCAGACAAACGGAATTTAGCAGACCGATCATGACCAGTTTACTCCAGCAACCCGCTGTCAAAACTACGCTGAGCGCCTTTATCACGTCACGTTTCGTCGTGTTATTCGGAATGCTGCTGGTTTTATTCATCCCCGGCAACCAGAGCGACATCACCAGCGGCTTTTATGCAGCGTGGTATCGTTGGGATGCGATCCATTACGTGGACATCGCCGTCGGGCGCGGCTACTGGTATGTCCCCGACAGCGTGAGTTCCATTGCGTTTTTTCCCGCCTATCCGATGCTGCTGCGCGCACTAGCGCTCGTTATCCCTGATGCCACCGCCGCGGGAATGCTCATCAGCAATGTCACCTTCTTCCTCGCGCTGATTGTCATCTACCTGTTAGCGCAGCCCTACTTAAAAGCTGCCGATTCCCAGCGCGCAGTGTTTTACCTGGCGCTGTTTCCGGCATCCCTGTTTTTCAGTGCTGCGTATTCCGAAAGCCTGTTTCTGCTGTTTTCAGCGCTGACGTGGTATGCGGCACGACGTGGCGCAAACACCCGCGACTGGCGCTGGTGGCTGATTGCGGGCTTAAGCGGCCTGATCTGTTCGGCAACTCGTGCGGTAGGGCTGCTGGTTGTGTTGTTTCCGCTGCAAGAATGGCTGCGCAGTCATCAATTTTCTCTGACAACCGTGCGCACCCGCGCTTTCTGGCTGTCCCTACTGCATGATCCTTTCCCCGCGTTCACCATGGCCTTAATCCCTGTCGGCCTGCTGGTTTTCATGCTTTATCTCGCGTTGGAATTCAACGACCCGCTGCTTTTTCTGCGTATTCAGCGTGAAGGCTGGGGCTTCGAGTCGCTGGGACCTGTCGCCATCATCCTGCGCGACGCACAGGGGATGCTTAACGGCGTGCCGACTTCGGCCAGCGCGCCGCTGTTTTATGGCTGGATTGATCTGGCGGCGTTCTTTCTCACCCTGGCAGTAAGTGTCACCCTCTGGCGGCGGATGGGCTGGGGCGTGGCGATTTACAGTATCCTGTCACTGCTGCTGCCCATTTCCAGCCGCACTGAAAGTATGGCGCGTTATACTGCGGTACTATTTCCCGTGTTTATGGTGCTAGCGCTGTGGGGGCGGCATCCAGTGCTGGATCGTGTCATTCGTATTGTCTTTATTCTGCTGCTAACTTTATCGACTACACTTTTTATCAAACGATTTTTTGTGGGCTAGGGGACAGAGATGAGCAAGAAGCGCGTGCTGATTGTCGAAGATACCGAAGATATTGCTCAGTTGGTGCAGTTTGCGCTGGAAGAAATGGACTTAGACGTGGTGCATGTCAATAACGGCGCAAAAGCGTTAGCCTTTCTCGAAGTGCAAAGTCCCGATTTGATTGTGCTGGATATCGGCTTGCCCGGCATGACCGGCTGGCAGGTGCTGGATGCCATCAAGCCGCAGCGCAGCAAAGAGCATTACCGTGTCGTTGTCCTGACCGCGCTCACCGACTCCGCTAACCGTGTCATCGGCAAGTTTCAGGATGTCGATGCCTATCTCAATAAACCGTTCGATATCCATCAGTTGAAACAGGTGGTTGCCGATCTGCTGGCGAAATAGATGTTATGGCCATTGATTTTAAGAGTCCCAAACTTTCTGACCGTTTGCTGCACGCCGCCACGCAGGTAAGTTCGCTGGCGTGGCACGTCGCCCCGTATCTCTTTCCCGAAACATTAGAAGTGGACGACAACCGCGCGCTGTGGATTGACCAGACGCCCGATTACCGCCCCGGCGCCGCCCTGCGCGAAACCATCAGCGCCGACCTCGCTATCATCGGCGGCGGCTTCACCGGAGTCTCGACAGCCTATCACTTCAGCCGTCGTTATCCCGAAAAGCGCGTTGTGCTGCTGGAAGCCAAAACGCTAGCCAACGGGGCCAGCGGACGCAACGGCGGCATGATGCTGAACTGGGTCACAGGCGTCACCGACCACAGCCCGGAAATGACCACGCGCATTTACCAGACCACCAGCGCGGGCGTCAAGCTGATTCAGGACATCATCGAGCGCCACAAGCTCAATGTCGGCTATCGCACCGACGGCACAATCACGGCTTACACCAACGCCCAACGCGCCGAAGAAGCCCACAAACAAACGGAGAAACATCGCTCATGGGGCATCCCCGAAGCATTCTTTGACTCGGCGGCGCTCAGGCAGAAGCTCAATCTGCACGGCACGCACGGCGCGGTGCTTGACCCGCATTCCGGGCAAATCAACGGCGCGCAGTTGGTACGCGGCCTGCGTCCGGTGCTGCTGGAACAGGGCGTACAGATTTACGAGAACACGCCCGTCACCAAGATTCGTGAAGGCGCGACGATCACGCTCACCACGCCGCAGGGTGAAGTGCGGGCCAAAGCCATCGTGCTGGCGACCAATGGCTACACAGGCAAACTCGGCTACTTCCACGACGCGCTGTTCCCGCTGCACTCACATCTTCGCTACCGCCCGCTGACGCCAGAACAGCGCGAGCGGTTGAGCTGGCGCTTTCGCCGGATACTCCGACGACCTTGACCGCATCGCCTATTCCTCGCTGGAAACTCCCGAAGAGCACATCGTTTTCGGCGGCGGCAACGCCTCGTATAACTATCTGTTCAACAGCCGCACCGCCTACCCCGGCACGCCTCAGTCAGCGGCGAAAGGCTTCGACAAAATCATCAGCACCATGCGCGGCTACCTGCCGGACAGCGCCGCGATTCCTATCACCCACCGCTGGACAGGCACGCTGGGCATCACGCTCAACCGCGTGCCGCTGATGGGCGTGCGCGGCGACCAGCGCAACGTCTTCTACGCCATTGCCTACTGCGGGCACGGTGTGACGGCGGGCAACATGGCGGGCGAAATCACCGACTGCTATTCCGGCGATGATGAGCGCTGGCGTGGGCTGCCGTTCTATCAGACGAAATACCTGCGCATCCCGCCCGAACCCTTCCGCTGGATCGGCTACCAGACATTCACCCGCCTCACGGGGAAGTCGCCCAGGGTGACGTACTGAAGCTGCGAAAAGGGTGTACTATAATCACAGCAATGGAGGCGCGTTATGGCTGTAGTGACCCCTTATCGTTATCGTGTGATACATGGCGAACATCCGATAGAAACGTATACGCAGGAAGAAGCAATTGCGATTGCCCAACGCCTTGCGTTAGAAGCCAACGGCAATCATCCTTGTACAGGACAGCGCGGGCAAGACTAAAGCGCGCGTGTTCCCCCATGACGGCAAAGCCTATGTCGATTATTACCTCAATGAACGCATCGCCGTCTGTGAGATTATCGTGCATGGCAAACCGCGCATCGCCAGCGCACGTATTCCGGTCAGCATCATTCTCGATTATCTGGCACAAGGCGCCACCATCGCGGAATTGACTTCTGAGGCTTATTACCCGGATTTAACGCCGGAAGACATTCTGGCGTGCATCGCCTATGCCAGCACTTTAATAACGCCAACCAGAAGTGAAGTGCGTGAATGAGTATTCTCCTGGACAACTGTACTCCCGATGACTACCGGCAGTTGTTAGTTTCCTGGGGCTATCAGGCCAGCTTACTACGCCCGGCACATTGCAGCCGATACGCCTGATCCTGATGTGCTTGAAAAGGCCAGAGAACTGGATGCTGTCCTGCTGTCTGTCGATAAAGACTTCCTCAACATCAAAACCCTATCCGCCGCAGCGCTATCAGGGCATTATCGTTATTCGGGATAAACATGGCACACGGCAGGCCATTGCCATCAAACTGAGAGAGGCCCTCGATACTTTGTACCGCGATCAACTACGGGGCGTACTCGTCATCGTTGATGCTGAGGGCTTTAGCCTCTATCCGGCATCGGACAGTTAGACGGCTGAAAACGGGCGTGGTGAGGATTCAACCTTACGTGGACGTTCAATTGAACTACACGAAAAATATGCGCAAAACTCCCCACTCGCCATAAAACCTCTCCCTTCCCCACCCTTTGCCCCTCTGCTATAATGCCCGCCATCAAATCAGTAATTCATTTACTGCTTTTGCCACCAGACGGCAGGCGTGTACCCACACTTAATCTCCTGCCGAGGTGAAGGACCGATACCCCTCTTTTGACTTCCAATTGTGTCAATATGGGCGGCTTTCGCTTGTTGCGGGTCGCTTTTTTAGTTGTCAGTTTTCAGTAAACAGTTTTCAGTAAAGAACTGAGAATTTGATATGAACACAAGACAACTGCGCACTAAAAACTTCTTATGAAAGGAGGAAGTACAACTTGGCAATCACGAAAGAACGCAGAAAGAACTGGTCGCGCTGTACAGCGAGATCATCACCAAGTCTGATGGCTTTGTCGTGACAGAGTTCAACCGGATGCCGATGAGCAAGATCAACGATCTGCGCGCAAAACTGCGCCCGATGGGGGGTAAGTTCGTCGTCACCAAGAACACGCTGTTCGGCCTCGCGCTCAAGAATGCGGGCTGGCCTGTCCCCGACGCGCTGCTGAAGGGTTAGTAAGCCGTGTCTTACGGGAACGGCAATTTCCCGGCTATCGCAGAAGAAACGCTTGGGGTTCATCAAGGACAACAGCAGTTGCAGGTCAAGGGCGGCATTATGATCGCCAGCATCCTGCGGGCCAACGAGGTGGAAACCATCTCCACGCTGCCGTCACTGGATGAAATGCGTGCCCAACTGGCAGGACTGATCGTCACCCCGGCCAGCACACTGTGGGCGTCATCGACGCGACAGCGGGTCAGGTGGTCAACGTGCTGCATTCATATGTCGAAGATCGCGGCGGCAACAGTGCAGCCTAAGCGAACAGTGGGCTTCCGCCCGTTGTTCAACCCTACACACATTCGTAAACAAAACACAGTAAGGAAAGGTGTTAAAAATCATGGCTAATCTCGAACAACTCGTCAATGACCTCAGCGCGCTCACCATTCTGGAAGCCTCGCAGCTCAAGACCCTGCTCGAAGAAAAATGGGGCGTCAAGGCAGCCTCTGGCGGCGGTATGATGATGATGGCAGCAGCAGCGGCACCGCAGCAGCAGCAGCGGCTGAACCCGTCGAAGAACAGACTGAATTCAACGTCATCCTGACCGGCGTCGGCCCCAAGAAGATCAACGTCATCAAGGCTGTCCGTCAGATCACCAACCTGGGCCTGAAAGAAGCCAAGGAACTGGTCGAAAGCGCCGAAGCTGCGCCCGCAACCGTGATCGAAGCCGTTGGCAAGGATGCAGCCGCCGAACACAAGCGTCTGCTCGAAGCCGAAGGCGCGACGGTCACCGTCAAGTAATCCAACTTTACAACCCAAAGAAAGCGCGTGCCTGATGAAGGACGCGCTTTTTGTTTGCCGTGCTGATTGAGTTATCCCCGGTACACGGGAATCTCGTCGATGCTGTAGTACACCGGGATACCGCGCTCCTTCGCCAGCTTTACGTCGTTGTCCGCGCCTTTGGACTCACCTTCCAGCCGCAGGATCGCGTCGCAGCGTTCGATCAGCCGTCCGGCGGTGGGATGCGGATTTCGTCGTACAGCGCGTCGCCCACCTTACTGCCGCCTGCCACGTTCCAGATGGGCAGCGCCACCCACTCGCCAATCATCGGCACATGTCCCGCCTGAAAAATCGGATACGACGCCTGCTCCAGCCGCCGCAGGTTCGCCGCCATCTTGTCCGGGTCGTCGCCTGTGCCGCTGCGATACGGCCCGGCGATCAGAATCATCATACGTTGTGTTCAGCCGACAGGACTCCACTGATTATACGATTGCGAATCCGGCGCAAGCGGGTATACTTTTCATACTTTTGCACGATTTCGCGGTTTTCAGCAGTATATCAGGAAAATTCGTGCATAGTCAAGAATTATCATGCAAAAACGCGAATTTTCAGGCATGGACCTGCACGTTCGTCTGTTCACAGGACAGCTTATGCTTAACAACCAGCGCAAACAGTATCTGCTCGACATCCTCCGTCGCGACGGACAGGTCATCGCCAAAAAGGTCAGCCAGGAACTTGGCCTGTCAGAAGACACCATTCGCCGTGACCTGCGTGAACTGGCGCAGGAAGGCTTGCTTCAGCGCGTGCATGGCGGCGCGCTGCCCGCCTCGCCCGCCGTCGCCAACTTCGCCCGCCGCGAGGAAATACTCGTTGACGCCAAAGTCGCTATCGGGCGCACGGCGGCACAGATGGTCAAGGAGGGGCAGGTCATCATCCTTGACGGCGGCACCACAGCGGTACAGGTCGCGCGCCACCTGCCGCGCAGCCTCAACGCCACCGTCATCACCCACAGCGCGCGCATTGTCATGGAACTGGTCGATCACCCGCACATCGAGGTCATCCTCATCGGCGGGCGGCTGTTCAAACATTCGATTGTCTCCGTCGGCGCGGCGGCGATTGAAGCGATTAACCATATTCGGGCTGACGTGTATTTTATGGGCGTAACGGGCATACATCCTGAGGCGGGTCTGAGCACAGGCGACCTTGAGGAAGCCTATGTTAAGCTGGCGCTGTGCCGCCGCGCCGCCGAAACCTTTGTCCTCGCTTCACAGGAGAAGCTGGGCAGCGCCTCGCAGTATGCGATTACGGCGCTCAGCGAGGTCAGCGGCTTGATTGTGGAAAGCGACGTGCCTGATGAGGTGTTGTTTCCGTTTACCGAGATGGGCTTGACGATCATTCGCGCGGAGTAAACACGGCACCGCAAAGGCAACCTAAAAGGCGCATGGGTAAAACGGGTGTATTGTAGGGACGTTCAATTGAACGTCCTTACCAGATACATTACATTTGTGTCCAGCCTGCACATGAGCCAACTAAAACAGGAACGCGTTAAGGCACGTTCCCACCTCGCGTTGGGCAGTTATTTCTTCTTCCCGCCGCCGTTCTTCTTTTCGGGCTTGTCCAGCTTTTGCCGCTGCTGCGCGTCCATCACGGCAACCGCCGCCATCGAGACAATATCCTGCACATCGTCGCCCGCCTGCAAGACATGCACAGGCGCGCCGATGCCCAGCAGAATCGGCCCAATAGCCTGCGCGTCGGTCAAGCGTGCCAGCAGTTTATAGGCCATGTTCGCGGAACCGAGGTCAGGGAACACCAGCACATTGGCGTCCTTGACGCGGCTGAAGGGATAACGCGACTCGATCAACTCCGGCACCACCGCGACATCGGCCTGCATCTCCCCATCAACCAGCAGGTCGGGGCGCTTCTTCTGCACCAGCGAAACGGCGTGCGCCACTTTCTCGGACATGGGATGGGGCGTGCCGCCGAAGTTGGAGAATGACAGCATGGCCACGCGCGGCTCCACATCCAGCGTGCGCGCGAAATCCGCCGCGAGGATGGCGATTTCGGAGAGCGTTTCCGCGTCGGGGTCGATGTTGACCGTCGCGTCGGTGAAGAAGTACAGGCGGCGCTTGACGATCATCAGGTAGACGCCGCTGGCGCGACTGGCACCGGGGCGCGTGTGGAAGATTTGCAGCGCCGGGCGAATCACGTTGGGATACTCGTAGGTCAAGCCGCTGATACAGGCGTCCGCATCCCCCAATTTGACCATCATCGGCGCGAAGTAGTTGCGGTCACGCAGCAGGCGGCGCGTCTGCTGGAAGGTGATGCCTTTGCGCTGGCGCAGTTCATGCAGCGCCACGCGATATATCTGGCTGGCTTCATCGTAGGGGTCGATAATCTGCGGCGAAAAATTCTTAATGCCCAGTTCATCAATTGTTTTCTGAATGTGTTCGCTGCGCCCCAGCAGAATCGGCATGGCGAAGCCTTCTTCCTGAGCGATGGCGGCGGCGCGGATAATCTTGGACTCCTCACCCTCGGCGAAGACGACGCGCTGTTTGGCTCCGCTGCTGGCGCGGTTGACGATATTGTTGCGCACCTGCTGCGTAAAGCCCTGCCGCCGAATCAGTTCCTCGCGGTAGGCTTCGACGTTCAGGTTACGGCGCGCCACGCCGCTGTCAATCGCCGCCTGCGCCACCGCCGGAGCCACCCACAGCAGCACGCGGGGGTCCAGCGGCTTGGGGATGAGATAGTTGCGCCCAAACTTGAGCGTGGTCAAGCCATAGGCCGAAAGCACGCTGTCCGGCACATCCTCCTGCGACAGCGACACCAGCGCTTTGGTCGCGGCGATCTTCATGTCCTCGTTAATCTGCTGCGCGTACACATCCAGCGCGCCGCGAAAGATATAGGGGAAGCCCAGCACGTTGTTGACCTGATTGGGATAATCGCTGCGCCCGGTGGCAATCAGCGCGTCCGGGCGAACCTGCTGCGCGACTTCCGGCATAATCTCCGGTGTAGGATTGGCCAGCGCGAAGATGATCGGATTGGGGGCCATCTTCTTCAGCCATTCGGGTTTCAGCACATTCGCCGCCGACAAGCCCAAAAACATATCGGCGTCTTCCAGCACGTCTTCCAGCTTGCGCGCGCTGGTATCACGGGCGAAGCGCTCCATGTAGGCATTCATGCCCACCTCGCGCCCTTTGTAGACCACGCCGTGAATATCGACCATCGTGATATGCTCACGCTTCACGCCCAGCGTAACGTAGAATTCGCCGCTGGCAAGCCCGGCAGCCCCCGCGCCACAAATGACCAACCGAATGTCTGCCAGCGCGCGGTTGGTGAGCAGCGCCGCGTTGAGCAGTGCCGCGCCCGTGATAATCGCTGTGCCGTGCTGGTCATCGTGAAAGACAGGGATGTCCAGTTCATCGCGCAGGGTTTGCTCAATCTCAAAGCATTCGGGCGCTTTGATGTCTTCGAGGTTAATGCCCCCCAGCGTCGGCGCGATCATGCGGCAGAAGGCCATGACTTCGGCGGCGGTGGGCGCGTTGATTTCAATGTCGAACACGTCAATATCGGCAAACTTCTTGAACAGCACGCCTTTGCCTTCCATCACAGGCTTGGAGGCCAGCGGGCCTTTGTTACCCAGCCCCAGGATGGCGGTGCCGTTGCTGATAACGCCAATCAGGTTGGACTTCGCGGTCAGTTCGTAAGCCGTAATCGGTTTGTCGGCGATTTCCAGCACCGCGTCGGCCACCCCCGGCGTATAGGCCAGCGAGAGGTCGCGCTGAGTGGTGAGGGGTTTGGTGGGGGTGACTTCGATTTTGCCGGGACGCCCCCGACGGTGATAATCGAGCGCGTCAGTTTTTGTAATGGTCACGGGCAAATCCTTCGTGGGTGAAACTTTTCCTGCAAGATCATACCCATGATAACACCCGCTTTCAGGATGCGATGCAGTCCGCGCAGCAGTTTTGCGCAATCTGCCTAAACCGTTAAGATCGCGTTTCAGGTGCGTAGTGTTCAGACATTTCGGCTTCGGCCTGCGCCTCCAGCCGCACGCGAACGTGGGCATTCGTCCCGCTTCCCCCGACAGCTCCTCCTTGCTGGCCTGCGTAAGAATTCCCTTAAGCGAACCTTGAGGCTAAAAGGCTTAAGTTTATGAAAATAGTAAATTTTTCCCTAAAATTCCCCAAATAACGGACTATAGTACTAGCCAAGCCTTGAATATTGATGTAGGATTTTAAGCATAGCTTAATCATAACCCAATTCTTCGTTTAAGGATTTAACGTATGTTGCAGATCAACACTCATCAGTATCAGGTAGTGAATGACGCAAGTGAAACGCAGGGTATCGCTGAAAAGCTGCACAATGTCCACAACCAGCTTTATCGTCAACTCCGCAGCTACGGTATAAATCTTCATCCTAACTTTACGCAAGCTATTTCTTTCCAATCGATTTCAGACCCGTTCGCCCAGGACGTTGTCGCGCTGCGTTACTTTCGCGGCAGCGGTGAAGCGCAGGCTGTCGAACGCATGATGGCCGACGGCCACGAATATGAACCCACGCACGACTGCCACCCGGCGATTGAAATCCGCGTGACTCCTACCCACTTTGCGATTGAACTGATTATCGCCCCCAGCGCCTGGTGGGATCAGCAGAACCTCGTTGGGAAGCTGACGGTTGAACGCCAGCGCAGCGATTTTTACCGCCTGCTGCGCCAGATGAGCTGCGAAGTTCAGCTTGGCTTCTGGCAAGGCACCGAACTCAGCGATATGCACCTGAGCACCTGTGACATCTACAACCCGCGTATCCTCGGTGAGTGGATGAATACCTTCGCCGAAGGGCAGGACTGGGTGCGCGCAGGCGTGTGGTATGACCTGAATGACCCCGCGCTGTCTGACGAAAATCTGGCCAGTGAAGTTTTCCAGCGCATTTGTGAACTCTACAAACTGTACAACTTCATCGTGTGGACCAGCGACAACGATTTCCGCAGCGTGTACCGCAAGCTGCTGGCGCGTACCGCCTAACGACACACTGATGCGAGTGAAGTGCTCGGATTAAGCTGCTCTCTGTTCCCTGTAAAGCATTTTCCGCAGGGTGTCATGTGCAATACGTCTGTGATTGGCTTGATAAACAAAAGACAATTTTACTGGTGAAGGTGCTGTCAGAATGGACATGGGATGATGCCTACAGCGCCCTCACCGATCACTTGAACCTGCTCGAATCTGTCACACACGACGTATACAGTATTTATGACCTGTCCGCCGCCCCCAAACATCCCACAGGTCTCACCATCCCCCACCTCAAATATGCCATGAGCACGCAGCGCCCCAATCAAAAGCTGACCTTCTTTGTGGGCTTGAGCTTTGAACTGCAAATGTTGTTTCGTGTCACACAGCAGGCTTTCCAGCTAGGAGCCATATTTCGCACCTACCGTTTCGCCAACACCCTTGACGAGGCGCTGCGTATGATTGATGCCCACAAACTGGCCCAGCACATTCCCTAGTTCTGACACCCCACTCCCCCGACAACGCCCAAAACACCCCAGCGAACCAGCGCCTGCTGCGTCTGTAAGTTCCAGACCCGTTCGATTGCATCGAGAACATCTCAGCGCGGACAAATGGTTTGCCCGAGTTTGATTTCCGTTTCAAAAATAGTACTTAGGGCTAGTGGGTTTTGTTAAAGTTTTGTCTTAGAATTGTAGTGATATTTAAGGGTGGAGGCCGCAGATGGCGTCGTATAACGCAAAAGAGACCGAATCAAATCAACCTAATCGTGAAGAACTGTTACAGATGGCGATTAATGCGGCGAAAAACGGGCAGCGTGAGGGCGCGCGCGTGATGTTTCGCCAGATTTTGACGCAGGACAAGAAGAACGAACGGGCGATGATGTGGATGGCGAAGCTGGCGGCCACCAAAAAAGAGCGTGTGCAGTGGCTGAACCGCGCCATAGCGGTGAACCCCAACAACAGCACCGCACGCGACGCACTGGCGCAGATGGATTACAAAGAGAAGGCTGCTTCCAACCGCATTCTGCTGTTTGGCGGCGTGATTCTGGCCGTGATCTTGCTGCTGGCTATCGCAGCGTTTATCCTGCTGTCGTTTGCATAATCCTTTCGCAGCCAAGCTGAATCACATTTGCAGACGGTAATCGGCAGAGATTCCACGCGCAAAATGTGAGGTCGCTATCGTTAAAATTGTAAAAGACAGAACACACAGGGGGATAGTCCCCTTGTTTTATTTCCGTCCAAAGCCAATTTCTGGTAGAATCGTGCTGAATTCGTAGCACTGGCGCAAACTGGAGACAAGCCCTTGTCTGCCAATAAAGACCTACAAGACAAGCTCAAGCAAGGTATCGACGCAGCGCGCAACGGCGATCGTGCCACCGCGCGCAAACTGCTGCAAGAGGTCATCCGTGCTGACCCGCGCAGCGAACTGGCCTGGATGTGGCTGGCCTCAACAACGGACAACGTTGCTGAACGCCGCGCCTGCCTGACCAAAGCTCTGGAAATTAATCCCAACAATACGCGTGCCAAAGAAGCGCTGGACAAACTCGGCGCAGATGCAGCACGCGCCGCGCAGGACAAACAAAAAGTCGATGAACTGCGGCGCATCCAGCGCGGGCAGTCGTCCACTGCGGCACCGCCAGCACTGCCGGGCACACCAGAAGAAGGCGGCGGCGGTTTCAACCTGGCCTACATCGTGATTGCAGTGCTGGTTGTGTTAGGCATCGGCAGCGCGATTGTCGCGGCGGTGGCCTTCTCGCAGCAGCCCCAGCAGCCGCCTGCGCAAACCCAGATCAGTCTCGGCGATATCCAGAGCACGGCGGAAGCCTCGCTGCTGGCCCCTACCGCCACCGAGACGCTGCCGCCGACGGCCTTCGGCATCGTGGTCGATTCGGTTGAAGGCATCCCCACGCTGCCGCCGACGTTTACGCCGACGTTCACGCCTACCGCCACGCAAACGCCTGTCCCATCGCCCACGCCTTTCCCGCTGTCCGCGTTTACCCTGCTGTATACCAACGCTGAAGCCGGGCTGTATCAGGCCAGCGGCGACGGCAGCGGCGCGCAGGCGCTGGGCGAAGGCTTTGCCGATGTGGCCTATTCGGTGGACGGCAGCATGATTGCCTTTGTGCGTGACGTGACGTACAGTGAAGATGAAGGTGGGGGCACCTACCCTGAACTGTTCGTCGCCAGCCTCAGCGATCTGGAGAACGCCCAGCAGCTTACCACGCTGAAGGGGCCGCACACGGGGCATCCCTCATGGGCACCGGACAACATCCAGCTTGTCTTCAGCAGTGACCCGAACGGCGGCGACTCGGAATTGTTCGTCATGACGGAAGATGGCAACAATATCCGCGCCATCACCGACAACGAAGCGCAGGACATTGACCCGTCGTGGTCGCCCACAGGCGATGTCATTGCCTTTGCCTCGGACATCAATTCACCGGACTCGACGGAAATCTTCACGATGAGCCTGACGGGTGAAAACCTGTTACAGCTTACCGACAACGAAGGCAGCAGCTACAGCCCGCAGTGGTCATGGGATGGAACGCATATCGTCTTTGCGAGTGACCGCTCCGGCGACAGCGACATTTACACAATGGAAGCCAATGGCGACGGCGAATTCCTGCTGACTTCCAGCGACGAAAACGCCGAAGACCGCGCTCCGGTGTTCAGCAGCAGCGGCACATCGGTGGTCTTCATTTCCAACCGCCAGGACGAACGCTTCCAGTTATACGCGGTGGATTTACGCGGTAATGAGGTCACACGACTGGCGCAAGCCGATGGCGACGTGCAAAGTGTCTCGTACCAGCCGAATATCCGCTTCCGTTTGAGCCAGTAACCTAAGCGTGAACAGGCGAAGGTTGACATGCAGTCGCTTCGCCTCTCATGCACAACATCACAACAAAGGGGAAGTCCAGTATGAGCGAACAAGACGCCAAACAGATGCTGCGTGAAGGCATTGAGGCCGCGCGCGAAGGGGATCGCACAAAAGCGCGTGAACTGTTTGAAAAAGTCGTCGAGAAGGAAGAAAACAACGAGAAGGCATGGCTGTGGCTGGCTTCGGTGATGGACACCGACGAGGAACGGCGCATGTGCTTTGCCAACGTGCTGCAAATTGACCCGGATAACGAGCGCGCGCAGAAGGAAATGGCGAAAATCGAAGCGCGCATGAACAAGACGAAAGCCGATGAGGAAGTGGTGCCCGGCATCAGCCGCCGCCAGTTGACCACCTATATCGGCATCGCGGCGGTAATCGTCGTCATCGTCTTCGCGCTGGTGGCCATCATCGGCGTAGCCCGTAACGCACAGGAAGCCGCCGCCGCCGCCGAGTTCACCGCCGTCGCCCAGCGCGCTACTGATGTGGTCTCCACGCAGATCGCACAGGACGCCGCCAACACCGCGACGCAGGCCGCTGCCGTCAGCCCGACGCCCAGCCCCACCGAAACTTCTGCCGCCCCCACGCTGCCGCCGACCTGGACATCCATTCCCACAGAAAGCGGCCCGGCAGCCCTCGCCGCGCTGCCGCAGCCTGTTGGCCTGCCCGGCTTTATCGTCGGATGGCAGGGGCGCGACTTCTCTGGACGCGGCTTCTATCAGGCGGTGTACTATCCGTTGGATGCCAGCGGCGCGTTTACCCCAATTGTGGACAGCGCGCGCGATGTGACCATCAACCCCGTCGATTGTATGCGCGTGGTGTATACTGGCCCCTTCTCGGCAGGTTCAACCTTCGGCATTCTGGCGATCAACCTCAACGGCTCACAGCCGGAAGAATTACCGCTGCGCTGGCAGGGCACTACCGAGCAGATTATCGAGCAGCAGATGCCCTCCTTCTCACGCGACGGCTCCAAAGTGGCCTTTGTCAGCCGCGCCGCTGATACCAATACGCGCCAGATTTATATCCTCGACATGAACGCCGCCGCCGGCGCTGGCGCGATCACCCGCTTCACCAATGACCCCGGCGATTACACGTATCCGGTGTTCTCGCCTGATGGCACACGCATCGCCGCAGTACGCAGCGATGTCAACGGCGCGCAGGCAGGCGAAGACGTGCTGATTTTTGATGCGCTGTCACGAGCGACGCTGGCCCAGGTCACCAACAACCTCGGTGATTACATCGAAAGCCATCTGGCATGGGTCAACGACACGCAGATTGCCTACGCCTTTGCGCCCGGCAATGACCCGGACACGCACGACATCGCCATCAGCCCGGCAGACGCCAGCGGTGCGCCGCCGCTGCTGCCCGCGCGCGACCCGGTGGCCGATGACTCGTATCCTGTGTTCTCATCAGATGGCGCGTACATGGTCTTCAGCAGCAACCGCAGCGGACAGTACGACATCTACGTCTTTGACATCGCGGGGAATCAATTGTTCCAGCTTACCAACACGGCGGAACCCGACTACCCCGGCGCATGGTGCGTGCCGCAGTAAACCGACAGCCGCCTAAAGTTTCGGGAGGACATTCAGCACAGGCTGGGTGTCCTCCCGATTTTGTTTAAGCGAAGGGAAGGGAAAACCAGGATGAGCTATACGTTTCGCAGTGCAGCACCCACTGACTGGGAGCAGGTTGCACAACTGCTGACGCGCGTGGAACTGCCGCTGGATGGCGCGCAGGAGCATCTGGCAGATTTTGTGCTGGCGGTGGATGGCGAGCAGTTGGCAGGCGTGGCGGCTGTGGAGCAGTACGCGGAACACGGGCTGCTGCGTTCGGTAGCCGTAGCGCAGCGCGGCCAGGGTCTGGGGCAAACGCTGGTGAGACACATACTTGCACAGGCACGCGCCGAGGGCTTGCAGGACATTACACTGCTGACCACCACCGCCGCTGACTTTTTCCCACGTTTTGGTTTTGAGAAAATCGCACGCGAACAAACGCCTGCAGCCGTGCAAACCTCGATTGAGATACAGGAAGCCTGTCCGGCTTCGGCAACGGTGATGTTCCTAAAACTGTAGCGCGCCATCAACGTTCTTTGGCCGCTGGCTCCTTGTAAGCTGGCAGCGGCGGCAGCGTCTCGTCCATGCGCGCCAGAAAATCCAGCGCTTCCTGGGGGTCTGTAAATGTGCGCAGGCGCACTTTGGAAATGCTCGTCACGGCATGAGACAGGAAGCGCACCATTTTGTCATCCGTCAGCACAACCACCCAGCCCAGATTCGGCTCCTTAAAAATGGGCGTAAGCTGAATGATGTCACGCAGGTTCTTGGGATATTCGATCATGTGGCGCATATCAATCAGATCATGAACCAGCGGCGTCCCCACGCGCACCAATTCCTGCCCCTGCGCCGCCGAGTCCTTCAATTCTTCGGCGGTATAGGTTCCCCAGACATAACACCACGCCACGCGCGGTATGTACCACGACACTTTAAAAGGCATCAGAATTTTTCCTTAAGCTGCTCGGAACTACTCGCACTTCGCGCAGTTCGCAGACGAACATAATATTTATGATACTTATCTTTGAAACTACTCTCTACTATAACCGAATTTGCAGAATGCGGCACAGCAAAAATAAAAAATCTCCCTCTGAAGTTACAAAGGGAGATTTAACATCCGTCAGCTCGTGCGGGGTTTAAGGCTCGAAGGCGTCAATCGCGGGCAGCAGCAGTTCGTCATACAGCAGCGTATCTTCAGTGCGCGTGCCAGCGATGACGATGATGTAATAATGGTCGCCGTTGCGCCGATTTTCGCCCTCGGCCACCGTGCCAAAGCCCCGGAAGGCCGTCACATCAAAGCGATAAATCGTCCAGTCGATGCGTCCGGCGCTGACCGTGTCGAAGACTTCGGGAATGTCGGTGCTCTCCGTCAGGTACTCCATGATGTTCGGCAGCACGCTGTCAGGAGTCGCCAGATACCACAGCACCGTGCTGCCTGTCGTCGGCGCGACGATGAAGCCGCTGTCCACTTCTTCCCAGCCGCGCGGAATCACGGCGTTGATGCCTAAGTCGCCGTTGCTGTAGTCTTCGAGCGTGACTTCGGTCACCGGAATATCAAAGGTCACTTCGATGTCCTCAAGGCAGCTTCCATCGGGTTCATCTTCGGGGCTGCTGAGGAACTCACTCACCAGTCCTTGCACGCACTCGTCGCTGGAGAGCGATGCGCCGTGCCCTTCGCCGGGGATGACAAAGACGAAGCTGTTCTCCAGCGTTTCGGCGGCGAGTTCTCCGTTCGGCGGCGGTGTCACCGGGTCAAACTGTCCGGTCATAACCAGCGTCGGAATATCACTGACGACAGGTTCATTTTCGATGTCGCCTGCCGGGTCTTCCGTCCAGTAGCGGCAGGTCTTGAAGTATTCATCGACTTCCACATGACCATCGGTAGACATCCACTGCGAAATTTCGGGATAGTCTTCGTATTCGGCGATGATGTCATCCGGGTTATTGAACTGTTCCTCGTCGTGGCAGCGCACCGAATAGTACGCGCCCACGCTGATGGTATTGTCCTGAATGTAGCCATTGAGCAGCGCAATCAGGTCATAGTCGCCCTGCGAGGCGTTATACACCATCTGCGGGATCAGGGTCGGCACGCTGTACAGCGAGCTAAACAGCGTCCCGATAAACTGGTCGCCATCGAGCAGCATGTCTACGGTTTCCTGCGACGAATCCAGCGTAATCTGGATGGTCTGCGGGTCGTCTTCCAGCGCCTGCGCGGTGTCCCAGGTCAGTTGTTCCAGGTCGGGGAAGGCTTCATTGCAGGCGTCGTTATCAGCGCAGGCATCAAACAGCGTCTGGAACGACTGTTCATAGACTGCCGGACGCCCGACGCCGCTGTCGTTGGCCTGTACAGGGACGACGGCGTCGATAATCACGCTGCGAATGCCTTCGGGATGGTCACGCATGATGGTCAGCGCGATGCGTGTGCCGTAGGAAATACCCAGCAGGTCTACTTCGTCGTAGCCCAGCGCGACACGCAGATCAGCGATGTCCGCCGCCATCTCCGCGCTGTTATAGGCGTCGAGGTTGATACCTTCATCCTCAAGGCGGTTGAAGCACGCGTGTACGGCATCGTAATAGCCTTCAGTGCCTGCTTCATCGCTCAGTTCATCATCCAGCGTATCCAACTGGTAAGCATTGGTTTCGTCGCAGAACAGCGATGGCTCGGAATAACCCGTGCCGCGCTGGTCAATCAAAATCACATCGCGGTCAGCGGAGTAGGCTTCAAAAGCGCTGCCCGACCAGTTTTCGCTCCAGCTTTCCAGAGAGGGGCCGCCGGGGCCGCCGTCCAGATAAATCAGCGGATCAGATTCGGCGTTGCGTCCTGTTGCGCGGTAGATGGCGACGGCCAGCCGAATCTCCGGGCTGTCTTCGTCGGCGTGCGTCTCGCGCGTAATCAGCCAACCACAATCCACATCGACACCATCAGGCTTTTTAAAAGGGCAGCGGTCTTCTTCAAAACGCGGCACATCATCCTGCGCGCGCACGGTGGACAAGGCCAGCAGCAGGCACACCACCACAAACATTCCAACACGCATTTTTCGCAGCATACATATCATTCCTTACCAGTTTTCACTGCGCATATAGTACACCCAAATTTACGAAACGCGCACTAGCAGCGGATGTATCGAGGTTACAACTCGGTGATATGGGGAAGCCGTTGGCGATGAGTCAAACAGGAATTTGAACCGCAAAGGCGCAAAGTTCACAAAGGATACAAGGGGAAACAGGAAGCGCGGCGTTTCCGTTGGGGCAAGGCAACCCCTGCCCCATTTCAGAAATTGCGCCTTATTCCAGCGGCACCAACGCCTCAATCGCCGGGACAAGCACCTGCGTGGTCAGGTCTTCCATCTCACTGGACGGTGCGGTGAGCTGCATGGCATAGGTCAGCCCGTCGATTTCGGCCACCGCAATCGCGGCGGACTGTCCCATCAGTTCCAGTTGATAGATCGACCATGTTGCGTTGTCGGTTTCGACAATCTGTGGGTCGGGCAGTTCGCCGCCCGCTTGCAGCGCAATGCTCTGCATGAAGGTGTTCAGGTCCAGCGGCAGCACCAGGAACACCAGCGCCGCATCCGTCCCGCGTGCATACGCCAGCACAGTCAGCCCGCCCGCGTTCTGCACGCTCTCGTCCCAGCCTTCGGGCGCGACACTGCTGATGCCTACCTCTTCGTTGGAGAACGGCGCCAGCGTCAGCGCTTCGCCCGGAATGACAAAATCGACGCCGGGCGCGTCCAGCAGGCACGCACCGTCGGGTGACGCTTCAGGGTCATCGAAGAAGGCTAAGGCGATACCCGTTGCGCACTCGCTGGAGGGAATCGCGCCGTGTCCTACCGCTGGCACCAGGAAGAATGTGCTGTTGGGCAGCGAGGCGGCGGCAGCCCGTCCCCAGTCCGGCGGCGTAATCGGGTCATACTCGCCCGCCATCACCAGCGTCGGCAGTTCGCTCGTCACCGCTTCGTTCTCGACGGCGGGCGCGGCGGTCACGTCCCAGATATCGCACAGCGCGAACGTCGATTCGCCAAAGCCCACACCATCGGCCTGCGATTGCAGTTCGGCGGGCAGGTCAGTGTTCAGCGCGGCCACCTCGTCCGGCGTGCTGAACGGCACTTCTTCGGCGCATTCCACCGAGTTGTACATGCCGTTGGAAATCACATCAATCTGGTACAGCAGCAGCGTCAGCATCGTGCCGAAGTAGGAGTAGTTGCCCTGGCTGGCGTCGTAAATCGCTTTCGGCAGCGACGGAATCAATTCCGCCGAGTACAACGACTGGAACACCAGCCCGACAAAGCTGTCACCGTTGAGCAGCGCGGGCAGCGTGCGTCCCGGTCTGGATGCATCCACGACATCCAGTTCGGCAGGGTTGGCTTGCAGCGCCTCGTAGGTGTCGTTGAACACGCTCTCCAGATCGGGGAACGCCTCGTTGCACGCGTCATCGGCGGCGCAGCCCGCGAACAGCGTTTGCAGCGCGCGGTTGAAGTTGTTAGTGGCGTTAAACAGCGTCTCCTGCGGCGGGTACACCGAGTCGATAATCACGCTGCGAATGCCTTCGGGATGGTCGCGCATGACGGTCAGCGCCAGCCGCGTGCCGTAGGAAATGCCATAGAGGTTGACTTCATCGTAGCCCAGCGCCGGGCCAATCATCGCCACGTCGGCGGCGTTCTGCGCGCTGTTGAACAGGCTCAGGTCGATGCCTTCCCCGGTCAGGCGGTCATGGCACTGCTGGTAAGCATCCAGCGTCATCTGATTGCTTTCGTCGATGCTCAGATTTTCGTCGAGCGTTTCGTAAGTCATATCGACGATTTCGCTGCAATCCAGCGCAGGCTGTGAATAACCCACGCCGCGCTGGTCGAAGACGATCACATCGCGCTGCTCAGCAAACGCCGAAAACAACGAGTCAAACGTCAGGCTGATGAACTCCAGCGGGCTGCCACCGGGGCCGCCTTCAAGGTAAACCACCGGGTCGGGCGCGGGGTCATCGCCTGTCGCGTGAAAGACAGCGACGGCAAGCTGAATCGTTTCGCCGTTGTCGGGGTTGTTGTGGTCAGCGGGCACGGTCAGCCAGCCGCATTCCGGGTCTTGCCCCGGCACATCGTCAAACCAGCAGTCGGTAGGTTCAAAACTGGCGTCTTGTGCCAGCGCAGGCCTGAAGGCCATCACCAGCAGCAGAATGGTGAACGCGAGGAAAAGTTTACGCAAGATTTTGCTCCTGAATAAGAAATACGACATGTAACGCTGTCCTAACTTAGCATGGAGCAGCGCGCGCCGTCAATTGACAAGGGTCACAAATAACCAGTGATTGGGGTTTTGTGCTGTCCGCGCCAGAGCTATGATAGGATGTGGAAGTAATTAGCAGCACGCAAACGCTCCGGGAAGCCGCACCAACACTGAGACGAATATCATGAGCCGTAGACGCCGTTCCCTAAAACCACCTCACGAAATCGCCCGCCAACGATGGCAGTGGTTTGTACTTTATCATTTTCTATTTCGTCACGAGAATATTTGGCGTTCCAAATGATGTGCTGCCGCTTGAACTTTTCAGCAGTCATTGCAGGTATAGGCATAGTTGATCCCCACGCTTGGCGCGGCTCTGTTGGTTAGCAGTGTCGATTGGACAATCTATAAACGCAACCGTCGCGCTGTCAGAGACCCAATGCGATACAAATTCCCAATATCATCCTCTTGGCGCGTGGTCTGGTGGTGTGAATATCTGTATTCTAGTGATCGTGTTGTCTGCCTCTTGCTCATCTGGGGAAATCCACAACTGCGTGAACTCATCATGTGCAGCACAGCACTAGCGCTTTCGACCATCCTTGTATTGATGAGCCTAGCCCCCATCTATCATCAGCGACTACCTCAAAAATGTCACGCTCATGAAGAATGATGGCACACAGGTCAATCAGCCTAACAAAGCAACTCATCAACTTGAAGATGGACAAGGCATTCCCGAACACTACACCATCGGCGACGACGGACAAATCGTGGAACTCAACCCAGCGCGCAAACGCTCGAAAAAGCCGCACCCGCACTGACGGTTGTCTATGACCAAACCTAAACCCACTCACAGCACGGAAGAAGCGAACTCGAACGCCTCAAGTGGCATCCATTTTACCTTGTGGGCTTTTTGCTGCTGCTGTTACCCGTCACCCTGCTGGCGCTGGATCGGCTGCATCTGCTGAGCGATGTGGAGTTCTCGCGTCTGGGGATGTATAGCTGTGCGGCGGTTGGATTTGGAACGGTGCTGCTGCTCATACTGTTCACAGACTTACGAATGCGCCGCAGACGATATTCACTACTTGCCCGGCACGAGGAAAAGCCAGCGCAAGCTGAACGCCAATCACTGCCCTACCCGAACACTACACCATCGGCAACGACGGCGAAATCATCGAACAACCCGGACAAAGCCAAACATTCTGAGAAGCCGTACACCAGCCCTGATTGAGATGGTGTAAAATAAGCTTACATCAGCAGGAGTAACCACCTATGACGACCATTGGAAACATGACGCTGGAAGAACTCAAGCGCTTAATTAACGAGACGGTGGATGAACGGCTCAAACGCTTGTTCGGTGAGTTTGAAATCAACGAGGATGAATTTTTCCCCGACGAGGAACCTGATACGCGCACTTTAACTGAGGTGTTGGCTTCAATTGATGAGAACATGTGGACACCCCCTCCAGGTGCAAAATCATCTTTGGAGCTGCTGCGCGAAGATCGGGATAGTTAATGTCAACCTATCTTGTCGATGCCAGCGTCGTAGTGGAACGAATCATTCGAGGGCAATTTACGCCGAACGCCCAGGTCTTATTTTCCCAACTGGCTTCAGGCGATGTCTTAGTTGTCCCCGAATTTTGTCTGCTGGAATGCACCAACGTTATTTGGAAACAAGTCCGTTTTCAAGGGATGTCACAGCAGCAGGCAGAGAGAACTTTGCGCGATTTACGTGCGCTGCCTCTGAAGCGCGTTCCCACCAAAAGCGTATTGAACAGCGCGTTACAAATCGGACTCAGGCATCAACTGGCCATCTACGATGCGGTTTATGTCGCCCTGGCTAAACGCTCCAACTATCCCCTCATCACCGTTGACCAACCCCAAACCCGCGCCGCGACAGCCGAAGGGTTGACGCTGAAGCCCATCACAGACTTTACACCCTAATCTTCCACTTCAGCGCTGTTGTACCCAACCCCCAACCTTCGCGGGTCAATCCTCTTCTCTGCTCTCGGTGTCCTCGCTGCCTCGGTGGTTCAATTTTGCCTTTGTCTCTACTCTCTTGGCGTACTTGGCGTCTTGGCGGTTCAATCGTCTTCTTTGTTCTTGGCGTACCTGGCGTCTTGGCGGTTCACTCCGAATTCTGCATTTGTATTTCACTCATTGCTCATCGCTCGTTGCTCATCGCTCTCACAACTCCACCTCATCCAGCGAAATCAACCCCTGCTTCAGCGCGTACAGCACCGCCTGCATCCGGTGTGCCAGTTGCAGCTTCGTCAGAATATTGCCCACGTGCGTCTTGACCGTTTCCTCGCTCACCACCAGCAGGTCAGCGATTTCCTTGTTGGTCTTGCCCTGCGCCAACTGCCGCAGCACTTCCATCTCACGCTCGGTCAGCGAA
>JAXLWC010000130.1:0-4962 GCA_046328675.1 Anaerolineae bacterium
CTGCGGCGTGGGGGCGTGCTGGTGCTGCGCGCTCAAGCTGCAAGGCATGGAAGATAAGCTGGTGTGTACCGACGGCCCGGCGTTCGACCTGACAACCGTTGAGTTCAAATAACTCAACTCAGTTCGGGATAAAGTTCTCACCTTCTTCGTCTCGCTTGTATGGTTGAATATCCTGCCATGATATGAACAAAGGAGTAGGCTATGCAAACCCACCCACCTTTGATTCAAGGGACAGTTGCTACCGGCTTTGAACTCGTTGAGCAAGAATTTCAGCGTAATTTCGCGAAGCGGCGTGAGTTGGGGGCAGCCTGCGCGATCTATTATCGAGGTGAGAAGGTCGTCGATCTGTGGGGCGGCTATCGCGATGTGGAAAAGCAGCTTCGTTGGGAAGAAGACACGCTGATACTGGTTTTTTCGACAACAAAAGGCGTTGCAGCGGTAGCGGTAGCGGTGGCACATGCACGCGGCTTGTTCGATTACGATGAAAAAGTAAGCACCTATTGGGCCGAGTTCGCGCAAAACGGCAAAGCGAACATCACAGTACGGCAGCTTCTTTCGCATCAAGCGGGCTTATGCGCCATTGATGAGTCGTTGAATGTCGATAACATGGGCGATGTTGAGACGGTCTCGCGGATAATCGCACAGCAGAAACCCGCGTGGGAGCCGGGAACGCGGCACGGCTATCATGCTTTTTCGCTCGGCTTTTACGAAAGTGAACTCATCCGCCAGGTTGACCCACAGCAGCGCACGCTCGGTCAATACTTCCGCGATGAAGTCGCAAAACCGTTGGGGCTAGAGTTTTATATCGGGCTGCCGGATGATGTCCCGGCGTCCCGCATCGCGACGATTCATGAACAACAGCAGTCGCAATATCTTTTCAATCTGCACAAGATACCCCCTGCTGCCCTGCTGGCATTTATCACACCGGGTTCGCTGATTATGCGCACGCTGACGAATCCGACCTTTCGCGGCGGCTTCAACAATCGTGAGGTACATCGTCTGGAAATCCCCTCTGTCAATGGCATCGGTCAGGTACGCGACATCGCTAAAGCGTACAGTGAACTTGCGACGGGCGGAAAAACACTGGGAATTCGTCAGGATACGCTGGCGGCGCTGTCTCAAACCGCACAACCGCCATCGGGCGGGAACTTCGATATGGTACTGCGCACCCCTACAAATTTTTCACTTGGCTATATTAAACCTTTTCGGCAGGCGCCGTTCGGCAGCGAGTCGGCATTTGGTCATCCGGGCGCGGGCGGCTCCTTCGCTTTTGCCGATCCGAAACATGAACTTGCTTTTGCCTATGCCATGAATCGCATGGACTATTATCTCATCAATGACCCGCGTGAAGTTGCCCTGCGGAATGCCATGTATCGCTGTCTTCACCTGTGAGTTTAGGTTTATCACCCCGTCAAAGAAATAAGATTGCTTACGGATTACCCCGAACTCAGGTGAACAACAGACGTTCGTTTATCCCCACATCCCCAACCCTGCCGCTTCGCTTATATTCGATTCCGAGGGCAAACAGACGACAGGGACATGTGGTGCGCGGCTGAGTGCAGGACGCGAAACCCATGCCGCCTAATTTGCGTATAAGCGCCAGTGAAAGGTGGTGGCGATGTCGCGTCCCGCAAAACTCCTGTTTGCGCTCAGCGGGGTGCTGGTGCTGATCGGCTGTTTCAGTTCCCCGGTGCTGCTGCCGTACCCGCTGCTGGTGCTGGCGTACCTGCGCGGCTGGCGGCTTCCGATAAAAGGCGCGCCCTGGCTGCGGCTGCTGCTGGCGACGGCGCTGTGTACGCTCGTGCTGGAATGCGGCGCGTGGCTGGACAATTACCTCAGGAATGACTCGAACCCGGCGTTGTTTCACCCGCAGTTGATTCCTGACCTGATAATGGGCGTCGGCGTGTACGCGGCGTGGTGGCTGACGTGGTGGCTTATGCTGCGGCGCTACCGTTTCAATACGCTGCAAGTGTTCCTGACGACGGGTTTCTATGGCATCTTCATTGAGCAGCAGGGGAAAATCTTTTTAGCGGGGCTGGCGGCGATGCCTATCGGTCTAGTGTTCTGGGCGTTCGTAGCGCTGGCTTACGGCTCGACGATGGCGCTGGCGTTTTTTCTGGTGCGCGACAGCTTCCATGCTGAACGCGATACGCGCTGGAAATATCCGCTGGCGTGGGCGGCGCTGTTCCTGCTCACGTTCGTCACGTCGTGGGTCTGGGGGCTGCTGCTGACGATGGTGAACTTTAACCCGCCGAAAAAGCTGCCGATGCATGATGACCCGTTGTGGTGATGCAGGCACAAAAACTTAACGCTTCGTGGGCTTAATCCTTTGTACAATAGGATGGGCTGTATATGAGAACAGGGTTAACGATGGGCGTCAGGATAAGTTGGCTGGATGTCGAAAAAGGCATCCGTTACTGGAAATTTGAAGCGGAGTGGACGTGGCAGGAAGTATACAGCCAGATGATGCCCGAACCGCGTGGGCTGATGCTCAATTATGGACGCATAGATTTGATTGTGGATTTCTTGGAAACGCGAAAGTTCCCGGAGAATCTGTTTTCCAACAGTCGTATCGTCGCCGAAAACAGGGCGGATAACTTTGGTATCATCATCATTATCAGTACGCCGTATATTCAGGCGCTGCTGTCGTCATTTTATCCGCTGAATCAGGCGTTCACCGGACGTTGTGTGTTCGTCAGGACGATGGACGAAGCGCTGGCCCTCATCGAGCAGGATCGGGTGAAAGATGAAACCCCCATTGGCTGATGGGGCGGGAGGCAATCCTGCCTGAGTCAGATAATTTGCACAATATTTACAAGCTGGCAATTGCTAAAACGAAAAACGTATAGATAATGAAAGTAATGTTAGTAACCCGCGTTAGTTGCCTCCATCACAGTCTCAATCTTTAGAAAGAATCATACCTCGCAACATGAACAATATTCAAACCATGTGGCTTGACCTGGATAACGGTATCCGTTATTGGAAGTTTGACGCACAGTGGACCTGGGACGAGTTTTATCAACATTTGCAAGCCGATATAGAGCAAACCCCGATTTCAAAGAAACCCTTCGATGTCATTCTCGACTTTACCTGCACGCGTGAACTGCCGCCGCATTTCCTGACGCAGATGCGTGTGAGTTCAATACGGGCTAATGACAACCTTGATACCATCGTTTTTGTGGGCAACCGCGTCGTTCACGCGCTGATGGATTCTTTCCATCTGCTCAATCACAGATTTCTGAATCGTTACAGCTTTGCCGATACGCTTGAGCAGGCGATGAGCATCGTGCGCCGCCATCAACACGCCGACCTGAATTAACCAGCGCTCAGTTTGGCCGCCAACTGGTACCACTGGGCCATCTCCGGGCGCTGCTGCGACAGAAAACGCTGTACCCCTTGCTCCAGCGAGACGACATCGACGGATGCGACCTGTTCGGTATCGCGGAACAAATCAGGGTGGTGCGGGCATAGTCCGTTAGTCCCCCTGTTGGGTGATTATTGCGGCGTTTTGACCTGACGGAAAAAGCGGTTAGGCGTCGGCTAAGTATACCCCCCACAAACGGGGGTTATGTTTTTTTAACTTTCCTCATAGGATGAGGATAGTTCAACGATGTCCAACAACATCACAACCACATAACGCACATAACGGAGTCCAAGCACACGATGTAGCGCTGGTTTACTCATCCTGCGAAGGGGATGCTGTCATGTTAGCTTTGTCTGATGCACCCGAAATTGTCTTCGTCATGGGCCTGCCCGCTGCCGGGAAATCGACCTGGATCAGCCGCTATCTACCGGAACACGGCTGGATTGACGCGGATCGCATCAAGGCGCTGCATCCCGATTACAACCCGCGCCAGCCGCATCTGGTTCACGCCTGGTCCAAAGCCATCGCCATGCACATGTTCAACACGGCGCTGGCACGCTGTCGGGGGAACTGGGTGCTGGAAGGCACAGGGGCAAATGCTGAGGAACTGGTGGGCTGTATCCGGCAGGCACGCGCCGCAGGCTATACGACTTCGCTGGTGTACGTGAAGTGTATGCTGACCAAAGTCATCCTGCGCAATATCTACCGCCCGCGCACGATTCCGCTGGATATTATTCTGGAAAAGGCCACGCGCATTGATGACAGCTTCGCGCTGGCCTCGGTTTATGCCCAGAACGTGATGGAAGTGGACAACAATGCCGACCACAAAGACCCGCTGCACCTGATTCTCAAGCGCAACGCCTGAGAGGAGGGGTTACCCCGTGCGGAACAGCGCCAGCGTGCCCCCGAAACCGACGGTATCGCCATCGCGCAGCGCGTGCCCTTTGTCGTCCACCGCTTCGCCGTTGACCGACGTGCCGTTGGAACTACCCATGTCAAACACCGTCCATGTATTATCGACCAGTTCCAGCCAGGCGTGCGGGCGCGAAACCGAAGGGTCCTGCAAGCCGATTTCCCAGGTGGCGTTGCTGGTGGCGCGGCCAACCGTGACCTTTTTCAGCAGCAGGGGGATGCTGTGCCCTTCCTGCGGCCCGTTGGTGATAATCAGCCGGCCTTTGCCCGTGCTCTGCGCCGCGAGGATCAGGCGACCTTCTTCCTCGGCGCGTTCCTGATCTTCCTCCGTTACCGCCGCCGAAAAGATCAGCACGGGCACGTATAAGCGGATGATGTCGTCGGACGCCAGCGGGAAAGGTTCGGTAATCTGCTCATCGTTGATGAACGTGCCGTTCGCGCTGTTCAGGTCGGTAATCATGAACAGGCCATCGCGGTAGCTGATGACCGCGTGCCTGCGTGAAACATGCTGTTCCGGGATACAAATGTCATTTTCTGGTGCGCGCCCAATAGTCGCCGTCGCGTTTTCGGTGAGCACGAATTCCTGTCTGTCACCCGTCTGTGGGTCTTCCCAGATGATCTTCGCCAGTCCTGCCAATTGTTCCAGATCGCTCATGCAGCCTTCCCATGATGAGATTCTCAACACT
>JAXLWC010000131.1:0-4834 GCA_046328675.1 Anaerolineae bacterium
CAGCGCGCGGTCAATGGGCAGCGCGCCTAAGGTCTTGATAATTTCCTTGAGGTTTTGCCCCTCAATGAACTCCATGATGATGTAGTAGGCCTGTCCCTCGTTGCCAAAATCGTGAACCGTCACGATATTGGGGTGCGACAGGTTGGCGACGGCGCGCGCTTCCTCGCGAAAGCGATCCAGAAAAGCGCGGTCATTGGTGAGGCTGGGACGCAGCACTTTGACGGCAACGGTGCGTCCTAACGACAAATCGACAGCCTTGTAAATCACGGCCATGCCGCCAGCACCCTGCTGCGCCACCAGACGGTATCGTCCATTGAGTACGGTATCGCTCGACATGCGGGTATATCCCCTCGAATGTAAACCTTACGGTAGGGACACAACTGCGCCCCTACGCCACATCCACACTATTATAACTGAACTACGGGCGCATCAAGGGGTCGAATAACCTACGATATTCCAACAGTGCGCTTCTGTCGGTCATGCTGGCGATGTAATCGGCCACGACGCGGTATTTGCCCTCGTTGGCTATCTTTGCCTGATATTCTTTGGGAAGCTGGCGCGGCTCAGCAATGTAGCTTTTAAAGATTTCTTCCAGAAAGTGCTGCGCGCGCTTCGCCATGCGGATTACGCGGAAATGGCTGTACATATTCTCGTAAAGAAAACTTTTAAGTTCGTGGTTCATCGCGTGCAGTTTGCCGCTGTAATTGACGACGTTGTCTTTATGGCGCTGGATGTCCTCTGGTGTCTGCGGGTTAAGCTGGAGCAGGCGCTGGCTCGTCTCCTGAATCACATCGTCAACTTCCAGCCCGACGATTTCACGAATAAAACGATGGCGGTCAATTTCGCTTAAGACGCTGCCCGACCATTCCAGCCGTTCGCACATCAGCCGCCAGATGCCCAGTTCATTCAAATGATCGGGCGTCAGCAAATCCGAGGCTAACCCATCATCCAGATCGTGTGCATTGTAGGCCAGTTCATCAGCGATGTTGGCGATCTGGGCTTCCACGCTGCCGCGCAGTTCGCCATCCAGCCCCACGATAAAGCTGATGTCGTAATCCGTCTCATGTTTGGCGATTCCCAGCAGCGTTTCATAAGTCAGGTTCAAGCCTGTCCACTGGGGATAGCGCGCTTCCAGCTCTGTCACCACGCGGTAGCTCTGGTGATTGTGGTTAAAGCCGCCCTGGTCATGCATCAGCGCGTTGAGAATCCCTTCTCCGGCATGGCCGAACGGCGGATGTCCCAGGTCATGCGCCAGGCAGATGGCTTCGACCAAATCCTCGTTGACGCCGAATGTGCGCGCCAGGGAACGTCCAATCTGCGCGACTTCCAGCGTGTGCGTCAGCCGGGTGCGGTAATAATCTCCCTCATCATTGACGAACACCTGCGTCTTGTATTCGAGCCTGCGAAAGGCCGCCGAATGCACAATGCGGTCACGGTCACGCTGAAAGGCCGTCCGATATTTGGGTTCGTGGTCGTGATGCCGCCGTCCCCGGCTGTCTTTGCTCAGGATGGCATAAGGGGCAAGGGTGGCGGCTTCAATTTCTTCGAGTCGCTGTCGCGTCACTATCATGGCGCTTCCTCCGACGGGTTGGTCACAAATACATGTGTTCGATTATAATAGCAAGCGGAATTGGACGCTTGCATCTGGTAAACGTGAAGAAACCATAACCCTTTATGTCACAACCTATTCGTGTCCTTCATTTTGCGGATGCCCACATCGGCATGGAAAACTACGGCAGAACCGACCCGGCGACAGGCCTAAATACGCGCGTGGTGGATTTTGTGCGGCGTATGGACGAAATGTACGAATACGCCAAAGACAATGATGTGGACATCACGATCTTCGCCGGAGACGCCTTTAAGACGCGCGCGCCCAACCCGACCTTTCAGCGTGAATTTGCTCACCGCGTGCGTGATTTGTCGGAGCTTGCGCCTGTTGTGCTGCTGGTGGGCAACCACGATTTGCCGCCAAGCACGCTCAAAGCTTCCAGCATCGAGATTTACGATACGCTGGCGGTGCCGAATGTGTGGGTAGCCGATGATTATGAACTCAAAGTCATTGAAACCAAACGCGGCCCCTTAGCCGTTGGCGCAGCGCCGTATCCCATTCGCTCGCGCATGTTGGAAAAGATGAGCACCTCCGGCACGACGATTGCCGAAACTGACGCGCAGTTGCAGGGCGTACTTACGCAGATTCTGGACGACCTCGCCGCCGATGCCGATCAGTATGATATGCCGCGCCTGCTGACAGGCCACTTCACCGTCAACGGCGCGCTGCTGGGCAGTGAGCGCAGCATCATGTTAGGCCGTGATGTGCAGGTACTGCCGTCGTCATTGGCGGACCCACGCTGGGATTATGTGGCGCTGGGGCATATCCACAAACATCAGAACCTTACCGAAGGGCGCCAGGATGTGCCGCCTGTGGTTTACAGCGGCAGTATCGAACGTATTGACTTCGGCGAGGCGGGCGATCCCAAAGGCTTCTGCTGGGTGGAATTGCAGCGCAACAAGACCCATTGGAAGTTTATCCAGATGAACGCGCGCGAGTTCATCACGCTGCGCGCTGATCTGCGCCAAAGCAATAATCCCACCGACGAAGTGATTCGGCTGGTGGAAAAACATCACCTTGTCGGCAGCGTCGTCAAAGTCATCTTGCAGCTAACGCCCGAAAGCGAAAGCCGTCTCAACGAAACCGCCGTGCGCGAGGCGCTGCGCCGCGCTGATGTGCATTCTATCGCGCCGCTGCGCAAAGAAGTTGAGCAGCCGTCGCGCGCGCGCCTTGGCGGCAGCCCCGAAGGCATGAGCCACTTGCAGTTGTTAGAGCGCTACTTTGTCAGCAAGGAAGTCACGCCCGAACGCCGCGACGAATTGATGCAGCTTGCACAGGAAATCCTTGAGACTACCGCCGTCGAGTGATGTCCGCGAAACCCATTAAAGGTCGAACATTCTGTTTGAGACTCTACTATGCTCCCAATCCTCCTAGAAATTAGAAACTTCCTGGCCTACCGCGCGCCTGATGCTGTGCGCTTCGAGGGCATTCACCTCGCCTGCCTCACCGGGAACAACGGCGCGGGCAAGTCTTCGCTGCTGGACGCGATTACGTGGGTGCTGTGGGGCAAGGCACGCGCCCGCCGTGATGAAGAGCTTATCCACCTCGGCGAGCAGGAAATGTATGTGCGTCTCGACTTTGAGCAGGAAGGCGGCTTATACCGCGTCATCCGTCACCGTTCGCGCAGGCGCGGCGGCGAAGGTCGTCTTGACCTGTTCGTTGTTCACTCTGATGGCACGCTGGAAACGCGTTCCGAACCTTCGATACGCGCCACGCAGGAACGCATCAACTCTCTGCTGCGGCTGGATTATGAGACCTTTGTCCACTCAGCTTTTTTGCAGCAGGGCAAAGCCGACGCTTTCACCACTAAAGCCCCGGCGCAGCGCAAACAAATTCTGGCGGATATTCTGGGGCTGGCGCAGTGGGAGCAGTACGAAGAAACCACCAAGGATCGCCTGAAGACCGTGCAAAGCGACCTTAAGGTGATCCAGTCGCGCATCGCCGATATTGACATGGAATTACAGCGCGAGCCTGCGCTTAAGGCTAACCTTGAACGCGACAAGACCGCGCACGCCGAAGCCCAGACCATGCTGAAAGCGGCAGAGGAACGGCTGGCGGAAGTGGAGTATGCCCCGCGTGAACTGGAAAATACGCGTAATCGGCAGTCAGAAGGCGAAAGTCGTATCCGCAGCTATCGTAAAGACCTTGACAGCGTTCATGCCGAAATCGCCCAGAAAGAGCAGCGCATCGCCGAATATCAGACAGACATCGACGAGCGTGCCACCATCGAGGAAGGCTATCGCCAGCTTCAGGACGCGCGTGATGCTGATCATGCGCTGGGCGATAAACTGCGGCTTCTGCGCGAAATGGATGAGCAGCGCCACGAACTGGAAAAGCAGATTGATTTCGAGCGCTCGCAGTTGGAGAACGAGTCCAGCGGCTACGAAGCGCGCATTAACGAACTTCAACGCACGATTGACAACGCCGACGAAGGCGCACTGACGCAGGTCAGCGAAGAAGTCAGCGCGTTGCAGGAGTTGGAAAATCAGCGTGATACGCTCAATGAACAGATTCTGGTGCTGGAAACCCAGCGCGCCGAAATGAAAGCCGCCAACCAGGCGATGACTCCCGAAGGCAAAAAACTGCGCGAACGAGTCGAAACCCTCGAAAAGACCGAAGGCGCGCTCTGCCCCCTCTGTGGTCAGCCGTTAGATGAGGAACACCGTCACGCACTGATTGAGCAGTTAAGCGTGGAATTGGAGACGCATCGCACCAACTACCGCGATAACCAGAACAGCACCATGCGCGTGTCTGAGCAAATCAGCGAGTACAAAGAGGAAGTCAAGCGCTTCGAGGAAGAACTCAAGCGTCTGCGTCCGTTGATTGAGCAGGCGGGCAAACTGCAAGCGCAGTACGACGCCGCCCAAAAAGCCGCTTCAGCGATTGACGAAACCCATCTGCTGCTGCACTCGGTTCGTGATGTGATCGAACGCGGCGATTATGCGCTGGAAGCCCGCGCCCGGCTGGAACAGCTTGAAGTGCAGCGCCTTGAACTGGGCTATGACCCAACGTCGCACGACGCTGCCCGCCAGCAGATGCAGCAGTATCGCGAGTATGAGGTGCGCTACAATCGCTTGCAGCTTGCGGTGAGCGCCCTGCCGGATTTACACGATTCGCTGGAAGCCTCGCAGCGCCGCCGTGAAAACGTCGAAAAAGCCATTCACGACGAACAGGCCCAGATTGACGCGCTGGCGTCAGAAATCATGCGTTTACAGGTGCTGGTGG
>JAXLWC010000132.1:0-4551 GCA_046328675.1 Anaerolineae bacterium
GAAATCGGCAGCGCACATTCGCGTGGTCAAAACTGACGGCACCTCGCTGAGAGGCGCGGACGCCGTGCTGCGCTCGATTGGCTACCTGATAAACAACGCCATTCTGGGCATCGGCTGGCTGTGGGCACTGTTCGACAGCAATTATCAGGGACTGCACGATAAGCTGGCGAAAACCTACGTCGTGAAGGAATAAGCATGGAACTGGCCAGCTATCCCGGACGCCTCATCGCCTGGCTGATCGACGGTTTCATCCTGAGCTTTATCACAGGCATCATCTTTCGGGTGTTCGGCACGCCGTATCTTGGCTCGGCAAGCGCGCTGCTGCTGGTGGAACTGGTGCTGTATCACGGCTACTTCTGGACGCATTATAACGGCCAGACGCCGGGCAAAATGCTGGCGGGCATCCGCGTCGTCAAGAAGGACGGCAGCGCGATGCTGTGGGCGGACACGGTGGTACGCTGCTTGGGCTACGTGGTCAACAGCGTGCTGCTGAACCTGGGCTGGCTGTGGATTCTGGTGGATGCGGAACGACAGGGCATCCACGACAAACTGGCACAAACCTGCGTGGTGAGAGTTGCGCCACGCGCTAAAAACAACATGAGGAGCTAACTATGGGTAAGGCAAGTATCACGTCGCGCGCAATCGCGATCTTCATTGACACATTTCTCATCGGCATCGTAACTGGCATTTTCGCGGGAATCATCGGGCGCGTTGACCTCGGCGGCGTCGGTGGTTTCATCCTGACGGTGGCCTACAACGGCTTCTTCTGGACGCGCTACAACGGCCAGACGCCGGGCAAGATGCTGATGCATCTGCGGGTGGTGAAGGTCAACGGGGCGGAACTGACCTGGGCGGATGCGGTGGTGCGCTGCCTGGGCTATGTCATCAATACGGCGATTGCGCTGATCGGCTGGATTTGGGCGGCGATAGATGCCGATGGGCGCGGCTGGCATGATCTGCTGGCAGGCACGCAGGTCGTCAACGCCTAAGCAGCACAACGCAAGATGTACATCAAGGGGGCGACAGGCTCCCTTTTTGTTTTTCGTGGCTCAAAGCTAAGGGTTAGAAGCGATTGGAAAAGGCAAACCCAACATTTTGAGGTGGCGCGAAATGACGGAATGGTTGATCGAATTGATCGGGGATGCTGCGGAAATTGATGGCGAGGTGGATTGGGATGTTCATCAAAATCACAGTGGTCAAAAAGCGATTCTAAAAAGGAAGTCGGTTAGGATGGGTTAGGGAATACAAACAATGTCAGGGTTGTGAGTTTACAAGGGTAGGTATTTTATGGAACGGAAAGGCAGGTGGGCGAATGGGCGCGTTTGGCCTCACCCCAACCCCTTTACAAGGGTAGGTAATTAAGGGAGTGAAAAGACAGACGGTTGAACGTTCGTGCAGACCTCACCCCAACCCCTCTCCCGTGCATCAAGTTGAACGTAGGGGGATGTACGCGGCGGGAGAGGGGCGAAATACAGGTTCGGGTGGACGAGTGGTTGCCGTGAGCAGGCGTTGAGAAGGCGACGTTTTGAAGGTGGCTGTCTGGTGGAGCGTTAAAAACCTACCCTTGTAAACCCTCTAGCCCCCTCTCCCACTGCGCAAAGTGTTTGCGGCAGGGAACGTATGTGGCGCGGGAGAGGGGGAACAGGCTCGGAACGGGCGATGTTTACCATGAGAATGCATCAATACTGCGGCGTTCTTAGCGCGTCCTTGATACGGATGCGGCGGAATAACTGGCCCTATGGGACAGGTTATAGACGGGAACGCCAGTACAAAATGGTCGCGCCGTCGGTGACGAAATCGCCCAGCCGAATAGGGAACAGCGCGCCGAGGGCGAACACCAGCAGATTATCGACAAAGGTAAACAGCAGCAGCCACCACAACAGCCCGCCCGCGCTGACGAGGGCCAGCAGCAGCCCGGCTACAATCGTTCCGGCGAAGCTGGCCAGCGGGCCACCGAGCGCGCGCTGGATGTGAACCCGTCCGGGAAGTTCGCCTTCGTCTTTGGGGTAGAGGGACGCGCCGAAAATCCCCCAGAAGTAGACGCCGGACATGGGGTGCCCGGTGCGGCGCGCGGCGACGGCATGACCCAACTGGTGCAGCATGTCGCTGACGTAATGCAGCAGCGCCGCGAGGAAACCGCCGATGATGCTGTCCAGCAGCGGCAGTTGAATCAGCGCAGCGGCGATGACTGCGGTAAGCAGCCAGATTGCCAGAAATGCCAATACCCCACCCATCGAAGCGCTAACCCGCAGACCGTAAACGTTGAACAGTTGAAATTTGCGTGCCATCCGTGCCTTATCCTTTATTTCCGGTAATGTTCAATATATTTGCGCTGCGAGTCGTCCAGCGCGCCAACGCCTTCGTTCAGCGCAAACCAGATGGTGTTTTCTATCCAGAAGCGGTAAACGCAGGACTCGAAATCCGGTGCGCAGAAAAAGGTATGGCCCACCGTGAGTTCGCTCATGCTGTACTGCGAGCCTTCGGCCCACTGCTTAAAGCCCGCCTCGTCATCGTACATCAAATCCGAGACAACCACACAATGATTGCCCTTCGTATCGAGATACAAAAACCACAGCAGCACATCCTGCTGATCGTTCAGGAAGCGCAGGAAATAGCCATCGTCGCTGGCCGTGCTTTTGACGATTTTTTCGGGCAGGTCGTAGTAACAGGCGGTACACGAGGGCACGCGGTCTTGCAGGACTGGCGAAGCCATAAACCTGACGAACGCGGGCGGCAGCGTCAAACCAAGCTGCGCCGCCTGTGCCGTGAGCGTGTCGAGGCGCTGCCTGAGCTTCTTCGAGCGCTGTTCACGATGGACTGCCATCATCCTGTCGGTGCGTTCATCCAGCGCGGGCAGCCAGGCAAATTCGCCGTCCAGCAGCGTGGTATCCAGCGGCGGCAGCGCGGCGTAATCTGAAAAGCAGTAGGTGGACTCGCAGGGGCGTGTTTCGCCCAGATCGGCTGCCCACCATCCTGTGCGAAAAGGAGTCTGATCGCTGTGCATCATTTCCCTCGTTTCGTCGCTTGTTTACGATGGCGCGCCGCTGCGCTTGTAGACCATGATGGTGCGCTTAAACTCCATCACGACGGCGTCATTCTGGTTATAGCCTGTCGTTTTGACGGTCACAATGCCCATCTGTGGGCGTGATTTGGACTCGCGCGTGCTGAGGATTTCGCTGCGGGCGTAAATCGTGTCGCCCTCGAAGACGGGGTTAGGCAGGCGCACTTCATCCCAACCGAGGTTGATGGCGTTGCGCGACAAATCATTGACGGACAAGCCCGTGACCAGCGCCAGCGTAAAGGTCGAATCCACCAGCAGGCGCTGGAACTCGGTTTTCGCGGCGTAGGCTTTGTCGAAGTGAATGGGATTGTTGTTCATGGTGATGAGCGTGAACCAGATGTTATCGGCATCGGTTACGGTGCGCCCCAGGCCATGTTCGTAAATATCACCCACGATAAAATCTTCGTAAAACAGGCCGCTGTCACGCCGTTTGATGGTCATTGAGGCTGCTCCCTACCACACGCGCGGCAGCAAACGCCAGCGCACCCGCGCCTGATACGCGTCGTAGCCGGAAAGATTGGCGGCCAGGAAATAATCTTCCAGGCGCGCTTTCAGGCCATAACTGATGATGACTATACCTGCCGCCAGCAAATTCCACCACGCCGGAAATACCAGTGCTGTGCCGCCGTACAACACGCAGGCCGCCGTGTAAATCGGGTGACGCACGACGCTGTAGGGGCCGCTGTCCACAAGCTGGTGTTCCTGTTGCAGCGAGGCTTCCGCCGTCCACAGGCGTCCGAGATAACCACGACAGTAAAATGTTCCGGCAACACCGCACAACAGCAGCAGCAGGCCGAGCACTTCCCCGCCCCACGCAGGCAGCGTCCACCAGCCCACGCTAAGCGCCGCGCCCGTGCCCAGCAGCAGCAGAGTCCCGACAGCGATTGCCAGCATCAGCAGCGTGTCGGCGCGCGAACCGGAATGCTCCAGCGAGGACACCGCCGCCGTGCCGCCGCCCCAGTAACGTATGATCCAGAACAGCCACAAGAGCAGCGCCGCCCAACGAATCACCTCAACAGGCATCCAATTCCCCCTTTTGTCAACGTTTTTCCCCAATCTTGAGGATTCCAATCAGCATTTTTGGTTGTATAGTAGTAAAAGTTCATTAAATTCATTAAGGGCATCTTCATTAATGTCCCGCTGAACAGGACTTGTATATGTCAAAAACCATCATCGTCATCCCCACGTATAACGAAATCGAGAACATCGAGAAGATGGTCGAAGCGCTCCTTGCGTTGGGCGTGGCGGGGCTGGGAGTGCTCATTGTCGATGACGAATCGCCGGATGGCACAGGCAAGGTCGCGGATGATCTGGCGGCGCGCTATCCCGGTCAGGTGAATGTGCTACACCGCAAGGAACGGAACGGCTTTGGCCCTGCGTATGTGGCGGGCTTCAAGAAAGCCATCAGCATGGGCGCGGATTACATCATCCAGATGGACGCCGATTTTTCGCACCAGCCCAAATACATCCCGGAGATGATTACGCAGATT
>JAXLWC010000133.1:0-4421 GCA_046328675.1 Anaerolineae bacterium
GAACTGATGACGCGAAACTGTGATTTCAACCTATGTCTGATCGGCTGAACCCTAACACTCGTATTGGCGCGGTGGCCCTCACCGTCTCCAATCTCAAGAACGCGCTGCGTTTTTACCAGTACACCATCGGTTTGACGCTGCATCGCTGCGTCGAGAATCGCGCGTATCTTGGCGCGCCGGACAGCGAATTCCTCACGCTGATCGAAACGCCCGACGCACGCCCACTGGAACATGAGAAGGGCATGTATCATTTCGCCATCGTGGTGCCCACACAGTTGGCGCTGGCGCAGGTGCTGATGCATTACGCCCAGTCGCGCACGCCTGTACAGGGCTTGTCCGAGCATTACGTCAGCCAGTCGGTGTATCTGGGTGACCCGGACGGACACGGCGTCGAAATCTACTGGGATCGCCCGCGCGAGGATTGGGAATACCCCGATGGCGAACTGAAAATCGGCACGACCACGCTGAACACCGAAGCGATCCTCAAGGAACTGGACAGCACACGTCCCGGCTGGCGCGGTTTGCCAGCGGGCACGCGCATGGGGCACATCCACATCCACGCCCTGCATATCCCCACCAGCGAAGCCTTTTACCGCGACATCATCGGCTTTGATGTCGTGACGCGTTTCCGCACGTTTATGTCGATGCTCTCGGCAGGCGGCTACCATCACCACATCGCCTGTGCGATGGGCAGCGGCTTCCCGTCGCCGGATGCCCTCAGCTTGCAGTGGTACAGCATCGAACTGCCGAGCGCCGCCGAACGTGATGAAGTGGCTAAGCGTGTGCGCGACGCAGGCATTGAGGTCGAACAACGTCCCGAAGGCTTGTTCCTGCGCGACCCGTCACGCATCGGCATTATGCTGACGGTGGCTTCAAATTGACTGGAAATGGAACTGGAAATCGCAAACAATGCTGGCAGCATCACCCACTCATGCAGCGGCAACGCCTATGAGCCATACCCTTGCGGACAGAAGTCTGTCCTGTACATTCGCCTCTGGCTTACCTCCTACTCCCTGAGTTTGAAGTCCGGTGGGTCGAACAACGAACGACACAGGCCGCTGTAAATAACCAACCCGTTTATTATCTGATGCTAATGAGGTCCCTACAACATGAGCGAGAACAACAACCAGGTACTGTATGAACTCTATGAAGTCATCAACGTAACCTCGATTCACACCGAGACAAATCAGTTTCTAGGCAACCTTGAGGTCGGCGAAAAGTTGTATGCCCGCGCAGATACCCTTAAGACCACCGAAACGCGTGATCATGAATTGATGTCTATAGATACGAAAACAGAGATACAGCATGAACGGGGTTGGTCCATGGTTAAATTCGTAACCAATGACCGCGACTTTGGCTATGATAGTACGGAATATTTGAAGCTGGTGGGCCAAACTTACGGATCGGCTGATCAATATCCTTCGGCTGGCACTCGCTAGGTTACAAGGGTAGGTGTATAACGCTTTTCCTCAAAGCCACCCTCAAAACGCTGTCTTCTCAACACGTTCCGGCAGGAGGCAGTTTTCCACATGGCAAACCCATTTTTAGCCCTCTCCCGCCGCCAGTGTGTCACTACACTCCATTTTATGCACGGGAGAGGGTTGGGGTGGGGTCAACACCACTGCTCGTCTATCGCCTTCTGTTTTTGACTTCGACTAGCAGCTAACGACTAACGACTTACCCTCACATCCCCGGCATATCGGGGTTGCCGGGATTGAAGTGCTTCAGAATCACCAGCGGTTCCGTCGCGCTCAGGTTCGTAATCTGGACGCCTGCCGCCGCCGCGCTGTGCGTGACAAAGAACTCGTCTTCCGTCATCTGGCCGAAGCGAATCATCGTCGGCGCGGCCACGTTGAACTTGCTGAACTTGCCGTAACCCTGCACGCAGATGCAGCCATACGCGCCCTTGTCCTTCACCGTCACCGTTCTGCCGGGCAGCACCGTCAGTTCCTTCGCGCTGAAGAACTCGTTGCCGTAGACAATCCACTTTTCCTGATAGCCCTGGTCGCCGCTGGCTTCCGCCGCGTGCGCGGGCTTCGGTTCCAGATAATGTTTCTGCTTGAAGTCGGGGTCAATGTTGCGCTCCCAGTCAATCATGGCGATCAGGTAATCGTAATCGCCGTGATGGTCTTTGGGCACATCCTTCCACAGATTCGAGGGGTCAACCACCGCGTAATCGGCTACCAGCGACTGCCACATCGAATAGACATCGCTGGCGCGCTGCGGCTCGTAGGTGCATAACGTGCCCGGCGCGTGCAGGACTCCCGGCGGCACATACCAGCCCGTCCCCACCATCAGCCGATCCGCCTTCGACAGCCCCAGAATGCCGTTGTCGCCTTCGTTCCAGCGCTTCAGGCAGTCCACCACCTGATCAATCGTCGTGCCCGGCTCAAAGCCAAAGAAGGTGTAGGGGAACGTATTCAGGGCGAAATTGTACTGCGCCGGATAGAAGTAGGCTTCGGGCTTGCCCAGCTTGCCGACCTTCGCGGCGTATTCGTCGTTCTGGTGGATGTGATGCGGCAGCGCATACATGTTGTCAAAAAACTTGCTGTACATCACCCAGCCGCCATATTTGTCGATGGCTTCCTTGCCGATGAGCGCTTCGGCCATCGCCGTCATCGCGTCCAGCAGCGTCACCTTCCCACCTTCGCTGAAAATATAGCTCAGCCCTTCGTCGTCAGGGGTACCGGGGCCGTTATCGGCGTGCGTGGTCGAAGAAAACCAGCGCTCATCAATGCCGCCGCGATGCGCGCCCAATGCATACAAATCGTTGGGATGCAGCCGCAGCCGTCTTCCCGGCACACAGAACGATCTGGGCACCCACGTCGGCGTCAACCGTAACACGCCCGCGCCTTGTTCCAACGCCTGCTGCACTATATTTTTCTTTTGTGTGTCATCCATAAAAAATCACCTTCAATCTCATTCAGTCGCTGGTTTATGATTGTAGCCTGAGTTCGCAGCGACGGCACAAAACAGCTATATCCAATCTTCTTGTTCTATATTTCACAAATGGCGGGTGATGATGATGACGATTCGCACAGCAACGCAGCAGGATTACCCCTATCTGGTGGCCCACGACCACCACATCAGCACACAGGTTTTGCAGCGGAAAATCGCGGCGGGGGAGGTGCTCATCGCCAAAGCGCCGGCGGCGTTCGTCGGCTGGCTGCGTTACGGCTTCTTCTGGGACTCGATACCGATGATGAACATGCTGTTCGTCGAAGAGAGCTATCGCGGGCAGGGAATCGGCAGGCAGCTTGTCGAACATTGGGAGCGCGAGATGGCCGCAGCGGGTTACAAACAGGTGATGACTTCCACGCTGTCCAGCGAGAGCGCGCAGCACTTCTATCGTAAGCTGGGCTATCGCGACGCGGGCGCGCTGCTGCTCCCCGGCGAAGCGCTGGAGATTGTGCTGCTGAAGGCGTTGTAGGTCATTTTCTGCGCGTGCCTTGGCGACTCAAGCGCTGAATTCTGCCAGCCGCCGCCGGAAAAACGCCTGTTCCGCCTGATTTTGGGTCAGCGTCAGCGCCTGCTGATAGGCCGCTTTCGCCTCAGCCGCGCGGCCCAGCCGCCGCAGCAAGTCCGCGCGCGCCGCGTGATAGGGCACGTAGGCGCTCATGTCATGGTAGCTGTTAAGCTGGTCTAACAAGCGCAGGCCGTAGTCGTAGCCCTCGGACATGGCCAGCGCTACCGCCCAGTTCAGGTTCACCACTGGCGAGGGATTGAGTTTGTAGAGTTCGCGATACAGCGCCGCGATTTGTTTCCAATCCGTTTCCTCATAGTGGGCCGCCTGCGCATGTACCGCGCTGATGGCCGCCTGCAGTTGATAGCCGCCCGGTTTGCGCAGCGCCGCCGCGTGTTCCAGCGCCGCCAGCCCTTCGTCCAGCAGCGCGC
This sequence comes from Anaerolineae bacterium, assembly GCA_046328675.1. Classification (GTDB taxonomy): domain Bacteria; phylum Chloroflexota; class Anaerolineae; order Aggregatilineales; family Phototrophicaceae; genus JACAER01. The sequence goes on from JAXLWC010000133.1 coordinate 3,895, forward strand.
GATCCCATAAGCTGCGATCCTGTTCTTGCAGCACCCGCATCTCGCCTGCCGCATCCAGCCGCGCGCCACGCCGCGAGTCATGCAGCAGCAGCAGCGCCAGCAGTCCCCACGCTTCGGCGTTGTCCGGCAGCAGCGGCGAACTGACCAGCACGCGCGCCAGCCGTATCGCCTCCGCGCACAGGTCACAGCGGATAAGCTGTTCGCCCGCCGTCGAGAGATAACCTTCGTTAAAAATCAGATAAATCACGGACAGCACCGCATCCAGCCGTTCGTCCAGCAGGTCAGCCGGAGGAATACGATAGGGGATTTGTGTGGCCTTGATCTTGCGCTTCACGCGTACAAGGCGCTGCGCCATCGTGGCCACAGGCACGAGAAAAGCGCGGGCGATTTCTTCCGTCGATAAACCGCCGAGGGTGTGCAGCGTCAGCGCGACCTGTGCGTCATTGGCCAGCGCCGGATGACAGCAGGTAAACATCAGCTTCAGCCGTTCGTCAGGAATGGCATCCGTTTCGCGCGGCTCATCTTCT
>JAXLWC010000134.1:0-3861 GCA_046328675.1 Anaerolineae bacterium
CCTCAGCGCTCTCGGTGTCTCGGTGGTTCAATTCTTTGTCTCTACTCTTGGCGACCTTGGCGCCTTGGCGGTTCAAATCTTTCTTTGCATCCTTGGCGTTCTTTGCGCCTTGGCGGTTCACTTACTCCCTGTTCTTTTTTACCTCAGCGTTCTCGGTGTCTCGGTGGTTCAATTCTTTGTCTCTACTCTTTGCGTTTCAAGGCGTTAACCCTCTAGCCGAAAAACGCTTTGTCGTGGAATAAGTTGGGTGGAAATCACAGTCTTGATGGCCGCTTTTTCCACGTCACTCACCCGATCACGCAGCATTCTCAGCGCCATCGTCCCCATCAGGACTTTGTCCACATGAACCGTCGTCAGCGCTGGCATAATTTCCTGTGCCAGATCAATATCATCAAAACCCACCACCGAGAGGTCTTCCGGCACGCGATACCCTAGATGGCGCGCCGCGTTAATCACGCTGATGGCCGTTTCGTCATTGCAAGCGAAGATCGCCGTAATCTGCGGCTGGCGGCGCAGCAGCCGCAGGGTCGCCTCGAACGCGTCCTCGCGCGTCAGCAGCCCATCTTCGACATAACTGCCGCTGATGCCGTGCTGTGCCAGTCCCACGAAGTAGCCCTGACGCCGTTCCAGAATGCTCGGATAGGAATTCGGATTGCTGCCGATCAGCCCGATATGGCGGTGCTTGTTTTCGACCAGGTGCGCCACCGCCTTAATTGCCCCGCCGAAGTTGTCCATCACGACGGTATCGAACATCGTGTCATCGGAGGTATACGCATCGACAAGGATAATGTTCTTGCCTGTGCGGCGGCTGATGTCGGCGATAGCTTCTTCAAGAAAAGCCCCCACGACGATAATGCCGTCCACCAGATCATTCAGCAGCATCGCCGGCCAGCTCACCGTGTGGTTATGCTCATCCACTTCGACGTTGGCGTACATCAGATTGATGTTATGGCGCTGGCATTCGTGTTCGACGCCGTCAATCACATACGAATAAAACGGATTGACGATAAGCTGTTCGCGTTTGCGCCGCTTGGTCAGCAGCCCGACGGTAGACAGCCCGCTCATCATCGGCGAATGCCCGATAATCTTCTGGCGGTAGCCCAGTGCTACGGCAGCACCCAGGACGCGCTCACGCATCTCAGCCGTGACGTTGGGTTTGTTGTTTAAGACCAGGGATACGGTACTCAGCGAAACATCGGCTAACTTTGCGATGTCGCGCAGCGTGGGATTTTTCACCATTGCGCCTCGTCATCGAACAAATCGAACTTGTTTAAAAATTATTCACATGTTAAAGTGGAATAATAGTTCTGTCAAGAAATTTTCCTGCTCGTGGGTGTACACAGTGTAGCAGGCGATCACATGAAATATGTGAGTGGGGAGTTTCGTGGATATTTTTCGTGTAGGGACGTTCAATTGAACGTCCACGTAACCTTGAATCTCACCACTCCCTGAAATATTGTGGGCTTGTTGTAGGGGCGCACCTGTGTGTGCCCGCATTTTACCCAGCAACATCCGGTTGGTTGTCTAGTAGGGTTATTCTGAACAAGCCGCCGGGTCTCCTTGTTCGCTGCAAGTTCCATCCATGAGCCAATAGTTTATGGATTAATCTGGAGACTTTAGTATGGTGACACATCTTGCTTCCCCCAAAGTTAAAATGGTGGGCGCTCCGCTCCCCAACATGCCCTGGGAAAATCGCCCTGAAAACTCAAGCGCCGTGCTCTGGCGTTACAGCGGCAACCCCGTGATTCAACGCGATGCCACGCCAACCTCCAACAGCATCTTTAACAGCGCCGCCGTACCCTTCAAGGGCAAGTATGCGGGCGTCTTCCGTGTCGATGATACGCGCCGCACCATGACTCTGCACGTCGGCCACAGCGCTGATGGCATCAACTGGAACATCGCCCCACAGCCCATCGAGTGGAACTTTAAAGACCCTGAACTCAGCACCTTTGTCCACCGCTACGACCCGCGCGTCGTCTGGCTCGAAGATCGCTACTATGTGACATGGTGCAACGGCTATCATGGCCCGACCATCGGCATCGGCTACACCTACGACTTCGAGGAATTCCACTTCGTCGAAAACGCCTTCCTGCCGCACAATCGCAACGGCGTCCTCTTCCCGCGCAAAATCAACGGCAAGTACGCCATGTTCAGCCGTCCCAGCGATAACGGACACACGCCCTTCGGCGACATCTTCTACAGCGAAAGCCCCGACATGGTGCATTGGGGCAATCACCGCTTCGTCATGAAGCCCAAAGGCTGGCGTTGGGAAAGCACCAAAATCGGCGCAGGCCCCATTCCCATCGAAACCAGCGAGGGCTGGCTCTTGATTTATCACGGCGTGCTGACTTCGTGCAACGGCTTCGTCTACAGTATGGGCGCGGCGCTGCTTGACCTCGATCAGCCCTGGAAGGTCATCTATCGCGCGGCACCTTATCTCATGTCGCCGCAGATGTTGTACGAATGCGTGGGGGATGTGCCGAATGTCGTCTTCCCCTGTGCGGCCCTGCACGACCCTGACACGGGCCGCATCGCCGTGTACTACGGCGCGGCGGATACCGTCACCGGGCTGGCTTTCACGCAGATTGACGAACTGGTCGATTTCATCAAGACCAACTCGGAACTCTAGCCCGAACCTGTGCCCGTCGCACGCCACCCAACAGGTGTGACGCACAATCAGCTAACTATCTATCCGTAAACCGCTTTTGAGTGTCAGCGGGTTGATGGACACACAACATTCCTCGGCGGGTTCGAGTCGGTTTTAACCGACTTCCCGCCGAAACACGGCAGCCGGATGGCTTTAAGGCTTGTCCGGTAATCAATTAGAGCATGGTTGTAACGAATAATTACGCATCAGATGTTCGATAGAAATGTTTGTATTCAAGGTTGTTTTAGACGCGCCAACGCCGTTTTTGTGTCTACTTCAGTAGACGTGATAGCCTGGCAGCCAGATGGCTTTAGCCTCAGGCGGCTCAACACAGCGTAATCTTGATGTTCACAACCACCCTCTTAGGATTTCATGAGCCTCACGTCAACTTCAAAACTCAACGCGAGTTCAACTGAGAGACCTTGCCGCCGCTATTTGACCTGTGACGTAGCCTGAGAACAACCCCTTCAGTGGGTTTTCCAATAGATAGCCACCAGTTTTGAACTGGTGGCCTCGCCAACGCGAGTCATCCCATTACCGGACAAGCCTCTTTAGCCTCTGGCGATGTAACGTCACCCCCCGCCTCGATGCCCCAGCCTCAGCCGTCAGGAAATCTCTGTTCACTGCGCACGCTTTCCTGTAAACTGATGCCCCATGATTGAATTCCACCTACAGAGAAACCTATGAAACAAGTCTTCATTAAACAAGGACAAGCTGTCGTCGAGGAAGTACCCGCCCCCGGCGTCGAACCCGGCACCGTGCTGATTCGCGTGCATCATTCGTGTATTTCTATCGGCACCGAAACCAGCGGCATGAAAAGCAGCGCCGACCCCATCTGGTTACGCGCGCTCAAAGACCCGCGTAAGGTTCTCAAAGCTGTGCGCATGGTCGCGGACAAAGGCATGGCGCACACCCGCAGCGTGGTCGAAGGCGCGATGGTTGCCGGAACGCCGACGGGTTACACGGCGGCAGGCGTCGTGCTGGAAGTTGCCTCCGATGTGCAGGGCGTGCAGCCCGGCGACTTTGTGGCGTGCGCGGGCGCGCAGTTCGCCCATCATGCCGAAGTCGTGCGCGTGCCTGTGAACCTCGTCGTGGGCATCCCCGAACAGGTCACCACTGCTGACGCCAGTTCGGTAGCGTTGGGCGCGATTGCCATGCAGGGCATTCGCCGTGCCGCCCCGACGCTGGGTGAAACCTTTGTCGTCATCGGTTTA
>JAXLWC010000135.1:0-3779 GCA_046328675.1 Anaerolineae bacterium
CATCGCCATGTATCTGGGGTTGGTAGAGAACGAAGAATTGGGTTACGCGCCGGAAATGGGCGTGGTTGCCGAAATGGACGGCGATGCTTCGCAGCACATCTTTGACAGCCTGCAAAACGCGCTCAATCAGTACGAAGCCAACTTCTCGGTGGAGGGTAATGTCATCACCATTCCCAGCCCGGCGCGCCTGATGGTCCCTAGCGATGCGGATATTCCTGAACTGGATAATCCGGCCCTCGATCTGCTGCTGGGTTACAATGATGAAGTCTTCGCCGCTGGCACACGCACGGCAGTACAGTTCAGCCTTGACCCCGGTGATGCCAGCCTTGCGACCAATCCCAACTTCGTCGCCGCACAGGATTACTTCCTGCCCGACGCTGAAACGTTGTTGTTTGCCGACCTCGCACCGGTCATTCGCTTCATTGACGATGAAGTCGCCTCACAGGCCAGCCAGTACGGCAACGATGCCCTCAAGGTGCTCAGCCTGTTCGACAGTGCCTCAATCACCAGCCGCGTTGACGACGATGGTACTGCGCTGGCACGCGCTGTCATCGTACTGCATCCGGCAGAATAGTTTCTGTTCACGAGGGGGAGTTGCGTACTCCCCCTTTCGCTTCCCCCCTCCGCTGGCCCTTTGTTCAATTTTTCCTTAATGAATTATTCATGCTTACCACAATACTTGGTGCTTGCTTATCAAGATTAAGGAATATTATAATGAAGTGATAAGCTGAAATCGATTACATTTCTTGGTCTGGTATAACCATCGCCTGTGGAAACGCCTATGCAAATTTGTGTCGTGGCGAAAAATCTGTTACTTTGGTGTCTCTTATCGTAATGTCTGAGGAATTGGAATGCCTGTCAAAAACATCCTGATTGTTGAGGATGACCTCAATCTGAATCGTGTCTTTACCAAATATCTGAGTGGGCAGGGCTATGATGTGGAAAGTGTTCACTCCTGCTCCGATGCCACCGATCTGTTGACCAGCGGTGATGCCCCTGATGTTGTCATTGTCGATTTTGAATTGTCCGATGGTAACAGCGTTCCCCTCCTGCGTATGCTGGAACAGCCTGAATACAAAAATGTCAAAGTCATTGTCTGCTCTGGCAAAGCCTATTCGCCGCACTATGGCATCAACGTGGCGCGCGTGAATCAGTTCCTGCTGAAGCCTGTCAGCCCGCGCGAATTGACGCTGCTGGTGAACGTGCTTACGCCCAAATAGCGCCCACACCCAGCGCTGACCCGCAGTTAAAGCGGGTAGACATCTCTCTAACATTCCCCCTCTCTACAATTCTCGCCGTTTCGCATACACTGTAACGGAGAGTTGGTTTCGCTGCGCGTAAGACGCCAGTGTAGTAGACGACCACACCGATCATGTTTTTAATATCGCTCAAGAGTTACGCACCTGACCCACAATCTGGGCCTGAACAATGGGCTTAAGCCCATTGTCCGTCACTCAACTGCGTAAGTCCTGATCGCTTTTCTCCCTTCTCCCCCGTGAAACGAGTGGGAGAAGGGTTGGGGATGAGGGGCTAACTCATCAGTACCACTGTGGTTGTCTAGTAGTGCTATAATCAAAAGCAGCAAGCAGTGTTGAGGTGAGGCTATGGCGCTGAACGTTATTTCCCCTGTCTATCAAGAGTTGATTGAATATCTGGCGCAGGTGGCTACCCCAGAGCAAATTCTGTCGTTCAAGGTATCCGATGCGATGCAGCGCCGCGCTGATGACCTGCTTGATCGAAACAATGAAGGCGAACTCACCCCCGAAGAATCTACCGAACTGCAACAAATGCTGCAATTTGACCGTATGGTATCGCTGCTGAAAGCGCGTGCTGCGCGTGCCCTCAGGAACTCATGAGCCGCGTGCCGCAAAGAATACGTGATCTGATCCAAAAACGGGCAGCAGATTATTGCGAATACTGCCGAAAACCAGAACCCTTTAGTGCCTACAGTTTTCACGTGGATCATATCATCCCCTGTAAAACGGCACAATGGGTCTGAGGAAATGCATAATCTTGCTTGGGCGTGTCTTGACTGCAATACGTTCAAAAGTACCGATGTTGCGGCTTACGATGACATCACTAAAGAACTCACACCGCTCTATAATCCCCGCACTCAACTGTGGGCTGATCACTTTGAACTGCATGGGTTATTCATTGTCGGTAAAACCACAATCGGCAGGGTTACTGTACGGCTGTTGCGGATGAACGACCCTGAACGAATTGAACTGCGGCGTAACTATTTGGAAGAATGAATCAAATTTGTCGCCCACAATGATAAAAGCGTTTGTAGTCCCTGCCGCCAGTGGCTAAAGCCGACTAGCTACCCCTGAAATGCTGTAAAAGTCCACTAAAGGGACTCGTTCTTGGCGATGTCTGCGAAAACTCTGCACCTCTAGCGCGCCTCTAGCACCTTCACTAGCCTCAACCTTTAGCTTGAGGCGTATACACCGCACACACTTTCCAGAACCAACTAGCCTTGCATCCTTCATCACTTTTACTCATCCCTCATTGCTCATTGCTTTTTACTCATCACTCATCCCTTTTTACTCATCACTCATATCTTCGCATAGTCAGTACACTTGTGTAATGGAGCCAGGCGCGATAGCATGGACGCATGACACGTCTCAGTCGCCACACGCTCATTCTCACTGCCAACAACGTCGGCAGCGCTGGTCTATCGTTCGCCTTATCGGTCTTAATAGGTCGAGCACTCGGTACAGAAGGATTAGGAGTCTATGCCGCCGTGTTGGCATGGATGTTTCCCCTCGGCCTCATCGCGGAATTCGGCGTCAGCACGCTTTTGACGCGCGAAGTCGCGCAAAACCACGCGCTGGCCGAAGACTACCTGCGCGCCGCACTGCGTACCTACATCCTGATGGGCAGCCTGTGCGCCATGCTGCTGTGGCTGATTGCGCCGCTGCTGGTGAGCGATGGGACAGTCGTTGATGGCCTGCGTCTGTCCGCGCCGCTGCTGCTGGTCGCGCCCTGTTTCGGGGCGTTCACGGCGCTGTTCCGCGCGCAGGGCGATATGCTGCCGATTCCGCTGCTGAACATTGGCATGTGGGTGGCACAGTTCGCGCTGACGCTGCTGGTCTTCCTGCTGGGCATGGGTATCACCGCCGCGCTGGTCATCAACGTAGCGACCTCTGCCGTACAGCTTGCCGCCGCCTGGTGGGTCTACCGCCGCCGCTTTCGTGCTGCCGCCGCTGGACTGGCGCTCCCTCTGCTGCCGCTGCTGAAGCGGGCGCTGCCGTTTGCCGTCGGTGCGGCGCTGGTGGCCTTGCAGGCGCGTGCCAGCACCATCATGTTAGAACGTTTGTCTGATACCGCGCAGACCGGATACTATGCCGCCGCCAATCGTTTCATCGAAGCCGGACGGATGCTGCCTAACGCCTTCTTCGGCGCATTGTTCCCGACACTGGCGGCGCTGGCGATGCAGCCGCTGGTCATGCGCCGCACCTTTCGCCGCGCGCTGCTGACGCTTGGGGCGTTCGGCACCGCCTTTGGGGTGGGGGTGCTGCTGGCTGCGCCGCTGCTGATCGGCTTGTATGGCGAACAATTCGGAGCGTCGGTGGGCGTGCTGCAACTGCTGGCGTGGGTGCTGCTGCCCGCGCTGCTGCGTGCCGCGCTGACACTCTACGCCTACGCCAGAGGCCGCGAGACGCTGGCGAACATCGTGACAGGGGTGATGCTGGCGCTGCAAATAGCGCTCGGTCTATGGGCTATCCCAACCTACGGCGCGCTGGGGGCGGCAGGCGTGACGCTGGCGGTGGAAACGC
>JAXLWC010000136.1:0-3326 GCA_046328675.1 Anaerolineae bacterium
TAGCCTCTGGCGCTGTCACCGCACAATTCCTACTTTACGGATAGATTCTTAACCTCTCCGTGTCCTCGGCTTCTCGGTGGTTCAAACTCTCTTCTCATTCCCCTTGGCGCTCTTGGCGTCTTGGCGGTTCAAATGTATTTTCGTTCTTGCGTGCGATCCTATTCATCGTCACTTGGCGGTTACCTCCTCTTTGTCCTCGGCAGCTTTGCCGTTCAACGCTTCTGCCCCAACGCTTCCCGCGCCGCAGCAAACATCACGTCCAGCGGCGGCATCACGCCCGTCCACTTCTTGAACGCGAACGCGCCCTGCCGCACCAGCATCCCCAGACCGCCCACCGCGCGCCCGCCGTTGGCCTCCGCCATGTCCATCAGCCGCGTTTTCGCCGGACGATACACCATATCATACACAATCGCGCCCTTCGGAAACGCAATCGCCTCGTTCCACGCGCACTCATCCTGTTTCGGCACCATGCCCACCACCGTACAGTTCACAATCAACTGCACCTCGTCAGGCTTCACCGCTTCCCACTTCGCCGCGCTGGCCGACACACCCAGCCCATGAATCATCGCCACCGCTTTATCCAGCGTGCGGTTGACCACCTTGATTTTCGCCGTCGTGCTGGCCAGCCCATACAGCGCCGCCCGCGCCGCGCCGCCCGCCCCGATCAGCACCACATTCATGCCGTTGGGGTCAATGCCGTTCGCCTGCAAATCGTCCATGAAGCCATAAACATCGGTGTTGGTTGCCGTGTCGTCGCGGAAGTCAATGGTGTTCACCGCGCCGATGGCCTGCGCCAGCGCGTCAGGTTTAACGAAGGGCATCACCGTTTCCTTGTGCGGCACCGTCACGTTCACGCCCACGTAACCGCCTTCTTCCTTCAGCGTCTTCAGGCTGCCTTTCAGCACATCCGGCGGCACAGGCTGCAAATCATACTGCCAATCCTGCATTCCCAGCGCTGCGAACGCCGCGTTATGCAGCGCCGGGCTGATGCTGTGTGACACCGGCCAACCAATCAAACCGACTCGATTCATGCTTTATCCTTAGATTACGCTCTGAGATAATCCAGCAATTATAACCCACTACGCCTGTAAATCGCGCACGCTCACATCCGCGCCCAGTTTCGCCAGCGTCTCGGCGTAACCGGGGAACGAATCCGCCGCGCATTCTGCGTCCAGCACCGTCGTCTGTCCGTTCGCCGCCAGCCCGGCCACCGTCAGGCTCATCGAGATGCGGTGGTCGTCGTGCCCGTCCACGACTGCGGCTGTCAGCGTCTGCGGCCCCTTCACGCGGAAGCCATCGTCCGTTTCCGTGATTTGCGCGCCCAGCTTGCTCAGTTCTGCCGTCATCACCGCCAGTCTGTCGGTTTCCTTCACGCGTAGTTCCTGAGCATCGCGCACGACAGTTTCTCCCTCAGCGAACAGCGAGGCCACCATGAACACCGGGAACTCGTCAATCATGCGCACGACGACCTCACCGCCAACCTCGATGCCTTTAAGCGGACTGTAACGCGCGCGGATTGTGCCCACAGGATCGCCCGCTTCCAGTCCCGTTTCGGTCACGGTTAAATCGCCGCCCATCGCCTGTAACATCTCGAAGATGCCAGTGCGCGTCGGGTTCAGGTTTACGCCTGTAATCGTGAGGTCACTGTCCGGCACAATCAGCCCGGCCACCGCCAGAAACGCCGCCGAGGACGAATCGCCCGGCACCGCGAAATCCATCGGCTTCAGCGTATTCCCCGGCGTCAGCGTCACCGTGTTGCCGTCCGTCACCAGGTTCACGCCCATCGCCCCTAACATGCGCTCGCTATGGTCGCGCGCGGGTCCCGGCTGTGTCACCGTCGTCGCGCCCTCGGCAAACAGCGCCGCCAGCAGGATCGCGCTTTTGACCTGGGCGCTGGCCATCGGCATGTCGTAATGAATGCCTTTGAGTTGAGCCGGGGAAATAACCAGCGGGCAGTAGCCGCCTGTATCCTCAATTTTCGCGCCCATCTTGCGTAACGGTTCGGTAATGCGTTTCATCGGGCGGCGGCGCAGTTGATAGCTGCCATCCAGCACCGACTGAAACGGCTGCCCTGCCATAATGCCTGCCATCAGGCGAATGCCAGTGCCCGCGTTGACCAGATCAAGCGGCATGTTCGATTCGTGCAACTTCCCGCCATGTATGGTGAGCGTGTGTGAATCAATGCGCTCGACCTTCACGCCAAGCGCCTGAATGCTGGCGAGAGAGGCTTCGGTATCCCCGGCGGGGAGCCACGCACGTACTTGGGTCGTGCCCTGTGCCAGCGCTCCGAACAGCACCGCGCGGTGTGAAATCGACTTGTCGCCCGGCACAGTGGTCGAGCCTTTGAGCGGCGTGCCGGGATGAACGACGAAAGCATCTTTAGGTGTGGTCATGGTTATGAGTCCTCAGTTTTCAGTTATCAGTAGGTTCGTCTGATGTCTTTTTAAGCCGTAGCCGCGCCTTTAAATCATCCAATGAAGGAATATTCTCACGCGCGAAATGCTCTTCTTCTTCAAAATATTGGTCAACTTCCACTTTGTGATCGTAGTAATATGCAACAACTGAGTGAGCTTCTGCGGGTGATAGATCGTACTGTTCCATGACTTCTTCAATCGTCGCGTTTGTTCCATGAACTAGACGACTAATCACCATTTTGACTTTGATATTGCGTCCCGTGATATATGCTTGTCCATCACGAATTTCAATGTGATGAATGGGAGAAAAGTTTACTCGCTTCATAGATCGATTAACTACACTTTATAATACCTTGGCGCTCTCTGCGTCTTGGCGGTTAGTCTTGTATTTGCTGATCGCTGAGTACTGATCGCTGCAAGCTACTTCCCATTCTGATACTTTTCCGTCCATTCCAGCCGCTGTTCCCGAATCGAAGTCAGGGATGTGCCCAACTCCTGCTCATCATGTGAAATCAACGCCGCTTCGAGAATCGCCAACTGCATACGGAAATGGGCCAGCACCGTTGCCACCGCCTGCGTGTTTGTGCCTAAAATATCGCGGTACATCCGCACATCACTGGCCGCCAACCGCGAGGTATCACGGAAACCGCCTGCCGCCAGCTTCCACACGGCATCGTCATTTTCGCCCTGTTTCGCCACCGTCGCCACCAGCGCCGCGCTCAACAAATAGGGCAGATGACTGATCGCTGCCACCACCTTATCATGGCGCTCTGCTTCCATTTCAATCGGGACTGCGCCCAGTGTATTCACCAGTTCCAGCGCGCGCAGGCGGGTCGCCGGAGTGGTGCGCCGTGTCGGGCACAGCACAAAGGGCCGCCCACGATACAGATTAGCGTCAGCAACATAAATGCC
>JAXLWC010000137.1:0-3181 GCA_046328675.1 Anaerolineae bacterium
GGTCGTGAGGAAGAAGGTCATGCCGCTCATCTTTACTTCGACGTGCGGCCTGCTTTCGCTGCCTGCGGGGATGTCCACACCAAGGCGGCGGTAACACGTCAGCGCGCGTGCCATATCCTCGACAATCACGCCTACCATATACAATTCGAGTCCCATTGTGCATCCCTTTGTTTAACCCGTGTACCTTTACAGCATACAGCACCGACCCCATGACATCTGTCATATTTGTGCGCGTTTGTGTCAAAAATGTGCGCCGTACAAGCTCCCCTTAAGTGTCAGCCGGGTTGTTAGATGGTAGGATAACGGTATCGTGAAAAAATGTTCATTTAGCGAAAAGTGATTTCTCATGCATGGCAACAAGCGCCACATCGCGCGGGCAGCGCTGCTTCTCAGCGGGCTGCTGTTTACCCTCAACCTCAGCCTGGCGCAGGACAGCGTTGAACCTGCCCCTCTCGTACCCATTACCAGCCAAAATGTGAGTGAGCTAACGCGCTGGGTGCCCCTCGACCAGAACGGACAGCAGGCGCAGGAATGGATTCCTGTGGCACGCGGCGCGCTGCTGGATATTGACCAGTCGCCTAACGACGCCCTGATCGCAGTGGGCAGTTCGACAGGCGTGTACCTGTTTGATACGAGTCATTTGCAGCAGGCACCGCAGCATATCGCGGAACTGTATGAGACGACGCGGGGTATTTTTAGCCCGGATGGCACGAAAATTGTGCTGCAAACCGAGACGCAGCAGCTTTATGTGTACAACGTCGGCAGTGGTACTGTGGTCGATCTGGCGGCGGCAGCGGACAGCGTGCGCTTGGGCGGGCTTCAGTTTAGTCCTGACAGCGGCAGCGTGTTCGCCGCGTCCTACGATAACGAGAATCACTATCACATCGTGGAGTGGAACGCAGACACAGGGGCACAACGCGCGCGCTTTGAACTGCCTGAGATTTCGGCTTACGTCAGCGCCAGCCGTCCGTATCAGGTGTTTATCCCGTTTACTGTGACCGAAGACCGGCTCATCACATGGCATCCGCTGGCCGTCAGCGTTTCCAACGCGACAACGGTGGTGCAGACGTGGAACCGCGACAGCCACGCGGAACAGCAGCGCTTCGATCTCCCCGTAGATGTTTCATGGGTTTTTCTGGTTGCCAGCGCGCCCACAACGTTTTCATCAAAGCAGTGCTACACTCAATGATTATGAAGGGGCCGTTGTGTGGGATGCCGCACGGGCAGCCGCGTCGATACCATTTCCGTCCCCGGCAGCCCGACGTTAGCTGCAGACGGCGCAGCGGTCTGGTTTTACGCGGCAGATCGCTCCAGCATGAGCGTGTGGGATATTGCCTCCGGCGCAGTTGTGCAGCAGTATACCTTTTCCCGCCGGGCAGTACATCAATTATGTCTCCACGAGCACCGATCACTTCAGATGCGCAGGGCGATCAATGTCCTCAAAGCAGGTGAGTGACGAGACGCTTCGGCTGGTGGATAGCGTGCAGACCACGGGCAGCACAGGTGAAGTGTTGTTCACTTCGACAGGCGAGCAGCTTGTTGTGGTGCTGGGCAGCGCGGGGCTGCAAGTCTGGGATACAGCTTCGTGGACAACCGCCAACTTCATCGCTGTGGAAGAATATATCGGTGCGGCGGCCCTGTCACCCGATAATCAGTCGGCAGCCGTGACTATCGGGGATTATGCGCCCGGCGAAAAGCCGGTATTGCCAATCTGGCGACAGGCGAGGTGATCGCTGCCGCCACGTATCCACAGACAATCAATTCAGTCGCGTATCATCCGACAGGAGTTTATGTAGCTGCGTAAGGACGCAGCGGCGCATTTGATGTGATGCCCTGTACAGCACCATCAGCGCGACGATGCTGGGGAGTTATGCCGAAAATGGAATACCTTTGGCGGTGGCTTTCAGCCCTGACGGCAGCTTACTGGCTTCTGGCAACGCCGATACGAATGTGCGCGTTTACAATCTGGAGACGGGCGGCACGCAGTATGTGCTGACGCCGGGGTCGATGACGAATGATCTGGCGTTCAGCCACGACGGCAGCATACTGGCAACGGGCGCAGGCGTCCTGAGCCTGTGGGATGCGGCCAGCGGCGCAGAACTGCACCATTCCGATTACATGCGCGGCGCCATTACTGATCTGGCATTTTCTCCCGACGACAGCCTTATCGCCGCCGTGACGGAAAGGGTTTTCGCCGTGTGGGAGGTGTCCAGCGGGCGGCTGTTGTGGCAGCAGGCGATCACCGCGAACACGCCGCATATCGCCTTTCATCCCGATGGCACCATGATTGCGGTGAGCAACGGCGGCGTTACGCTGTGGGTGGTCAACACGGGCGCGGACGGCGACGGCGATAGTGTGGACGATGTGCTGGACGCCTGCCCGACGCAGGCTGGCGACATTAACGGCTGTCCTGACAGTGACGGCGATGGGCTGCTGGATCAGGCGGACGCCTGCCCGAACGAAGCGGGAACCGCCGCTGGCTGTCCCGATGAGGATGGCGATGGCGTCGGCAACGCGGACGATGTGTGCCCGCAGGAAATCGGCAGCGCGGCGGCCAATGGCTGTCCTGACGGCGACGGCGACGGCGTTGTGGACAGCGCGGATTTGTGCCCGACAACGGCTGGCGTGGCACAGTTCGGCGGCTGCCCGGACAGCGATGCCGATAACATTGCCGATGCTGATGATGCCTGTCCGCTGTATGCAGGCAGCGCCGACAACAACGGCTGCCCGCAGACCGGACACACGAACGCCAACGCCAATATCCGCGCGACCCCCAGCACCAGCGGGACTGTCGTGCGCAGCGTTCCGCCGAGCGAGGCGTTCTACATCATTGGCCGGAACGCCGCCGGAGACTGGCTTCAGGTTGTGCTTGATCCGCAGGGCGAGGCGATTGTGGCGTGGGTCTACCAGAGTCTGGTGGTGACCGACATTGATCTTTCGACGCTGCCGATTGTGGAATAACGATTGTGGGCGCAGCAGTGCGCCCACCTATACTAATGTGCGGGATTATGCGCGCTGGCGATAGGCTTTGGGCGTGAGGCCAGTGGCGCGGCGGAAGACCTGCGTGAAGTGGCTCTGCGTGGCGAAGCCGCTGTCCAGCGCGATCTGGTGCAGCGGCAGTTCGGTCTGGCGCAGCAGATGACGGGCGCGGGCGATGCGCTGCTGAAGCACAAACTGATGC
>JAXLWC010000138.1:0-2823 GCA_046328675.1 Anaerolineae bacterium
ACGCTGCTGCGCACACGCCCCCACTGGTACATTGATTTAGGGCTGCGCAGTCCGGTGCTGTGGCGGGTATTTCGTTTGATGCTGCCGCGCGTGGCTGGTCTGGGACTGTTCCTGCTGAACTTCCAACTGGCGATTAACATTGCCTCGCGCATGAGCGAAGGGGCGGTAAGCGCGTTCAGTTGGGGGTGGAAGCTGATGCAAATCCCCGAAACGCTGATTGGTACCGCGATGGGAACGGTGATCTTCCCGACGCTGGCGGCGCTTAGTGAACTGAATGACCAGAACGGCAAGCGCGAGGCGATGTCGGGCGCGCTGCGGTTCATCCTGATTGCGACCATTCCATCGGCGGTAGGGCTGGTGATGGTGGGACGCACAGGGCTAAGCCTGCTGGAAGGGCGCGCGTTTGATGCTGCTGCGACAGACCTTGTGTACAGCACACTGCGGTTTTTCTCGCTGGGGCTGGTGGTGCATTCGGTGCTTGAAGTTGTGGCGCGTAGTTTTTATGCCGATAAGGATACATACACCCCATTGTGGGCAGCAGTGGCGGGCGCAGTTGTGAATTTAGGTTTGTCGCTGCTGCTGACAGGTATGAGCGTCGGCGATTTTCTGTCGAACAGCGGCACACTGGACTCGGCCAATGTGGGTTATCTGGCGCTGGCGAATTCGGTAGGCTTCGGCTTTGAGGTACTGCTGCTGCTGTGGCTGCTGCAACGGCGCTGGCACGGCATCGGAGCGAACGCACTGGCGCGCACTTCGGTCAAAACGCTGGCCGCTAGTCTCGTCATGGCGCTGGCGCTGCTGCTGGATGCGGGTTGGCGCGCGCTTGGGCTTTCAGGGCGTGGACTGGCACTGACGATTGTTGAACTTGGGTTGCAGGTTATTATTGGCTTGATTGTCTTTATCGTCGCGGCGTGGCTGCTCAGGATTGAGGAAGTGAAGACCGTTTTGAACATTGTGCGTGTGCGGGTCGTGGCTATTGTCGGACGCCGCCCAACCTCGGAGGCAGCATGACACTGGCGATCAAACGTCTGACGCTTGGAATTGCTTCGACCAACTGCTACATCATTGGCGACGAAGACACTAAAGAAGCGGTGCTGATCGACCCGGTAGACCGTGCGCCACTGCTGCTGAAGACGGCACAGGACTCCGGATGGACGATCAAACTGATTCTGGCGACACATGGACACTTCGATCATGTGCTTGCCAGCAAGGAACTGAAGGAACTGACAGGCGCGCCGTTTTACATCCACAAGAACGATCTGCCGTTTCTGCAACGGCTGCCTGAAACGGGTGTGCGCTTCACGGGAGCCGCCTTCCCCGAAGCGGCAGTACCTGACCGCATCCTTACGGATGGGCCGGAAAGCATCGCCGTTGGGGCTATCAGGCTGGAAACGCTGTTTACGCCGGGACATGCACCGGGCCACATCAGCTTTTTCATGCGCGAACATAACATCGTTTTCAGCGGTGACTGTCTGTTCGCGGGGAGCATTGGCAGGACGGACATACCGGGGGCTGATTACCCTAGGCTGATGAAATCCATCTTCGAGAAACTGGTGCCGCTGGGAGATGAGGTGCGCGTGCTGCCGGGACATATGCAGGAAACGACCATCGGCGAAGAACGGCGTACCAATCCGTTCCTGCTGTCCTACGAGCAGGAACTTTAATGCGGCTATAACAAACCCTCCTTTACGAAGGGTTCTGCGCTGTGTTAAGCTGTGCGCACGAGGTACAGCAATGCACATCCTTTTGATATTTCTTGACGGCGTTGGACTAGGCGCTGACGACTCTGCCACTAATCCATTCTCCGCTGCGAACATCCCTACTTTACTTACGTTGAGCAACGGCAAGCGCTGGCTACAGGATACTGGCCGGCAGCAGGGTTCGCGCGCGCTTTTTGTGCCCACCGACCCGCGCCTTGGCGTGCCCGGACGCCCGCAAAGCGGCACCAGTCAGGCGGCGATTCTCACGGGGCGCAATATCCCGCAGCTTGTCGGTGAACACTACGGCCCCAAGCCCAACGAAGCGACACGCAAGCTGCTGGCTGAGGGCAACTTTTTTAAGGAACTGGTCGCAGAGGGCAAGCGCGGAGCCATCATCAATGCCTACCCGCCGCATCTGCTGCGGGAAATCGCGCGCGGCAAGCGGCTGCCTTCGAGTATTCAACTGGCGTCACTGGAAGCGGGTATTCCATTGTACACCATTGACCAGCTTTACAGCGGCGACGCGTTGAGCGAGGATTGGACAGGCGAAGGCTGGCGCACCCATCTGAGCTTCGAGGATACGCCTGTTTATACGCCTTTCGAGTCCGGCGTGCGCATGGTTGAACTCTCGCGGCGTTATGACTTTGCCTTCTTCTCGCACTGGATCACCGATACGATTGGCCATCGTGGCACACTGGCAGATGCCGTTGCAGCACTGGAGTTGATTGATGCCGTTATGGCAGGGGCTTTAAGTGTCTGGGATGATGATGAGGGATTGATTATCATCACCAGCGATCACGGCAATATGGAAGAAATGGGCAGTCGCAAGCACACAGAGAATGATGTGCCGACAGTGATTATCGGCAGTCGCCGGGATGAATTCGGAGATGGTTTGGTCGATTTGACTGGACTTGTGCCCCGAATGCGAAAGTTTTTATTCTCCGCTGCGTCTGAGTAATATTATCGGAGAGGATATGTTATATGGCGACTGGTACTATCACCCCTAAGGAAGCGGAGATGAGTGTTGACTCTCAACTGCTGCGTATGACAATGCGTTCATGGGCATCCGGGGTAACTGTGGTCACGGCGGCGCATGAGGACAAACGTGTGGGCGTGACGGTCA
>JAXLWC010000139.1:0-2258 GCA_046328675.1 Anaerolineae bacterium
TGGGCTGCTCTAATCCGCACCCTCACGGGCAAATCTGGGCGGGGAGCTGGCTGCCCAATGAAATCGTCAAGGAAGATGCCAATCAACTGAATTACTACGAAACCAACGAGCAGAGCGTGCTGCTGCTGGACTACGCCGACCTCGAAGCAGACATGGGAGAGCGCGTGGTTGTCCAGAATGACGACTGGCTGGCCGTCGTCCCCTACTGGGCGATCTGGCCCTTCGAGATTCTGCTGCTGCCGCGCCGTCAGGTGCTGCGCCTGCCCGACCTGGAAGCTGACGAGCGCGACGCCTTAGCCGACATCCTCAAACGCCTGCTGACGCGTTACGATAATCTTTTTGAGACTTCGTTTCCGTATTCGATGGGCTGGCATGGCGCGCCCTTCACCCAGGGTTACCATATGCACTGGCAGCTTCACGCACACTTCTACCCGCCGCTGCTGCGCTCGGCCTCGGTCAAGAAGTTTATGGTGGGCTACGAAATGCTGGCCGAATCCCAGCGCGATATTACGCCGGAACAGGCCGCCGCGCGCCTGCGGGAAGTCAGCGAAATCCATTATAAGGAACAGCCGGAATAGGGGAGACAGGGGGTAACACCCCTGTTTTTATGTTGTAGACTGGCTGCGGCTGCGTTTGACTTCGGCAATGATGCGCAGCGCATCGGATAGGTCTTTGGCCATGAACCGATCTTTGGCTGCGCGAGGATAGAGGTTTTCCATGATGCTGCCGATCATCCGCAGAAGAACGTTGACGCCGATAATGACCACAATGCCCTGATTGGCATGTACCGTGATAGCGCTCTGTCGCAGATACATGAAGGTGTTTCCCGGCAGCCGCCCCATTTCCTTAAAGTCCAGAATCAGGTCAACTTTATGCGGAACGGTGTCCAGCAGCGTGCGGGTTTGGGCTTCGCTGTGCGCGTATTCTTCCCATGTCCAGGGAGCGATGAAACGATGGTAGAGAATTGTGTGTTCGGGAGTATACCACTCCACGATGACCGGCATGATGCGTCTTGATCCATTTCTAAGCTGTGCAGTTACAGAACATCCACTGTTGGAGTGCAGCAGCGTGTTCAAAGTCCAGTAAACCACACAAGCACAAAACCATACAACACACCAATATGGGTGACTTTGAAAAATGCCATGCCTTGACTGTTGGTTGGAGTGTCTGCGTAACAGTCAGGTTTCAGCGTCGTCCTGCTTGGAGGGACGCAAACGTCGATTCGATTATTGATAATATATTAAATCTTTATGCGTCTATTGTCAATCATTTAATTCATTATTAACCGTTTACAAAAGCTGTTTGAGGCTGTAACAGCTTTCAGAAAAAGGCCGAACGCGACGGTGCCGTCCTTCCGCTGACGACGGCAGTCGAGGGTCACGCTTGGAACTGGTCGGTACGATGGTATCAGGAAATCCAGCAGACAATGCGCTATATTTAAGCGTTCAATAGGTTAGCAGCTTTTAAGATTTACTCATGAGTAAAAAGTAAGGATATTTTATGCCTGACTACATTCTTGCTCTGGATCAGGGCACCACTTCATCGCGTGCCATCCTGTTTGACCGCGAAGGCTCCATTATTGGCACCGCGCAGCAGGAATTCCCGCAGATTTACCCAAAACCGGGGTGGGTGGAACATAACCCCGATGACATCTGGCACTCTCAACTCACCGTCGCCAAACAGGTCTTAGCCGCGAAAAATGTGCGCGCGACGCAGATTGCCGCGATTGGCATCACCAACCAGCGCGAAACGACGCTCATCTGGGATCGCAAGACAGGGCAGCCAATTTACAACGCCATCGTCTGGCAGTGCCGCCGCACCGCCGAATTGTGCGATCAGCTCAAAGGGGAAGGCTTCGACAAAACCATCCTGGCACATACAGGTCTAGTGACCGATGCCTATTTCTCCGGGACAAAAGTAGCCTGGATACTGGACAACGTAAAAGGCGCACGCGCGCGCGCCGAAGCAGGGGAGTTGGCCTTTGGCACCGTCGATACCTTCCTGCTGTGGCGCTTAACCAACGGCCAGGTTCACGCTACTGATGTCAGCAACGCCAGCCGCACGCTGCTGTACAACATCCACACAGGCGACTGGTCGGACGAAATTCTGGGGCGGCTGGGCATTCCGCGCGCCATTCTGCCACAGGTCATGCCCAGCAGCGCGGTCTATGGCACAACGGATTTGTTCGGCGCGCCGATACCGCTTTCCGGCATCGCGGGCGACCAGCAGGCGGCCACCTTCGGGCAGGTGTGCCATGC
>JAXLWC010000014.1:0-99493 GCA_046328675.1 Anaerolineae bacterium
TTAAAACCTTACCCTTCTATCAGCTTGCGTTACATTTTACTCCCTTCTCCCCTGCAATCGGGCGTAAGTGCAGCGACAACAACTGGGGATGAGGAGTAAACTAGCGTCAAAGCTTATCTAGTACATCTTCAAGCGCGTCTGTATGGCAGAGTCGCGCAATTTAACCTCGCATTTTACTGATAACTGAATACTGACAACTGTGAACTGGCACTAAAACTAGCAGCCCCCATCGGGGTTTGCGCCCTCGCGCAGCCAGTTATACAGGCGGCGCAGCAAATCAGCATCAAATAAGCTAAGGTCATGTTCGGGCACGCTGCTGGTCGTCGTCCGCATCGCGCCGATGAAAGTCTCGACATCCGCCGAGTAGCCTGCCAGCGGCGGCGCATTGATACCACCCTGCGCGAACGCCCCGTGACAGCTATCGCAGCCGAACTCAGTGTACACGCCGATACCCAGTACCTGTCCCGCTGGCAGCGGCGCGGTCTCGGTGCCTTCCAGCGCCACGGCTAAGGCATCCAGTGTGCGCAGCCAGGTGTAAATGTCCAGCACATCCTGATTGCTCAGTTCCGCCTCACTGAACGCAGGCTTCGGTGGGCGCGTCTGGCGTACGGCGGCAGTAAAGCTCGCGATAGACAGCGCCGGGCGCGCCAGAGTCGGGCCAACGCCACCTTGTGCGCTCTCGCCATGACAATCGGCACAGCGCCACTGGCTAAACAATATCTGTCCATGTGCGGCGTCCCCATCTGGGTTTAACGTTGGTGCAGGCGCAAGCGTCGGCGCGACATTCGTCGGGAACGGCGTCGGCGCAGCGCTGGCACACGCAGCCGCCAGCACCAGCACGCCAATCATCGCCAGCAGCAGCCACCCATGCTGTATTTTTGCAGACATGGCTAATCGCCTCCTGTTGGATTCGGCGCAGGCACATCGGGCGTTGCCTCGGGTTCCGCCTGCTTGTTGTAGTAGTCTTCCCACGCGGCTTTTTCCGCCATCTTGCGCTCGTACCACTTGCGATGGTGCAAATAAGCATACAACCCGTTGACCTTGCCACTGAACATGCTGAAAAACGCCTCGCGCTCCTCTGGCATGATCGCGCCCATATACACATGGATAATCACGCCTGCGAACGTCCCGCCTACAGCCAGGAAGTGCAGCGGCATCGCCCACTGAATCACCCACTGGAATGTGGTGGGGATGAGTTCGCTGTACGTCATAATCAGGCCAGTGACGCCAATCCCCGCCGTCCCCACCAGCACCAGATAGCTGTACAGCTTCTGCCCGCCGTTGTAAGCATCCTGTGGCGGCAGTTCCTTATTCTTCATCAGCCCGAACAATTGCAGCGGGCGGATCATCAGCCACTTCCAGTCGTCTCTGTCCATGAACATACGCGTGGCGGCAAACGGGATGAAATACTTGCGGAAACCGACCAGTACGTTAAACACCAGCACAAAGAACCAGACCTGTCCTAAAAAGGCGTGCCACTCGATCATCGGGGCCAGCCCGCCGAAAATATTGCGCATCAGCGCGTTCCACGCATCCGGCACAAACGGGTAGGCTTTGCCCAGCAAAATGCCCAGCCCGCTGGTGAACAGAACCACCCACATAAACACATTGAACCAGTGGGTCAGGATGTTCGCCGTATAGTGTTTCGTCAGCGATTGCTGGCGCAGCGCCTCGCGTTGTTCCAGCGTGAGTTTTTCGTGGCTCATCGGTTAAGCCTCCTCGTATTCGTTTTCGCCCTTGAGCAGTTGGAAGATGAAGGCGATTGCCTGCCCGCCAAACGCTGCTGCAACCGCGAACTTGACGAAGGGAATAGCAACCGCGTGCCAGAACACATCGGCGCTCACCGGTTCACGCTGTTCCGGGCTGACCTGTATCGCGGCAGCATTCGGCGGCGATAGGTAGTAGGTCATCGGCTGCGTGTTCACCTGATCATTAATCGGACGATACACCGTTCTGCCGCGTATCGCTTTACTGACGCTGCTTTCCGGGTCGTTGAAGTCACCAAACAGGCGCGCGCCGCCGATACATGTCGCCACGCAGGCGGGCATCTCTCCGGCTTCGACGCGCGTGAAGCAGCCGTTGCACTTGTCGGCTTTACCTGTAACCGTGTTGCGGAAGCGCGCCTGGAAGGGGCAGGCGTTCACGCACAGACCACAGCCGATACAGGCTTCGCTGTCAATCAGCACTAGACCATCTTCATCACGTTTATAGGTCGCGCCCGTTGGGCACGCCTGAACGCACCAGGGGTCTTCGCAGTGGTGGCACTGCGCTGGTACAAAGGTCTGTGACAGGTTGGGGAACTCCCCTTGCGGCCCATCGCTGTGTACCCAGATGCGCGTTTGTCCCGGCGGCGTATTCCACTCGGCATGACAGGCGACAAGGCACGCGCGACAATCAATGCAGCGCGCAGGGTCAATAACAAATCCGTAACGTTTTTTCTGTGCCATGTTACACCTTCTCTACCGTGACAAAGGTCTGCGTAAGGGCCTGACCGCCGCTGATGGGGTCGGTATACGTGACATGCAGGATACTTGCATTTGCGCCGCGCTCGAAGGCGTTGCGCAGTCCCCGGCTGGCGTGTCCGAAGCCGGGTGCCATATAAACGCAGTCTGGACGAATGCCCTGCGTCACCCACACGTTGATTTCCAGTTCGCCAACATCGCTCGTCACGCGCACACGGTCACCGTCGCTGATGCCGCGCGCACTTGCCGCGACAGGGTTCATCCACAGATCACGCGTGTGATAATCGACTTCGGTCAGGTAAGCATTGTTCTGCGTCGCAAACTGCGTATGCTGACCAACTTTGCCCGTCAGCAGATAGAAGCGTCCTTCCGGTGGGCGCGGGGGTTCCTCCCATGTCGGCACTGCCGGGAAGCCTGCGTTACGCAGCGTTTCCGACGCGATTTCCACGCGTCCGCTCGGCGTATCCCAGGTACGTTCGCCGCTGTCCTCTTCTTCTTCCTCCGGCACATCGTAGTAGCCCACCTGTTTAAGCTGCTCCAACGAAACACCCAGAGGCGCAAGCTGCTGCCGGATGTAATCTTCCTCGTCAACGTACTGGAAGTAATCCTGCAAGCCTAAACGCTGCCCCAGTTCGCGGTAAATCCACAGCGCCGAGCGTGCTTCACCTAACGGCTCAATCACGGGCTGGCGGATGAATACGCGGTTGCCAATCGTGCTCAGCGGGTCATAACGTTCGAGATACGTGGCTTCCGGCAGAATAACATCGGCGTACCACGACGAGTCATTCAGAATAATGTCCATCGAAACGATGAATTCCAGCTTCTGGAACGCCTCAATCGTCTTGGCCTGTTCTGGCAGGCTCATCATCGGGTTCTGCCGCGCGAAGAACCAGCCGCGTGCCTGATAGGGATCGCCCGTGATAATCGAATTGCGGATTTCCTGGAAAATACCGAGCTTCAGCGGCACCAGCGGATAGCGCCACGGCACACCGTCAAGGCGCAGCGCCGTGATGCGCGGATATGCTGGCTGCGGTGGCGCGCCTAGCGGTATTGTGTTCTCGTCAGGGAAGATACATTCACCTTGTTCAGGGCATAGTCCGATGAGCGCGTTCAACACCGCGATTGCCCGTTCCGTCTGGAAACTGTTGAGGAAGTTGCTTGTACGCCAGTTAGGATGCGCAAAAGCAAAAGGAGCGGCTTCGGCAAACTCATGCGCGATGCGGTAAATCGTCGCTTCCGGGATTTCGGTGATTTCGGCGGCCCAGCGCGGCGTGTATTCCGTCACAGACTGCGCCAGTTCTTCAAAACCCACTGTGTAGCGTTCAACAAATTCGCGGTCATACAGGTTTTCGCTGATGAGGACGTTAATCAGCGCCAGATGGAACGCCAGATCAGTGCCGGGACAGATCGGCAGCCATTCGCTGGCTTTCGCCGCTG
This sequence comes from Anaerolineae bacterium, assembly GCA_046328675.1. Lineage (GTDB taxonomy): Bacteria > Chloroflexota > Anaerolineae > Aggregatilineales > Phototrophicaceae > JACAER01. The sequence goes on from JAXLWC010000014.1 coordinate 3,900, forward strand.
TCTTAGTAAAGCGCGGGTCGATAGCCACCACATGCGCACCGTTGGCAATGCGATCCATCAACTGTTTCGTCTCACTGGTGCTGATGCCTTCCATCAGGTTACGCCCGGTGAGGATGATGTAGTTCATCCCATCGTAACGCCGCGCCGGTTCCTGTATGCCCAGAGTCATCAGGTGCGCCAGCACCATCGCGTTAAAGCACAGGCTGCGCTGTGTGCCATAGTTCGGGCTGCCAAAACCGTTGAGCAGGTTCTCAAACAGCGGTTGGCTCAGATTGTGCGTGGACGAGAAGATCATGGCTTCTGGCCCATAGCTGTCACGGATGCGCAGCATTTGTTCAGCCGTGAAGTCCAGTGCTTCTTCCCATGTCGCCCTACGGAAACGCCCACTGCCGCGCGGCCCAACGCGCATCATTGGATACAACACGCGATCAGGGTCATAGGTCATCATCAGACCGCTTTGCCCGCGCGCACAGATGTTACCCATTGAATGCGGATGTTCCGGGTTGCCGTCCAGCTTTTCGATCACGCCGTTGCGCACCTTTGCCAGCACACCGCAGCGCCACACACACATCTCGCACATCGTGCTGACCTGATAGTCAGCGGTAGGGCCGGGCAGATAATCCGCTGTGCCTTGTGCCAGCACACGCCGCGCCCCGCCGAAAATTCCCGATGACAGCATTGCCGTGCCGCCCCCAGCAAGCGCCATCGCCTTCATAAACTGCCGTCGCGTGAGTTTACGCATAACGTTAGTCTCCCACTGCCGTGAAGCCCGCCGCGCGCCGTTCCTGCTCTACCGTCTTTTCCAGATCGTCTTTGCGGCGAGCGTTGGTGCGCAGCAGTACATAGATGAAAAGTAGAATGCCTTCCGCAAACACAAACGCCGTCAGTAGTGGGTCAACGCCCAGGATTTCCGGCAGCTTGGCATAGGCTAAGTCTGCGCGTCCGGTGGAAATCAACCACTGCACCAGGTCAGTGCGATACGCCCAGCCGAACAGCACGCCGCCCGTAATGAAGCCCAGGAAACCGGGAATAAGATAGTCAAGCTGCCCGCGCGCGATGCCCGCGATGCAGGTGCCGGGGCAAAAGCCTGCCAGCGCCATGCCGACGCCAAACACCAGCCCGCCGATGATATTGCCCGCCAGCACGGTAGCAGTAACTGCCGTCAGTTGCACAGCGCCTGCCGCTTTCAGCAGGTAAATGCCCATCATGCCGACCAGCATTCCCGTCATCATGAAGCGCAGCACCGTCAGATCGGTGAAGCGGAAAACATTGGCAATTTTGTAGTAACGATTCAGTCCACCCTTGTCCAGCACAAAGCCAAACAGGAAGCCTAAACTCAACGCGATCAGAATATCAGGAACTGGGACAGACATAATCGCTTCTCCTTAATATTTATTGCGGTACGCGAGCAGTTGCACAATCGCGCCGCTGATGAAGATGGCAGGGATGAACAGGAATGCCGCCGGGCTGAGTTGTACACCGCCAGCCAGCGCCAGACCGCTGGTGCAGCCACCCGCAATTCCGGCGCCGATTTGCAGGATCATTCCGCCGACGAACGCGATCAGCCAGCGTTTCCAGATGGACGGGCCAAATACATCTTTCCACTGCTCCACTGGAACCATCGTGATCTTGAATTTGCCTGCGATCAGCACCGACGCCAGCGCACCGAAAAACGTGCCAATCACCAGCCATGTCTGCCAGCCAAAGCCCTCAGTTACGGGCGGAAAAGTCGTCACAAAAAATTGATTGGTCGGGTCGCTCGCGGTCAGCGGTTTGCCCACCAGCGCCGCCAGATTAAAGAACGTGCCAGAGACACCCGGCGCGCGGTCAGACATCCACAACGCCAGAATGTACACCAGTCCCAGACCAATGCCCGCGATCTCTGGCGACCACAGGTCTTTTTGCAGTTGTCTCAATAACCATTTCATGATTTATTTGCTCCTAACTGCTCAACCACCGCTAACAGCAGGTCGCGGTCTTTCTGGTCGAGCGCTTGTAAACTCTGGATAAGCGTTGGGTCAAGGCGTGCCAGCGCTTGCAGAACGGCTGGCCCTTGTTCGCGGGCAAGCAGCAGTGACAGCGCCGATTGTGTCTTGTCGTCCAGCTTGCGGAATTCCTGCGGCAGTTCCACGCGCGCGGCGGGAGGTGCAGCCACAGGTTTACTTGCGCTGGGGACAACGGGAGCGCTGGGCAGGCTCACGGAATAGCCGCCGCTGTAGGCCAGCTTGCGCCAGTTCTCGGCATCAGGAACCTCGCGCGCCTTGCGCCAGGCTTCGCCCCACTTCTCAAAATGCCACAGCAGCACGAATCCCAGTACCGCCAGCAGGATGCCGCTGATCACCAGAATGAGATTGCCAAGCTGTGACGTATCCAGCATTCCCAACACTTCGATTTCATAACGGCGGTTGTAGTCAACCAAAGCACCGCTGGCATGGCGTTCTCCCGGCGGCTCAATCGGTTCCGAGGGAATCGTGGAAACATCGACTGCATTCCCACCCCCAGCGTCGTTATTGGATCCACCGCCCGCGCTGTCTGTGCCTCCCAGGGTCACGCCCAGTACGCGCGCATAAACTTGCGCCTGCTCCTGATAGTCGCTCGGATGACACGACTGGCACGAACCCTGCGGATCAGCCAATGGATAAATCATGCCTTCGTGAGCGGCATCCTGGTCATTCGACTGAACATTGCCCGCGTGACAAAACACGCAGAAATCGCCGAAAGAATGGCTGATGTGCCAGTCTCCAGATGTGTTTACCGGGTATTCCGCGTTGACTTCATGGCAGTTCTTGCAGGAGCTTGCCGACGCGCCGCACTGCGCATCGACGGTCTGTACAAAAATCAGTAGCAGGATGGGGAGCGCGATCAGTAGTACAAGGATAAAGGGAGCATGTTCCGACAACAATTTTTTCATATAACAACTCCTTATTTGTCTGACGCAACCACCTTGAGCTGCTGCGCCAAACGATCATGTAGCAAACCACGCAGCAGATCGAGCGCCTGAACTATGCGCTTATCCGCCAGCGAATAGTAGATAGTGGTGCCTTCTCGCGTGGTGTTGACCAGCGCGCGATCTCGCAGGATTTTGAGGTGTCGGGAGATAGTAGATTGAGGCTGTGACAGAGCGTTGGCGAGATCGTTAACGCACTGCTCCTGGGCAAACAGCAGATAAAGAATTGAGATGCGTGTGGGATCGCCCAGGGCGTGACAAACTTGATCGTGGAGCAGTTCAATCTCCTGTAGAAGTTGCGGGTCCATATTCCAACTCCTCTTTCATCCGTATATTCGGATTATCGAATAAAGCAGAAGGAGTTTCTTGTGACAAATGTCACAATAGAACCTGTACAACATCACGATTTAATTGAGTTAGTGAAGAAACGGCTTAGGCAGAGAATAATCGAATCAGTTCAGGGATGGGTCGAACAAGGGCATAGACTCAACGTTGTTGGTCAGTCGTGGTTTCTGTTTCCTGTTTGTGCTTGGGATACAGCCATCTCCATGCGCTGCGATTTAAGCGTCTACCGATGGGGTTAGCCAAAAACCCGTAAAGTATCCGGTTCGCCAATCCGGGTATCACCACAGCTTTGCCCGGACGCAGCCCCGCGAGGGATTCATTAACCACATCCTCTGCCGACATCCACAGAAAGCGCGGGATACGGTTTACACGTAATCCCCTGAAGCCGACAGTGTCGAAAATCTCGGTATAGGTATAACCCGGACATAAAACCTGCACGGCAATATGATGGGGCTGTTCTTCGCCTGCCAGAACTTTCGTGAACATTATCAGGCCCGCTTTGGTGGCGCAGTAAAGTGAATTTTGCGGTAGAGGTTCTAACCCGCCCATTGAGGAGACATTGATGATACCCCCGCCCCGCCGCTGACGCATCGCAGGTAACGCCGCGTGACAAAAGCGTATGGTGGCCTCCAGATGAATCTTGAGCATCCCCAGATGTTTCTCCAGCGGCACCTCGACAAAATCACCCAACTGGTCAAATCCAGCATTGTTGATAAGCAGGCTTAAGTTCTTGGCATCGCAAATGCGCTGTTCTACGCCTGCAATGTCACGATCACAGGTCAAATCAGCGGGCAGCACTTCGACCTGAATTCCATGCTTGGCTTCCAGTTCGGCTTTGAGCGCTTGCAGGCGGTCAGCACGGCGGGCAACGATAATCAAATCATACGTCTGACATGCGAGGGCACGCGCGTAAGCTTCACCAATGCCACTGGATGCGCCAGTGATAAGCGCAAGCGGCTTCACAGTACCTCCCAAACACATCCTATCATTTGTGATAATTGTAACATGTTTATCTCAGGAAGCGTTCGTTTATATAGCAGTAGAAAGGAGTGTTTGACGATAGGGGCAGCACAATGGGTACGCCGCCCTTTTCTCACAGGCACAGCGCGCAGTCCCGCTTGGAGTCCATAAAGTTTTCTATTCGCCTACAAATTAGAGAGAAGCTGCTCGATTATGTCAAGAGTTCCAGGGTTGCACGGCGTGTGAATTAGTAGACGCAGATCGCCAGGATCGACAGTCTGGAGCCAGAGAATATCAAAAGTGAGTTTTCCGATCACCGGAAGATGAATCGTCTTCTGCCCTTCCGATGGGTTCAGTACATCATGGTGATTCCACAGTTCCCGAAACTCTGGACTAACTGCGCTCAGTTCAGCGATTTGTTCCACCCACCAGGGATCGTTGATGAATCGTCCATATCCAGCACGAAACTGCGCCAGAAACCTTCGCGCAAGCTGCTCCCACTGCTCGTTTACTTGCCGTGCAGCAGGGGTGAATATTCTCCAGATCAGGTTGCGCTCGCGCTCAGGCAGTATGCTAAAGTCGCCAAAAACGACGCGATGGGCGATATTTTGCCTTAGGACATTCAATCGGGCGTCAACAACACACGTTGGACTTGTCCTGAGTTGATTGAGAAACTGTTCTAAAGCTGGGCTGATTGTTGGTGCAGAAAAAGTCTCAACCGGCGGCAGCCGTCTTTGGGCTAGCAGAAATAAATGTTCCCGTTCGATATTATCGAGCTGCAACACCTTCGCCAGACTGTCCAACACCTGTACTGAGACGTTAATATCCCGCCCCTGCTCAAGCCATGTGTACCACTCAGGGCTGACGCCCGCGAGCATGGCGACTTCTTCGCGTCGCAAGCCAGGTGTCCGCCTTCGCAGCCCCCTGGATAAGCCAACCTGTTCGGGCGATAAGCGTGCGCGGCGACTCCTCAGGAATTCCGCTAATTCATGATGCCGATCCAATTCCAATTGATTCATAACCACGCGGCATACTCCATAAACTAGGAGTGCTAATTCAGGGATAAACGCTCATCTCTTTAAACCAAGTTCCTTATTATACACTGGCAAAATCTCAACATAATGGAGGATACCATGAAAGTTTTTGTCACTGGCGCATCCGGCTGGATTGGCTCCGCAGTCGTCCGGGAATTGATCGCGTCTCAACATCAGGTGCTTGGTTTGGCACGCTCGGATAAATCCGCTGCATCCATTACCGCTGCTGGTGCAGAAGTGCTGCGTGGCGATCTGGATGATCTGGATAGCCTGCGGCGTGGAGCGGCAGCGTCAGACGCCGTAATCCATACCGCATTCAAGCACGACTTTGCTAATTTTGCAAAGGCGGTTGAAACAGATCGCTGTGCCATTGAGACGCTTGGCACAACGTTAGCCGGATCTGATCGTCCCCTGGTCGTCGCCGCAGGAACCGAAGGTCTGGTGGCAGGGCGAATCGTGACTGAGGATGACACCACTACGCCGACTATAGGTCGTTTCTCGGAGGTTGCCGCAATGCTGTTCGCCTCGCAAGGGGTGCGTGTCTCGATTATACGGTTGCCTCGATCTGTACACGGGGAGGGCGACGGTGGTCTTGTCCCACAACTGATCAACATTGCGCGCTCGAAAGGGGTAGCAGGTTATCCAGGCGACGGATCAAGCCGCTGGCCTGCCGTACATCGCCTCGATGCGGCGCATCTGTTCCGTTTGGCACTGGAAAACGCGCCTACAGGCGCACGACTGCACGCTGTCGCTGACGAAGGAATACCAGTGCGCGACATTGCAAGCATCATTGGGCGCCACCTCAACCTTCCAGTTGTGTCTGTGCCACTTAGCGAAGCAGACGATCATTTCGGCCCTTTTCTCGGACGCGTCTTCAGCTTTGACTGCCCATCGTCCAGCGCCTTGACCCAGCAGCGGTTTGATTGGCGTCCAGAGCAATGCGGTCTCATTGACGATCTTGAGCAAGGCCACTACTTCTATCACTAAGTTGCATTAATCGTGCGGACGCTGCGATCAATCTTCGCGAAATTATCGAAGACTTTAGTGGGGGTTTAAACGCTAGGGCAACACATCTGGAAATTGCATCCGTGTTGCCCTATGTGGGTCTTGTTGGAGATTACATGGATGATTCAAGCGCTGTCTACACCGTTGTTCGCCGCGTCGTAGCAGCAGCTACACAAGGACGCAGTTCAACGTGGTAACCCTTTGCTCTCATCGTCTACCCTAACTGGCTGCCTGTTTACGAATCAGCAAATGCGCGGTAGCTGCTCTCCGATTTGCATGTCAATCACCCGCGTACCGCCGATGCCCGTACGCCCCACCAGCATACCCGGATGCTGCGCGACCACTTCGCCGATGACAACAGCATCCTTGCCGAGAGGATGGTTTCGCATGGCCGCCAGAACAGCATCGGCTGTATCGCGCGGGAGAATCGCTAGCAGTTTACCCTCATTCGCCACGTAAATAGGGTCCATCCCCAACAGTTCACAGGCTGAAGCGACTGCCGGTTGCACAGGAAGTTTGCGCTCGTCAATGGCGATGCCCACTCCCGATGACTTGGCAATTTCATTGAGGGCTGATGCCACGCCGCCGCGTGTCGGATCACGCAGGACATGAATGTTTTTCGAGACGGCCAGCATGGTGGCAACCAGATGATTCAGAGGAGCCGTGTCGCTTTGGATTACGGTATCAAACTCTAAGCCTTCGCGCACGCTCATAACCGCCATGCCATGATCGCCTATCGTGCCGCTGACGATAACCACATCCCCGGCACGCGCATTCTGAGGAGCGATTTGTATGTCGTCGGGAATGATGCCGATGCCGCTGGTGTTGATGTACAACCCGTCGCCGTGTCCTTTGTCTACAACTTTGGTATCCCCGGTGACAATTTTTACGCCAGCACTCATCGCTGCTGTACCCATACGGTCAGCGATGCTGCCAAGTTCGGCCATCGAAAGCCCTTCCTCGATGATAAATCCAGCAGTCAGATAAAGCGGTTGCGCGCCGCTCATCGCCAGATCATTGACCGTCCCATGAACGGCCAAGTCGCCAATGCTGCCACCAGGGAAAAACAGCGGATGCACCACAAACGAATCCGTTGACATGGCCAACCGCTGCCCCGGCACAGTGACAATCGTCGAGTCGCCCAGATTTTCCAACAGCGCATTGTGAAACGCGGGCACGAAAAGATGCTCAATCAGTTCTGCCGTTAACTTGCCACCCCCGCCGTGTCCGATAATCACCTGTGGATAATCCCGCAGCGGCAGCGGACACGACCAGTTGGAAAAGTCAGGAGTTAAGACCATTATTTGATACTTTCCACAGCAACAAAGCGCCCATATTGATAATAAGCAGCACACGCCCCTTCGCTCGAAACCATCGTCGCGCCCAGCGGCTTACGTGGGGTACATTCCTTGCCAAAAGCCGGGCATTGATTCGGCTTAATCAACCCCTGCAACACGTCGCCGCTGCGGCAGAGGCTGGATTCCTGGGTATGAATATCTTCTACCGAGAAACGAGCAGCAGCATCAAACTGTCGATATTCCTGGCGCAGATGCCAGCCACTGTCTGGAATATTGCCGATGCCGCGCCATTTGCGCTCCCCGACTTCAAAAACCTGTTCCAGAATACGCTGCGCAGAGATGTTGCCCTCGCGGTTCACAGCACGGGCATACGCGTTTTCAACCCTGGCACTGCCCGATTCCAGTTGAAGCACAGCGCAGCGAATCCCTTCGAGTATATCCAGGGGTTCAAAGCCGGTGACGACAATCGGCACATGGTATTTTTCAGCCAGCGGTTCATACTGCCAGTAGCCCATTACGGAACACACATGCCCCGCCGCCAAAAAGGCCTGTACACGGTTGGTTGGCGAACTCATGATGGCTTCGATAGCTGGCGGAACCAGTACATGGGACACCAGCATCGAGAAATTCTTCAGGTTCTGGCGCTTAGCCAGGTCAACGGCCATCGCGTTTGCAGGCGCGGTTGTCTCGAAGCCGATGCCAAAAAACACAACTTCCCTGCTGGGGTTTTCACGGGCGATTTTTACCGCGTCCAGCGGGGAGTAAACAATGCGTACATCACCGCCGCGACTCTTGACAGAGAACAAATCCTGTCCGCTGCCGGGAACGCGCAGCATATCCCCAAATGAGCAGAAGATGACGCCGGGCTGCGAGGCAATCGCCAGGGCTTTATCGATCAGTTCCAGGGGAGTCACGCAGACTGGGCATCCGGGACCGTGAATCATCTCAATCTTGTCGGGCAGTAGCTGGTCAATGCCATTACGGATAATCGAATGGGTTTGTCCACCGCAAACTTCCATCATCGCCCAATGCTGTGTCGTGATTTTGTGAATGTCGTCCAGCAAACGTCTGGCGATATTTTCATCCCGAAATTCGCTTAAGTATTTCATGATTCACTTCCTCAGGAAAATTCCGCATCATGCGATGCTTCGGGCGCTTCCTTATCTGTCAGCAGCTCTTCTTCCAGCAGCCCGGTTTGACGGAACAGGGCCAGTGTCTCCTGTGCCGACTGTTCATCCAGACGGGTGATGGCAAAGCCAACGTGAATTATTGTGTATTCACCAACCTGGATTTCGGGCACATAGGCAAGGCAGACATCCTTTATAATACCGCCAAAATCGACCCTGCCCATCAATGTCCCATATTCTTCGTAAATTTTGACGACTTTTCCTGGAATTCCCAGACACATTAGGAGCCTCCTTCAAACTATTCACGATAAGGCAGCAATCATCGCCTGACCAGGTGCCAATCCGCCAGCATTCGGCGGTACAACGTCATGTCATTGCCGACAAAACCGCCCAGGTTCAGGCGCTGCGCCAGGTTAAACACAAGCGGGCGAAATCCTACGCCCTGGACGCTATCTGTCACATGGAGCCGCTTCAGTTCAGCAATCCTCGTCGGGGACAGATTGCTCATAGCAGTCTTCCCGTCTGCCAGATCATAATCCGATTGTTGCCCGAATCACTGACAGCTAACCGCCCTTCATGAAAACATAAACCGAACGGCGAGGACAGGGTGTCTGGGGCAACTGCCTTCCACCGATTTTCACCGTTGGCATCAAAATTGATTTGTCCTAACACCACATCTGCCGGGTAGCCGGCCCCGGATCGGTACAGCGTGTGGAACAACAAAACACGATGGTTGGCTGAATCGGCAACGGCAAGGGTCTGGTTTTCCAACGCCAGTCCATACGGGAAACGCATCCGGTGTGAACCCTGTGCGCCATACGGAAATTCACGACTGCTGACACAATCTTCCTGTCCTAACACCACATCAGCCGGACGATCCGTTTCCGGTAGGGGTGACCACCCCAGAACCCGATGATTGCCCGCGTCCGCGATGTAAAGTACCTGGTCATTCCCGGCAATCGCACAGGGAGACCGGAACGAATCCGCACCAGTGCTGCGTCCGCGATTTTCCAACCCCAGATTAGGAGCATCCTGTCCCAGAATGAGATCAGGAGGTTGATTCTGTCTCCGGGATTCCGCGCCATGCCAGCACGCGACGATTGCCAGTATCCGCGATATAGAACCATCCCGCGACAGCGGCGATACCACCGGGAGAATGCAGCCCAATGGCGGATACCGCCTGACCGCGATTCAATTCGACAGACGCCAAATCTGCCTGCCCCAGCACAAAATCCGGGGGCTGATAATGGCGTTGCGGCAGATGATTCCACACCAGGACGCGATGATGTCCGCTGTCAACCACAAAGAGGCGATCCTCAACCACCAGAACGCCGACAGGAATATGCATCTCGTGGATACCCTGGCTGTAAAAATCAGGCTGCCCCAGCACGACATCGGCGGCCTGTCCATCTTCTACCGGGATGCCGTGCCAGATAAGCACGCGGTGATTTCCGCTGTCTGCGACAATGAGCAGATCATCCCGCATGAAAACGCCGCGTGGCGCCGACATCTGTGAGGGCGTGGGGTCAGATGCAGGCAGCGACAGCGCACCAGAAGACGCTGCTCCCAGGCGCACGATGGGATGCGTTAGCTTGTGGGGCGTATCCAAATCATGCCATCCTGTACTCGCAGCGGGAAGGGTTCTAACTGCGCCTGCGCTGCCGTCAAGCACTCACCGGATACAGCATCATAACAAAAGCCGTGATACGGGCAGGTGATAGTTCCATGCTGACTGTCCACCATACCGCCATCAATCGGAAGCCCCTGATGCGCGCATTCGTTGCGATAAGCTACCAGTTTATTGCTTACGTTGAGAATCACGATACTCACATCCCCGCTGTCCAGCCGAAAAGCCTTTCCCGGCTTAACATCATCAACAGCAGGCCCTTGAATCCAACCCGCTTCCTTGCCGGGTAGTACGGGAATCTGCAAAGGCATAATCAGCGCGGGCGTAGGTTCATCGGGGACAACCTCAATAGTCTTGATTTCGGGCACATGCATATTCAGCGCTTCTTCGATGCCCTGGCGCAGCGTGACCGCCGACATTGAACAGCCGTTGCAAGCGCCTAACAGTCGAATGTAAACCGAATCCTGCTGGACATCCACAAGCTGCACATCACCGCCATGCGACTGCATGTATGGCCGCACGGCATCAATCACCTTGGCAACACGATCTGGCAGCGGCTGCCGAACAATGCCATGCATTGAAAACAACGCATAGACCTCTGGCTCGTCAATCAGTTCAAACAGCAGTTCTTTGCCGCGAGAATCTGCCTTCAGGCGCTGAACAATCTTGGTCAGCCCTAAACGGTGGAAAGCCTCAATCGCATCCTTCAAATTCAACGCCTGTGTGCGTTCAGGTTCTGCCAGCTTGTTGACACTCTCCAGGGCTTTATCCACCCGTTCAGCCAACGACTCCAGTGTTTTTTCTTCAGAGGGCGTTACCGTTGCAGATACTGCTGACATAGAATACTCCTCAGCCGTTTTCAATCACTAACTTTGATTGTTTTGTATCAGCAGTTCGCGCTGACGATTATGAATCTGGTTGAGCAGTTCCAGCGTAGCATCAGCGGCCTCGCGCTCTTTGTTACGCATAAACAGAGCATGAGCCTGCTGCAACTTCGGAATCGCATGATTAAAAATCCCCAGATGCGCCAGTGCGTTCGCCTGGTTTGCCAGCAAACGGGCATATCCGATTGGATCGGTTTGCGGATTGCGTACCGCTAGAATTTCTTCATAAAGCTCTACCGCCTGCTCAAGATTTTCCTGAGGATGTGTGCCGGGCAGGTATTGCATCGCGTTGGCGAGGTTCATCTGCGCACTTGCCCATTGGTCGGGATGCGTCTCTTTTTGATACACCCTCAGCGCCTCACGCAGCGATTGGATGGCAATAGCAGCCCGCAGGCGGTCACTGGCTTTGACCAGCGGCATTGCGAGATAGGTGAGCGCCAGATTACTCTGCGCGAGGGCATACTGTTCGGGGTGTCCTTCAAAGGTGAAGACTTTCAACGCCTGTTGATAACATTTGCTGGCTTCCATCAACGAGCCAGCTTGCCCGTTAGAAAGCTCCTGATACGTAATCCCCAGGTTAAGCCACGCCTCAGCTTTCGCCGTGTGCAAATCAGTCGGATGCAGCGCCTGCAAAACCTGTCTATACTGCGGAATCATCTTGATATGAGCGTCAGAATGCGCGCGTTCCATCTCCAGGCGCGTGCTTTTCAGAAGCGCCGCAAAGATCGGGGACACATCCTGAACGGCATCAATCGCTTGCGTTAGCCGTTCCAGCGCACTTGAGGTATCGCCAGTTTCCACAAAATGGTTCACTTGCGCCGCTAAAACCAGCGCCAACGTTTCGCCTGTGAGGTTATCAGCCTGAGGGGGCTGCGTTGTGTACCCCAGTGTATAGACCACCACCTCCAGCAGGTCGCGCAGATACCCGGTCAGGTGGCTGCGTAATTCCTCATACTGCTCCGGCGAAGATTGCAGTACGAAACGATTGTAGCGCGCAATATCGCTGTTGTCGGTGGCTAACGCCGCGCAGGCCTCGCTGAGTTGGTTGTCCAAGGCAAACTGATAAAACTGCCATGCCGGAGGAAATGATGGCGGAATTTTGCCCTGCATCAATTGCTGATAGGCACCCGCCGGGTCTTCAGTTTCTGCTAAAACCAGATAGCTGGCGGGCAGCGGGAAGATACCAACGGGCTGTGGTGTAAGCATCATCAACGTCTCACCTCCCTAAAGGTGGGTATTTGAGATCACGGTTCGCAGCCGATTTTATCCAGCGGGCCGCAATTTCTGCGGCGCGCCGAGTGGGATAGTCCTGTACCCGATGGCTGTAGGTTGTGAGTTTATCTTCGCTGGCGCCTTCCCAGAAATGGACTTGCAGATAGACCACAAAGCGCCCATGTTCTTCCTCAATAAATATTTCGGCGGCAAATGCATCCCCGGAGTCAGTCACAGGTTATACACTGCCTTCAAGGGCGACACGCAGCGCGCCGCGCTCCTCATCCCAGAATGCCGGACGCATTCCACAGGGTGTACGGGGATGCAGCGTCTCCCAGATGATCACCGCCCTGTCGCCTGCTGGGTTGCGTTGTTTGAGCAGAAGACCTCCCGCCGCCACACCGCGCAGCGGCAGCAGCCACAATTCAGCCCCTTTCACCAGCGCAACCAGCACATCCTCAGGGAAGTACCTGCGGGCGATGTCTGCCGGAATATACAAATACCCGTGTTCGGTAAAATTAACCTGCATCGTCAATTACTGGCTCACTGTACTCATGGATAAGCTGGTGAGCAAGCTGTTCCATCGTTTTGCGAACCGGAACGGATAAGTCTGCGCCAAACTCCAGTTGGCCAGCTTCAATGAGATACACTGTCACTTTCTCTGGATATTCATCCTTCAACAGCCAGCGCGCAAACGCTAATGCATGATCCCAGCGGAACGCATGAAGATTGATTCCCTGAAGCGGGGGAAGTTCTTCGAGTTCTTCCCCCGGAATTTTAAACAGCGTGCCGGGTTTACTTTGGCTGTAGCAGGCATCAACCAGAATGACATGTTGGGCACCGCGCATCTTGAAGGCAACATCCATCCCGCCCGTGCCCCCATCAGCCAGCGTGAGAGTATCTGGAATACCCATCTCCCACATTAGGCGAACGAGAATTGGGCCTACCGCGTCATCACCCCGTAGCAAATTGCCGCAACCAATAACCAGCGTATTCATACTTAACAAAACCCCGGGGCACGGGTATGCCCAACCACCGCGACGGATGAGAGAAAATCCAGTCCAACTAACACATGTTGTTGACCTGGAATTTGCTTAGTTCTTTTCCGGTCTTGCCGTCATAAGCGTGAACGGTACAAACCAGACACGAGTCGAAACTACGAGCCACATGCCCCAGTTCGACAGGGTCATTCATATCCTCGATAGCCGCGCCGATAAACGCCTGCTCCATTGGACCGTGCGTGTTGTTACCATCCATCGGGCCAATATTCCACGCTGTTGGCGTAACAACCTGATAATTCTCGATCTTGCCATTTTTCACGACAATCCAGTCAGAGAGTGCCCCGCGCGCCGCCTCTGTAGACCCGAAACCTCGCCCCTCGGCATATTCCACTGGTTTTGCGTAAAAATCTTCGCTCAGTTTGATGTCTGCAAGCCAGCCCTTAACCAGCTTAAAATATTTCGGGGCTTCGTGCAAACGCGCCAGTACGCGCGTAAAGATACTCGGCCCAATCTCCTTGATGATATTGGCAAACAGCGGGTCATAGTCCTGATGCGCCGCTGCGCCCTCGCGTCCGGCAACAACCTGCCGTGACAGCGGTCCCACTTCCAGCGGAATGTTGCCCACACCCGGCACATCATAACGCGGCGCTTTTGCCCAGGTGTATTTACCCTGTCTACGCGCTTCCTCTGGATCAAGCGGATCAGTTACGCCATCAAACGGATGCAGTGCGCCTTCACCCCGGAAGAACGAATGGGTGTGGTCTTCGCGCACCTTGGCCTGATCGAAGTCGTGGTACGCTTTTCCATCAAAAATACCAGACCGCGTGATTAATGCGGCGTTGCGTCCTTCAATCGTTGGTTTTTTGTAGAGTTCCGGGTCAAAAAAAGTACCAGTTGAGAGGAAAGCGCCGGGGCCTCGACCATACTTATCCAGACCAATCTGCTGCCCGAAACGAATGAACAGCCCCATATCCGAATTATGCTGGCTTTCGTTTTCGTCCACCCACGCAAGCACATCTGCCCATGTCTTATTTTCCAGCCAGCGGTCTACTGAACAACCCAACAGATATTTTTCCAACCACGCATCTGCCCACCAGTCGAGAATGGCGATGGAACGGGTAACATCCGCCAGCGTGGGAGCGCTCATGACGCCGCCCGGAATCATGAAGCTGGAATGGGGCCACTGACCGCCAAGAATCGCGTACACTTCAACCGGTTTGGCAGACCACGTTACGCCAGGTTCGTAACTCGTGCCGACGAACGGTGCGAAACGGCGAACGATTTCGTCATATTCCTTCACCCTGGCGTAATTCTTGTTCACCAGATCAATCGCGAACAGTGCATAAAACCAGCGCGGAATACTCAGCAGGGTTTCGCAGCACTGCGCGATATTGCGCACCAGCGTCGCGTTCGGCGGTAGGGTCGTTTTCCATGCTGTATCCAGCGCGTACGCAGCCTTGAAAAGATGACTGCCGCCGCAAATACCGCAGATACGTGGGGTCATAATCAGACCGGCCTGAGGGTCTTTGCCTTTAAGGATGATTTCAAAGCCCCGGAACATGGCTGCTTCCGTCCATGCGTTGGTCACAGTTCCGTCTTCAATGGTGACCCGCAAATCAAGATCGCCTTCAACACGCCCTATCGGGCTGATTTTTACATCTTGTACAGTCATGTTGGACTCCGTTAAACCACAAACATATCTTCTTTAGACCACTGGGGTGCTGCGATGCGTGCCGCTGCCGCATGTGCCATATAGGTCACATGGTCGGTGCCCGTCGGTACTTCCTTCGGGATTGTGCCGCTGATTCGCTGCGTTTTGAAAACAGTTCCCGGTTTCAGATCAAAGAACGGGAACTCTGGCTCCGTACACCCAGTGCAGGGCATCCCCGCGCGTGTCTTGGAAGACTGGCGATTCCACAGAATACGATTGCAGGGGGAGTGCGTGACTGGTCCCCGGCAGCCAAACTCATAGAACAGGCATCCGGTACGGGTTCCCTGTCCGAATTCAGTGGTCGCCTGTTTGTATTCAAAGAATTGAACGCGGGTGCAGCCCGTCTGTGTGAAGGACTTGAAGAAGGTTTGTGGGCGTTGGAGGTCATCAAGGGCTATATCCCCTGCGCGACCACTGGCAACGGCGACCAGAATTTGCGTGACCCAGTCGGGGTGAATCGGGCAGCCCGGAATATTGATCACTGGCAAACCCATCTTCGAGCGGAAATCTGCCCCCAGGAAGCCACCCTGCTGCCGTTTCAGGTATTGCAAACCGATGGATTCCGATGGATTAGGCTCGGTTGCCGGAATCCCCCCCCAACATGCACAATCCCCTAACGCGACCACGATTTGCGCTTGTTTGGCCAGGTCTGCAACCCAATCCTTCATCGGACGCTCAGCAAACATATCATAGCGCCCCGTTCCATTGGGACCCATAATGACGGTGCCTTCCATCACCAGGATGTCCAGCGGTTGAATACCCTTCGCACAATCCCAGAAGATTTTTTGAGCCTGTTGACCAAGCTCCATACCCAAAGACGGATGCCAGAGAATATCAATGCCGAAATCCGTCACCAGATCAACGGCGCTTGGTTCTTCCGCATTGAGGAAAGACATCGTGTTGCCACTACATGCCCCCCCTTGCAACCACAATAAAGTTGCCATACACAAAACTCCTTTTTAAGGTCACTTTCCCGCAGTTGCGAACGTGGTGTTCACATCGGCGGCTTATCCCGGCGGAGAATAAATTTTTACGAGTTCACGAGAGAGAGCCGAGAACTCACTAAAAACCCGATCCAAGCATCTAAACCAATATCGCGTTTGACAGAGGTCTCGAAAATTCGCATATCAGGGCGCACCGCCCCTGATGTTGCCATAGGCGGCTTCTCGATCAAAGTCGCAGGCTTCGGCCAGATCGACTTTCGTAATCACCGTCACATCGGCACTGTTAAACATCGTCGGATACTTAAGGGGTTTGTCCTCGCCCTCGGTGACGGACATCAAGACCACGCGGCAGTTTTCCCCAAGATCATAACTGGCGGGGCAAACCAGGTTGCCAACATTTTCAATGAACAGATAATCGAAATCTGCCAGAATTCCAGCCTTCGAGATGGGTACTAATCATGTCGGCTTCCAGGTGGCAGTTCCCGTCTGTCACAATTTGTCGCACGGGCGCACCGTTGCGCCGCAGCCTTTCGGCATCGTTTTCAGTTGCGAGATCACCCACGAGGGCCGTTGCCGACAGTCCATTCCCCGTAGTCTGGACAAAGTGGTTTCCAGCAGCGCGGTTTTCCCTGAACCAGGACTGGAGACCCAGTTCAACACAAAGACATGGGCGTCGGTAAAACGCTGGCGCAAATTGTGGGCGAGAAAATCATTCTTGCTGAGAACAGCCTGTTTAAGTTCAAGAAGCCGGGGTGACATCGGGAATCTCCAATCCTACAATCATGAGTTCTTTTCCCTGTCGAATGTCATTCACGGGTGTATCACACTCAGGGCAGCGAAACCGTTGAATCGACAACAGCGTTTGTTCTTGCTGACAATTCGGACACCAGACCACAACCGGACATTCAGTGATTTCCAGGCGGGAACCTTCCAGCAGCGTGTCTTTCGCAGCAATGTCATAGCTAAACCAGAGCGCTTCTTTTACGACACCCGATAGCGCTCCAAGCTGTAAATGAACAGCTTCGACCCGCTCAAGGCCCGCCTGTCGTGCGGCGGCTTCAGCAGCTTCGACAATATGATAGGCGATGGACAATTCGTGCATAATTCTTGTTTTTTAAACTTTTTTACCAAACTGCTTGCCGAATCCTGCCGCAAAGCCCAATGCTCTCTGAATATCCGGGTCATTCAGCGCGCGCAGCAGCCCAAACAGCCCCAGCGATTTTGGATCCTGGTGATGCTGCTCATAACTCTCTACCAGCGCATCCCCTGCCTGTCCAACCACCGCGACGGTCTTAGGAGCGAAAAGTCCCGATTGCATCAAGGCAGCAAATTCTGGAGATTCGAGCAAGGGCTGAAGTTGTTTGCCCACATCGAGAAGCTGCGGAAGCGCTGCGATGAAACGCGGCGTGATTTTCACCAGTTCAGGCAGTGCCGCCGCTGCATCTGAAAATTCTTTCAGCGAGGTACTCTGTGTAACCTCAGAAACGCTGGAGGCTACATTGTCGATAATCGTATCGCTGCGCCGCAGGAACCCATCAATCGCAGTCACCATTGTCGAGAGGAGTTCTATATTATTCATGATAGCAACAATGGCATTCAAGGTTTCGGGGTTGCTGATGATGTCCAGCAGTCGTTGAAATTCCGGGGTTTTAGACAGCACGGTGAGCCGCTCTGCCAGGTCGAGCATCTGCGGCAGCATTTCCAGGATTCGCGGTAGCAGCCCTAACAGGTTGGCACTATTCGGGGCGGCGGCTTTCATTTCGATCACGCCTTCGACCACATTTTCCGTAACCGCTTCGCTGCGCCGGATAAAGCCATCGACAGCAGAAACCGAGAAGGCAATCAGTTCAATGTTATCGAGAATTTGATCTAAAGACCTGACGGTGGTGGGATCATTGAGGCGTTCTAGGAGGTGTTCTGCGGCAGTACTATTGGGGGTATTAAGCATCGTAGCCATCGAAAAACCTCGACACTCTATATTTAAAACTCAATATTGAACACAAAAACACATAAAGCTATTTACATCTAGTCTAAATATAAAAACAAATCTTCTGCTGCTCAATAACACGAAACATGTATTTTCACGGGTTCCATCGTCCGAAAGCTTGACGACCAGAGGTAAGCCTTATACGATATATTTCATCCCATCAAATGCACCTGTCCCCCTGTGCCAACGTTCGGAGTGAGCCGCGCAGCGTCCAGGATGGTCATGATTATGAAAGCAGTAAATGACATTCTGGCTCAAATCAAGCACTTTGCGAAAATTGTGTCGCAAGAACCAGATGCCACAGCCCTCTGTGACCGCCTCGCTGAAGAACTCGTTCCGGCACTCGCCGCAGCCTGGGCGATGGTAGGCATAGTCCGGCAGAACGAGATCAGCAGTCCCCAAATCCATTACGACCCACAGCAAAGTCCTAATTCGGCTCACGATGAGGCCAGCATGAGTCTGGTCAAGCGCGTCATCGCGACCCGGCGAATTTATTCCGGGGAAAATGCCATTCATGAACCGCTGCTGATTGTTCCGGTCTTAAATCATCAGGATAATTTATTAGCGGTCATGGCTTGCTGCCGTCAAGCCGACGATAAACCGTTCTCACCAGCCCAGGTTGACCAGCTCCACACCATTGCTATGCTTACCGTCAGCGGTTTTGAGCGAGCGCAAATGTTTAACAAAATGGTGCAGTGGAACAACTCCTTTGAAAATCTGCTCGCATTCAACGCCGCCCTCAACGCTCCTGTCAGTCTGGATACAGTCTTAAAACGGCTCGTGGAACATGCCGCAGGACTGCTGGGGGCAGAAGCCGGCTTTACTGCCCTGCTCCAAAATAATGATCTCTGGACCGACGGCTACTGGCATGATCGACAGTGGCATCCTTTGCAGCATCGCTGGACCGCAGAGAGCATACCGGAACGCGTTCGTACTTATGCCTGCCCTCACCTCACCAATGATTATCTCCACGATATGGGTACGGCAGCCGCCCCCTTCAGCCAGTATGAAATCCGCAATCTGCTGTGTATTCCTATTCTGAATGCTCAGGACAAAGCTATTGGCTGTATCAGCGTACATAACAAACACGGCGGCGATGAGCCGTTTACCTGGTCAGATGTAGCACTTCTGGAGGCACTCGGTAGTTCGACTGCCCTTGTACTTGACAACGCGCGCCTGCTAAATGAGCTTGAAGAGCAGCGTGCCCAGCTTAAAGCCCTCGCTGCCCGTAATATTGACCTTCTTGAAGAAGAACGCCAGCGTATTGCCCGCGAGCTGCACGACGAAGCCGGGCAAATCCTGATTGGTATTAAACTGGGATTACAGGTTCTGCGTCACCGGCTTTTGCCAGAGCAGGCTGATCTGTGCGCAGAAATTGACAGCCTGCGCACCCACGTCAATGAATCCACGCAGCAGCTTAAGGCGATTGCTTACGCCCTGCGCCCGCCTACGTTGGACAAACTGGGGCTGGAAGCCGCACTCCGGCAGTTGGCTGCTGAGTTTGAAAAACGCTGTTCCATTCACATTCACTACGAAACGACGCATACCTCGCTGCGCCTGCCCTCCGACGTTGAAACCGCCTGCTATCGGATTGTCCAGGAGGCCCTGACCAACATCGCCCGACACGCCGACGCGGACCAGGCATGGCTGACCGTAAAATATCAGTTTTCCCGGCTGTCGATTTCGATTCAGGATGATGGACGCGGCTTCGACCCGCTTCAATGCAAGAGCGCCGGACTTGGTTTGCTCGGAATGCAGGAGCGTACCATCACCCTGGGAGGTGATTTCCATATTCACTCCGAAATTGGTAAAGGTAGTTCGCTGCTCGTTGAAATTCCATTCACCCAGGGAGTTTAATGATGCCCGAAACACATGTCACCATCATCCTGGTAGACGATCATAGCCTGGTTCGGCGTGGACTGGCGGCTTTACTCCAAATGAACCAGAAATATCGGGTCGTCGCTGGAGCCGATAACGGGGAAGATGCGCTCACGCTGGCTGGACAATATACAGCCGATCTGGTTATTCTGGACTTGCACATGCCGCGTTTAAATGGTCTGGAAACGCTTCGCCGCCTGAAACACCGTTACCCCAGAGTGAAGATCCTAATCTTATCCATGTATGACGATGAGGAACTGGTGTCACAAGCGCTCCGTGACGGCGCGGCAGGCTATATCCTGAAACACTCAATGGAAGATGAGCTGTTTCAAGCCCTCGAAGCGATTGTGGAAGGAAAACAGTATTTAAGTCCCCGGCTCACCCTCAAATCAGAGGATCATTTCCGCGATGATGGGGTTGATTCCCCGCTGACATCGCGCGAGAAAGAAGTGATTCAACTGGTAGCGGAGGGGCATACCACAAACGAAATTGCGGATATGATGAGCATTAGCCCGAATACCGCAGGCAGGCACATGGCCAATATCATGAAAAAACTCCATGTCCATAACCGCGTCGAACTCACACGACTGGCGATCCGACGTGGTATCGTCATTGTTCAGCAGCTTCCGCAGGATTTTCATCCAGATTAGGCTGAGGCCACGCGAAATGCAGGATTCGCATTCGCACCGCACACCTATCAATCTGCTGGTTCGGCGTGCGCCTGCACCACACACGGGAACCACAGTGCCGTTGTAAAGCCTGACTTTTGCTTACAGCCTTATCTGCTGCTGGCGCGAACATACTCCGGGGTTTGCCCGGTCCAGGCACGAAATGACCTGTAAAACGAGTTTGGCTCTTCATAGCCCAGTAAAAACGCAATTTGTCCGCTGGAGTAATCCAACGGAAACCTCATTGGAACAGGCAGTCGACACGGTTTTTTCAATCATCACGAATGGCGTACAACCATCGATGAGCCGCTGAAAGAATCGATTTGATCAATTTATAGAGGCCTGTCTGCGAGACAGGCCTCTGATGTCATGATACTTTGCTTTGACGCAATCTCAGACTGTTACTCACGACAAATATCGCAGTATGCGGAATGCGATCGTAGTGGCAGTCATATACTTAATCGCCTGAACATCGTTTTCCTGCTCGTCCGACGACCTCAAGCAGGTGCTTTGACGATACAAGGTCCCATAAATTCCTATTCCAAGAGATGCTCCGAGGCAGAAGAAGCAAGGTGATACATAAGCTTTGAAAGTGTTGCAGACGAGGAGATATAGAGGACTACCTTAAGGTCAGGATGTGCAGGGACGAGCAACGTCACAAAATCAAATTCCAGATGACCTAAAGTGGGGTGATTCATAACTTTCCTGCCATTCAGAGTGCCAACCCGGTCAATATCATAGCGTGACCACCACAAACGAAACAAGGCGCTCTCATTTTGAAGTTTCTCAATCATCTCCTCATACCAAGGGTCTTCAGGAAAACGTGCGCTGTCTGTACGCAGGAGTGCGACCATCAACTGCGCTGACACTTCCCAATCTGGGTAGATTTTTCGGGTCAGCGGATCGGTAAAATGGCTCCAGAGGAGATTTTGAGGGCGGGCAGTAGACATCAGGTCATAAGTCAAGATGCTGGCTGCCGCTCGGTTCCAGGCGAGAATGTCCCATCGTCGACCAAGTACAAAAGCCGGATGGGGATCAAGTATCTTTACGGCTTGTTGGAGCGCTGGATTCAACAATTCTTCCTCAGCCGGAGACTGTGGAGGTGCTTGGTGTCCAGCCAGCACAAAGAAATGCTGTCTTTCCGTCTCGGTTAGCCGCAGTGCCTGAGTGATATTTTCCAGAACTTCCTGAGAGGGATGAATATCACGTCCCTGTTCAAGAGCGATATACCAAGAGACACCAATATTAGCCAGCAGCGCTACTTCTTCGCGGCGCAGTCCTAGTGTTCGACGCCGCTTGCTCACCCGTAAACCAACGTCTGTTGGTGAGAGGCGGGCACGCCGAGTACGGAGGAACTCACCGAGCGCCTGACGCCGTTCTTCTTCGCTCATAAGTCTGGATTTCTTATCCTACTACTCGCAAGCCTACCATCAGCACACTCTGATCATAGCATAGTGTTTGGTTGATACTAGAGACAAACAAAGGAGAAAGGGATGTTATATGGATATTCGCGAGAAAGTCGCCATCATTACAGGAGCTTCAACCGGGATTGGGCGAGCAACGGCTCGTCTTTTTGCAGAGCATGGGGCTATCGTGGTTCTCGCTGCGCGTTCACCCGACAAGTTGAAGCGCTGGCACAGGAATTACAGGCTCAGGGAAGAGACGCACTTGCCGTTCCAACGGAGGTTACGCAAGAAGCGGCAGTACAACATCTGGTCGCGAGAACGATTGAGGTTTATGGACGAGTTGATATTCTGATCAACAATGCGGACTAGGAGGAGCAGGCTTCATCGCTGATTACCCGGCTGACAACTACCGACAACTGATTGAACTTAATTTGCTTGGGCCTTTCTACGGAATGCAGGCCGTAGTTCCCCATATGCGTCAAAATGGCGGAGGGATGATTATCAACATCAGCTCGTCGGCAACGAAACAGACGTACCCCAGTGTAGGCGCTTACACATCAACCAAACACGCACTCAACAGTCTCTCGGCGACCGAGCGCATCGAATTAGCACCTGACAATATTCGCGTTATCACCATGTATCCTGATTACACCGCCAGCGATTTCAGCCAGAATTCCCTGAAATATGGCACTTTCCCCTTAGCGGCCAATCTTAAAGCCGACAGCCCTGAAGATGTGGCGCAAAAAATTCTTGAGGCGGCTGTTGACGAGCCAGCCGAAAAATACATTGGATAGCAAGGCAACGCAGCTTGAAATTGCCGCTGCGTTGCCTGTGAGAAGTTGGGAAGCCATCCCCAAGAAGATTGTGCAGCTTCGCGGAACTGGCGTTATTGTGCCGGAGAGTGAACATTTGCAGCCGAGCGAGACGATTCAGGACTCTCTTGAACGGAATCCATCAACCGCGGGAACGACGCCGTTTTTAATTTCAGACTATTGCTCACCACGAACACGCTGCTGAAGGCCATGGCTGCCGCCGCCAGCGCAGGGACGAGCAGTCCGGCCATCGCCACCGGGATCAGAATGATGTTGTAGATGAACGCCCAGAACAGGTTCTGGTAAATCGTGCGCATCGTCGCCTTGCTCAGTTGAATGGCACGCGGCACGCCGATCAAATCCCCACTCATCAGCGTCACGTCCGACGCTTCCATCGCGATGTCGGTACCCGTACCGATGGCGATGCCCACGTCAGCCTGCGCCAATGCCGGAGCGTCATTGATGCCATCGCCGACCATGCCGACTTTCTTGCCGCCCGTTTGCAGCGTCTTCACCGCGTCCGCTTTCTGGCCGGGCAAAACATCCGCCATCACGCGGTCAATACCGACTTCGCGTGCAATAGCTTGCGCTGTCTTCTCGTTGTCCCCTGTAATCATCACGACTTCCAGCCCCGCCTCACGCAGCGCCTTAATCGCTTCGCGCGAACTGGATTTTACCGTGTCGGCAATCCCCAGCACGCCTGCCGCGTGACCATCAATCGCAACAGCAATTGCCGTGCGCGCGTTGGCTTGCAGCGTCTCCGCTTGCGTATCAGCCAGTGTTGTGTCAACGTTCTGTTCGCGCAGATAACGCAGACTGCCCACTAACACACTTTTGCCGTCAACGGTGGCACGAATGCCGCGTCCGGTTTCTGACTCGAAGCTCTGCGGCTGGGTCACATCAAATTTCTTGTCTTGCGCAGCCTTCACTACAGCCTGCCCCAGTGGATGTTCGCTGCCACGTTCAGCAATCGCGGCCAGACGCAGCAGTTCGTCGCTTGCAACCCCATTCAGGGGCACAACATCGGTTACGCTGGGTTCACCTTTGGTAATCGTCCCCGTCTTGTCCAGTGCGACGATATTCAGGCGATGAGCATTTTCAAGTGCTTCACTGTTCTTAAACAGCGTGCCCATTTCCGCGCCCTTGCCTGTGCCAACCATCACCGCCGTTGGCGTCGCCAACCCTAGAGCACACGGGCACGCAATCACCAACACCGCTACCGCGTGAATCATCGCCGGGGTGAAACCCACCTGTCCAATAACCAACCACGCCAGGAACGTCAGCGCCGCCAGTGTCAGCACGACAGGCACAAAGACGCCCGATACACGGTCAGCAATACGCTGAATCGGTGCTTTGGAACCTTGCGCCTGTTCAACCAGCCGAATGATTTGCGCCAGAGCCGTCTGTGCGCCAACATGGGTCGCTTCGACAATCAGGCGTCCCTGTTTGTTAACCGTCGCGCCGATCACGTTGCTGCCCACGCTCTTGTTGACTGGCAGACTTTCGCCTGTGAGCATCGACTCATCCACCGATGAACGCCCGTCAATCACGACGCCATCAACCGGGATACGCTCTCCGGGACGCACCACCAGCGTGTCACCTTCGACGACATCATCAATGCTGACTTCAACTTCCTGCCCATCACGCAGCAGGTAGGCAGTGCGAGGTGCCAGCCCCATCAGCTTCTTGATAGCTTCGCTGGTACGTCCCTTCGCGCGCGCTTCCAGCAGCTTGCCCAGCGTAATCAGCGTCAGAATGACCGCCGCCGTTTCAAAATACACATGGCCAATCAGCGGCTCGATGTTGAAGGTGATACCCGCCAGCACAATGAGGCTGTAGATGTATGCCGTCAGCGAACCAATTGCGATCAGCGTGTCCATGCCTGTTGTGCCGTTGCGTGCCGCTTTCCACGCGCCGACAATATACTGCTTACCCACAATGATCTGCACAGGGGTAGCCAGCAGCGCGAACAGGAACGGCCACCAGGACCACATGAACCAGGGTGTTTCAGCATTGGCCATCGCCATGCCACCCATCGGCTCAGTGTAGCCCAGCATCGCAATGTCGCGCGCCATGCTCAGCACAAACAGCGGAATGGTAAATGCAGCACCAATCAGCACCAGACGCTTCTGCCGCTGAATCTCAGCTTCACGAGCAGCGCGTTCAGCATCTTCAGGCTGTGCAGCGTTAGACAAGTCCAGCACGCCGTAACCTGCTCCTTCGACAGCCTTTACCAGATCGGAACGGCGCACACTGCCCGGCAGATACGTCACGCTGGCTTTTTCTGTCGCCAGGTTCACATTCACCGAAAGCACACCTGACGCCTTGTTGATGGCGCGTTCCACATTGCGCACACACGAGGCACAGGTCATACCGGTAATCGGTAGGTCTATCGTGGCCTGCGCGACGCCATAGCCCGCGCCCGACACACGCTCAATCATCTGATCAATCGTGGTGACAGTGGGGTCAAAGCTCACTGTTGCGCGCTCGGTTGCCAGATTAACATTTGCTTCGGCAACGCCTTCCGTCTTCTTTAGCGCGCGTTCCACGTTACGCACACACGATGCACAGGTCATACCCGTGATCGGCAGGTCGATTTGTTGCACAGACATTAGATTTTCTCCCCGAACAGTTCGTCATCCTCTTCTGATAGAGAATGTGGTTTCGGTACATTGCACCGGGCGAACGCATCGGCCCGCCCTGACATGAGGTTACTACACGACGGAATATCCGGCCTGGCGGATCGCTTCGATGAGCTGCGTTTCATTGACTTTGCTTGCGTCGTATTCCACTTCGGCGAACTGCTTGGCGTAGTTCGCGTTCGCCTCTTTCACGCCCGGCAAATCTTCCAGCGCACCTTCAATGGTCATCGCGCAGCCTGCGCAGTGCATTCCTTTAATTTGAAACTTTGTCTTGTTCATGTCTTACCTCCTGAACAGCAACCTGTGACAATCCGCATAGACAGAACGTGTTATGAAACACGAATGACGCCAGTATACATCCCCATACCGCAGCTAAAGAACAAATCGCCCGCCGCCTGCGCCGGAATCTCAATAACCGTCTCGCCACTCAGCGGCAGTTCCCGTTGAATGCCTAAGCTGGGAATGGTGAAGACTCGTGTACAGGATAGATTGTTTTCCGTGACCAGACGCACGCGAATAGGTTCACCGCTCTGGGCCGTCCAGTTCGGCGGCGTATAGCCATCGTTCCGAGCATTAATGGTGACTTCCTGCACGCCATCAACTTCTACAGCCTCAACCGGCGGCACGTCACCAATCAGCGATGCCAGCAGATGGCGCGGCGCAAGCGGTGATCCCAACAGGCTCAAGGCACTGTCCATCGACACCACGCCCAAAAACAGCACCAGCAGCGCAGTGACCATCACAAACGTCGGCTGGAACTTGCCCCGAACCTGTGTCGCCAGAAAACCAAGTACAAAGAAAGTGGGTGATGTGCCTAACACAAAGGCGAACATGATGGCCGCACCTGTCGGTGGGTTGCTCGTGCTGATCGCCAGAATCTCCATCCGCCTGCGCGTCGTACCCAGATCAAGATCGTGGTGAACCCGCGCCCAGCGTCGGGGCGAACACATCCTGACTCGCTACGACTGATTGCGTACCAACCGCGTTAAAAATTTCGGCGGCTGGATGACAGAAATAGCGGAAAATCGGATGCACGTTCGGCATATTCAGCGCCGTGCCAATCATAAACATGCCAGCAACGATTTGCATCACGGCCTGAACAGTCGGCGTGAGCTGCACAACAGAACCCAGCGCGCCAAGCAGGAAACCAATCAACGTATGAGCGATCAATTTGGCAGTCAGGAACGCCGCCACAGGCAAAGCATTCTGTGACACCTGCACACCCGTCATGTGCCGCTGCTTCTCTTTTGCACGCTTCCCTTTTACCGCATGTTCTTGATGCACTATACTGACTTGTTTTGTTATCGCTGTTGCCAGCAGTCCCCCCTGCACTGCCAGGCATGTCAAACCGCCTGTGGTTAACCCCGTGAGGAAAATCACCCAAAGATTCATACTTACTCCACCCCATCTTCGAAATGTTCCAAAATTGGACACTCGCTGGCTGGATGATCATCACCACAGCACATATCTTCCAATTGTGTCAGTGTGTGCTTCATGGCGTTAAGCGCTTCGATTTTCTCGTCAATCTCAACGATTTTAACACTCACCATTTCCCGCACATCGCCACGCGTTGCATCAGCAGCCACTTTGATGTCCAGCAGGCGTTTGATTTCGTTCAAGGAGAATCCTACAGCCTGCGCTCGCTTGATGAAGCGAATGCGCCGAACAGTATTTGGATCGAACAGGCGATATCCAGCCTCGGAACGTGGCGCTTCAGGAAGCAAACCGCTGCGCTCATAGTACCGAATCGTCTCAGGATTCACGCCTCCCAGTTTGGCCAACTCCCCTCGTGTCAAATCGCTCATAACATCGTTCCTTTCTATATGGTCACTCTACACCTTGTACTGAGATACAGGGTCAAGAGGCAATTTTTAGTATTGTTTACACATCTCCGAACAGTGTATATTCGTCCAATGTTATCCGATACACGCATTCATCAGGATTTTCTGTGACATTTGTCCGCAATCGTCCCCATCCCATTCTCTACGGCATTGTGATCACCTTTCTCCTCATCCCGATCTGGTACCGACTGCCGCGTTCACCCTTTCTCTCGCCGCTTTATGTCACCCGTTTTCTCATTCTGCTTCCTGTCGTCTGGACGATTGGTGTTTGGCTGTTGACAGGAGTGCCGGGGCTGCGCGAATTTTTGCGCGATAAACGGCGTGTCGGTTGGGGACTTGCGCTGCTGCTGCTGGGGTTGGTGGCCTATTGTTCACAGAGTTGGGCATTTATGCGCCAGCAGCATCCCGAAGTTGCTGCCACTGCCGCCCTGCAATTCACCCTTGTCGTCCTGTTTGCGTTTGTCGTCGCCTGCTCAAAAGTCCCGGCCCGCGCCCTTATCGCCGCGCTCGCTTTCGGCGTCCTCTGGAACGCGCTGCTAACCTTCGCGCAGACCGCGAATCAAGGCTCTATTGGCCTGAATATGTTCGGTGAATTCGGCATGACCGCCAACTCCAGCGGCGCAAGTGTCGTCGTTTCTGGCGATTTACGCTGGCTGCGTCCTTATGGACTTCTGCCTCACCCTAATGTACTCGCAGGATTCTTTGTGGTTGGGCTGCTGGCGACTATCAGTTGGATTACGTCACCCAATAGGCGTTTACGCTGGTCGGGAACAGCCCTCTTTCTGTTGGGGCTGTGGGCACTGCTGCTCACATTTTCACGCGGTGCCTGGCTCGGCTTGGCAGCAGCCGTGTTTGCGCTTTATCCCCTGATTCGCCGCCATCTTAACGGCGTCTGGCGGCACATATTTATCACCGCCGGGTTGATAGTCGCGATGGGTATTGCCTTTGTCATCCTCTACCGTCCCTTGCTCAGCGCGCGTGCGGGGGAAGGCTCAGAAAATGTGGAACTGCGCTCAATTTCAGATCGAACCGTATACACCTACTACGCGCTGGAAGCCGTCTACGAAAATCCCCTGCTAGGCGTAGGCATCGGCAACTTCCCCTGGCGTTCCAGTTATTACCTGTGGACGACAGACTTTGACTTGCGCGGCGACAACGTCCACCACGTCATGCTCTCCGCCATGGCTGAATTGGGCGTGGTTGGTTTCACACTTCTCACAGCAGCGCTGGTCTTTGGCGTTGAGGCAGCCCTGCACACCCTGCGTTCCGCAGACGACGCCCGTGAACGCGCCTGTCTGCTTGCTGGCGTGCTGGCGCTAGGGGTAATTGGCCTGCTCGACCATTACCCCTGGACGATGCTGCACATGCAGTTGGCATGGTGGGGACTGCTAGCGGCAGCCCTTCGTTCCCCTACTACGGAGCCTCTCCCACAAATCCCAGATTCAGCGTGACATCCCTGGCACAACCGGACACGCTGCTGCTTTCATGTACGGTCATCAACTCCGGTGACAGAACCGTCAGCTCGGACACAAAATCTGTCGTGTTGGGATTCGGATCCACATATTCCCCTGCGTACAGGCCGGGGCCAGTACGCGTATAACGCACAGGTGCAGGAGTCATGCGTACAAAGGTAACGCCATCATCTTCAAAAACGACCTCAAACGTGTCGTTGCTCGTAGAAATGTCGATCACGTTACCGTTGCATGAAGTGATGATGCTGCCTTCCAGAAAACCCCACATCCCTGCGAGTGGCGCAAGACTCAGTTGGTCTTCCGTCAATGCCGCCGCAATGCTGATCTGCTGCGGCAGCAAACTCACCGGAAGCGCCGCCAGCGCCGCATCGACGTAAGGTTCGGGGCCAATCGGCGGGCCTGACGCAATACCGTTGGCATCCAATGGAACGCGCACGCGTGAACCTGCGGGCACGTTTACGCTGACCCCTACAGCTTCCACTTGCCCTTGTCCTTCAACGACGCTCACCACCATCTCACCGCTTGGCTGCGCCTGTATATAAGCCGTTGAGCCAAGCCGGATATAAACCTCGTTGATGAGCAGTTCTATCTGGCCGACTCCCTGTGGCGTCTGGATTAAAATGCCGCTGTCAGGCGCTTCCTCACACGGGGAATCATCCAGTCCACTATTTAAATAGAACGACTGCATCGGGCCAAACACCGGCTCTGGCTCAGGAGTTACAATCTCTGTATCGCCTTCGGCGATGGGCAGCGCATTGGCATCCCCTTCCACAGTCACCAACTGCGCAAACACCCATCCAAAGCTGCCGTCCTCAAGCCCTATATGGAGCCATGAACCATCGGAGTTGCGGCCCACCGCAGTCATCGTATCTCCCGCTGCCAGGCTTGCAATTATGGCCTGATTTGTTGAAGGCCCACCGCGTACATTGAGACTGCCGTTGGCAGTGATGGTTACAGGCGTTAGCGTGGGAATTGGTGTAGCGGTAGCTGTGATGGGTTCTCGCGTTCGGGCATCTGTGATTTGAACCTGCCCGAACAGCACCATCATCACATTCTGGCTGGCCTCGTCTAGATTGGCATGAACATTGAGCAAGGCAATGCCCCATTGGTTCGTGCTTTCCTCCATCGCGCTTAGTTGCAGCGATTCAACAGCATTCAGGTCAACCCGATCTCCCTGTTCTTCAAAACGACTGACCGTCATCCCGTCATAAAATGTGGGTTCCAGATGTATGTTGCCATAACATACCTGGTCGCGCCCCAGGTCTGCACAAGTGTTCCTCGCGGTCTCCAATGCCTGTTGTACGATAGCGGGACAATCTTCCTGCGCAAGAACAGGGGCGGCACACACGACAACCAATAGAAATCCTACAATCAGCAGTCTCATAGGTGTCCCTCCCGTTTATGCGATTGTGAACAGCGTATCATCATTTGCAGGCACGGGCTATACCACAAAAAAAGGACGAGCCATCGACTCGTCCTTTACATGCTTTAGGGGAGTTGGCTGCTAATCGCCGATATACTCCAGCACGCCAGTAGTGACAATCGTACACCCTGCCGCTGTCGTCTCCGAAGTAAATTCGATGTGCGTTGACGAGATAATGGTATAAGTCGTGGTAGATGTTCCCTCTCCAATCGAAAACGCCACAACGTAAACATTAGGGTCAGGTATCGTCACTTCCATCGACGTACCCTGGATGTCGATAGGCCCTTCACTGCCGTCAAACAGCCGTTCAATATCGCTGCCCGCAATGTCAAACTCACTGTTCGGCATGGATGAAATCATGGACGAATTTACACCGCAGCCTTCCATCGTCTCCACAGTCTGCCGCCACGTACCGCTTGCCAGTTCAATCGCCCCACCAGCATCCGGCGTAGACTCAGGCCCTGCAATCTCAATCTCGCGTGGTAACAAATCAATCGGCAGTGCTCCCAACGCTTCGGCGTCGTAAGGCTCAGCTTCCGACGGCGGTTCCTCGGCGTGCAGGTTCTCATCAATGGCTACCGTAACGCGCGTACCCGCAGGCACATCACGCGATACACCCTCCGCCTCAACCGTGCCGTCACCTTCAATGACGCTAAACACCATATCACCTTCGGGCTGTGCCTGCACATACGCCGTTGAGCCAAGGGTGATACTCACATCATTCATCGTCAGATCAATCGTCCCCGCGCCTTCCGGCGTTTGAATCAGGATTCCGCTGTTGGGAGCTTCCGCGCAGGGTGCATCACCAATCCCGCTGCGGAAGTAAAACGCCTGCATCGGGTTTCCGGCGCTGTCGGACTCAGCGTCACCCTCAGCATTCGCGTCCGTAATCTCGACATCGCCAAACAGCAGCATCATCACATTCTGCCCCGGCAGCGTGTCCGGCAGATTAGCTTGCACCTGAAGCACCGCTACGCCCCATGTACCGTTTTCCTCATCCATGCCGCTCAGCGTCAGTCCAGTGATGTTCGTGAGGTCAGTGATGTCGCCTGCATCTTCAAACTGCACCGAGTCCACATCTGGACGCAGTGCAGCCGTTAAATCCACGTTGCCATAGCACGCCTGATTGCGCCCCGTCTCCGCGCAGACATCGCTGGCGGTGCTCAGGGCCTGTTCCACAATCGCCGGACAATCTTCCTGTGCGCTCACCGCCGACACAAAAACCAGCAGCACCAGCAAAACCGAGAGGATTCGACTGAGATCTTTCACCTTTTACTCCTTATGGAAATCGACCATCCCAACGTAAAATGCCCGCGCAGCCTGCCGCCACGACAGACGGGCGTGAGAAATTGACATCCGCTGTAAAAAATGTCGGCCCCTGGAAAACCAGACTGATGTTATAGTTGATGCTGTTGCTGTCTGTATACGTCCCGACATAGCCCAACCCGCTTGGAGCCATCGGGAAATACATTCCATTCCAGTTCAGGCCAATCAACGTCCGGGCTGCATCAAAGGTCAGCAGCACCCCAAAGGATGAATTGGTAGAGTTGAAGCACGTATCACGCAGCACCGTCTGCGTCACTGTCCAGCCTTCGGTAGCAATCGCAGGCGTCGGCGTAATCGTTGGCGGTATCAGCGTCGGCGTTGCGCGCTGGATTTCGATTTCTTCGGGTTGTAAAGGATAAGGAATAGTAATCGCGCGCGGCAGCAGACTGATCGGCAGTGCCAGCATCCGCTCACGATTGAACGGCTCTACCGTGAAGTCCGCCACTTCCACATGTCCATCATCCCGCAGTGGTACCCGCACCCGCGCGCCAGCCGGGACATATTCCACATCCCATTCGGTTTCAACTTGCGCGCCGCCTTCGACCAGGCTGATTACCATATCGCCGCCCGGTTCGGCCTGCAAAAACGCCGTTGAGCCTAAGGTAATCGTGGCATCATTCACATTCAGCACGATTCTGCCGCCGCCCGTTGGGGTTTGCACCAGTACGCCGCTGTCCGGCGCTTCAGAGCAGGCAGGTTCTCCGACGCCTGTTGTCAGGTAAAACGCCTGCATCGGCCCATACTGCACTACGCTCGGATCAGAAATCGTAACAGTAGTGACATCACCGTCTACGTTCAGCAGTTCCGCGAACACCCACCCGGTTCCATCGCCGCTGGGCATCTGGATTTGCAACCACGAACTGTCATCCAGCCGCCCGACCACGTTCACACTGTCCCCACTGATTAGCGAGCCGATAATTGTCCCGTTCTGGCTGGGCGAACGCCGGATATTCGCGCCTGTGTTAGCCGTAGCGCTGAGCGTCGTGCCGCTCCCCAGCGTTCCCGTATTGGTTACCTGCACATCGCCGAACAACAGCATCGTGACATTCTGCCCCGGCAGCGTATCCGGTAGGTTCGCTTGCACACGCAGCACAGCGATACCCCATGTCTGCTCCTCAACATCCAGCGGATTGAGTGCAATCCCCGCGACATCGACCAATTGGGCAATATCTCCAGCGGCTTCAAATGCTGTCGCCGTCACGTTGGGACGGAAACTTGCCGAAAGGTTGATATTGCCATAACACGCCTGATTACGATCTACAGTGGTACACGCTTCGCCGGTTGCGGCAATCGCTTCGCTCACAATCGCTGGACAGTCAGCTTGTGCCGCCGCTCTGGATATGCACAATAATGTCAGAACAACTGCGACTAATTTGCGCATGTTTGCCTCCATGAATCATAGAGGGGCAGATAAAATGCCCCCGCCCCTTATCTATAATGATATGCGAAATGTAATGTGAAGCAACCGCGCGGCTACCCAGTACTTCCGTCCCAGTGGAAGCGCCACGCACAGCCCGGTGAATATTCAAACGTGACCGTCAGTTCCGCACTGTACGTCGTCGTGGAAGTCAGCGTCAAATCCAGTGCATATTGCGCATCGTGAAACTGCACGCTGTCTACGTAACGACTATCAGCGCTGCGCAGGTTGAACACCAGATCATTCCACGCCAGATAGTGCAGCACGCCGCTTTCATCAAACGTCAGCGTAACCGGGAAGGTCGCCCCCGTCGATGCCCCGCCGCAGGTATCGCTGACGAGTCCGGCGGCGTTCGTCCATGTGCTGCCAGCGGGCGGCGGCACAGGTGCAAGTTCTCCAGTAGTGCGCAGTGTCTCTATCTGTTCCTGTGTCAGCGAAGGCATCATAGGAATCGGGTTCGGCAGCAGTTGCAGCGGCAGATTGGCAATCGCCCGCGCATCGTAGGGGAACGGCCCACTCGGCGCGCCTGCCGCCAAACCGTCGGTATTCAACTGCACGGTTGCCCGCGTCCCCGCCGGAATAAACACGCTGCCGCCTTCTGCATCAATCAACGCCGAGCCATCCAGCAGATGAAACGTCAGCAAGCCGCCTTCAATCGCCTGCACAAAGGCCGTCGAGCCGATGCGCACGTTGACATTGTTGATCGACAGCAGTACGCGTCCCGCATTGCGCGGCGTCTGAATCAGGATGCCACTTTGCGGCGCGGCATCACAGCCCGTATCCACCAGCGTACTGTGGAAACGAATAGCCTGCATCGGCCCATACTGCGGCACATTCGGGTCAATCACCGTCAGCATGTTCACGTCGCCGTCCAGCCGCAGCAGGTCAGCGAATACCCAACCTGTCGCCTGCAAGCCATCCGGCAGCGTGATTTGCAGCCACGAACTGTCGCTCAGCCGCCCGACGACCTGTGTGGTTTCTGCCGCCACCAGCGAGTCCAGAATCGCGGACTCATCGCTGGGCAGTGCGCGGATGTTTGCCCCCGTTGTAGCCGTAGCCGTAAACGTTGTTGGCGTAAGCGCCTGGTTCCCCACATTGGTAATGACCACATCCCCGAAAGCCACCATCGTGACATTTTCATCGGCGGGATTGTCCGGCAGGTTCGCTTGCAGCGCCATTGTCGCCACGCCCCACCCTGCCTCATTTGAACTAACCGTCAGCCGCCGCACCGCGTTCAGATCAGCGAGATCGGCGGGCTGCGCGAAAACAGGCTCAGCGGCACCCATGCGTGCGCGTGCTTCTGCCGGGGCATTGCCGTAGCAGGCAAAGTTTCGCGGCACGGCAGCGCAGGAGGTAACAGCCGATTGCAGCGCGGCGCTGATGCGCGGGGCGCAGTCTTCCTGCGCAGCGGCGGACGAGACGACACACAACAGCAGCAGTGGAGCCAGCAGTTTCCAGCGCATAGACACCCTTCTATTGACCTTCCAGAACATCGATGATGGGCAGCGTGCCGCAGGCACCCGCCGCGATGGTGTTGTTGGCGTTGAGCCAGATGCCGTCCGCCAGCCGCCACCACAATGCGCCGTCAGTACCGTTGGCGCGTCCATCGGGAGTCGCGCTGAAATTCGCGGCGACGCCTTCGCGGATGGGGAAATTGGTGCCTGGACCCGCACGCAAATTTATATCGACTGTCCACGCAATGGTGCAGGCGTCCTCAGGGGTAACGGAAGCAAGCGCGCCTTCGATATACGGGGTGAGCAAGCCGCCCGTCGAAAAGGGCAGTTCAAAGGCGCGCGGCAGCAGATAGTACGAGGGCAGGTTGCGCGCGGCGGCGTAGTGATAGGTTTCCGGCAAACCGTGAACGCCTAATGTTTGCCCGTTAAAGGGATACGCCAGTCGTTCGCCGACGTTGAGCGTAAAAGCCTCCTCGCCCGTGCCAAGCAGTGCGGTGCCTTCCAGAACGCTGACGATCATCGCCGCGTCCGGTTGTGCCTGCAAAAACAGCGTGCCATCAAAGCTGATCTGTAAACCATTGACCACAAGCAGCGCGTTGGGTTCGACATTCGGAGCCTGTACCAGCAGGCCGCTTTCAAACATCCCGGCACACGGCGCATCGTCAACGCCGCTGATGAGCTTAAACGCCTGCATCGCCCCCACAAACGGCGGCTCTGGAACCGTATCAGCAGCGACAACGGGCAGCAGCGCGAAGTCGAAGGCCGCCTCCATATCCACTGCCGCCACCCATACGCTGCTGTCATCCTCACGCAGCACCAGCAGCCACAAACCGTCCGCGCTGCGCCCAACGGCACGCACCGCGCAGCCCCAGCACAGATAGCCGTCGGTGGGCACGTCCGGCTGTGTGAAAATCTGTGCGCCGTTACGCCGCGCCACCGCCGCATCCGCCGCCACAAAATCCGAGCGCCAGTTGCCGAGGTTTTGCAGCGACACGTTGCCCAGCGCGACCATATGCACCTGCCCGCGCACGAAGTTAGCACGCGGCGTCAGCAGTGCAATCGCCGGAGCCTCGGCGCTGGAAGTCATCGCCAACACATCCACCAGCCCCGTCCCGATGAGGTCACCGGGTTCGCTGTATGGCGTCTCGCTATCGGCGCGCGCGGCAATCTCCTGCGCGCCGCTGGCATAACACAATTCGTTTGAGTCCATCATGGCGCAGTGTTCCAGCGCCGCTTCGATGGCTTCACGCATCACATCAAGGCACTGGTCTTCCTGCGCCAGCACAATACAGCAGGTCAACAGAACCGCAAAGGTAATCAGAATCAGCTTCAAAGGCACCCAACCCTAAACAGTGTCGTAAGCAAGTCGCAGGCATTATAACATCCTTCGACACAGCGTAGGTTGAGCGGCGGGTAAGCGTCTATTTTCGCGGCAGTTCGTACAGCTCCAGCAGCACGCCGCCCGTGCTCTTGGGATGCACAAAGGCATATTTTGTGCCGTCGGGCCGAGTCTTCGGCGTGTCGTTAATCAGTTCGATACTGTGCGACTTCAGTTGTTCCAGTTTCGCCACAATGTCATCGACCTCCAGGCACAGGTGATGCAGGCCCGCGCCTTTCTTCGCCATATATTTCGCCACGCCGCTGTCAGGCGTAATCGGCGCAATCAGTTCGACTTCGCTCTCCCCTGTCGGCAGAAACGCGATTTCGACAGCTTCCCCTTCGTTGCGTTCGGTGTGCTGCAAGGGTAAGCCCAGCGCATCACGCCAGAACGTCAGCGCAGCGTTGACATCTTCGACAACGATAGCAATGTGATTGATCTTCATGTGGGAATGTCCTCAGGCTTTGATGAATATATCTTTAATTATTGCTTTTCTCGTGCCACAAACCACAGCGCCATGTCACCTTTTCCCTTGATATATGACACCCCACGCGCTTCACATTCAAATTCGTCTTTAATCAGTTCATAGGTATCCTGCGTGATTTGCACCATCCCGCCGGAACCATGCGACTCCATGCGGCTGGCGGTGTTCACCGCATCACCCCACAGATCGTAGATGAACTTCTTGCGCCCGATGACACCCGCCACCACCGGGCCGGAATTGATGCCAATGCGAAAGCTCAACTGCTTGCCATAAAAGGCGTTGTCTTTTACAAAATTCTGCATCTCCAGCGCCATACGCACCAACGCCTGCGCATGGTCATGGCGTGGGCGCGGCACACCGGACGCCACCATATAACAATCGCCAATGGTCTTGATTTTCTCTAGCTGATACTTCTCCACCAGCGAATCAAAATACGTGAAGACTTCGTTGAGCAGATTCACAAGTTCCACAGGCGTCATCGTCGCAGACATCGGCGTAAAACCCACGACATCAGCAAATAGGATGCTTGCGCCGTCGTAGTGGTCGGCAATCACGCGGTTTTCGTTCTTGAGGATGGCCGCAATATCAGAGGGCAGGATATTCAGCAGCAGGTTTTCGGATTTCACCTGTTCACCGTGCAGCAGTTGGAACGCGGCGTTGCGCTGCCAGATGAAATAGGCAAAGATCACCACGATAAACGTCGAAATCCCCAACACGTTCAAAATCAGGATAAGCTGTAAAAACGGCATCGGTACGTTCACGGTGGTACGCAGCGATGGCACCATCAACGTGGACACCAGCACATTAAACAGAAAAATGGCAAACAGGAACATCACCTGACGGAACGGCAAAAAAACCAGCCCTGTTGCCACTGGAAACGCCAATCCCCACAGGACAATAGCACCCGAATTGAAGGGGGTGCCCAGACTCAGGGCAATCAGCAGGTGCGCGGGCAAAACCGCCAGCGAAATGATCCAGACCAACAGATGAGCACGCCG
Organism: Anaerolineae bacterium; assembly: GCA_046328675.1. Lineage (GTDB taxonomy): Bacteria > Chloroflexota > Anaerolineae > Aggregatilineales > Phototrophicaceae > JACAER01. The sequence continues at coordinate 41,181 of JAXLWC010000014.1, forward strand.
ATGGACAAAGAGGAACAGCACCAGATTGAGCCAGATAAACAGCGAGTAGCCCACATATAAAGCCCCGGCCAGCGGCTCATTAAACGCCAGATAAATGAGACCCACCGTACCTAGCAAAAAGGGCGTGGCAAGCGCCGCCAGCGCGAGGATGCGTTTCTTCAGACGCATTTCCTCGCTGTCATCCGGCAGCGTCGCAAGGTCAACGTAACGTAAAACGATCCCCCACGGAGTTTTCATTACAGTACCCACCGCATATATTTTACTGAGCAGTGTACACAAAAACCTGTCGCCCTGCTAACAGGACGGGCTATAATCAAATGCACAATTGATTCTCAGAGGAGTCCCCGAAATGGCTACGATGGAACACACCGGACAAGCGCTATTCCCTACGCTGACCCCGGAGCATCTTGAACTTCAAAAAGCGGTACGCAACTTTGCCCAGAAAGAAATCGCGCCGATTGCTGCCGAACATGACGAAAGCGGTGAATTCCCGCTGGCGACGGTGCGCAAAATGGGTGAAATGGGGCTGATGGGCATTGAAGTCCCGGAGCAGTACGGCGGCGCTGGCATGGACGCGCTGGCTTACGTGCTGACGATGGTCGAAATCGCCAAAGCCGACGCCAGCCACAGCACGATTGTCAGCGTTAACAATTCGCTGTACTGCAACGCATTAATGCTGTTCGCCAACGAGGAGCAGAAGCAGAAGTATCTGATGCCTGTGGCGTCCGGTGAGAAGATTGGGGCCTACAGCCTCACCGAGCCAATGTCCGGCAGCGACGCGGGCAACATGGCCAGCCGCGCCGTGCTGAACGACGCTGGTACACACTACATCATCAATGGGCGCAAAAGCTGGGTGACGAGTGGTCCTGTAGCCGATTTCGTGCTGTTATTCACGATGACTGACCCTGACAAAAAGAACAAAGGCATCTCGGCCTTCATGATCGACGCCGACAAAGCCGGCTTTATTCGTGGCAAGAAGGAACCCAAGCTCGGCATTCGCGCCAGCGCCACCAGCGAAATCGTCTACGACAACTACGCCTGCCCTGTCGAGAACCTGGTAGGCAAACCCGGTGACGGCTTCAAAATCGCCATGTCAGTGCTGGACGCTGGGCGCGTCGGCATCGCCTCGCAGGCGTTGGGCATCGCGGAAGCCGCGTATGAAGCGTCGGTGGAATACGCGCGCACACGGCAGGCGTTCGGCGGGCCAATCGGCCAGTTCCAGATGATTCAGCAGAAAATCGCCGACATGAAGACTCGTCTCGAAGCCAGCCGCCTGCTGATTTACAACGCGGTGATGGCCAAGGAACGCAGCAAACGCGATGGCAGCCGCTACAGCACCGAAGCCAGCATGGCCAAGCTGTTCGCCAGCGAAACCGCGATGTATATCACCGACGAAGCCGTGCAGATTCACGCGGGCATGGGCTACAGCAAGGAAATGCCCATCGAACTTTATTACCGTGACGCCCGCATCACGCGCATTTATGAGGGCACAAGCGAGATTCAACGACTGGTCATCGCGCGTAATGAGTTGGGGCTGCGCTGACGTGAGCCTCATCCCTGACGAATATCGCGACTTGTTTAAGAAGCCAGCCTTCGGCCACCTGGCGACGGTGATGGCCGACGGCAGCCCACAAATTACCCCCGTGTGGGTCGATTTTGACGGTGAGCATGTGCTGGTGAACTCGAAACTAGGGCGCGTCAAAAACGCCAATATGGCACAGCGTTCGGCGGTAGCGATTGAAATCAGTGACCCCGACAATCCCTATCGTTACCTCAGCATTCGCGGGCATGTCGTCGCCGTCGTCGAGGAAAACGCCGCCGCGCATCTGGAACAGCTTTCGCAGCGCTACCTGCAAAAGCCCTATCCCTGGTGGTCAGAGGGTGAGGTGCGCCAGATTTTTAAGATTCTGCCGGAGCGTGTCGTCGCAAGGGTGATTTAACGTGTCTTTCAACGTTCGCGCCATCAGCGCCGATGATGAACCTTTTCTGTGGGAGATGCTCTATCTGGCGATTCATGTGCCAGAGGGGCACCCCACCCCTTCGCGTGACATCCTCAAAACGCCGGACATCGCCAAATATGTGCAGGGCTGGGGACGTGCGGGTGACAGGGGGCTGATCGCGATAGATGAAGCGGGAGAGCCTATCGGCGCGGCTTGGCTGCGGCTGTTTGATAAGGCGCATCCTGGTTATGGCTATGTCGCCGCCGACATTCCCGAACTGACGATGGCGCTGCTGCCGCAGGTTCGCGGCAAAGGCGTGGGCACGCGCCTGCTGCGTGAGCTACTGGCGACCAACGCGTTAGTGTCCCTGAGCGTAGACCCCGACAACGCGGCGCTGAAGCTGTATCAACGACTCGGCTTTCGCGAGGTGGGCATCAGCGGCACCTCCCTCACCATGCTCCGCGATTCCCGAAATTTGACTAAAGACTAATAGCTATCGACTAAAGGCTGATTTATGAAAGCATCTGTTTTTTACCAACATGGCAACCGTGATGTCCTCACCATCGCCGATGATTTATCTGTGCCAGAACCCGGCGCGGGTCAGGTTCGCATCAACATGAAAGCCGCCGCGCTCAATCGCCTTGATCTCTGGGTGCGCGAAGGCTGGCCCGGACTGAAGCTGAACATGCCGCACATCACAACTGCAGACGGCGCGGGTGTGGTGGACGCGCTGGGCGCGGGCGTGACGCGTTTCGCGATTGGGGATCGTGTGGGCATCAACCCGACGATTGTGGACGAAGACTGCATTCTCGAAAGCGGGCGCGAGGAAGACTGCAAGGATATTCACATTCTCGGCGAAAGTACGACGGGCGTGGCGGCGGAATACGTCGTGCTGCCCGCACGCAACCTGATCAAGCTGCCCGACCATGTGAGCTTCGCCCAGTCGGCAGCGGCGGGGCTGGTCTTCGTCACGTCGTGGTACTCGCTGATGGAGCGCGGCGGCTTGAAGGCGGGCGAATCGGTGCTGGTCGTCGGTGCAGGCGGCGGCGTGAACTCGGCGTCGATCCAGATTGCCCGGCTGGCAGGCGCGAAAGTCTACGTCGTCGGCAGTAACGCCGAGAAGTGCAAACGCGCCGAAGAACTGGGCGCAGACGTAACCATCAACCGCGAAAAGGACGAAGACTGGGCCAAGGCGCTGTACAAACTGACCAACAAACAGGGCGTCGATGTGGTGGTCGATAACGTCGGGCAGGCGACGATGTTCGGCAGCATCCGTTCGGTGAAACGCGGCGGGCGCATCCTCGTCGTGGGCAACACCAGCGGTCCGCTGATGAACATGGATTTGCGCTACCTGTTCGCCAAGCAGATCAGCATCATCGGCAGTTCGATGGGGCCGACGCCCTCCTTCCAGCGCGTGATGGGGCTGGTCTTCGACGGCAAGCTGAAGCCTATCATCAGCGCCACGCTGCCGCTGGCCGACGTGAAGGAAGGCCACCGCCTGCTGGAAACGGGCGATGTGTTCGGCAAAGTCGTACTGGAGATTTAGACGCAATGACTCTCTGGGAATCGTACATCGCCAGCGTGACGCGCCACACCGTCATCGGCGATTTGCGCGTGCAGCGCGGCGTCCACAGCCCGCAGCTTAACAACGCTCGCGATGTGCTGGTGTGGCTGCCGCCGTCCTACAACGAGAGCAGCCATCATTACGCGGTGCTCTATATGCACGACGCGCAAAACCTGTTCGATGAGTACACCAGCTACATCGGTGAATGGCGCGTGGACGAAACTATGCACGCCCTGAGCGCAGAAGGGCTTGAGGCCATCATCGTCGGCTTGCCCAACATGCAGGACATGCGCCGCGTGGAATATAACCCGTATCCGCCTGGGCGCGGCGAGGATTACGTCCGTTTCATCGTCGAAACCGTGAAGCCGCTGATTGACCGCGACTTCCGCACGCTGCCTGACGCACGGCATACCGGAATTGCGGGGTCGTCGATGGGCGGCCTCATCAGCCTCTACGGGATGTTGAAGTTCCCGCAGGTGTTCGGCTTTTGCGGCGCATTCAGCCCGGCGTTCTGGTTTGGCGCGAACGGGCTGATGCAGACGGTGTCGCAGTTAGCCGACGGCAGCGGCAAAATATATATGGACGTAGGCACAAAAGAAGGCCACATCTTCCCCGGCATGAAGCCGGAATGGCGCCCGCAAGCCGAGGACTACGACCAGATGTACGTGGACGGTGTGCGCGATTTGCGGCGCAGGCTGTTGGAACGCGGCTGCGTCGAAGGGGTGAACCTGATGTACGTAGAGGAAGTCGACGCCCCGCACAACGAAAGCGCATGGTCACGGCGGCTGCCAGCGGCGCTGCGCTTTTTACTGCCGCGTTAACCATACGCAGATGTTGGCTTGATGCCCTATACTAAGAACATCAGCCGATAATCTCGACTTGTCTTATGGAAAATCAAGCTGCGATTCTGCGGGGCATCGCCCAACATGTCGGACTGCCGACGCTGCGGGAAGTCGCGTCCAGCGCTGGCGTGCAGGCGGCGTACCGTGTCTCCATTCACTATTTTGATCGGCGTGCGCGCGATTCGGCGGCGACGCTGACGTTTTCACGCGTCAATGGCGCGGTGCTGAACGTGGTCTTTCTCGGCGCGCTGGGCCACAAGCCGCTGACGCATCCTGTAGCGCCGTCGCGCTATGATGCCTTTGTGCGCGCGCTGCAAATGATGCGCTTCGACAACCTGCACGACCAGCCCGATTTGCCGCTGCACGGCGTGGATTTGTGGATGGTGGAACGCGCGGCGGGCGGCTATGTGAAAAGTATCATCCTCGCGCCGGAGCTGGCACGCGGGATTTATGGCACGCTGGTCGATACGGTACGCGAATATCTTCCGGCAGCGCTGCGCGTGGTGACGTGAAAGGAATATGAAACCATGTATCGGACGGCAATTTTCGCAGTTCTGACATTCATTCTGGTATTTGCGGTTACAAATGCCCAGGACTCTGAGACTCCCAATTACGATTACCTTTTCAGCGATCAAGTCCGCATCGTCAGCGCGGAAGTCATCCTTCCCACAGTGCAAACACGCCCACAAATTGAAGTCGATAATGAGGCGCGGGTCGTGCGCTTCCGCAACTTAGAAACGGACGAGATACGCGAATACCCTTACCCGGATGAAGTTGAAACCTTTATCGATTACAACTTAAACTACAATGCCAATACATTACAGCTTATTCTGGCGACTGCCCTTGAGCCAAGATCAGACTCCCAATACGGCACTATGCCTGTAGGAGAATGGCGGCTCGACTTAAACACGGGAACATTTACGCAGCTTGAAGTGGTTTGCGGCGTAACCCGCCAGTCCCACGATGATGCTTATTGGCTTCTTTACGAAAGTCCAGAGACTGGTGAATTTTTTTATCTGCAACACTTCTTCAGAGCTTAGTTGGCGATGCTCTAAACCCTGAAATTAACTGGATAATTGGAATAAACTCGAAGTATTAATGTGCCGAACGGCGAAATGCTTGCCTCATATCTACAGCCTTGAGTTGCAGGAATCCAATTGTTCACGGAATACAGTTATCGGTGTCTTCATCTACACGATTGCCACACAAATCAATTAGTCAGCTGTCTTGGCAGCGCACCATCAACAGACGCACTATAGGATGGCCTTATAACCCTTATCCTCGCAAACCTCGCAAATTATTATGGCGAGTAGCGCTTGAGTTCATAACTACCTGCTGGATATAACACAGCCTTTTAATGTTGAACGCATGGTCTGGGATTGGTTATTTGGACCCAATCGTCTTTACTATACTTCAGATGAATCAGGAGCATCTTACATCGAATGGGTTACGGGTGGAGAAAACGGTTGTGTACTGGCTACCCTGAATAGATCAACAGGCGAACGCACGGATTATGATTTGCAGGGACTTTGCACCTACGGTATTCCACTCCCATCTGGCGACAGGTTGTACTATTTTGTGACGCGCGAATTTGAACCGGGTGGAACAATCGGCATTCCTGTCTCAGCAACACTGGCGAGGATGAATCCCTATACAGGCGAAAGAACGGACTTACTACAGGGGAAATCGATCCATATGATGGATGTTTCCGAAGACGGACACGATGATTTTTCGAGGATAGGATGACATTGGCTAACAAATGCAGTTTAACATCACAATGAGACGATTTCACAACCATCGTTGGCAATCGTTGATCTGGACAGCGCAGCAATCGTTTACCAGGTGGTAGTGGGATGGGACAATCGCCCTTCTAGTTACTATGTTTTTGATACAGAAACCAATTCGATTATTGATGGTTTTATCGGAGGCTTGAGCGTGAGGATAATCTGCATGTTTACCCAACAGCAGATTTAGTTTCAATGGATGAAAATCGCTTCCTGTTAGCACACCAACCCCGCAGTCTCAAGCCATCCGTCATACAACCTGCTCAATATATCCAGTGAGCCGATCACTGAGACTAATTCGGGAAATATCCTGTTTGCACTTGCCAGATCACGAACAGTTCATCACAGTGACCTACGATGGCGATCATTTCGACGATGTGGCTCTTTATGACACAACAGCCAGTGTTCTAATCCCCATTACCGCAGGATAGATATTACAGGTTGAACATGGGGGTTCCCCAATATTTTTCAGTCGAATGGTGGCTTACAGTAGGATATGATGGTGAATATATCACCGTACTGGTAGACCCTGTTGAAGATGGACTGCCAAACGTTCGCTACGCTTGAGGTTTCTACAGAAAGTTAGAAGCTTTGACCACCCTCAAACACCTGGACTCGCTGGCGCAGCACCGCGAGGTCGCCGCCGCCGAACAGCGCATCGCCATCATCGACATGGGCAGCAACAGCTTCCGCCTGATTGTCATCGCTTACGTGCCGGGGCTGTACTTCAAGGTCGTGGACGAAATCCGCGAGGTGGTGCGACTCAGCGAAGGCATGGCCGAGGCGGGCATCATCCGCGCGGCGGCGATGGAACGGGCGATGCGCGCCGCCCACATCTACGCCGCTTTTTGCCGCGCGTCGGGCATCAGCGAGATTGTGGCGGTGGGCACCAGCGCGCTGCGTGACGGCAGCAATGCCACCAGCTTGCTAACACGCATCAAAGTCGAGACGGGCTTAAATGTGCGCGTGCTAACGGGCGAAGAAGAAGCCTACTACGGTTATCTGGCAGCGGTCAACAGCACCACGCTCAGCGACGGTTTTGTCTTTGACCTCGGCGGCGGCTCGGTGCAGATTATCCGCGTGCATGGGCGGCAGATACAGGAGCGCGTGTCGTTTCCGCTGGGCGCGGTGCGCATGAGCGAAACATTCCTGCCGAACGACCCGCCGCGCGGCAAGGACATCGAACGCCTGCAAGACCATCTGCAAAAGCACTTTGGCGCGCTCCAGTGGTACCAGAGCAGCAAGGGGCAGCGGCTGGTGGGCGTCGGCGGGATGCTGCGGCAGTTGGCGCGGCTGGGCGAAAAAATCTCCGACTACCCTATCGAAGACCCGCAGGGTTACGTGCTGTCGCGGGCACAGTTGGACGACATCTGTAAACGTCTGAGCGCGGTGGATGTGGCCGGGCGCAAGAAAGTTCCCGGCATGAAGGCAGACCGCGCCGACATTGCGCTGGGCGGCGCGCTGATTGTGCGCGAGGTGATGCGCGCAGGCAGCTTCGACCTGCTGGAAGTGTGCAGTCAGAGCGTGCGCGAAGGCTTGTTTTACGAGCAGTTTTTAGGCACGCCGCCGCTGCTGGACGATGTGCGCCAGTCGTCGGTGCTCAATCTGGCGCACCTGTACCGTTTTCAGGAACGCCACGCGCTGCATATCGCCCGCCTCACGCTGTCGATGTTCGACCAACTGCGGGAACGCTTTGGTTTCAGCGCTGGCGAGCGCGAACTGCTGTGGGCAGCATCAATGTTACATGACATCGGCGTCACCATCGACTACAATGACCATCATAAACACGGTGCGTATCTGATTCTGTACGCCGGGCTGCCGGGGTATACCCACCGTGAAATCGCACTGATTGCGCTGATGACGCGCTACCATCGCAAGGGCACGCCGACCCCGGATGAACTGGCGGGCGTGCTGCAAGCGGGCGACGACAAACATCTGGCGCAGTTGAGCGCGCTGCTGCGGCTGGCGGAATTCCTTGACCGCGCGCGTGATGGCGTGGTGCAGGATGTTCACCTGACGCTGGGCGGGACGTGGGCGCAGATGGAACTGCGTGTAACGGGCGATGACAAGGTTGCGCTGTGGTCGGCGATGCAGCATCGTGGGCTTTTCGAGGAAGCCTTCGGGCTGGAATTACAGTTGGTGGCCGTGCCAGCGACGACATGAACCGCAAAGATCGCAAAGGAAACAAGCGAAACACTGCCGCTAAAAGCTAACGACTAAAGGCTAACGACTACCTAACAACTCATGAGCAGACTTCAAGTACTCGACGACATCAAAATTAAACTCGCGCTGCTGCGCGGGCGTGACCCACACTATCAGGTGTTCGGCGCGAACGTACACCGCTACCGTATGAGCGCGCCGCTGAGCGAGGAGCAGGTGGAAGCGTTCGAGGAACAGTACGGCGTGACGCTGCCCGCTGGCTACCGCGATTTCCTGCTGAACGTGGGCGGCGGCGGCGCGGGACCATACTACGGCGTGCTGCCGCTGGGATATCACAAGGCGGCGCTGCCGCTGCTGGCACAGCCGTTCCCGCATACCTCCGACTGGAACGAGGACGACCTGCCAGACGACGACTATTTTTCTGATGAACTGATACGCGGCGCGATGCGCATCTGCAACACGGGCGACGGCGGCTACGAACTGCTGGTGGTAACGGGCGCGGCCAGCGGCACTCTCTGGGCCGACGGACGTTACGCCAATCAAGGGCTGATGCCCCTGCCCCACTCGCGCGACCCGCTGCTCCCGATGGATTTTCTCGACTGGTACATGGATTGGCTCGACAGGAGTTTGAACGGTGAATAAAGCCGAACTGGACAAGACCGTGACCACCGCGCTGAAATGCGTGCGTGAAATCAACAAGCGCATGACGCCGCCGTTGATGAATGACCTGTACTTCGGCAGTATTGAACATGACCCGCAGCAGTTGATTGTGTGTTATATCTTCGCTGACGAGCAGGCGCGGGCAGAAGCGGAAGCCGCCGGACACTGCGCGCGCATCACCCAGCAGACCGTTGAGGCGCTGCGCGAGGCGGGCTATCCGGCGGAGGTGCTGGACAGCATTCGCATCGCCTTCGAGGGCGAAAAGGAAATCATCGATCACGGCGGCTACTACGCGTACTTCTACAAGTAGGCGGCTGGCGCGAAGTGAAAGGGTGTAACAAACCATGTCTGCACAACCTGAACACAAATGGACGGTTGAGGAATACCTCGCCTTTGAACGCGATAGTCAGGAGCGTCACGAATTCTGGAATGGCGAAGTGTTTGCCATGACTGGCGCGAGTCGTAAACATACAGTCATTACGGGCAATGTTTATGCTAGTTTGCACGGACAACTGCGTAAAAGTCCTTGCGAAGTCTATCAAATGGATATGCGTGTCAATGTGAGCGCGACAGGCTTATACACCTATCCCGATGTATCGGTGGTCTGCGACAAACCGCTGTTTACCGATGACAGTCCACCGTCACTTTTGAACCCGACACTGATTATCGAAGTGTTGTCGCCTTCTACCGAAAAATATGATCGTGGCAAGAAGTTTCAGGATTATCGCAAGCTCGAATCGCTTCAGGAATATCTGCTCGTCGCGCAGGAGGCAGCGCGCATCGAACATTATGTGCGCCAGCCGGACGGCAAATGGACGCTGTTCAGCGACGCCAGCAGCCTTGAGGAAACGATAACCCTGCCCTCCATCGACTGCACGTTAGCGCTGGCCGATGTGTATGAAAAGGTGACGTTCGAGGGAGAAAGTGCCTGATGACGCACGACGCAAATGTGAACTGGCAGTATCCCGCGCCGCGCACCGGCTTCATGGGCGAGATGGACAAATTTCTGGGACCCGGCACCACGCGCGCCGAGTTCTGGCTGGAAATAGGCGCGGCAGTAGCGGCGGCAGTCGCGCTGGTGCTCTACGCGCTGGCAAAGCCCCTCGACTGGAGCGTGTGGCAGTTTCTTGTGGCGGCGCTGCTGACGCTGGATATTGTCGGCGGCGTGGTGACGAACGCCGCATCCAGCGCCAAACGCTGGTATCACCGCCCGCAGCAGGGCTTGCGCCAGCACATGACGTTCATCGCCGTACATGCCTTGCAACTTGTGCTGATGGTGTTGTTCTTCCGCGCCAACGATTGGGGTTACTTCGTCATCGCCTACGGTTATCTGCTGCTGAGTTCGCTGGTGATTCTGCGCCTGCCGTTATATTTGCAGCGTCCGGCAGCAATGCTGGCGCTGTGTGGCGGCTTTGTCCTTAACAGCTATGTGCTGATTCCAGCGGCGGGGTTAGAATGGTTCCTGCCTGTGTTTTATCTGAAGCTGCTGGTGTGTCACTTGCTGCGCGAAGAACCATACCGCCCGACGGGAGAGAGTTAACAATGCCCAACATCACCGAGACTGAAGTCAAGTTTTACGTTCCCGACCTGCGCGCGGTTGAGCAGCGTTTGCAAGCGTTGGGAGCACATCTGCGTGCGCCGCGCGTCTACGAGCGCAATGTGCGCTACGACGACACGGGCTATTCGCTGGAAACGACGGGCAGCGTGCTGCGTCTGCGCCAGGATACGCGTGTGCGCCTGACGTACAAGGGTAAAGGTCGCGTCGAAAACGGCATCCTCAGCCGCACCGAGATTGAGGTTGAAGTCAGTGATTTCGAGAAGATGGAACTGATTCTGAACAGCCTCGGTTACACTTCGACGCTGATCTACGAGAAGTACCGCACGACTTACGAACTGGCAGGCGCGGAAATCACGCTCGACGAAATGCCCTACGGCACCTTTGTCGAAATCGAGGGCGAGCCGGACGCGATTGAACATCTCGTCCCGCAGCTAGAACTGACTCATGTGCCGCGCATTCCCGCCAGCTACACCGCCATCTTTCAAAAGCTCAAACTGGCGCTTAACCTCGATATGCACGACCTGACGTTTGCCAACTTTGAGGGCGTGCGTCTGCCGGAGAACTTCGCTACCATCATCGCTTAGCGCCAAGTTCATCGCGATACAGCCGCGCCTGAAACGCGAAGCCCGCCATCCCCAGCGCCAGCCAGATGACAACCACCCACGGCGACTCGATGCGCACCGGACGCGAGGGGTTGACCTCCATCAGCCCCGGCACCAGCAGCGCCGCACCGTAAAGGATCAGCGCCGCACCGTTGAAGGCCGTGCTGACGACGATAATCCACTTGTTCAGCAGCAAAGCAACGAAGCCGCCCGCGATGATGCCAACGACAGAGGCGGCGGCCAGCGCGTTGTTATTCTGTATGTTCAGCGCAAGAAGCATGGTGCTTGCCAGCGTGCCGCCGAGAATCGCGCCCGCCGCCACGAAACCGAAGATGTACAACCACGAGAGCAGCATGGTTCTAAGCAGCCCCGCGCCGAAGCCCGCCGCTATGCGCAGCGTGACTTGATCGGCGGGGACGAGTGACACGCCAATACCGAAGCCAACCACAAAACCGACTGCGGCCAGGACCACCCGAAAGAAACGATAGCCCTGAAAACAACTGAGCAGACCGACCACAATGGCGGCCAGCGCACCGAGGATTGAGACCAAGCCAACAGATGACATAGGACTCTCCTTATTGACCATTCGGTGTTGTAAGGGGAATTCTAGCAAAGCCCGTCCACACGCCTATAGTCCCAAAGTAACAGCACACCACAGCGCCGGACAACAGCGGGACAATCAATGTCTCAGAACCGTGATATTTGTCCTTGTGACATTGGGCAGGTAGCGCTACTCTATCCTTATGGGAAAATGCTGTTCGCAATGTTGAAAAGCACTCATACTACTTGATAATGCCTGTTTTCAGGTGAGCATGACCTTCGCCTGTCTATCGACGACTACTCCATACTTTCTGAGGATTTCTGTTTATGGCAGAGAAACAACCGCAAGACCGCAAACCGCAGTTCGCCACGTCATCCAACATCCCGCTGGAACGTGCCTATAACCCGACCAACACTCCCGTAGACTACGGTGCCCAGCTTGGCGACCCCGGTGCCTATCCCTACACGCGCGGCATCCAGCCGACCATGTACCGTTCGCGCTTCTGGACAATGCGCCAGTACGCGGGTTACGCCAGCGCCGAAGAATCCAACGCCCGCTACCGTTTCCTGCTGGAACAGGGGCAAAGCGGCTTGTCTGTCGCCTTCGACCTGCCGACGCAGATTGGCTACGACGCCGATGACCCGATGGCACTGGGCGAAGTCGGCAAGGTCGGCGTCAGCATCAGCAGCGCGCAGGACTTGGCGCGGCTGTTCGAGGGCATCCCGCTGGACAAAGTCTCGACCAGCATGACCATCAACGCCCCGGCAAGCGTGCTGCTGGCCATGTACATCGCCGTCGGCAAACGTCAGGGCGTCGAAGAAAGCAAGCTGCGCGGCACCATTCAGAATGACATCCTCGCGAGTACGTCGCGCGTGGCACCTACATCTTCCCGCCGCAGCACTCCATGCGCCTGATTACTGACATCTTCGCCTACTGCCGCGTCAATGTGCCGCAGTGGAACACCATCAGCATCAGCGGCTACCATATCCGCGAGGCAGGCAGCACTGCCGTACAGGAAGTCGCCTTCACGCTGGCCAACGGCATCGCCTACGTGCAGGCCGCCATCAACGATGGGCTGGATGTAGACGAGTTCGCGCCGCAGCTTTCGTTCTTCTTTAACGCGCACAACCAGTTCCCGAAGAAGTCGCCTGCTTTCTGACGCCTGTGGGCCAAATCCGCGAGCGATTCAAGGCAACAGAATCCTAAGAGCCAACTGCTGGCTTCCACACGCAGACCGGCGGCAGCACGTCACCGCACAGCAGCCGGAGAACAACATCGCGCGTGGCGATTCAGGCGTTGGCGGCGGTGATGGGCGGCACACAGTCGCTGCACACCAACAGCATGGACGAAGCCCTTGCGCTGCCCACCGCACGCGCCGCACAGACCGCCCTGCGGACGCAGCAGGTCATCGCCTACGAAACGGGCGTTGCCGACACGGCCGACCCGCTGGCAGGCAGCTACGTCATCGAACATCTGACGGACGAAATTGAGAAGCGCGCGCAGGAATATATCGAGCGTATCGACGATATGGGCGGCGCGCTGTCAGCCATCGAACACGGCTACATCAATAACGAGATTCAGGACGCGGCTTATCATTATCAGCGCGCGGTGGAAAATAGCGAAGAAATCATCGTCGGTGTCAATATGTTCCAGGTGGAAGAAACCCACCACCCCGATTTGCTCCGCGTCGATCCGGCGATTGAAACCGCACAGCGTCAGAAGCTGGCCGATCTGCGCGCCAAACGCGACAACCAGCGCGTGAATGAACTGCGCGCCCACCTGGAAACGGCAGCACGCAGCAGCGACAACCTGATGCCAGTCATCATCGCCTGCGTGGAAAACGACGTGACGCTCGGCGAAATCTGCCACACCCTGCGCGGCGTCTTCGGCGAGTATCGTCCAAGCGTGAGTGTGTAGGAAAAGCAAACAGCAGTTAGCGATTAGTGCATGTTCGAGGGGATGGATGGCTGACTTTGAGGCATTTATGCAGAAGGTGATGCGGAAGACCACTGCCAGAGAATCCAATGGCAAGGATTAAACTCTCTGGCAAAGGAACTGCGGAGGGCGCATCATTACAGCTATGGGGAGTATATATTGAACACGCTTATTCAACTCATATGGGGCTAGAGGTTCATCAAAAGAGTATCGGAGTGATACACTTCACTTACCTATCGTGAGAAGTTATTTTAGCGACAGATGGAATGAAGAATTTCCTCACTTGATTTGCTTGCTACAAATGGCTATATCCATCTCAATAGTACCGGCATTAATATAGGCAAAACTGCCTTTGATCTTACAAGTTGAACCTCTCCACCATCTTCATCTCCTACCGCCGCAGAGAAAGCAGCGCATTCGCGTTACTCGTTCTTGCGCGCCTGAAAGAACATGGGTTGGACGCTTTCCTCGACATGACCATCAAGCCTGGTGACACCCGGTACGCCCACATCAAAGAACAGATTGAAAGCTGCGATTTCTTCATTGTGCTGCTAAACCATGAAACACTTGACTCCCATGTGGTACGCGACGAAATTCAGTGGGCGATGGACGCGAAAAAGGTCATTTTGCCCATCACCCATCCTCACTTTGAATATGCCGTATATCGAGAAAAAAGGACGCAAGAAGGTAAGTTTGAAGTGTCACCGGAAATGGATGCAATGCTGACCAACACGCACACCATTCGTGTGCTAGAAGCAAGCGCACTCGCCTACAACACCGCCATCGTAGAACTGTCAATCGCTTCGGCATCACCCCATGATGCACGCCTGTTTAATACAAACATTACGCAAGATAAACTGCGTAAATCTTAGTAAATCTCAATGAATGGAATTCGATATCGTCGTTACAATAAAGAATATATACAGGTAAAGCGAGGCAGTACCCATGCCCCTGATTGATGTTGAATGGGATAACGAAGAAAAGACCATTCTTCGTTGGGACTTTCACGCCAACTGGCAGGGCAGACGCGTCGTTGCTGGCGTAAAGACGCATGAGTTGCTCGCGGAATCCCATGAGGTAAGCATCATCTACAACTCCAACAGAACCGCTATTCCCCTCAGCAGCGCTCTGGAAAACCTGCGTTATTTGATGCAGCGTGAACCCTCCTATCGCGGCCTGACGATCATCGCTAACACCAGCGGCTTTGCATTCAGCTTGTGCAGATTATCATGAAGGCTTTCCGCGTGCGTGAAGGCAGACTCGCCTTCGTTGACACCCGACGAAGCGCGCGCTGGTCGCTCATCGCACCTCGCACTTCCGTAAACTGTCTACGATCTGTTGACCACCACAATTCATCGCGCTCCGTTAACGTAGTCATCTCAAACGGCGTCCCTGGACAATCGGTAAGCTGTCGCTAAACCGCCCCGCCGTCTCACCACACCTAATCCTTTATGCTGCTGCCGTCACACTCTTGTTACAATAAGAAATATCAAAATGGTTTTGACCGAGGATGATAGGGTTATGAGTCATATTCAGGTCTCATGGGGCAATAAAGATCAAACCGTCATCGTGTGGGAATTTGAAAAAGGCTGGACATGGGACGAGTTTTTCGCCGCCCGCCGTGCTTTTGACGAACTGATGAACGCTGTCTCACATACTGTCCATGTCATCTTTAACTCCGGAACTGACCATGCTGCCGGTAGGCGACGCGCTCTACAATTTCAAAGCCATTGGCGGACAATACCCCAAACACACGGGTATGCTGCTGGTCGTCAATGCGACGGGCTTCGGCGTCAAAATCACGCAGATCGTAATGCGTGTGTTCCGCATCTGGGGCAACATGATCTTCGCAGACAGTCTGGACGCTGCTCACAAGCATATCGCCTCACAGGTTACGCATTGACACCTTCTGCGTCTTTGTGGACTTCCCTTGCAGCTTTCGCGACGCAGGCTCAGCAGCGCTTCTTCTTCCAGGTATTGAGCTTTGGGCAGTCGCGTCAGCAGCCATCCCACGACCAGCGCCGTCGCCGCCATCACCCTGCCGCGTGCCAGTGCCACAAAGTACCACACCTGCGGATTACCATAGCTCCCCAGGCGCACAATATTACATACGACCAGACTCATCGTTTGCGTCGGGCGCGTCATCGGCGGAACCAATATCCAGCGCCAGAAATAATCCCGCAGTCGCGCCGCTTCCTGCATCCACCCCTCATAAACCGCAGGCGTACACAGGCTTAACTCACCAGCAGGGTCGCACTCAGCCGGACGATAGTAAACTTGCAGGGTGCCGCTGACGATTTCAGCATTAGCGATGCCGTATCCCGTCGCAAAACACAGCAGCGCAAAGCCAATCACCAGATAACGCCGCGCCTTCCGATCACGCCGAATCGGTGCCAGTGGGTCGAAGATAAAGACACACAACCACGTCGCACCCGCCGTCACCAATGCATAAAACGCGGCAGCAATCAGTAACGCGTATTCATAAGTCATTGCAGCTTCTCCTGTACTTTTACGCTCATTGTAAGGAGAACGCTCACACGCAGCATCGCTCTAAGTGGGGAAATTCCCTTAGTGCCCGCGTGCCACTGGTTTACGTTCGGACAGCCGCAGCGATGCCATCAGGAAAACGGCGCCCCCGCTGACAATGCCCATCACCCCGCCAACCGATAAGCTCACATAATACGATTCATACGAGTCGACCATCGCACACAGTTCCGTCAGCGTATCGCACGACGCGCGCAGCGCTGGCGGCAGCGACAGCCACCAGATGTACTTCGCTTCATGGGCCGACACTGCGCTGATGCGCTCAGCAGCATTTGGGTCACTTTCCGACACTTCATACTCAAACAAACCAATCGTCAGCAGCGCATCCAGCACCAGAATGCCAGCCAGTACCAGCATTCCAACCACCACCGCGCCGCCGATGCGTAAACGCCGCGACCTGCCGCGCAGCAGCAAACCAACAACCAGAAGTGCCAGCAGAAACCCGAAAACTGCTATCGACTGCATATCACTCCACTTTCTCTACCACGCCCTATTGTAATGCAACCCAATCCGCCGCCCTCTTGCGGCATGGCGATATGTTATACTCCCCAACATGAAATCAGACCCCGCCACAAAAGGCTGTTTACATCGTTTGTTTCCATTCATCACCTTCGCACTGGCATTGTTCCAGTTCGGTGCCGCTTACCGAGCCGCCACCACGCCGCCGCCGCTTGCCGCCGTCGTCGCGCTGCCGCTGGGGCTGGAATTGGTGCTCAGCGGCCTATGGGCGCTGCTGTTCGGCTCTGCCACATTTGCGCTCCTCAGGCAGAAGTCGCGCGCCGTATTTCGTGCCCTTATGCTAATCAGCGTGTTTATAATATATAGTGCGGTACGCTTGCTGCTGTTCGCGCAGGCCGACTACGACAGGCAGCGATTGCCTTTCCTGTTCATCATCGTCATACTATTGCTTATTTTCCCGGTGATCTATTTGATTCGTCGGAGTTACGGAGATTCATATGGCAACAAACGCTAAACAGGCAACTCACCCACGCGTTGAGGAACTACGAGCACTGCGTGAGCAAGGGCGGCTTGGCGGTGGCGAGGAACGCATCAAACGCCAGCACGAAAGCGGGCGCAGTACCGCGCGCGAACGGCTGGACATCCTGCTCGATTCCGGCAGTTTCCGCGAAATGGACGCCTTTGTCCAGCACCGCGCGATGGACTTCGGCATGGACAAAAACAAGCCGCTGGGCGACAGCGTGGTCACCGGCTGGGGCACGATCAACGGGCGTCTGGTGTACGTCTATTCCCAGGATTTCACCGTCGTCGGCGGCAGCCTGAGCGAAGTCCACGCCGAAAAAATCGTCAAGGTCATGGAAATGGCCATGCGCACGGGCGCGCCCATCATCGGCCTCAACGACAGCGGCGGCGCGCGTATTCAGGAAGGCGTGATGAGCCTCGGCGGTTATGCCGACATCTTCCTGCGCAACACCCTTGCCAGCGGCGTGATTCCGCAAATCAGCGTGATTATGGGGCCGTGCGCAGGCGGCGCGGTCTACAGCCCTGCCCTCACCGATTTCATCTTCATGGTCAAGAATACCAGCTACATGTTCATCACTGGCCCCGACGTGGTGAAATCCGTGACACACGAAGATGTCAGCAGTGAAGACTTGGGCGGCGCATCGGTTCATGCCAGCAAAAGCGGTGTCTGCCACATGGTCGGCGAAAACGAGACCGAAACGCTGATGCTCGTGCGCGAACTGCTGAACTACATCCCGCAGAACAACATGGAAGACCCGCTGCCGCTGCCAACCAACGATGACCCGCTGCGTGCCGACCCGGAACTGGACACCATTGTCCCTGACTCGCCCAACAAGCCCTACGACATCAAGGACATCGTGACACGCGTGGTTGATGACGGACAGTTCTATGAAATCCACGCCGAATATGCCCAGAACATCGTCGTCGGCTTCGCGCGTCTCGGCGGGCACAGCGTCGGCATCGTCGCCAATCAGCCGATGGTGCTGGCAGGCGTGCTGGACATCAAAGCCAGCGAAAAAGCCGCGCGCTTCATCCGCTTCTGCGACTGCTTCAACATCCCGATCATCACCTTTGTCGATGTCCCCGGTTATCTGCCCGGCACCGATCAGGAACACGCAGGCATCATCACGTCCGGCGCGAAGCTGGTCTATGCCTACTGCGAAGCCACCGTGCCCAAACTGACGGTCACGACGCGCAAGTCCTACGGCGGTGCCTACTGCGTCATGAGCAGCAAGCACATTCGCGGCGACCTCAATCTGGCGTGGCCTACTGCCGAAATCGCGGTCATGGGTCCCGACGGCGCGGTCAACATCATCTTCCGCCGTGAGCTGGCCGAAGCCGAAGACCCGGTTGCGCGCAAAGCCGAACTGGTACAGGAGTATCGCGAGAAGTTCGCCAGCCCGTATGTCGCCGCCGCACGCGGTTACATCGACATCATCGAGCCGCGTGATACCCACGCGCACGCCTGATTAACGGCCTGAACGTGCTGCAAAACAAGCGCGACAGCCGCCGAAGAAACACGGCAACATGCCGACGTAGTAGAGATGACGGACGATACTCAGCGGTAACAATCAAGGTTAGCCTTGACCTTCGTGCCACTAGAATTATGGTGATTCAACAGGGGGCGTTGGTCATGGGTGGAGGTGGCCTTGGAGCAGAGGCAATATTCTCAAGTCTCGTTGAGTATATGAAAAAGCAGCACAATCTGCTTTTCGGGGTCGCTACAGCAGAGGCAATCATCATAATGCTAGGCAGGGATGCTGCCACTGAGTTACGGCAAGGGATTGACGTAAAAGGCAGGGAATTTACTAAGCGGGTTGCCCAGAACTAAATTCGTTATGGATGAAGAAGTGCAAAGTGCGATCAGTGAGGCAGTCAATCAACTTCTTTGAAGCATAACGAGAACGATACTAACAGTGCAGGAACACGCGAAGATGACGTTCTCTCCTGACAGCACTATTCTGATCAGAGGGGAATACAGACGGTTGATAAGAAATCTTGATGTGCTGCTTCAGCAAGCGACGGGTTTACGAGTAGTCACGGAAATTGCAGCGGAGACAACAACTATAGAAGCGCGAAATCCAGAAATCACCGAACGAATACAGCAAATCTTTGAGCGTGCCCCCTTCATCAAGGAGGTAGGTTATCGGCTTGTCGATTTGGGAGAAAGGCTGGTGCGAAACCGCCCTCGATGTACAGCCCAAACACATGCAGCAGGATAACTTCATCCATGCGGGCGTGCAGGCGACGATGGCCGACCATACGGCAGGCGCGGCATCGGCAACGGTCATCAAAGATGGTGAAATTGTGCTGACGGTGGAGTTCAAAATTAATCTGCTGCGTCCGGCGGTAGGCGAAGCGCTGCGCTGCAAGGCGACGGTGCTGCGCGCCGGGAAAACGCTGATTGTGGCAGAATCAGAAGTGTACGCCCAGAAAGGCGCTGACGAAAAGCTGTGCGCCAAAGCAACGGTGACACTGGCGGTAGTAGGAAAGAATCAATGACACAAACAGCTCACGAATACGCGCGTGCCAATGCCGCACGCTTTAAACAACAGCTCATCGACTTACTGCGCATTCCCAGCGTCAGCACCATGAAACAGCACGCCCCGATGTGCGTCGCGCGGCAGAGTGGATTGTTGCCGACATGCAGCGCATCGGGTTAACGCGCGCGCAGATTTTCCAGAAGGATAACTATCTGCCGCTGGTGTACGGCGAATGGCTGGGCGCAGGCAAGGACGCGCCGACGGTGCTGCTTTACTGTCACTACGATGTGCAGCCCGCCGCGCTGGAAGATGGCTGGGACACCAACCCCTTTGAACCCGTCGAACGCGACGGCAGAATCTACGCGCGCGGTTCGCTCGACAGCAAAATGCACGTCGTCGGTCATCTCAAGGCAGTGGAATCGCTGTTCGCCACAGGCAAGCCGCACGTCAACCTCAAGCTGCTGTTTGAGGGTGAAGAAGAATCCGGCTCGGAACACATTTTCAGCTTCGTCAAAGCCAACCACGAACTGCTGGACTGTGATGTCGTCGTCATTTCCGACGGCAGTTCCTTCGATGAGCATCAACCGGTGCTGGATTACGGGCTGCGCGGCATCATCTCGATGGAACTGCGCATCACCGGCCCGCAGAGCGACTTGCACAGCGGCCAGTTCGGTGGCACAGTGCATAACCCGATTCAGGCGCTGACCGAGATTCTCGCGCAGCTTCATGACGACAGCGGCAAGGTCACCGTTCCCGGCTTCTACGACGATGTGCGCCCGCTGGACGACGAAGAACGCGCGGTGCTCGCAGAAAGTGGCGCGTGGTTTGAGAAGGAATGGCGCGCAACCGCCAACCCGCCGCAAACATGGGGCGAACCCGACTATCGTCCGCATGAGCGTATCGCCGTGCGCCCCACGCTGGAATTGAACGGCATTGGCGGGGGCTACGCGGGCGACGGTTTCAAAACCGTGCTGCCCGCCAGAGCCATCGCCAAGATAAGCTGTCGCCTGGTCCCCGACCAGAACCCGCAGCGGGTTTACGAGTGTGTGCGTGATTACCTCGCCAAACTGACGCCGCCTACTGTGCGCGGCGAACTGATTCTGATGGAAGAAGGCTCACCCGCCATCCTGCTTGACCGCCACACCCCTGTGATGCAGGCTGTTGCCAGCGCCTACACCAAATCCTATGGCAAACCCCCGATTTTCGCGCGCGAAGGCGGCAGCGTGCCTGTCGCCAGCGTCATGCTCGATGAACTGCACAAGCCGATGGTCATGATGCCTTTCGGCTACAAAGGCGGGCGCGCGCACGGCCCCAATGAGTACGCCGTCGTGGATATGTTTCACAAAGGAATTGACACCGCGCTATACTTCTATCAGGAGTTAGTGGAAAGGTCACGCCCATGACCGACATGGCTAAAACGCGGATGACAACGGCTGAGTTTCTGGAACTCCCGGAAAGCAATCAGCTTCGTGAACTCATTGACGGAGAAATCATTGTGAATCCACCCAAGGACACTCATCAGAAGATTGTCATTCACACAGCATTATTCCTCGGTTCGGTCATTAAAGAGGGAGAGCTTCGCGTCGCGCCTACAGGGGTCGTCTTTGACGAATTGAACACGCCTGAACCTGATGTGTTCTGGGTCAGCAGCGAGAATACCCAGTGTGAGTTGGGCGATGATGGTTTATGGCACGGCGCGCCTGACTTAATTGTCGAAGTGCTCTCGCCGTCCACCACCCGCAATGACCGTGTAACCAAGTTCCAGTTGTACGAAAAATACGGCGTGCGCGAGTACTGGATTGCCGATCCTGAAATCCGTACCCTTGAAGTCTGGTATCTGGAAAACAAGACACTCACCTATCAGGGGGTGTATGGCATTGGCAAGACCTTTACATCACGCGTGTTGAAAACGACGGTTGAAGTCAAGCAGCTGATAAGCGAGTAACCAGCGATGTTGATTGAACAAAAACTGTACACCGCCGACGAATTGTGGGAAATGGCAGGCGATGGCAAGCGGCGCGAACTGGTCAGGGGGGAAATTATCGAGCTTATGCCTACCGGAGATGAACACACAATATTGGGGATTGAGGTAGCGCGGCTCTTAGGAAACCATGTCGCCGCGATTGGTAGACCTGGATACGTCACAGGCGAAAGCGGCGGCTACAAACTGGAACAGAATCCCGATACGGTGCGCGCCCCTGATGTCGGCTACATCAGTAAGGAACGCGCCGCTAAACTCACAGGCAAATATTTCCGCAGCGCGCCCGAATTCGCGGTGGAAATCATGTCACCTAACGATACCGCAGACGAGATACAGGCGAAGGTATTGCAGTATTTCGCGACAGGGGCACGGTTAGTATGGGTCATTTACCCCAGAACCCGCACCGTCGTTGTCCATACCTCGTCAGACGAGTCTCACACGTACAACATCACTGGCATCCTTGACGGCGGCGATGTGCTGCCCGGTTTTAAACTTGCTGTACGCGATATATTCGCAGTTTTGGACGAATAACCCATGACCCTTGAAGTTCCTGCTCTTAAGATTTCCAAAGTCCTCATCGCCAATCGTGGCGAAATCGCCGTGCGCATCATTCGCGCCTGCCGTGACCTCGGTATCCCGACGGTTGCCGTCTACTCCGACGCAGACCGCACGGCGCTGCATGTGCGCTACGCTGACGAGGCCGTCAACATCGGCGCGCCCGCCCCGCGTGAAAGTTATCTGCGCATCGACAAAATCATTGACGCGGCGCGCAAGTCCGGCGCAGACGCCATCCATCCCGGCTACGGTTTCCTCTCGGAACGTGAAGCCTTCGCGGGCGCAGTCCAGGACGCCGGGCTGATCTTCATTGGCCCACCACCTAGCGCCATCGCCACGATGGGCGACA
This sequence comes from Anaerolineae bacterium, assembly GCA_046328675.1. GTDB lineage: Bacteria > Chloroflexota > Anaerolineae > Aggregatilineales > Phototrophicaceae > JACAER01. Next base: position 63,660 of record JAXLWC010000014.1, read on the forward strand.
AGCAGGCCGCGCGCGAAACCGTCAAGAAGGCAGGCGTGCCCGTCGTCCCCGGCACCGAACCCGGCTTAAACGACGACGAGCTGATTGCCGTTGCCAACCACGAAGTCGGCTACCCGCTGATGGTCAAAGCGGCAGCGGGCGGCGGCGGCAAAGGAATGCGTATGGTGCGCAAAGCCGAAGACCTCCCTGCCGCGCTGGCAACCGCCCGCCGCGAAGCCGAAAGTGCCTTCGGCGATGGCCGTGTCTACATCGAGCGCATGGTCGAAGGCGCGCGCCACATCGAATTCCAGATTCTTGCCGACATGCACGGCAACACCATCCACCTCGGCGAACGTGAATGCAGCATCCAGCGCCGCCATCAAAAGCTGGTCGAAGAATCGCCAAGCCCCATCATGGACGAACATCTGCGCCAGCGCATGGGCGAAATGGCCATCAAAGCCGCGCAGGCCGTCGGTTACGTCAACGCAGGCACCATTGAATGCCTCGTGGACAAGGACAAAAACTTCTACTTCCTCGAAATGAACACACGCATTCAGGTCGAACATCCCGTAACCGAACTGGTGACGGGCATCGACATTGTCAAGGAACAAATCCGTATCGCGCGTGGCCGTCGCATGGGGCCAACCGAAAGTGTGATGCACCCCAACGGCTGGGCGATTGAATGCCGCATCAACGCCGAAGACCCCTACAACAACTTCATTCCCTCCGTAGGCAAGGTCAACACCGTGATTGTGCCCACTGGCCCCGGGGTGCGTGTGGACAGCGGCGTCTTCAGTGGCTTTGAAATCACCCCCTACTACGACAGCATGATTGCCAAGCTCATCGTCTGGGGTGACACGCGTTCCGAAGCCATCCTTCGTATGCGCCGTGCCCTCTCCGAGTTCATGATTATGGGCGTCAAGCACAACATTCCCTTCCACATGAACCTGTTCAACAGCGTCAGTTTCCACGCCGGACGCTTCGACACCAAGTTCGTGGAAGAAAAATTCAGCATGACCACTTACGAAGAATCGCCCACTGAAGAAGAATTGGAAACCGCCGCCATCGCCGCCACGCTCGCCGCACATCGCAACAAGCAGCTTGCCACGCAGGTCGTCGGGCGCAGTGAACGCGACACCAGCAACTGGAAGTACGTCAGCCGTTGGGAGAGAATGCAGAAATGAAATACGTCACCACTATCAACGACAAAAAGTTTGAGATCGACATCAACAACGACGGCAGCGTGCTGGTCAATGGCGAAAAGCGCGACGTAGACTTCCTCGCGCTTGGCCCTTCGCTCTATTCCATCGTCATGCAGACGCGTTCACACGAGGTCGTGGTGGACGAGCGCAACGGCGAGGTCGAAGTGCTCATCAATGGGCGTTTGTTCACAGGCAAAGTCATGGACGAGCGCGCGCAGCTTTTGAGTATGCGGCGTGGTGGACAGGTCGCTGATTCCGGCGAAATCTCCATCAAATCACCGATGCCCGGTCTGGTCGTCGCCATTCCTGTGCATGAAGGCCATGTCGTCAAAGCAGGCGAAACCCTCATCATCCTTGAATCGATGAAGATGCAGAACGAGTTGAAAGCCCCGCGCGACGGCATGATTTCCCGCATCAGCGTGCAGCCGCAGCAAAGCGTCGAACAGGGCAAGGTGCTGGTCACCATCGTCTAGCAACCAAACAACATGAAATTGAGTATCGTGTGGGCTTGGCGCTGCCAGGTCCACACAGATAATGATGAATGGCAGTTTTTTACATCGCTTCTGTTCACTTCAGTGAACGTGACTTTTCGGCAGCCGGATACTTTAGTGTCTGGCGAAATTTCCACATCAGTTGTTTAATCTGTGGTTGAACACTCACCTTACCAGTTAGTCGCCATGAGTTATCGCCCATGAACCAGATTTTTATCAGCTACTCCAGTAAAAACCGCGACTTCGCCCTGCGCCTGGCCGATAAACTGGAGCGCTTCTATCAGGTATGGATTGACCGCGACGGCATCGAAGGCGGGCAGGCGTGGGAAAAAGCCATCGAAGCCGCGCTCAAGGACTGCGTCGTTTTTCTTGTGCTCGTCTCGCCCGACTCCAACGACTCTGACTGGGTGGCGCGCGAAACGATTCTGGCGGAACGGCTGAAGAAGGCTCGCATCCCTGTACTGCTCGATGGCGACCTGCCCTTCCGCCTGATTAACCTGCACTATGTCGATTTTCGCGGCGACTTTGAAGGCGGCCTGCGCGATTTGTACGAGGCGTTAGGTGCCTTCCTCAATCCGCAGCAAAAAACCCTCAATGACGTTGACCAGTTGGTCGGTTCCGGCGTGCGTGCGCGGCTGGCGGGCGATTTTTCCAAAGCCAACGACTTCATCGGGCAGGCGCTGGCGCTTGAGCCAGACATCGCCGCTAGTGTCACCGCCTTCTGGGAACGTCTCACCTCATCACCAACAACTAACTTCGCCGCCCAAGTCGCGCACAAGGTCGGCAAGGACATCAAAATCGTCGAGAAAACCATCTCACTCGACACAGGCGTCTATCAGGACAAGCCCGCCTATCAGTGGACGGTCAGCGTCAGCGCCGACTCACAGACTCTTGACCAGATTGACTACGTGGTCTATGAACTACACCACACCTTTGTCCAGCCCACGCGCACTATCCGTGATCGCGCCTCTAACTTCAGCCTGACCATGATCGGCTGGGGTATCTTCGATATTCCCGTGACCATCTACTTCAAGGACGGTTCACACGTCGAAACCAGCTACAGCCTCACGTTTGAGTTAGACAATCCCTACGGCGCGGTTGGATAAATGACCCCGGAGTCGGGAGTATGCAGATGAAGATTACTCCCTTCTCCCCCGCGAAGCGAGTGGGAGAAGGGCTGGGGATGAGGGGGTAAACAGGCGTTTGACGCACAGGTGAACGACGAGCCTTTCATCCTTCTACGAGGTCGGGCGCAGCCGCTATCTCGTCAGCGAAAGCACGCACCTCGTCCTCAATCACGGGCAGTCCTACACGGTGGAAATCGCCGCGCCACAGCCGATGGACTCCTTCTGCGTCTTCTTTGCCGAAGGCTTTGCCGATGAGGTGCGCCGCAGCCTCACGCTGTCTGACGATCCTTGGCGCAGCCCTTCACCTCTGGCGCGCCGCTGCTGTTCTTTGAAAAGACCTACCCCCACGATGCCCTGCTCTCCCCTGTTCTGCTGCATCTGCGCACAGCCCTTGAGAACGGCCATGCCCATAGCGGCTGGATCGAGGAACACATGCACCTCCTGATGCAGCGCCTGTTACACGTTCATCATCGTGTCTATCAGGAAGTCGAAGCGCTGCCTGCCGCCCGCCCTGCCACGCGCGAGGAACTCTACCGCCGCCTGCAATGCGCCCGTGATTACGCCGCCGCCCTTTTCGACACGCCCGTCACGCTGGCCCAGCTTGCCGATGTAGCCTGCCTCTCCCCCAATCATCTGCTGCGCACCTTCAAGCAGTTGTTCGGGCAGACGCCGCATCAGTTCATCACCGACAAACGCCTCGAAGAAGCTCAGCGCCTGCTGCTCACCACCGACACCAGCATCACCGAGATTTGTTTCGCCGTTGGCTTTGAAAGCTTAGGCACCTTTAGCTGGCTGTTCCGCCGCCGCTTCGGCTTTTCCCCCAAAGAATTCCGCAAAATCCGGTGATTTTGAAGAAGTCTGCTCCCTAGAACAGATTTACAATAATCCTGTAAATCAAATCTGATGGTTAGTTCTGGGATGAATATCATGCAAACAACACTTCAGCTTTCAGCAATCGGTCAAATCGCGATGGTCGTCAGCAGCATTGAAGTGGCAACGGCTTTCTACAAGGACAAGCTCAGCGTGCCCTATCTCTTTTCCGCGCCGCCCAAGCTCGCTTTCTTCAACCTCGGCGGTGTGCGCCTGATGCTGGCCGAGCCGGAAAACGCTGCTGAGTCCGACAAAATCGGCAAAAACTCCACGCTGTACTTTAAGGTAGACGACATCCACAGCGCCTTTGAAACCCTTTCGGCACGCGGCGTCCCTGTGGAAGATAAGCCGCACATCATCACCAGAATGGGCAGCATCGAATTGTGGATGGCATTTTTCAGCGACCCCGACCATAATCTCATCGGCATCATGTGCGAAGTGCCCATCAATAGCTAACTCGAATAGTGTAGGGGCGAGCCAACGGTTCGCCCTTCTAATCTACGGATGAATACAATCCTGCGCCCTCTGACTCATTACTCATCACGCATCACTCGTTACTTTCTACTCATGGCTCTTTTCGCCTACATCCTGGCCGGAACGCCGCTGGTGCCCTTTCACGGCGACGAGGCCACGATTCTGTTCGCCAGCCGCGACTATGATTACTGGTTCGTGCAGGGTGACATCGGGGGTATGCTCTACAGTGAAACGCCTGTGAACGCGATGGAGCAGGAAATCCGCTTGCGCAATGGCATTGTGAGCAAACTGCTGGCGGGTTTCGCCTGGCACAGCGCGGGTTACACGCTGGACGACCTCAACCAAGCATGGGATTGGGGCGGCGACTACAACTACAACGCGCAGAACGGCCACCTCCCGTCTCAAGGGTTGCTGGTCGCCGCGCGCTGGTCATCGGCTGTGCTGCTGGCGTTGGGTGTGTTTGTGGTATTCGCGCTCGGCTGGCACTTGGGCGGCGCGCCCGTCGCCTACCTCGTTAGCATCTATTACGCGCTTAATCCCGTCCTGCTGCTCAACGGACGCCGCGTGATGATGGAAGGCAGTCTGACGCTGTTTTGTCTGCTCGTGGCGCTGATTGGCATCTGGTTCCTCGGCACATGGCTCGTTGTAGGGGCGCAGCGTGCTGCGCCCTCTCTACCCGCGTCCCCCCGCGCTTCTGTACATTCCCGTATCGCGTCTGCCGTCCTGCTGGGCATCGTCAGCGGTTTAGCCCTGAGCAGCAAACAAATCGCCGCCTTCGCCCTCATCGGCGTGTACGGCGCATGTCTGCTCTACAGCATTATCCTAGCCATCCGAACGCGCCGCGCTGTCCCTCTGCGTGCCGGTCTCATCGGGCTGGCGCTGGCCTCGCTCATTACTGCTGTGGTCTTTGTCGTGCTCAATCCTGTCTGGTGGAATGACCCCATCGCCCGCACGTTCATAGCCCTGCAAGACCGCCAGAACCTGTTGAATATTCAGGTCAGCGCGTTCGGCAGCTACAACGGCGACGCGTTGGGCGGCTTCTGGCGGCAGGTGTTTATCGCTCTGCCTCAGTATTATGAAGTTCCGGCGTGGCAGGGATACATCGGCGGCGAAATCGCCCAATACGAAAGTTCGCTCCTGCAAGGGGTTAGCATCGGCGGCTCCCCCATCGGTGGCCTTGTTCTTCTGCTGGCAGTATTTGGCGGCATCTGGTCGTTGTTCCGGCAGCAGCACACCCCCCACGCCCGCGCTATCATCGGCGGCTGGGCGCTGCTCGTCACGCTGGCGGCGCTGCTGCTGACGCCCTTTGAATGGCAGCGTTACTATCTGCTGGTCTATCCACCGCTGGGGTTATTGGCAGCACTCGGCATCACCCATGCTGCGCGCCTGCTGTGGATGCGCCTGCGCCCCACGCCGAAGTCAGCACCTTAGCTCAGTGTCTTGAAAGGGGCTGGGTTAGCGCACGCTGCGGGAGACATAACTCCTTTAGTTGCGAGCTTACAGCCTTTGACTAGCCCGCACCTTTAGCTGCGGGCAGATAACTCAAACGCTGGCAACGGCCAACGCCAGTTTTGCTCTGAATGTCCTTGGTATTGAAGCGCTTCCACACTTCGACAAACGACTCCTGAAGCTGGACCTGTTCCGCAGCCAGTTTATCCAGATAGCCACGCAAAGCGTTCGCCGCGTTTCACCCAGATCTCCTGCCAGTTCCCCCGTTAATCGCCTGCGCCACCACAGCGTCATTCAGGCGTCCCAGATGATCCTGCACCTTCTTCAGTTCGTCGATAAAGTCATCCGCTTCCTTGCCGTTAATATCGACGAAGAACGCTGCGGTATAACGCAGCCGCTTAAATTCAACCCGCAGCGCGTGCAGCGACTCCACCGTATGCACTTCGACATCGTGGTCGTGGATACGTACCGCCGTCAGGCGCTCATAAATGATACCGGGAACCATCAGCCCAACGGGATAACCTGCGTCTTTCGCGGCCCCCTGTCCCGCCGTCGTCAGGAATGTTCCAAACTCACCGACGAATCGGTTGTAACCTTTGCTGTTGAACAGCTCTAACAATTCTTCGCGTGCCCCTTCACGCTGTGCCCTCACCAGCGCCAGCGCTTCCGTAAGCGCTTCATGCTGTGCCGTCAGCGTGGCTTGCAGGGCTTCGCGCTCGTTTTTTTCCTCATCGCTCATCTTACGATGTGAACCGCGTTTGGGCAGTGTCAATGACGCGGCATATTGCTCCACGCCCTCAATCAGCACATCCAGATCACGTACAGCCCCCAGTGCCCGCGCAATTTTGCGCAAGCGACGGTTATAGTAATAAATCCACTTGGGCTTATAGTAGCCTTCAAACAGGCGCACCGCGCTGCGCATCCGGCGTGTCGCAACCCGCATATCGTGAACTTCTTCAGCATCGTCCCCCAGACGTGCCCCGTGTTCATGCTTCAACATCCTGATGAAATCGGCAAGCAGGATTTTGCGTCCCGCCTCCGCCATGCTGTCATGTACCTCGACAGGCTGTAACTGTGCCTCCAGTTGAGCAGTATATTCTTCCATGCGGATCATCCAGTGTAGTGTGATGTGAAATTTAAGCCATTATTATATTTTGTTTAAAGTCTTTGTGTGTTAAGGTTAACCTACGTTCATGTTAAGACTGACAGAAACAAATCAGTATGATCCGTTTAAGTAGTTTAAAACGCGCTGTAACTGGCTTCAGCGGCTTGATCCAGTTCAAACTAGGGGATGAAAATAGAGTGGAATGCTGTGGGATGAAGTTGGGGGAAATGGGGCGCCGTCAGCCGACGCCCCACAGACTAGACTAGAACTGGTTCCACAGGTACTGGTTCTGAACTTCGTGGTGGAACTGAATTTCCGACGGCTTGATAAAGTTACCGAGCAGGCGCGGGCAGCGATCCGCCGAGTTACGCTTGAGCGTAGCATAGCGCGCGCTGATGTCATCACCGAGCAGGCTCTTAATGTAATCGCTGCCTTCAAAGTCAGCAATCGCGTCGTAGATGTTGTCCGGCAGAATCGCATCAGGTGCCACCAGACTGCCGTCCTTGCCTTCCATACCCGTCTTGAACAGCGTGAAAATCGCCAGATAGGGGTTAGCATCCGGGGCAATCGAACGAACTTCGACACGCGCCGAACGTTCGTTACCGATGGGGATACGTACCATGCTGCCGCGATCAATCGCTGACGCCTTAATCTGATTCGGCGCTTCAAAGTGCGGGTCGAGGCGGCGATAAGAATTGACACTCGAATTCAGCAGCAGACAGATGTCGCGCCCATGATTAAGAATGCGCTGCACGAAGCCCCAGGCTGTGGTCGAGATACCATCCTTGCCATTGGCATCAAAGAACAGGTTAGTGCCGCCCTTCGACACCGACATATTGGTGTGCATACCGTTGCCGTTCACACCGGTCACAGGCTTGGGCAGGAAGCACGCGGTCATATCAAGCTGCTGCGCAACCTGACGGCACAGCAGTTTGTAAAGCTGTACCTGATCGGTAGCCACCACCGCTTCCGCATAGGAATAGTTCATTTCAAACTGAGCAGGAGCCACTTCCGGGTGGTCTTTTTCATTGGCGAAGCCCATCGCGCGCTGCACTTCTGCCGCCTTATCAATGAAGCTGCGCAGGGTGTCGCCGGGCAGTGAGTGGTAGTAACCACCAGTGGAGACGAACTCAAAAGCGCCTGTTTCACGATAGGCTTGTTCCGCATGGCGTCCCCGGAAAACAAACCCTTCGATTTCGTTAGAAATGTTGAAGGTGTAGCCGTTCTTCTCAAACTGCTCAGCCGCAAAACGCTTCAACACCAGACGCATGTCAGCGCCATAGGGGCCGCCATCGCGCTCCAGAACTTCACCAAACACCAGCACTTTGCCGGGGCCAAACACATCCGAAGGCAGCCAGTAGAACGCGCCCCAGTCAATGCCCAGGCGCAGATCGGACTCTGCCTGCTGCGAGAAACCACGTACCGAAGAACCATCGAATGTCAGGTTATCGGCAGATTTTAACAAGAACTTCTTGTCATAATCTAACATGTGGAAACGCCCTTCAAGGTCGGTAAAGCAAACCGTTACGGCCTTGATACGCTTCTCATCAGCCAGATAACGCATACGCTCTTCGCGCAGGACATCCATTGGCGTGCGATTCATACGCTTCGCCTTGGCTTCAAGGTTGAGTTCTTCAAGCTGATCGTATGGGATTTCAAGGAAATCGCGGAGGGACATAGAGATTTTCACCTTCACTGAACTGCAAACCGACAACGATGCCAAGTTTAGTAGATATAGCCAAAAACAGAATGGGGAATTGTGATAAATTTAGCAAAGCTCTATTGTTGAAACCATACAAAAATCCGGTTAACCTCCTATCCGCTGACTTTCAATTGTACATTATACGCCCCACAGATAGCCCATCCGTATGGCACTTCAAGCACCAGAATGGACACCACACATGGAAATTCGGCGATTCTAACCACAAGAAACGAGGCGATTTTTAGCGATTATTCACCTAAAAAAGCGATTTGTGGACTTTTCATAATAGGCTGTGATTGACAGAGATGGTTACTTTTGCGGTTAACAAAAGGATACAGCAATGAGTGAGCGTATTCCCTCTGACACCATCAAGAAATCACCGGAAAAATTGCTCGAATGGGCAAAACAAAACGGTGTAGTCGATGTGGATGTGAAGTTCACCGATATCCGGGGTGTCATCCAGCATTTCAGTATTCCCATTGTCAGTTTTGAGGCCGACGTTTTCAAAAACGGGATTGGCTTCGACGGTTCCAGCATTCAGGGCTTCCAATCCATCAATGTATCCGATCTAAACCTGATGCCTGACACCGCCACAGCCTTCATAGACCCTACCCCCAGTAAACCTACCTTAAGTCTATTCTGTGATGTCGTTGATATTGACGGCAATCCTTACGCCAAAGACCCGCGCGGCATCGCCAAGCGCGCCGAAGCTTATGTCAAGGAAAGCGGCATCGCTGACACCTGCTACTTCGGGCCAGAAGCAGAGTTTTTCGTCTTCACAGGCGTAGCCTATGAGGCTGGACCCAATGGCACCTTCTATAAAGTAGAATCCAGCTCCGCGTCATGGGGCACAGGCGAGATGGGCTTGGGTTATCGCCCGCGCGTCAAGGAAGGTTACTTCCCTGTCCCCCCAACCGATAAGCTGCAAGACCTCCGTTCAGAAATGACGCAGGAACTGATCTCAGTCGGTGTTGACATCGAAGTCCATCACCATGAAGTCGGCAGCGCAGGCCAGGCCGAAATCGACATGAAGTTCGACAGCCTGCTCAAGATGGCTGACAAGCTCCTCATTTATAAGTACATCATTCGCAACGTCGCCTATAAGAAGGGTTATACCGTAACCTTCATGCCCAAGCCCATTTTTGGCGATAACGGTTCAGGGATGCACTGCCACCAATCCCTGTGGAAGGACGGCAAGCCCCTGTTCTTCGGTGACAAGTACGCCAACCTCAGCGAAACAGCTTTGTACTACATCGGCGGTATCCTGAAACACGCGCCTGCAATCCTCGCCTTCAGCAACCCGACGACCAACAGCTACCGCCGCCTGGTTCCCGGTTACGAAGCGCCGGTCAACCTGGTCTACTCAGCACGTAATCGCTCGGCTGCTGTCCGTATCCCCATGTACAGCCAATCGCCCAAAGCGAAACGTATCGAAGCGCGCTTCCCCGACCCAAGCTGCAACCCGTATCTGGCATTCTCAGCGCTGCTGATGGCTGGCCTCGACGGTATCCGCAACAAGATCGACCCCGGCAAGCCTGCTGACTACGATCTGTACGAACACAGCGAACGTAAGACGCCTACGGTGCCCGGCAGCCTTGACCGCGTGCTGGATGCGCTCGAAAAGGATAATAAGTTCCTGCTCGAAGGCGGCGTCTTCACCAAGGATTACATCGCGGACTACATCGCTTACAAACGCGCGCATGATGTCGATGCGGTAGCCCTGCGCCCGCATCCCTATGAATTCCTGCTGTACTACGATGCCTAAACGCTGATGCCATGCCTAACGTGGGATCAAAAAGGGCGAGCCAATCACGGTTCGCCCTTTTTGTTGTGCATACCGCACACAGTCAAACCAGCCCCTTTGAACTTGATGTTATAATCAGGCCAAAACAAGTAGTACAAGGGGCGTACAGTGGTTGACCATCAGAAATTAGCAGCAGCCCAGAAACAGTGGAAAGACGGCACGCTCAAGAAGACGCTGGACAAAATGCCTGAACGCCGCCGCACCTTCACCACCCAGTCCAGCGTGCCCATTGACCGTTTATTCACCCCGCTGGACATCCCTGAGTTTGACTATCTGCGCGACCTCGGCTTTCCCGGCGAGTACCCCTTCACGCGCGGCGTCCACTCCACAGGCTATCGCGGCAAACCCTGGACGATGCGCATCTTCGCGGGCTTTGGTACAGCGGAAGAAACCAACGCGCGCTACAAATATCTGATTGAACAGGGCAACATGGGCTTGTCTGTGGCCTTCGACCTCCCCACCCTCATGGGCTACGACACCGACGCCCCGGAAGCGCTGGGAGAATTTGGCTCATGCGGTGTTGCGGTGTCATCGCTCAAAGACATGGAAATCCTGTTTGATGGCATTCCGCTGGGCGACATCTCCACCAGCATGACCATCAACAGCCCCGCCTCTATCATCTGGGCCTTTTACATCGCCGCCGCCGAAAAACAGGGCGTCGATAAATCCCGCCTGCGCGGCACGCTGCAAAACGACATCCTCAAGGAATACATCGCCCAGAAGGAATACATCTTCCCGCCCAAACCTTCGATGCGGCTGGTGACGGACACTATCGAATACGGCACACAGCACATGCCCGAATGGAACACCATCAGCATTAGCGGCTACCACATCCGCGAGGCAGGCAGCACCGCTGTACAGGAACTGGCCTTCACGCTGGCCGACGGGCTGGAATACGCACGCTGGGCCGTCGCGCGCGGCTTAGACATCGACGACTTCGCGCCGCGCCTCAGCTTCTTCTTTAACGTCCACAACGACTTCTTTGAGGAAATCGCCAAGCTGCGCGCTGCCCGCCGCATCTGGGCACGCGAAATGCGTGAAACCTTCGGCGCGCAGAATCCGCGTTCGTGGCTGTGCCGCTTCCATACACAAACAGCAGGCGTATCACTCACTGCACAGCAGCCGGAAATCAATCTGGTTCGCGTGGCAATTCAGGCGCTGGCAGCGGTGTTGGGTGGCGCGCAGTCGCTGCACACCAACAGCATGGACGAGGCGCTGGCACTGCCCAGTGAGCACGCCGTGACGCTGGCGATGCGCACGCAGCAGATCATTCTGGAAGAAAGCGGCGTGGTGAACACCATCGACCCACTTGGCGGCGGCTACTTTATTGAAGCGCTGACCAACCAGACTGAAGCAGCAGTCTACGATTACTTCCGCCGCATCAACGACTTCGGTGGCGTCATTCCAGCGTTGGAATCCGGCTTCTTCCAGCAGGAAATCGCCGACGCCAGCTACCGCCACCAGCGCGAAGTCGATGAGGACGAACGTTACATCGTCGGCGTCAACATATTTGTAGACGATGCGCCGATGCGTATCCCGATTCTGGAGATGGATCCCAAAGGCTATGAACGCCAGTGCGCGCGCCTGCAATCCCTGCGCCTGGAGCGTGACAACGAGGCGGTGCAGAACGCACTCAATGCTCTGCGCGCCGCGTGCGAAGGCACCGAAAATACCATGCCCTATCTGATTGACGCCGCCAAAGCCTACGCCACATTAGGCGAAATCACCGACGTAATGCGCGTGGCCTTCGGCATCTATCACGAGCCAGTGCAGATTTAGGACAGTTTCACGAGAGTCTCTGCAACAAAAATGATAGGGCGAACGCACAGGTTCGCCCCAAATCACTAAACTATCGGCGCAACGGAGAAGCGCACATACGCCACGAACGCCGCCAGCGCCAGCAGCACGAGGTTAACCACAATCATCGGATACTCTTTGCGCCGCAGGTGCGTCAGCGATGCACCCGCCATCGTCAGCACCAACCCCACAGCCGCCAGCGGCGTGAGAACAGGCAGGATTTTAGTGAGCGCAGGCACAATCAGCCCCACAGCCCCTAATATTTCCAACCCGCCAATCGTTTTCACAATGTTGGGCGCAAAATCATCTACCCATTTCATGTTCACCGCTAACTTCTCGCGCGGCTGCGTCAGCTTCATAAACCCCGCCATCCCAAACGCCAGTGCCAGCAGCACTTGTACAACCCACGCCGCCACATCCATAGTCAAAGCTCCTTATTTTCCAGAACATTCAGCAAACGTTGCGTAAACAACAGGTGTTGTTTATGATAGTAGTGAGGGGTTTAGCTGGAATCAACCAACAAAGAAGTTAGAGTGTTGTTTAGTCAACAAAAGGGTAAATATGTTGCTTACCGAAACACAGCTTGATCCGCGTGTCGCGCGAACTCGTGAGCTTTTAGGGCAGGCCGTGATGGACTTGCTAAGTGAAAAAGAGTTCGGGAAAATAACAGTGCAGGACATTACAGCACGCGCAGGCGTTAATCGCGCCACATTCTACGCGCATTTTGAAGACAAATATATGTTGATGGATTATCTGCTGCGGAACCAGTTTCAGACCATGCTGCATAACAAACTGGGCTGCCATGTTGAATTTTCCGAGGCGAGTCTGCGGGCCTTGACTCAGGTCGCGTGTGAGTTTCTCGATGGTTTTGCCGGACATTGTATGCCCAGCCGCGACAAAAACGATGCAGTAATGGAAGCGCAGGTGCAGGCCTGCCTTCATGATGTGTTGTTAGGCTGGTTAGAGCCGCTGCGCACCACGATAAATACCACACCGGAAATTATCGCCACCGTCGTCAGTTGGGCAATTTTCGGTTCAGTCTCGCAGTGGGCGCATAGCCGTAAGCGCATCTCTGCGGAATTAGTCACGGAGCAGGTGTCGTCCCTGCTTATCACAGGGTTACATACCCTGCTTTGAAGTCGTGTGCATTTAAGACAATTCAGGAAGGCAGAAATGAAAAATATGCTTATTATTTTGACATGCCTCTTGTTTACTCCTTTTCCTGCCGCCGCCCAGAATGAATCCCTTCAGGAATGGACTCTTTCGCAGGTCGTATCTTCAGAACAGCTTGGTGTTGAGTTTAATGCGCCTGAAGATTGGGTCGTGTTCAAGGATGAAGTCCACTTCGCCGTTTACGTCGCCCAGAATGCCGCTGACTTCCGCGCGATCATTGATGATGATGCCCTCACCCTGCCAGCCAACCCCTTCATCTCTCTCAACGCCTTACTCACCGACACTCAGACTCAGGCAATGCCCTTGCAAGACATCGCCGCCATCTCCACCAGTGCCTTAGGATTGGAAACCGTCTCCACCAGTGAAATCAGCGTGCTGGCCCGCCCTGCGCTCGCGGTGGTGTTCACAGACGAAACCACGCACTGGACGGGTACAATGGCCCTGTGGCGGCAGGGCGATATTGTCTTTAATTTTGGTTTACACAGCATCGGCTCCGTAGAAGATGAAATCCTTGCCAGCAGTTGGGAACTGCTCTTAAGTGGCTTGCGCCCCGTTGATGCACTGCAATTGTCCGAAACGGCTGAAGTTCCCTTTCTGGGGTACAGTATTAACTATCCTGAAGGCTGGTCAATACGCGTCGATCAACGCAGCAGTTTCAACAGTCTGAGCATCACCGAATTTGCTGAAGACCGCGCGGGCGAAGGCTATCGCCTAATCATCTGGACTACCCGCTTTCCCGACGGGGCCGAAGAGACACTCTCCCAGACGGTTACGCGACTGGCAGATATTTTCAACGTTATCAACCATGACAGCATCCCGATTGACCAGTTTATGGTGCTTGGACGCCCCGGTGTCGGCATGGGCTGGTCAAGCCGCACGGGCGAAACCACCTATGGCATTCTCGTGCCGCATACCCCTTTCCCGGAACTCGAAACCTATTACATTATCACCGCTGCCAGCCAGTCCCGGCTCAATGACTTTTGGACAACCTGGATTGCCATGCTGCAAAGCGTGCGCCTTCTGGAATAGAAGTGCCAAAGCGCTATCGCGAAAATGCTACCTCATGTAATATTTTCTCTGGGAACAATACCCATTTTCTTCTCTACTCAAACAAGGGGTTACACCAAATGAGAAAGCTGGCCTTGGTTGTCGTGCTGTGTTTGTTCTTAGTACCTACACTGGCTTTTGCGCAGGACAGCCAGTTACTCTGGGATTTGTCGCAGGTCGTGGACGTTGACGCTTTAGGACTTCGTCTGAACGTACCCGCAGACTGGACGGCTGGTGAAATCAGCGGCGCAACCTACATCGTAGAAAATGCTGATGATCTGGACACCATTAGCGGCGGCGGTTCGCCAACGGGCTACGCCATCGCCGTCTCGGCTTTTCCACTGGAAGCCCTGGGCGATGTCACCGACGAGACCCCGTTGGAAGACATCCTCGCTTCACTAAATTCCAGCGGCAGCATGGAACTTAGCGAAACAGGTACAGCCGCAGTCAACCTCCGCCCCGCCATCTATGGCGTCGGCACCACCAACGGCATGGGCACGATCATCACGCTTTGGATGCAGGACGCCAATCTGATTATCCTCGGCCTGGCGGTCCCCGCTGATTCCGTAGACGCCGACTCAGCCTTCTCCTGGGGCAATATCCTCGGTCTGATACGCCCCATCGTGTCCGATGAGATTACACCCGCTGAAGAACGTTACGAAGTTACCGATCTGGGCTTCAGTATGATTTACCCCGAAGGTTGGGCCACTGCCGATGCATCTGAGATTGCAGGCATCCCGGGCGCTGCCTTCGCCGAAAATGAAAGTGACCTTACGGCAGAAACGCCTCAAGGCAACCTCATCGCCATTCTCCAGCTCACCGCCACACTCGAAGATTTCGGCCTGGATGAAGACTACACCACCGGAGACCTCGTTGAAATCTTTGGCACCACCTTTGGCACGGAAGACGCGGTATCCTTGGGCAGCTTTGTCGTCAACGGCCAGCCCGGCGTGGGTTACACCGGTACGAGCGCTTCCAACGGCACGCTTACCATCACCATTGTGACCCACAATGAGGAAGCGGGCACGTTCACCATCTATGCCCTCGGTGCCGTCGATGAGGACGCCTTCGAGCTTTACAAGCCAGTATTCCTCGCCATGCTCTGGAGCATCGCCCCGCTGGAAAGCTAAACAACCACTTGCTGGGGCAAAGAACGTCTTTGCCCCACTCTTTTCCCCCCGCCCTCTTTCTCGTTATAATCGGACGAAAAAGGGGAGCACGACATGGAACAATTTGAATACTTCACGACCTTCCTCAGCGCCGAAGCCAAAACCAAGGAAATTAAGGAATGGCTCAAGACGCGTAACCCAAAAGTCAAAAACCCACCCGTCTTCTCACCCGAAGCTATGATCCCGGAACTGAATGCACTCGGCGCCGACGGTTGGGAACTGGTCGAAATGACTCCCGTCGCGGGCGTTGGCAAAAAGGGAGACGTTCGTTTCACAGGTGAAGTCCCCCGCTGGAGCAACACCTACTTCTGCGTCTTCAAGCGCCGCAAGCAGGTCACCGGATGAGCAGGCAAACCTACGTCTATCTGGTACGCCCAACGCGCGCCAACTTCAACGAAACCAGCACGCCCGAAGAGGATGCCATTGTCGGCGCGCATTTTACACGGCTGAAGAATATGCTGGCGTCGGGTGACTTGCTGCTTGCCGGGCCATGTGCCGACGCAGCCTTTGGCATCGTCATCTTCTACGCCGACTCGCTGGAAGCCGCGCGCGAGATTATGGAAAATGATCCCGCCGTCAAACAGGGCGTATTCAGCGCCGAACTTCATCAATACCATGTATCACTTTTAGCAAAATGACCACAAAAACAGTGTTAATTACCGGGGCATCCAGCGGCATCGGTTATGCGACGGCGCTGGCCTTCACCCGTCACGGTTGGAACGTCGTCGCCACGGCCCGCCGTGCCGACAAACTCGCGCAGCTAGAACAGGCGGTCAGCGCCCTCCCGACTCCACATGGCGAACTGCTGGCCGTCGCCGCCGATGTCCAGAACGCCGCCGATGTCCAGAACGCGGTGCGGCTTGGCGTCAGCCGTTTCGGGCGGCTGGATGCGCTGGTCGCCAACGCCGGGGTCGGACAGCGCGGCAGCATCGCGGACTCAAAGTGGGAAGATATCGAAACACTGCTGCGCACCAATATTGATGGTGTACTCCACAGCATCCGTGCCGCCGTGCCAGAGATGCGTAAAATGCAGGGCGGCCACATCGTCCTCATCTCCTCAGTCGTCTACAACATGGTGTCGCCCTATGCCGCAACCTACGCGGCCAGCAAAGCCTTTGTCAGCAGCCTCGCCGCCGCGCTGCGCTTTGAACTGCAAGCCGATCATATTGGCGTCACTGATTTGCTCGTCGGGCGCACCGAAAGCGAGTTCAGCCAAAGCCGTCTGGGCCAGTCCGGCTACAGCGAAAAAGCCAGCGGACGCCTGCCGCGCATGACGGCTGAACAGGTTGCCAGCGCGGTGGTCAAAGCCTGTGACGGCAAAAGCGGACGCTATGCCCTGCGCTTTTTTGACCGCTTAATCGTCTTGGGCAATCTGCTCGTACCCGGTTTAATCGGGCGTATGGCCATGCGCCAGTATAAATAGGTAAACAATGAGCCTCATGACACTTCAAAATGATTTCTGGCAGGTCGGCATTCTCCCGCAAACCGGCGCATCAATTGCCTACGGACGCATTCGGCGCGGCGCGGTCTGGCTTGATTTCATGCGACCAACTGCCCCAGAAAACTACCCCACCGCCAGTTTGTGCGCCAGTTATGTGCTGGTGCCCTGGTCAAACCGCATCCGTGACGCTCATTTTCGCTTTCAGGGGGTGGATTATCAACTGAAAGTGAATTACCGCGATGGCACTGCCATTCACGGCGTCGGCAGGGATTTGCCCTGGAAAATTGCCCACGCCGACGACCATCGCCTGCGCGCAACCTTCAATTCTGCCGACTATCCCGACATCAACTACCCGTTTGCTTTCTCGGCAGCGCAGGAATTCACGCTCGATGGCCCCGGGTTCAGCGTCTACACCTCAGTAAAAAACGAGGATACGCGCGTCATGCCCGCAGGCTTTGGCCATCATCCCTATTTCCAGCGGCTGCTGGACGGTCAGCCTGTCAGTATCGAACTTCCCTGTACCCAATTCTATCGGTTGGAAAACGCCATGCCTTCCTCTGGCCCCGTCCCCATCGACGAGGAACGCTTGGACTTCCGCCAGCTTAAGCCCTTGCAGCCGGAACAGCATGAAAAAGGCGTCGATGACCTGTTTGCCGGGCGCATCGGAGACAAGCCTGTGCGATTCGTCTATGGCGATGCCGAGCTTCAGATGCAGGCGGGCGCGTTGTACAAACACCTCATCAGGTGTTTGCGCCAAAGGAGAAACCCTTCTTCGCTGTTGAACCTGTCACCAACGCTAACGATGGGCTGAACCTGTATGACAGAGGCATCACGGAAAGTAACATCATGGTCTTGCCGCCGGGTGCGGAAGCTCACGACACGTTCACGCTGGAAATCGTGAAGGCTTGACCTTGTTCACGCTGGATTCTCACATCACTCTTAATCGCATCATCTGCCATCCTCACGGCAAATATCCTCATCCCGCGAACCTGTTTTATGCCCATCTCCATGTGCCGTGAGTTAAAATTTAATAACGTCTCAAAAATGGAGAGGGGGTTGGGGTGAGGCGTTGCGCGCACGTTCATCTACCCTCTTTTATCTTTGCCCTAGACCAAACTGATAACCCAATCTCATGACCATACCTAAACTCAACTCCATGCGTCTGCTCGAAAAGCACAACATCCCCTACGAAGTGATTCCCTACGACGACTCAACGCGCGACGCCACCGAAGTCGCCGAGATGATTGGCGTGCCGTCGTTTATGGTCTACAAAACGCTGGTGGTCGAACCGGAAGGCGCCAACAAAAAACCCCTGCTGGTGATGCTGGCCTCAGAACGCACGCTCGATCTCAAAAAGCTGGCGGCGGTAGCAGGTGAAAAGAAGGTGCGCATGGCCGCCCACAAGGATGCCGAACGCCTGACCGGATTAAAGGTCGGCGGCATCAGCGCGCTCATGCTCACCCAGAAAAACTGGCAGGTCTACATCGACCAGCCCGCGACGGAACTGCAAAATCTGTATCTGAGCGCCGGGCAGCGCGGTTTGCAGCTTCGTGTACCGCTGACCCCGCTGATTGCCCTGCTCAAAGCCCGCATCGCCGATGTCAGCGTGAACGAATAACATCCTCCACCTATACAGCCTCGCTCCCGCCGCACCGCCCGACTTTCATGTCGGTAAAGCGGCGGGATTGGCGGTCATGTGTCCTATGCGCCCTATATTTCACTCACAGTACATCCCTACGGCGGCTCCGTAAACAAAAACTCGCCACCCGTCCAACGATCCCGGTGCGGCGAGTTGTACTGACATGTAGCTTGTGTTCATGCGAGTCTATCCGACAACATCTCGCATTTACTGAAAACTGACAACTGTGAACTGTCACTACCGTGACAAAATATGCGCCAGTCGGAACCAGCTTTCCCCGATTTCCCGCATCTTGGTCGTCACTTCCGTCAGCGGCACGGTATGCACATCGCGCCCATCCAGCCCCACCATCACGCCCGACTCGCCTTTGAGCAGCGTTTCCATCGCCGCCACCCCAAAACGCGTCGCCAGCAAACGGTCAAACGCCGTTGGGCTGCCCCCACGCTGGATATGCCCCAGAATCGTCAGGCGCATCTCAAAGCCAATCGTCTTATGCTCGTTCAGATAATCCACCAGATCAGTGCATTTGAACGGCGCGCCTTCGGCAATCACCGCAATCGCATGAGACTTGCCGCGCACATAGGCATCGTCGAGCGATTGGGCCACTTCTTCCATCGTAATCGGCTTCTCTGGCGTAATCACGATTTCCGCGCCGCCCAGAATGCCCGCCATCAGCGCCAGATAACCACAGTTACGTCCCATCACTTCAATGAGGAACGCGCGGTTATGCGAGGTCGCCGTATCGCGCAGCCTGTCCAGCGAATCAAGGATCGTGTTGAGTGCGGTATCGACGCCGATGCTGGTGTTGGTGCCCCAGATGTCGTTATCAATGCTTGCGGGCACACCGACCACCGGAATCCCCAGTCGTTCTAAGGCCATCGCGCCGCGCAGGCTGCCATCGCCACCGATGACGATAATGCCTTCAATGCCGTGCTCATTCAGCCGGCGCTGTCCCTTCTTCTGTCCCGCCGGAGTCTTGAACTCCTCGTTACGCGCGGTCTGTAGTATCGTGCCGCCGCGCTGCAAAATGCCGCTCACAGCACGGCTGGTTAACAATTCCAGATCACCCGCCAGCAAACCCGCATAGGCCTGGCGAATGCCATATACTTCTACTCCATGTTGAAGGCCCGTCCGCACAACCGCGCGAATGGCGGCGTTCATGCCCGGCGCATCTCCGCCGCTGGTCATTACGGCAACTCGCTTCATCCCATTATTCTCCTAAATCATCGGATAAAAACGGCGCAATTGTAATGCTTTCATCTAGGGGATTCAAACATACACAGCGCACAAAAGTTGCGGCGATTTTGCACAGATGCCCAACCACTATCCTCATTTCACGTTGGACGTTTGTAGATCACCACATTATCATCCCCGACCAGTGCCTTGAGTTCCTGGAGTAGCGCATCACAATAATGCGTGTGATGATTGGGAAACTGCATCTCCTTCGGCGATTTGCGTCCCTTCTCCTCCAGCACAATCGTGAAGCGATCCTTTCCACCGGGGTACGAGGTCAGCGTCCAGTGAACCTTACGGAACAGCCGTCGGTCCTTATCGTCGCTGCCTGAACGTGGCAGATAAACCATCAGCCACCAATCCGCCTGCTGATCCAATTCTTTCATCCACGGCGTTGCCCCCTCACCTTCCAGCGTGACCACATCAACGGCAGGCGCAGGCACGGTGACCAGCGGCGGGTCAGCCGGGAGTGCCGGAGCCATCGCCGCGCCCTGGGTCGCAGGCATCACCATCTCTGCTACAGGCGCAGGTGCCGCGTAAGCCGGCAGCGGGACTTCGCCCATGTCGTCGTAATCGGGCACATCGGCGTCGTCATAGCTGCGCGGCGGCGGTTCATCGAAAGCCGCCGTTGCTGAAGCTTCACGCGCCCACTCCGGGACACTACTCTGTTGGGCTGGTTCGTAAGCCTCGGATGAAGCCAGCGCCGTTGTGCTGCTGGCAATACCATCGACAATGATTTGCGGGTCGCCGCGCCGCGCGTCAAACTTGCCGGACAGGATACGCACATTGTTAACTTCTATCGACGCCCCGAATTTATCCCACGTCTTCGGGAAAAACACCGCTTCGATAACGCCTGCTGTCGGATGCCAGTCCTCAACCTGTGCCACCGCCATCATCTTGCCGTCTTTGGTCACAATTTTGCGCAGATTGATGATTTCACCTGCGATGCGCACGCCCTTATCCTGCATCTGCGTCGATTCTTTGAGTTCGGCGATTTCCATCGTGCCAGCGTTCTGAAGTTCCCCGGCGATTTTGTCAGCAGGCCGCCCGGTAGCATACAGCCCCAGCAGTTCCTTTTCCCATTTGAGCATCTCCCGCCGCGCGATGCGTTTATCGGATGGGATAGGCTGTAACAGGTCGGCTTTAATCTGCACCACATCACCAAACATGCTCATCTGCCCGACTTTGACAGCTTCATGATGATCGTGGCTAAAGCGCACCATACGCTCAACCGCTTCAACAATCTGCACGCGGCGGTCTTCCTCGCTAAGTTGCGCATCGCCGAAAGAATCCAGCGCGCCAACTTTGGCGAGGCTCTCCAGCGTGCGTTTGCCTACCGCGCGTAAATCCACCCGGCTGCAAAAATCTTCCAGATCACGGAATGCTCCGCCTTCGCTGCGCGCATCAATGATGTGCTTGAGTGCCGCCTCACCCGCGCCCTTGACGCCGATCATGCCGAAGCGAATGCCTCGCTTGCCATCGGACAGCGCCTGAATATCAAACTGCAAGCTGCTGTAGTTCACATCCGGCGGCAGAATGGGAATATCCAGTTCGCGGCACTCGCCGAGAAACGTCGCCACCTTCGCCGAGTCATCACTATGGACGATGAGCAGCGCCGTCATGAACTCTGCTGGATAATGGACTTTGAGGTAGGCCGACTGCATGGCGACGAAAGCATAGTCCGCCGCGTGCGAGTTATGTACCAGAATATCGTTGGCAATGAAATTATGCGTACCTTCAATTGTCAGGTCGTAGGTCGGCTGTTCACCAATGTATTCGATAGAGACGATAGCATCCCAATAGATGTCGTTATCCCCGCTGTCCGCTGCATCTCCGCCAGATGCTAATGAACTATCCGCAAACGGCATTTGAGCGTCGGAGACTGGGCTAACACACAGGCTTTCTCGGCGGGCTTGAGTCGGTTTCAACCGACTTCCCGCCGAAACACGGTAGCCGGATGGCTTTAGCCTCTGGCGTGTCCACCGCACTGCTTCTGATAAATCAGGGGCAAACCCCTCGTCCGCCATCGTCAGGTGATACTCAGACTCATGGACACACTGCGTCAGATTGCCAAGTCGCAGGAACAAATGCTGTACCAAAACTCAACATGACCTGTTCAGTCATATGCGTAAGGGCTTTCGTCGCCTTTCATGACTGATAAAGTGACAAGCGATTGCGTAAATACACTGAGGTTTTCATTTCCAGTAACAAACAATGATACCCGTTCGTCCTCTTGGAACCACGGCGAAACGGCGATAATGCCAAACGCAGGAAAAGGTGGCAGGGCGGGAACGGTTCTGATGATGTGGCGTAATAGACACTTCTCCCCTTCTCATTAGTGTCCATCGCCTTCCCACATAGAGCAATCAATAAGGCAATCTGGCGATTATTGCTCAAAGACTTCATCAGGGATGAATTTTGTGTACGAGGTTGTGTTTGCAGTCCAGGCGATTAATCCACTTACGACGCCACACGGTTGCGAACGGCGAACCGCTAGCATAACATCGATCCTGTCGGAAATGGCGCCGACCGTATTATCAAATTGCGAGGTCTCTATGTAACACCATCTGGCAGTGCGGCTTCAGTCTGGTGCTTAATCTGATTTATATGATATGCACAGGCAAAAATCTCGTCGTTGGCCCACTCACGCCGACCCTCTACAGGAATACGGCGTGGCACAGCAACTTTATCACCAACCTGCAATTCACCAAGCATACGCCAACCATCAAAGGTGTAGAAAGGATGATTGTCCGTTGCTTCGATTTTGCGTCCTAAGCGCGTCGTAAGGCGATAGACGGGCTTAACGCCATTTTCCATTACCGCAGTAACATTTCCGGCTTCCAAGCGCAAGGTATCAGTATTGCAGGTCAAGGTTTGATTGATTTGCACTTTTCTTGTTGATAAATCACCAATACGATACAATCTGCCTGTATTACTATCTATAATTTCTGTGTTATTAGTAACACACTTATTGAAGCCATAATTGGCGAAGAATTCAATCTCGTCGAAAATCGCTTCAGCGGTCTTCTCATCGACGCCGTATTTGGGACCACGCTCCATGAAGATACCCTTATGTTTCATAAGGTCTTTTTCTTTCTTCTTGGAGACGGCGCGGCGCATCAGGTCAGCTTCTGCCAGTTCGTAGCCAAACAAATCACTCGCGATTTGCATGAGCTGTTCTTGATACACGATGATTGAGTAGGTTTCACCAAGAATAGGTTCCAGCTTAGGATGTTTATACTCGACGGGTTCTTCGCCGCGCATTCGACGGTTATACGCCGGAATAAATTCCATCGGGCCGGGACGATAGAGCGACACCGCCGCGACAATATGCTCATACCGGGTCGGGCGCATGTCGCGCAGCATCTGGCGCATCCCCGCCCCTTCAAACTGGAACACACCCACCGTCTGCCCGCGTCCCATCAGCTTAAAGGCCTCATCGAGTTTCTTGCGTTCTTCATCGCTGATATGTTCATGGCGATACGGGATGTTGTCCATCGTGTAGCGAATGCCTTGATACTTTTCAATCAGCTCGCAGGCATAGCGCATACTGGTCAGCGTGGACAAACCGAGGAAGTCAATCTTGAGCAGGCCGAGCGACTCGCAGGTTTCCATCGGGAACTGCGTCACGGCTTTCAACGCGCCATTGCTGGGGTCTGTGCCTGTGATGCGGTGCAGCGGCAAATATTCCACCAGCGGCTGATCGGCGATAATCACGCCTGCCGCATGGGTCGAGGCGTGGCGGTTGACACCCTGCAAGTTGGTTGCCGTATCGACAATCGTGCGGATGTCTTCGTTGGAGTCGTAAAGCTCCTTCAGTTCAGGGTTGCCTTCGACATATTCCATCAGCGGCTTGGGCTTCGGTTCCTGCGGGATGTAGCGCGCCGCACGATCCACCAGCGTCTTATCGACGTTCAGCGCCCGCCCCACATCACGCACAGCGGCTTTCGGCCCCAGTGTTCCAAACGTGATAATGGCCGCGACTTTATCCTCACCGTACTTGCGCGCCGCGTAGGAAATCATCTCCCCGCGCCGATCATCCTGAAAGTCCATATCAATGTCGGGCATACTGACGCGCCCCGGATTGAGGAAGCGCTCAAACAACAGATTGTTTTCAATCGGGTCAATCTTGGTGATACCCAGGCAGTACGCTACAAGACTCCCCGCGCCCGAACCACGCACATTCCACCAGATGTCCGCGAACACAGCGTACTGGCACAAATCCCACACAATCAGGAAGTAGGTCTCGAAGCCCATATCCTTGATGATGTTCAGCTCACGGTTTAAGCGATCAACCAGCACCTGCTCGTTTTTGCGGCTGCCAAAGCGCCACTCCAGCCCTTTTTCGCACAGGTAGCGCATGTACGTCGTGCTGTCATAGCCCGCAGGCACCGGGAACACAGGCAGATGATAGCCCTTCGTGCTGAGGTCAACGTTGCACATCTCAGCCACCTTGAGCGTGTTGTGCATGGCTTCCTTGCGCATATCTTCCGGCAGCCACGAGAAGTTACGCCACGTTTCTTCCTGCGAAGTCAGATGATAGCTGGGGTCCGTCATGCGCAGGCGATCTTCCTCGGTTTTCAGAGCGCCCGTTTGAATGCACAGCAGCGTATCATGGGGGTCATAATCGCTTTCCATGACGTAATGCACATCATTGGTAGCGATCAACTGGATATTGGTGTGGCGTGACTGGCGATATTCCACCAGCCATTTATTGAGCACATCCAACTCGTCAATGCGGTGCTGCTGGAGTTCCAGATAGAAGTTCTCAGCGCCGAAGATGTCCTGATACTCACCCACCATCTTCATGGCTTCCTCGCCCTTGCCGTCCATGACCATCGAGGGGATTTCGGCAGCCAGGCACCCGCTGGTGGCAATCAGCCCTTTAGAATGTTCGCGCAAAAATGCCTTGTCGATACGCGGGCGGTAGTAATAACCACGAAGCTGTGACTCGCTGGCGATTTTCAGCAGGTTGCGATAGCCCTGTAGATCCTGTGCCAGCAGCAGCATATGAAACGGCTTTTTGTCATGCTTGGGGTCTTTGTCCTCCATGCCTCGTCGGGCAAGATAAGCCTCGACACCAATGACTGGCTTAACCCCCGCATCCTTACAGGCGCGAAAAAAGTCAATCACGCCGAACATCGTGCCGTGATCCGTAATGGCAACCGCGGGCATGTTCAGTTCTTTAGCCCGCGCGACAAGCTGGTCAATACGGCTCAGACCATCCAACAGCGAATATTCAGTATGGACGTGCAAATGTACAAAATCAGACATAGATGTGGTCTCAAACCAGTTATTTTTTGGGGATGAACCATTGCCACGTTCAACGCTTGCCAGTGGCAATAGAACACTTGAATTATAGCGCATCCCCTCAGACAACATGAGGCGTTTAGCGTTAAGATTGCCGTGACTTTCGCGTGAGAGCAGCGCATATTTTACGGTATTGTTCGCTGTAAGGAGAACGTTCACGCGTCTGGAAGTTCCAAGTGTCACCGCGTACCACGATGAAAATCGACGTGTTGTGTTCATCACCAATTCCAAAACGCTCACATCAAAGGTCAGCGTTTATCCCCTATGCAGCGAATAGTGCTGGTCAACTCAACGTGTCCATACAACCTTACGCCCTTTGTCTGCACGCGCCGCATTTCTCCCTTCTTTTCCGCGAAGCGAGTGGGTTAAGCGCAGCGGCAGCGTGAGGCATAAGGGGCTAAACGAGCGCCATTGCTTTCTGAAAACTTAAAACACACTTTTGCATATAATGGAGGGGAGGAGAAGACCACATGAACCCCATTCCTACACAGAATCCGCCCATCCCGCGTCTGCTTTATTTCGTGACACTGATTGAAGTCCTCGTCTTATTTACGGCGGGTGGAGGACTATTCTTCGCGCCTGAGTTCACCAACACCCTGTGGCCTTGGGCGCTGACACCATTCAACACCCGTTTTCTCGGCGCGGTGTATCTGGCCTCCATGAGCGCCGTTGTCCTGATGGTACTGAAAAACCGCTGGTCGCCAACTCGTCCGGTGCTGCGGGTGATCTTCAGCTTCACACTGATTGTTCTGATCGTCTCAATCCTCTACAACGCAAGTTTTGACTTTCAGCGCTGGGGCACATGGTTGTGGTATGCGTTGTACATCGTTTTGCCTCTGAACTCTGCCTACCACTTGTGGCTGCTGCGCCACATGCCGACGACCCATTTATCACCGACGCCGCGTATGTGGTCAACCATCACACGAGTTTTAGGGTTGATACTCATCCTCTACGGCGTAGGTTTACTGCTGCTTCCGGCAGTTTTCAGCCGTTTTTTCCCCTGGCTGCTGGATGATTTTCACAGCCAGCTTTATAGTGCTGTGTTCGTCGGCGGCGGCGTAGGGCTACTCACCGTCTCCTCGAGTACCGATGGCTGGGAGTTCATGGCCGCTGGCGTGCCGTTATGCGTTTTAGGCGTGCTGGCCATTGCGGGGCTGCTGCTTGTAGATGCGGCAGTGCAGCGTATGGTGTGGACTGAAATCGGCGTGTGGCTTTGGCTTGGAGCCTTCGCGCTCATGGCTGTGATGGGAGTCAGTATAATGGTGACAGGCAGTCGATTGCTGAAGGAAACAGGCTCATGAATAGCATGATGCAAACGCGCTATTTCGCCCTGCTTATGGGTATTTTGTTCGTGCTGGCAGGTGTAGGTGGCTTTGTGCCGCTGGTCACGGCGCCCATGTCCCCCGATGCGCCTGCCCTTTCTATTGAGATGAGCTATGGTTACCTGCTCGGCTTGTTTCCCATCAATGTTATTCATAATCTGGTACACCTGAGCTTTGGTATCTGGGGCCTTGTCGCTTACCGCAGCTACCCCCAAGCGCGGCTGTACTGTCGGAGTCTCGCGCTGATTCTGGCGGTTTTTGCGATCATGGGACTGTTTGCACAGACTTACGCCATGTTTGGATTGATGCCGCTGTTTGGTCACGACATCTGGTTACATGCGCTTGAGGCCGTAGTGGCAGGTTATCTGGGCTATTTTGCGCGCAGCGAGGCACAAATCGCCTCTGCATAACGGACAAATTTCCCACATCAAAAATTTGTGCTTTTGCATTACACTCTGATTATGCCAGAATTACCAGAAGTAGAAACTGTTGTACGGGGCTTGCGTGCCCCATTGATTGGACGCACGTTCAGCGATGTATGGTATGAACGTGCGAATGTGATTCAGATTCCCGCGCCCGAAGCCTTTGCCGGGCGCATCGCCAGACAGACGGTACGTGCCATCACGCGCCGCGCCAAATACATCATGTGCCACCTTGACCATGACTATCTGCTGGTACACCTGCGCATGACCGGGCGTTTGTATGTCGTTGACCATGACCACAGCGAAAATGATGACCGCTGGCTTCGCTTAAAAATCAGCCTCGATAATGGTCAGGAACTGCGTTTTTCAGACGCGCGCCGTTTCGGACGGGTCTATCTGAGCGCCAACCCCGATCAGGAGTTGTTCGGGCCATTGGGCCGGAGCCTTTGGAAAACGACTTTACGCCTGCTGTCTTGCGCCAGCGCTTACAGGGACGCAGCAAAGCGATTAAACCCCTGCTGCTTGACCAGGCGTTCATTGCCGGGGTCGGCAACATTTATGCGGATGAAGCCTTATTCCGCGCTAAAATTCACCCGCTGCGCCACGCTGACACCCTGAGCGATGACGAAATCACACGGCTGCATGGCACCATTCGCGACGTGCTCAACGCGGGTATCGAATACGAAGGCGCAACCATCAACTGGTATCGCAAACCTGATGGCACGCAGGGCGATTCTGCAGAATCATTTTTATGCTTATGACCGTGATGGGCAGCCCTGTCTCGTCTGTGGCACGCTGATCGAGAAAATATGGGTCGCGCAGCGGGGCACACATTACTGCCCCAATTGTCAAGCGAAAGGTTCATAATGGGAAGCGATTTTTCAGATTTTATCCGCCAGGTACCTCTAGGCATGATTGCCTGCCTCTGCGTCAGTGGGTTTTTGCTGGTCGGGTCGTTCAGTTACATCGTCTATGTGCGCACCAAAAAGCGTAATCAGAATACGACATCCACTGAAAAGGACAAGAATCAAAGTGTTGAGACGACTTCCACTGCGTCAGCCTATGATTCAGGGGAACTGCCCGACCTTGATGTGCTGCTGAATGTGCCCATGCACGTCGCCGCTGAGCCACCGCCGCCGACGCGTGTCGTCAAGCCCGGCACCTATGAAATCAAGCTGGCAGACACAGGGGAGGCCATTCAAGCCGCCGAGGTCATGATCATCCTGCGCGATGTTGATGAAGGCCGCCTGATTGTGCAGCTTGGCGACCAGAGCTACAGCAACCTGAGTAATTTCCCCGACGGTAAAAACCGTTTCATGAAAGTCATGAAGGAGCTTGCCAGGATTGTCACGCCGAAGCCCACGAGCGCCGCCCCTGCCCCAGCGCCGGAAACTTCCACACCAGCCAAGCCCGAAGCCCCCACCGGATTGGCCGCACGGCTTGCCGACAACAAGAACGAGCAGCCGCCGACAGTGGGTGAACTGCTGAGCACGCCCAATGAGCCGAAAAAGCCCGTCACCAGCGCGCCGCCGCCGCCGTTGGCTGATGGCTCGATGCCCGGTGACCTGCCCAAGTTCAAGCTTGACGAAGCCCCGCTGGCCCCACGACGCGGCCCCGGATTTATGCGCATGAGCAAAGACCAGGAACGCGAGATGAAGAAGCCTGTGCCTGAACTGAACATCGCGCAGGCCATACAGGAATACTTGCAGTACAAACTGCGCCACACACCTGAATACAGCGGACGCAGCATCAACGTATCTCCGGCGGCGGGCGGCGGCGTGAAAATCGAAGTCGATGGCAAGTTCTACGATGCGGTTGGCGATATTGACGATGTGGAAGTGCGTGACTTTATGGCCAAAACCATCGAGGAATGGCAAAGCCGCCAATAGGAACTTTTACAGGGCAGAGGTCACAGTCTGCCCTATACATAGGCCTCATCCACAGGTTGCACCTTGCGCACTTTTCCATCGACCACCAGCCGCCCAACAGGGTGTTTCGGCTCATGCAGGAAAATCAGCAGGGCCTCCGTTGCCAGCGCCCACTCCTGCCATTGGCGCTTGCTTTCCAGCGTGACCAGCGGCTCGACATCATAAGCCGTCATCCAGCCGAGGCGCTCAAAATGTACGGCGTAGCTCGGTAAATCGCAGGTGAACAGCGCGTGCTGCCCATTGCTCTCAAAGCGCACGCTCATATGTCCCGGCGTATGCCCCGGCGTGACCACCCAGTAATCCCTGACGCCAGTTCCGTATCGCCATCCAGCAGGCGCATCTGACCGCTTTCGACCAGCGGTTGATAATTTTCAGGTTGTAGGTCGCGCGCGTGCCGTTGGTGGGCCGCATGGCGTCGTCGTACTCGCGGCGCTGAACCACATATTCGGCGTTGGGGAACGTCGGAACCAGCGCGCCGTTTTCACCGAAGGACATGTTCCCCGCCGCGTGATCAGCGTGCAGGTGCGTATCAATCACCAGATGGATGTCTGCCGGAGATAAGCCCAGACGCCCAGACCACCGCGTAAGCCGCCGCCGCTCATGTCGAGATGCCAGATTTTTGCGCCGCGTTCACCGAGCCGTTCGCCCAGCCCCGTGTCGATGATGATGTTGCGACCACCAGCCTGCACCAACAGACAGTTGAGCTTCATGGGGATCATGTTGTCGTCATCCGGCGGGAGGATGTGTTTCCACAGGGCGCGCGGGACTAAGCCGAAAGGCCCACCGCCGTCTACCAGGATGTCGCCTGCGTTGATGAGATGGATGCTGATGTCACCGATTTGCATAGCTGCCTTCAGTTTTGAGAAACAGGTGGATTGACTATAAACGCAGTGCGCTTGGCTGGCAACGGATGATTTGGCAGCGCGGAGTTGCCACTTTATGCGGGAAGGACGGACGCAGTGGGTCGTATGTTTCACCCATCCAGCCGCTGCAAGAGTCTGGCGGCGTTGCGTCCGTAGGTGCCATGCGGGTCAAGTTCCAGTACGCGCTGATAATGCTGGCGTGCAGTGTTAGCATCACCTTGCACATCTGCTACATAGCCATTGACATAAGCCAATCGCGCCAGTTCGCGCGACATCTCAGGGGTGATGTTTTCTGCTGCCCTTGTCAGAGCATCCGGTATTAATTCGTTACGTCCAGCGAGGGCGGCGGCCTGTGCCATTTTTCCCTGCAAGTAGCTATTTCCAAAAAGGTCGCGACTAGCGTTGGAAGTCTCGAACAATTCAACAGCATATTCGACCAGTTCCAGGGCGCGTTCACCTGCGATTCGTTGGAGCAAATACCAATCTGTGAGCGTAGCATGCCAAGGTATCCAAGTTCAGGCATCATCATGATGCTAGTTTCTATCAGCGAGAGTGCTTCTTTGAAATGTTCTTCTTTGGAGTTGCATCTCTCCTAGTTCAGTACACGAAAGAACCAACAGCAGTGGGGGAAGTTCCCGGATCAGAGAGAATACTGTAATGCAATGTTCGCGCTTCTGAATATTGCCCAAGCGCATGTCTCAACGACGCTTCCAGAGCAACATAATGCACCACATGGGGCTGGATGCGTTGGGCAAAACGAATACGAGCGAGGTAGGCATCATAATCTGCGCGGTGGTAGGGGGCAAGAACCCATTGATATGACGCTGAGTAAGCCGGCGCCACAAGTAACCTAGAACAATCAGCGTAACCGCCAGCCCAAAAGCCCACCACCACGCGGTTAGCGCCAATGCTCCAAACATCAATGCGAGTCTCAGCACCGTCCATAGCTCAGCAAGGATTTCGCCATATAATACGCGCCGAGCTAATGGAGTCTCTAAGCGTCGATTAAAGGCAACGAATCGCCAGGTCACCCAGGTCAGGAGGATAAGCCATAAACCAATTGAAATCGTCTTGATTCGAGGTTATAGACAGCCCCAAGTAGGGTGAGAATTGCCAATGAGATGGATAAGGGAATTTCCCAGCTAAAACAATGGGAGGCGCAAAGACTGGGAACTCTGAGATAGTTGAGGCAGCACCTGGTTCATCAATTGACGGATGTGCTCAAGTTGCGTTCTGATCATACGTCGCGCAGGCTGTCCCGCAAAAACATCGACCAGATCATGGCGGAAATCAAAATGAAGGGAATGATACTTTTGACACGGCATCTGGATAACTTTGTAACGCAGGAGCTATCCACAGCCATACTAACAACGCTACCGTAAAACAACGATTGGAACACGCGAAGGACGTGTCTCCTGAAGACCTCTTTTTGTTTTGACTGTGACAAATCAAGAGAATCACGCAAAGGCTGTGGTGAAGAATTCATCGTTGTGTTCCTTTCGATGATCAATTTGCGTGATAATCACCCATCCAGCCGCTGTAAGAGTCTGGCGGCGTTGCGTCCGTAGGTGCCATGCGGGTCAAGTTCCAGTACGCGCTGATAATGCTGGCGCGCGCTGGCGGCATCGTGCTGTGCGTGGTTGATATACCCCTGATAGTATTCCAGTCGCGCGGCTTCGACGCTCTGTTTCAGGTCGGTGTATTCGATGGCTTTTTCCAGCGCAACGTTCAGCCGCGACGGGCGCTCGGCCAACGCCGCTGCCTGCGCAACCCTGAGATACGCCAGCCCAAACCCAAAGCGAGTCGGCTTGTTGCCGGGCACGTTGATCAGTTCCAGGGCAAATTCGGCCAGCTCAAGCGCGCGTTCGCCGTCGCTGAACTGCATCAGATACCAATCGGCGACAGCCAGATACAGCACCCACACGTCAGGGGCAATCTGCACAGCCGTTTCAACCAGCTTCAGCGCTTCCGCAAACTGGTCGCGCTCCTGATAAATCCCCGCCAATTCCCCTACCGCCAGCGCCAGCGTCACAAGATCGACGTTCGGGTGAATCATCACCGCGTAATGCAGCCGGGTCGCTTCGTCGAAACGCCCCATCGCGCCGAGCACCGCGCCTTCCAGGGTGATGTAACGTACCACCTGCGGTTGTACGCGCCGGGTGAAACGCATACGCTTTAAGGTAGCGGGATAATCGCCCACAAAATAAGGAGCCAGCGTCCAGTTATACAAGCGCTGCATGGCAAAAGCCCACACGCGCGTAAACAGCACGAACCCCAACAGCGCCGCCAATCCAGCCAGCAGTTCCACATGTACCAGCGCCGCGCATATCACCAGCAGGATCAGGTAATTGGCGGCCTCCGACAGCAGAACCCCGTAGATCGCGCGCCGTTCAAAGTCGGTTTTCAGGCCGCGCGCATACCGCACGACACGCCATAATCCCCAGGCACTGAAGCCCAGCCACAGCAGCCCTATCACCAGCAGCAAACGGTCCTGCCTGTCGAGCCACAGGGCAAAGGTCAGCGTCCACAAGGACAGGCTCATGGGAATCTCCCAGGTAAAGCGCACAGGGGCATTCCAGTCGCGCTGTGCCTCCGGGGGTAGGATGGGGTTAATCAGCACGCGCGAACGATGTAACTGGCCCAATTGAATGCGGCGCTTGAGGAACAATTCCACAAACGTTGACCACAGGAAAATTGAGAGTACCAGCGTCGGCAGGCCAACCCGCAGCAGTGAATCGCTCAGACGCCAGGCACCGTCAGAGAAGACAATCCAGATGCCTAACAGGAACGCGCCGAGCGTGCCAATGTAGTAGGACCTTTTGGCTTGGGTTTGAATCTGCGCTGCCTGCTCTCGAAGTCCGGGTAAATCGAGGGAATCGCGCATAGCTGTCCTTTACTGTGGAGGAGTGCCGTTCATGCCGTACCAGTGCTCGAACTTCTTCGCCAGCGTCTCACGCTCTGAAGGGGGCAGAAACGAAGCGCGCGCCGCTACCAACATCTGCTTCTTCACATCGTCCAGTGACAGGGACATGTTTTCCATCGAACACAGCAGTTCATCGCTGAGGGTAATGTTGCAGACCAGCGGGTCATCGGTGTTGATCGTAGCACGCACATGCTGCTGGATGAGTTTCGGCAGCGGGTGTTCCTTGAGCGTGGGCACAACGCCGCTTTGCATGTTGCTCGTCGGGCAAACCTCCAGCGTGATGTTGCGCTTGACCAGCACTTCCAGCAAGTTCGGGTCTTCCAGCGAACGCACGCCATGTCCGATACGATCCGCACGCAGGCTGAGCAGCGCATCATACATGCTTTCGACGCCTGACCATTCGCCCGCGTGTACCGTCACGCCGAGTCCGGCTTCTTTCGCCCGCGAGAAAATGTAGCGGAATGGCGCAGCGGGGTACTCTGCCGATTCGCGTCCGGCAAGGTCAAGTGCCACGACGCCTTTGTCGCGGTAGGCAATCGCCGCATCCAGCACCTTCTCGCCAATCTCTAGCGACTCGTGGCGGTTCATCGACACGATCAGGCGCACTTCGATGTTATTTTCCTCGGCAGCATAACGCGCGGTATCACAAACCCAACCGACCACATCCTTATGCTGGCAGTTCATAACGTTGGACAGCGCCTGCGGGGTAAAACGCAGTTCCATGTAGCGCACGTTGTCCTTCGCGGCATCGACCACCGCTTCATGCACCACCCGGCGAATGACCTCCGGCGAGCGAAAGAACTGGCGCAGCGTCATGAACTTGGCAAGGAAAGTGCGCATATCATGCGGCTGACCCGGCGTCATCTGCACGAAGGGCCGAAGCTGCTCGGCATTATATTCCGGCATCTGGATGCCAAACTGTCTCGCGATGTCAACGAGCGTCTCAAGCCGAACCGAGCCTTCAAGATGGCGATGAAGTTCGACCTTGGGTAGTGCGCGCACAGTGCTGGGCAAATCAGACATTAAGAGGGCAATCCTAAACAACAGTTTTTGGTTGTAATCATTCTTATTATTGTATAGAAATTTGCCGCGCCTCACATACCTTAAACGGGGGAAATGATTAAGACAGTGTAACAGTTTGGTTTCAATTATGTTTTGCCGGGGAGTTGTGCGCTTGCTCTTGCCTGGCGGACGAAGGAGTCAACCGCCGCGCCGCTGCGAACCCTGAGGCCTTCAACAGGCGTCCGTCTTCCTACTTAAATGACATCAGCGCCGAACCATCACGCGCGTTCAGCCAGCAGCCAGCTCCAGTAGCGCCACGCGCCGACCAGTCCCAGCGTGATCCCAAACGCTGGCAGCGCATTATACAGTACAGCCCAGACGAGGTTCTCTGCCAGCGTAAGATCAGGTTCAACGCCCAGCAGGATGTGTCCCAGACGCGCTGCGACACTGACGATCACCAGCGACGACGCCACGTAAAACAGCAGGTAGTACGGCGCAGCATGAGTCACACTGCCCAGTTTTTTGCTCAACCGTCCCATCAATGCCAGCAGCACAGCCACCGACAGCGGCCCCAACAAGCCTACGAGGTGTGTCAGTTCAACGCTGCTCATCGGGATGCCCTCGTCCCAAAAGCATGAGCTTATACAGGATACCGCACAACCCTATCAGGACAACACCACCAGCCGCAGAAAACAAATCACCGACGGCATCCCCGCCCACCTTGCCCACGCTGGTATAACGAATGACAGCCACCCCCAGCAGCACAGCAGGAACGAGAAACCAGTGATAGTAAGCGTGTGTGCCGGAAAACTTCTGATAAAAGCGCGCGATGAGCAGCGCAAATATCAGCAGTCCAGCCAGCAGAAACCAGGTATAAAGCATGAAGAATTGGTTCGCGGATACCGGCATCGACACGGCCTCAGTCAGTGTAAGCGAACAGGTGATGTAAGCCGAAGTGCTATATCAGAAATCATGGCGGGGTGAAAGTTTTTTGCCGTTGATGACCTCATTGATCGCCTGCACACGGAAATCACGATCATCACACGCGGCAACAAACTGGCTGATCAGTTCGCGAATCGTGTCCACAGGTGACAGACGATATACCCGCACACCGGAGATTTCATCGATGTCCAGCACATTCGCCTGCGCCAGCCCTTCCAGTTCACGCTCAGTCGTGCGCTGATCGCGCATGATATAGCGCGCGATGTGGTCCGCGCTGTCTACTGCGTAGGGATTATCGTGAAAGAAACGCACTAAATCCCACTTGATAAACGAATTGACCTTGTTGCGCAAGAAATCAAGCAATGTCGGATCAATGTCGCTGCGTTCAGTCTGCGTGGTCATGGTTCTCCCCTGCCTGCCCAACCCATATTCATTACTATAACGCGTCTTCTATATCTCACCACATTTCCGTCTGGATTAACGGAAGGTATGGGATTGCCCCTCATCCCACAGGATAAGGGGCTGTTCAAGCTTAGCCTTTGCCTTTGAGGTCATCCTCGCGCATGTGGCAGTTCTTGTATTTCTTGCCACTGCCGCACCAGCACGGATCGTTGCGACCAGGACGATTCTGCGCGCGCACTGGCTCCGCTTTGGCGGGTGCTGCGGCGGCTCCACCACCGCCAGCAACGGCACGCACCGCCTGGAACTGCCGCCGTACCTGCGGCAGCGGCTGACGCACCTGCACACTGAAAATGCCGCGTGCCGCCGTCATCTTGATTTCTTCCTGTAAGTCCCCCCAGATGCGGAAGGCTTCACGCTTGTATTCGACCAGCGGATCGCGTTGTGCAATCGACACCAGCCCGATACCTTCACGCAGCACATCAAGATCCGTCAGATGGCGCTGCCAGTGACCATCAAGCGCGCGCAGCATGACGATGCGCTCGGCCTGCTTCATGACATCCGGCCCTAGCTCAGCAGCTTTGGCCTCATAAGTATCACGCAGCGCGTCTGTTAGGCGTTCTTCGATTTCGGAGACAGACATATCCGCCATAACATCCGGCGTGATCTCGCTGGGCACCGGGAAGATAGTGTACAACTTCTGGTGCATCGCCTCCAAATCCCAGTCCTTGTCGTCAGGGGTGAACTCATCAATCACATCCACCACCATCTCCTCAAGGAACTTGAGATACTGTTCGCTCAGGTCTTCCATGAGCAGCACATCGCGGCGCTGCTTATAAATCACTTCGCGCTGCTTATTGACGACATCATCATATTCCAGCACGCGCTTGCGGATGTCAAAGTTATGGCCTTCGACACGTACCTGCGCCTGCTGAATCGACTTGCTCACCATGCCATGTTCGAGCGGTTCATTGGCCGGCAGGTTGGCCCAATTCATGAAGCTCTTCATGCGGTCACCGCC
>JAXLWC010000140.1:0-2091 GCA_046328675.1 Anaerolineae bacterium
GTCGCGTCGGAAATGATGTACACAAACGGCGTCCCCTGCTCACAGAGGGCGCGTGCCTCGTCCAGCATTTGCCGTCCCTGCGCAATCGTGGTCGTGCCATAAATCCGCAGATACAACACCCGCTTGTCAATCAACCAGCTTGTTTCGTAACTCATGGCGCATTCCCCCAATGCTACAGGACATTCACTGCCGTTTGCCAGCATCAGGAAAGCCGACGCTTCCCTCCTGACAAAAACCACCGTTACACTGCCGTCGCATCACCTGTCGTAGTACGCTGGGCTTCCCCGCTTGCAGCAGTTAACTAGGAGCTGAGTTCAAACTGGAGGTTCTGATACGGCGCAGGCACATACCCACACGGGTTTTCCATCTGTTGTATGAACGCCAGCGCGTCAGGCAAGGTTGTGAACGCCCGATTCCTGCCACAGGTGAGTTGTGCGATGATGTTGAAGAAAACGTGGTTGGTAACACTGGGGCTGACGAACACACACCACTTCACCGCAGGCACAGGCGGCGGCGCGCTGTGAAACATCTTCACAATATCCTGCATACTCAGCGTCATTTTGACGTGGTCGGCAGCATCATAAATCACATAAATATTCCCTTGTCCCCGCTCGCACAGCGCCCGCTTTTGAGTCATCATCTGATTCACTTCACTCAAATTCAGGCCCTGGTCGATGTGGATGCGAAGTATACGCTGATCAACCAACCACGTCATTTCGTAACTCATATACCCATTCCCACCCGCATGATGCTGCTTACAACACACATTCACCCGATGTTGGAATGCTGCGCATCATGCGAACATTCCAACACCATTACAATAAAACTCGGCTCTCAAACATTACATGATCTACCCTGAAAATCATTGTATGACACTCTCTTTTGCAGCACATCGACTGGGAGACTAGTTTCTCATTGGCCAAGTGGCTAGTCCATCTGATGAGATTGTATTGCCCGCCTTTACGTTCTTCATAATTCGTCAACTTAATTTCAAGTTAAATCATGAGCATGTTATGCGCGGCTGGTTATAATCGAGCCAATCCCAAACAGACGGTGACACGTATGCAGCAGAATACACCTCAGAACATCACCATAACCACCAGCGACCACTACGCCCTGAGCGCCACCTTATACGAGCCGCCCGCCAGCGGTCAGCGCATGGTGCTGCTCAACGCCGCGATGGGCGTTAAACAAAGCTATTATGCCGATTACGCCGCGTATCTTGCCGAACAGGGTTTTGTCGTGCTGACCTACGACTATCGCGGCATCGGCCAATCGCGTAACGGCACGCTGCGCGGCTTCCCGGCGACCATGCTCAACTGGGCTTGCGATGACCAGACCGCCGCCCTCCGGTACCTCACGGCGCACTATCCAGGTCATAAACTGCTGATTGTCGGCCACAGCCTCGGCGGGCAGATTCTCGGCCTGACACCGGATTACGCGCGCGTCAGCGGCTTGTTGGGCGTGGCGTCACAAAGCGGCTACTGGCGCGGCTGGGATGGGCGTCTGCGCCTGCGCATGATTCTGCTGTGGCATGTCGTCATTCCGCTGCTGGCGCGGCTGTACGGCTACTTCCCGGCGCGGCTCGTGGGCATGGGCAGTCACGACATTCCGGCGCGCGTCGTGCTCGATTGGGCCAACGCCGGACGCAAGCCGTATTATCTGCGCAGCGAATACAGCGGCACGCTGTTTGACCACTTCGTCGCCGTCACCACACCGCTGCGCCTCTACAGCTTTGCCGATGACGATTACGCGCCGTTCCGCACCGTCGAAAACCTGCGCGCACTGTACAGCAATGCCCCCTCCGAGCATCGACATGTCACGCCTCAGGAGGTTGGTGCGGACAAAATCGGACACTTCGGTTTCTTCCGCAAGCAGTTCAAAGACAGCTTATGGGCCGAAAGCGCCGCCTGGCTGAAGGAACGATGAGGAAATAGGGCGGCTAACTTTGCCTCAGGCTAAAGGTTGAGGCGAACGCCAAAGATAAACACCTTGAAGGGTCAGCACGCGCTGCGGGAAACACAATTCCTATAGCGAGCTACGGTCTTTTGCACTAGCCCGCACCTTTAGCTGCGGGCGGCGAAGGGCCTG
>JAXLWC010000141.1:0-2003 GCA_046328675.1 Anaerolineae bacterium
ACGCCAATCGCGTACAGCGGGATGAGCGCCGTCGTGCTTGCCCCTGCGATAATCACCAGAATAGAAGCGGCAATCGCCAGGAACACGATACCCCACGAGAACACCAGACGCCCACCGCGATAGGTCAACTGGCGCGGCAGGAAGCCGTCACCCGCGTGCAGGGCGGCCAGACGTGGGAAGTCGGCGTAGCTGGTGTTGGCGGCCATCAGCAGGATTAAGGCGGTGGCTCCCAGCACAACCGCGTGCATGATACTGCCTTCGCCGAATATCGCGCGCCCAAGCTGTGAAATCACCGTTTCGGTGTGGCTGGGGACGGCGTGAATCTGGTTGGCAAGGAAGGTGATGCCCAGGAACAGCGCGATAAGAATCGTGCTCATCCATACCAGCGTGACCGCTGCGTTATGACTCTTGGGTGTCTTGAAAGCGGTGATCCCGTTGGAAATCGCTTCGATACCCGTCAGCGCCGTACAGCCGCTGGAGAACGCGCGCAAAATCAGGAAGATGATGCCGAAGCCTGCTTCCGGCGCGATTTCAAAGTGACTGATGGGTTCCACTGTTGCAGGGTCAATCTGTCCCAGCGTTCCGGTTAGTGCCTGGAAGATGCCGATAGCCAGCGTCAGGAACATGGTGCCGAGGAAGAAGTAGGTCGGGATAGCGAACACGCGCCCGCTTTCCTTGACGCCGCGCAGGTTGACGATGGTCATCAGCACAATGACAGCCACCGCAATAGGTACCCGATACGGCACCAGCCCCTGAAACAGCGACGTGATTTGCGCCACACCCGACGAGATACTCACAGCGACGGTGAGGATGTAGTCGGTCAGCAGCGCCGCGCCTGCGATCTGCGCAGGGACTTCGCCGAGGTTGTCACGCGCGACGATGTACGCACCACCACCGTTGGGGTAGGCGTAAATGGTCTGGCGGTACGAGATCGTGACTACGGTGAGCAAAATCGCGATAGCGATAGCAATCGGGATGGAATAGGCTAACTGAGTGCCTGCAATCGTGGGGTCCCACATGTTGGAATGAACGCCCAACGCGGCGGACGACGCAAAGATCGACAGGATAATCAGGATTTCTTCGGTAGCGTAGGCGGTAGAGGAGAGCGCGTCTGAGGCAAAGACCGCTAACCCCACCACTTTACTGATTGCCTGATGCGGCAAATCCTTGGTTTCAAGTGGCTTGCCAATGAGGACACGACTAACATTCATTGTTGATACTTTCCTTATGTAAAGGTCAACTCAAATAACCGGGAACTATTTCGATGCCGCAATTTTTGAACTCAACAGACGGTAAAAATCACGCTGTATAAAGGAATCATCAAACGAGACACTGCACGGGTGTCAATAACATATCAATTTTCCATCATGCACACGCAAAAAGGGTGTAAAGATTAAGGAGCGACGTATCAAGAAAGTATCAAGATTGGTTTTTGCGGCGGGAATCAAAAACCACCAGCGCTGCGGCTGATGGTTTTGTGCTCATCACAAGGGCTTCGCTTAGTGGGCTTCCTGCGCTTCGCCCAGCGCAACACTTTGTTTGCTATCGCCGTTGCCCCGGATATGGTAGGGCACAGTAGTGACAACGACATGCTCCAGACGACTCAGCGACAGGTTGAAGATAAACGAACTGTTCTGGTGCAGCGCCTGTTCCCAGTACGAGTCCATCGCCAGATGGCCCATGATGATATGGACATAGCTGCCCGGCTTTTCCGCTTGCAGCTTGAGGATGTACTCGGTGATGGGTTCGGCAAGCTGGCGGTAGGGCGAGGGGATAATCACAATCTCGCCTTCACCGATGCGTTCGTCCCATTTCTTCTTGACAAGTTCAGCCTTTTCCGGGTTGACGCCGATGTGTACGGCACGCCAGGGATGGCGCAGCGACTTGGCGAAGTTGACCAGCCGCGCGGTTTCCGCGTGAACATCATCGACCAGAATCAGCGTCTGCACTTCGCGCGCTTCCACGTCCGGGCGGCGACCCGCCAGGCTCAAGGCATGGGCGAC
>JAXLWC010000142.1:0-1946 GCA_046328675.1 Anaerolineae bacterium
CGTCATGTGCGTATCCTGCTGTTTGGCATTCTTTGCATGGTGGCAGTTCAAGCCTTGATTGGACTGCCGCTTCACGCCCAGCAGGCAACGCCTGTTTCCGTCAGCGACGATCAGGTGAATGCAGTTGCCGCCCGGATGTACTGCCCGTCATGCCAGGGGGTGCCGCTGGATGACTGTGGCACACAGGTCTGCGCCGAATGGCGTCAGGAAATCCGCCAGCAGTTAGAAGCCGGGCGTACAGAAGATGAAATCATCGCTGCATTTGTTGAGCGCTACGGCGAACGTATTGTAGGCACACCCCAGAACCCCACACTGCGCGCATTCTCGTTGGTTACACCTTACCTGATTGGAGGGGGTGTTCTTCTCATCGGCGCGTGGACACTGATACGCTGGTGGACGAGACGCCATCCAGTCTCGGATGCGGAACTTCCGAAATCGGAGAAAGCCCAAGCTGACGAAGACAAATACCGGGCACGCATAGAAAAGGACTTGCACCTGTGATTGTCCGTATCTGGCGCACCGAAGTCAATCCTTCACGCATGGCTGAATTTGAAGAATTCGAGCGCCAGCATTCCATGCCCATGTTTCGCCATCAATCAGGTTGTCTTGGGGTTTTCTTTGTGCGCACTCCCCACGATTGCGCC
The DNA here is from genome assembly GCA_046328675.1 of Anaerolineae bacterium. Lineage (GTDB taxonomy): Bacteria > Chloroflexota > Anaerolineae > Aggregatilineales > Phototrophicaceae > JACAER01. Next base: position 645 of record JAXLWC010000142.1, read on the forward strand.
GTTATCAGTCTGTGGCGCGACATGGCATCCGTCGAACATCTGAATCACTCCCCCTCTTACACCCAGACTGTACAGCGACTGCTGGGAACGGGAATGCTGCACGGCAAGCAGGTCGTGGAAGTATTCGATGTCCAGAATGGTTTCGTAGATACTCAGCATTTGACCATGCTGCTGGAAAATACGATATGAGCGATATTCCACGCGGCCAGACGACGACTCAACCAGCGCGCAGCGGCTTTGGCATCGGCTCGATTGTGCTGATGATTGGCGTGCTGATGGTGATTATCGTCTTTGGTTTGCAGCTTGCCAGCCAGGGCTTAAGCCAGCCCACAACCGGCCCGGCCCCGTTGTTCGAGATGACAACCTACAACAGCGGGTCGTTTCGGCTGGCTGATATGCGTGGCAAAGTGGTGGTGCTCAACTTCTGGGCAAGCTGGTGCGGCCCCTGCCGTGATGAAGCCCCTGATCTGCAAAACATTTCCATCACCTATCGGGAACGCGGCGTAGAAGTCGTGGGCGTGACCTATCTGGATACCGAAGACGATGCGCGCGCTTTTATGGCGGAATTCGGCATGACCTATATCAATGGACTGGATGGCGGTTCACGTATTTCCGACCAGTATCACATTGAAGGCGTGCCCGAAACTTTTGTCATCGACCAGCAGGGTAACATTGTTTATTTCTTCGCCGGCCCTATCGACCCGCAGCAGCTCATCGAACAACTTGATCTTCTGACCGGAGGTGCTTCATGAGCGCCCAGGGATTGTTGTTCGCACTCATTCTCATTGGCACCGTTGCCCTCTGGGTCTTTTCCCCATTGGTGACGGAACCGCCTAAACGACGTGATTCGTTTCATGGGCAAGGCGCTATTCCCCGGCAGCGCGAACAACTCAGTGAACTGTATGAACAGGCGCTGCGCAACATCCTCGACCTGGACGACGATTACGCTACCGGGAAAACCAGCGGCATAGACTATCAGCGTGAGCGTGAGCGATGGACACAGCGCGCCATCAGTTTGTTGAAGGCGCTGGACAGCCTCGATGCACAGAGTATAATGGCACCCGAAACGCCAGAAGACGCTGAGGTTGACGACGCTATCGAAGCAGCCATCGCCGCCTATCGTTCAAAGCAATCGTAGTTCAACAACATTTCATCATAGAGAACGCTTGTGAGATTATCTGTACGTCACCTTCTATATTTATGCGCCACGCTGCTGCTGACGTTAGCAGCGTGCAGTGGGCTTGCCGGGGAACCCCGCATCGTCGCCACCATCCCTCCGGCCACCGCTTTTCCCGATAACAT
>JAXLWC010000143.1:0-1843 GCA_046328675.1 Anaerolineae bacterium
TCGTTCAGTGCCGCAGCTATTCGGCTATATCGCCACCACCCCACGCGACACCGCACAGGTAATTCTGCGCACGCCGGATGACAACGCTGACCCGATTCTGGCGGCGTGGCAGTACGGGCTGGGACGCTCGGTAGCGTTCACCAGCGATGCCACCGCGCGCTGGGGACAGGATTGGATAGACTGGTCGAATTACGCGCAGTTCTGGAGCCAGGCGGTGCGCTGGACGATTACCGAAGGCGCGACGGGCAACCTCGAAACGCGCGTGGTGATGGAAAACGAACAGGCGCGGGTGATTGTCGATGCCCGCGACGACAACGGCGAGTTCCTCAATGGACTGGCGCTGCAAGCGTCCGTCGTCAGCCCGAACCCCGCAGACGATGGGGCACTGATAAATTTGCAGCAGGTCGCACCCGGACGCTACGAGGCGGTGTTTACACCCAACAGCGAAGGCGCGTACTTCATGTATATCACCGGGCTGGGGCTGGTGGATGGACAGGAACTGCCCGTCAGTGAGCGTGCGGGCTGGGTGCTGAATTATTCGCCGGAATACGATGTCAACGTCAACGCGCGCGACGGTGAACTGCTGCTGCGCGATATTGCCACGCTGACAGGCGGGCGTTCGCTGGCAGGCGACCCTACCGCCGTGTTCGCGCATACGCTGAACATCGCCAACGCCGCGACGCCTGTGTGGCCCTGGCTGCTGGTGGCGGCGGTGGTGCTGCTGCCGTTTGATATTGCCGTGCGCCGTCTGGTGGTGACCCGCAGCGATTTGCAGCGCCTGCGCGCGTGGGCCTTCCCCAAACGCGAAGGACGGCAGGAAGCCAGCGAACGCATGGGGTCGCTGATGGACGCCAAAGCACGCGCCCAACAGCGTGTTGAGGAACAGGCGGAAGGCGTGCGCCAGAGCACGGTGAGCGCCCTGCGCAGCCGCAAGGAACAAAGCGTCGAGAGTGCTGTGCCGCGTGCAACGCCCGCCGCGCCACCCGTTGAAATTCCAGTGCCAACCGTACAGGCACGCCCGCCCGAAACGCCGTCCGCGCCCGTCAAGGAAGCTGCGCCTGTGGAACGCATCCCCGGCCTGCCGCTGAAACCGGGGGATAACGTCGCGGGACGCCTGCTGCAAAACCGACGCAAACGTGACAGCGATAAGCCGGAGTGATGGCCATCTTTACGATTTGCTAATGCCAAACACCTGAGATTCAAGCATAGAATGAGCATAGCGTAGAAACACTGGCAAGAAATCAATGCACAGCCAGAAGACAAGCGTAATCGCTAACCCGGAAGGATGAGGGACGATGGAATTTGCAATCCTGCTGGTGATCACTTTCCTGATTATGGTGCTGCCTGTTGTACTCTACAATCGCTTCCTGAAAGGCAGAGGGGGCAGCATTAATCCTGGCCGCCTGATGGGGGAGCGAAACTGGCGCGATATCCATCAACCGCCAGAGGAAGAACATTATCGTTAAACGGTGGTTTACCCCCTCATCCCCAACCCTTGTCGCTTCGCTTACACCCGATTTTGAGGAAGAAGGGAGCAGCACGACCCAGTGTGTCTGCGTCTCTGGCCTATAGAAATCAATCGGGTGAAACACCAGCGCGATTCGTTAAAACAATAGCGTGAAGCCACTTCCTCCCCCTTCTGATTTTGTGATGCTGCATCCATGTTGGGCTGCTACAATCATGCGGAAATTCTCACAGGAGCGGAACACATGACAGTTCGGGATAGCCTCTATCACTTCGCAGGCAACCTCGCGCTTAATCTGACGGCAGGCGGCAAAAGCCCGGCACAATGGGCGCAGCGGCTGGAAAACAACGGCAAGAAGCTCGAAACGACGTTGGCGGC
>JAXLWC010000144.1:0-1821 GCA_046328675.1 Anaerolineae bacterium
AGGCAAACAGGAAGCGGCACGCCGTTCGCTGGAAAAGGCGCAGGTTTATGACCGCTATGGGGTCTACGGCATTATCGCGCAGCGGGAATTGGATGAGATGCGGTAGGTGTGCATCGTCTCAGGGCTTGATGAGACCGCCGTGATAGACAAGCTCGTACACTCTGATGCCGCCGTGTGTAATCCACTCCTTGCCAGTGAAGTGTGTCGTATCACCTTCACTGGTGTCGGTGTAGAGGTACTCGTCAACGGTGTGCTCGAAGCCGCCGAGAAATCGCCCCTGTGTGTAAAGCGCGCTGAGGCTGGCTTGAATAACACCTCCTGCCTGTCCGGCGCTGATGAGGTCGGGACGCAGGAGATAGCCGTAATAATTCATCGCCCAGAAAGCTGTTTCCTCAAAGTAGACGACTTCCTGACCGATGAAGTCGGTACCGCCAAAGTAGCTGTCCATGTAGGCGAAGGGCGATTCGTGAAATTGCAGGTCGTGTGAGCCAGGGCGATAGGAAAGGGATTTCTTGCCGCCGCCGACATAGGTTGTGGCTTTGGCGCGCACGATGAAGGCTGTCAGTTGGGTGATGTCGGGCGTAGTCATGGTAGTTCCTCAATGCTTACACATTGCGGCTGAAAATCGTAAAGAATGTCACATCCTCACGCGCAGGTTCCATTTGATAATGAGAGTATCTGAGTGAGAGGATGTAGGCAATGAGTATCCGCAAAGTTCCAACGGTAGTGTGTGACGGCTGCGGCACTGTCATTGATGCAGATTACCACATCAAACTTGACAACCGCGATCAAAAAGTCGTCCAGAAAGATCGGGACGGCTCGACCCAGCGCGATTTCTGCTGCGAGGCGTGCGCCGAATGGTGGCACGCGGAGTTCCCCGCCGATGGTGCGTGGGGGCCAGCATGGGATGAGCGCGAATGGTGGTGGAAACACGTCCGCCCGCGCAAAGAGCATCCCCACTTACGCACTGCCCATGAAGAATCACCGCTGACCGATACCAAAGTTCATTTTGAAAGCCCGGAAAAGACCCGATAACCGTATGGTTTCAGACGGGGGCGAACACACAGATTCGCCCCTCCTGCTGCCGGGTTAGTCGAATTTCCAGTCCTTGAGCATGGCGGCGACGAGTGCCGAACGACGCGGCAGGCTGGCGATGATGACCTGTTCGTGTACGGCGTGCAAACCGTCGCCTGCGGGTCCCAGGCCGTCAAGCGTGGGGATGCCCATGTGCGCGGTGAAGTTGCCGTCGCTGCCGCCGCCGCTGCTGTCTTCGCTGATGCGCAAGCCTTCGCGTTCGCCAATGATTTTGCATTGCTCGTAGGTTTTGTTCATCAGCGCATTGCGTTCCATCGGGCCGCGCGCGCTGCCGGGAACTACTGTGAGCTTGGCACCGGGGAGATAAGGCTGCAACGCCTGAATGCGCTGGCTGAGTTCATCGTAGGCAGCATCCTTGAGCGTGCGCACATCAACCTGCGCCGTCGCCTTGTCGGGGATGACGTTGGTGGCGATGCCGCCGTGTACCACCGTCACCGAGACGGATGTGCCGTTGCGTAAGTCGTTCATCTCTTGCAGCTTGAGCGTCTGGTAGGCCAGTTCGACGACGGCGTTGATGCCCTTTTCCGGTGCGTTGCCTGCGTGGCTGGCGCGTCCTTCGACGTTGATGGTGAAGTTGGAGACGCCTTTGCGCGAGGTCTTCAGCGCTTCATCCTGCGTGGCAGGTTCCATCACCAGCACCAGACCGGACTGCGCGGCGACTTCACGGATGATTGGCTCGGAATAGATGCTGCCGACTTCTTCATCGGCGGTCATCAGCACCCAGAT
>JAXLWC010000145.1:0-1599 GCA_046328675.1 Anaerolineae bacterium
GCCATTGACCTCGGCGTGAACTTTATCGACACTGCCGATGGTTATGGCGATGGACACAGCGAACGATTAATCGCCCGCTTGAAGAAGAGCCGCCCGCGCGATACGATTTACGTGGCAACTAAAGCCGGACGCCGCCTGCCAAAGCAGACGCCCGAAGGCTACAACCGCGAGAACCTGACATCGTGGATTGAGCGCAGCCTGCAAAATCTGGAGACCGAGGCGATTGACCTGCTGCAACTGCACTGCCCGCATCCGGCGGTGTATGATATGCCGGAAGTATTCGGCATTCTGGACGATTTAGTCAAGGCGGGCAAGCTGCGTTACTACGGCGTCAGCGTGGAAACCGTCGAGGAAGCACTCAAGGCGATTCGTTATCCCAACCTGCAATCCGTACAGATTATCTTCAACATGTTCCGCCTGAAACCCGCTGAGCAGTTCTTTGACGCGGCGAAAAAGGCGCAGGTCGGCATCCTGGCGCGCGTACCGCTGGCAAGTGGGCTGCTGACGGGCAAGCGAACGGCGAACTCGAGCTTCGCGGCGGACGACCATCGCAGTTTCAACCGCAACGGCGAATCCTTTGACAAAGGCGAGACGTTTTCCGGTGTGCCTTATGAGCGCGCGCTGGAAGCTGTCGAGGCGCTCAAGAAGCTAAAGCCCGACGGCATGACGCTGACTCAGTTTGCACTGCGCTGGATATTGATGTTCGACGCCGTGACCTGCGCCATTCCCGGCGCAAAGACACCGCAGCAGGAAAGCGACAACGCCGCCGCCGCCGAGCTGCCCGCGCTGTCACCCGCGACGATGGACGCCGTGAAAGCGGTGTACGACCAGTATGTGCGGGCTGAAGTTCATCACCAGTGGTAAGGTATGACGCTGCACGTTGAGGGGCCGCATCTGAACAAGGGCAGCGTTTGCGCCCCGATTTTGCGGGCGCTGCCGCAGTGGTTTGGTATCGAAGAAGCCACGCGGCATTACATCGAGAGCATCGACACGCTGCCCACGTTTCTGGCGACTGAGGATGACGCGGCGATAGGCTTTCTGAGCGTCCAACGCCATTATCCGCAAAGCGCCGAGATTTATGTGATGGGCGTGCTGCCACAAGCGCATCGACAGGGCGTGGGGCGCGCGCTGCTGGCGGCGGCGGAAGGCTGGCTGGCAGGGGAGTCGGTCCGCTTTCTACAGGTGAAAACGCTGTCGCCGCGCCACCCCGACGAAGGCTACAAGAAGACGCGCGCGTTCTACGCAGGCGTCGGCTTCGTTCCGCTGGAGGAATTCCCGACGCTGTGGGGCGAACACAACCCATGCCTGATGCTGATTAAATATCTGGCGTGAGCGGCACAGCGCAGGATGAACGCCGACTACTCATTTTGTTTATCCACATGCTGAAGGCTCAAAGCCGACGGCTATGATTGAAGGAGACTTATTATGGAATACGTGAGACTGGGACGCACCGCGTTGAAGGTCAGCCGTTTGTGTCTGGGAACGATGAACTTCGGCCCGGAGACCAGCGAAGAAGACAGCTTTAAGATTATGGATAGGGCGCTGGAACTGGGTTTCAATTTCTATGATACCGCCAACGTCTACGGCTGGAAGCTGGGT
>JAXLWC010000015.1:0-94973 GCA_046328675.1 Anaerolineae bacterium
GGAGATTATCAATCACAGTGCCGATTACCGCCGCGCCTCCACTGGATGGACAGCAGGCTCACTGGCGTTTGTGATGAATGCGGCACCCAATGAAGATGTGCCCGAACCAGCCGCCGTGCTGCTGGATTTGCATCGCGGCACCTGTCGCTCGGCAAGAGCCTTGCCCCTCCAGCAGGTCATGCGCTCGGCATCTTTCGTGATACAGGGCGATTACAGCGTATGGGTGGACGTATTGAAAGGACACACCGCGCCGTTGGTAGCCCTCACGACTGGTAAACTGCATCTTAAGAAGGGAACGATGCTGCGGCTGATGCCGTATACCCGGTCAGCCAACGAGTTAGTGCGCTGTGCGCAGGCGGTGCCCTGGCACTAACAGACGCAATTAGTGATAAATATCACGAGCAAATGCTGACATATACCCTTTGCGGTGATGTTGATTGAAAATTAAGATATGAGTAAATGTTCATATCTAAATTAAAAACCATAGGAGGTTTGTATGCCGAAAAAGGCTGCACCTGTTGTAGAGCCGGTCCTGGATATGGAAGAGAAGCACGACACTCCATTTACGCAATTCGCTGAACATCAGAAGAAAGCCATCTCGGAAGCTGCGAAAGCATTGGTGGCGATGCTCCCGGAAGGTGTTCGTGAGCATGGTGACAAGGCGATGAAGGAAATGGTTGAGGGTTACCGTGCCTTGTTCAACTCAACCCTCGATGAAGTGGTCAAGACGATTGAAAAAGCACGCATCGAAGAAAAAGTCGTCGAGACTGTCGAAAAAGCGAAAATTCGCGAAGACGTGGTTAACCTCAACTAACCGCAGCATCAGATGGACGCGACCTCCGTTAGCACGTAACGGAGGTCGTTTTTTTATCCCACAGTGAGCTAAACTTATCGCCTGATTATTTAAGCTAAGGCGGTAGGTTATGTTTGATTTGCTGATTACGGGCGGACGGGTGCTGGATGGCACAGGCAGTCCTTGGTATTGGGCCGATGTGGCCGTCGAGCAAGGTCGAATTGTCGCCATTGGCAAACTTGCGGGAAGCCTATCCAGGCAAACCATCCAGGCTGACGGCTGTTTCGTTACCCCCGGTTTTATCGACATGCATACGCATTCCGACCTGCAGCTGCTCAAACATCCGCTGCATGAGTGCAAGATACGGCAGGGTGTAACAACAGACGTGCTGGGACACGATGGGTTAGGACTGGCGCCTATAACGTCAAAAACAAAACGTATTTTGCAGACGCAGCTTGCCGGATGGAATGGCGACCTGGAGCGTGATTGGGACTGGCACACCATTACCACCTATCTCGATCAGTTTGACAATCGCGCAGCCGTTAACGTCGCGACGCACGTTCCGCATGGCACCCTTCGCCTGATGGTAATGGGTGAAGAAGCGCGCTCCCCCACTCACGACGAAATGCGCCAGATGCAGCAGTTACTTGACAGGGGGATGCGTGAAGGCGCGATAGGACTCTCCACAGGGCTGCAATACGCCCCTGCCATGTTCGCCAGCGACGACGAAGTAGTGGAACTGTGTAAGGCGCTCAAGCCCTACAACGGCATGTACGTTCCTCATCATCGCAACTATGGCGAAAGCGCTGGAAGCCTACGCCGATTCAATTGGAGATAGGCCGCCGCGCAGGTTCCCGTACATTTGACTCACTGTCATTTCGGCTTCGCGGTGAACAAAAATCGCGCGCCAGAACTGTTGGCGCTGATCGACAAGGCGCGTGCCGAAGGGGTCGAGGTTACAATGGACACATACCCCTATCTCGCCGGAAATACCTACCTCCATGCCTTTTTGCCAGCCTGGGTACACGACGGCGGGACAGAAGCGGTTCTCGCGCGCCTGCAATCCGAAGAAGATCGCACCCGCATCAAATACGAAATGGAAGTCATGGGTTCAGATGGCTTTCACGGCGTACCGATGGGTTGGGAGATGATTTACATTGGCGATAAAGCGCTGGTCGATTCCGCTGCGCACGCTCGGCAGGAGCCTTTTGACTACTACTGCGACCTGCTCATCCAAACACGCTTAGGTGTGGCTTGTCTGGCCTTTATCGGCAACGAAGAAAACGTACAGGCTATCCTTCAGCATCCGGCCCACATGGTGGGCAGCGACGGCATTCTCGTTGGCACGCATCCACACCCACGCGGATGGGGTTCTCACGCACGCTTTCTGGCGCACTACACCCGTGATTTGGGACTGCTTACATGGGAGGAAGCTGTTCGCAAAATGACCTCAGCGGCAGCGCGACGGATCGGCTGTCTGGATCGCGGCATCCTGCGCCCCGGTTTTGCAGCCGATCTTGTAGTTTTTGACCCTGAAACGATACGCGATACCGCCACATACGAAAACCCCAGGCAGCACCCCGAAGGCATCTATCATGTAGCCGTAAACGGTGAGCTTGTGGTCGAGAACGAACAGATCACCGGAAAAACACCGGGGCGTGCGCTGCGCGAAATCTACGGACGCAAGCCCGAGCGCATCACCGAACTCCCCTATCAATAAGTGCTGTGAATCAAACAGGATAACGATGCCGCTATCCTGTTTTCAGTCTTCGATGGTCAGGGGAAGGTCAGCCCTTCCCTGGTTTTAGGTTACTGTGAAGGTGGTGTACAGGAGGTGACTTCCCGCACCCAGTTGGCATTGACCCAACCAGTCACTCCGTCGACTTCTACTCGATACCAGCCATTGGCCATGGCGTTGACGTGCAGTGTCATGTCGTAAGGCAGTACCTGAAGGATGCGGCTGGCGGTGGTCGCGCCCTGGCGCAGGTTCACTTCGGCGGCGGTCACGATGTCGCACGTAGCCGGCGTCTGGGTGAATGTACTGTAGTCAATTGGGTCAACCAGTACCAGCGTGCCCGCATTGGGAATGGTGGTGCAGGTGAAGCCGTCAATGAACATCGATTCCAGTAACTGCGGCTGACGTGGGTTGCCAGACTGGTTCATGTAGACCAGATCACCGCGTCCCATCAGACAAACCCACAGACCGCCCGTGAAGTCTTCGTAGTACGGTGCCATGAAGATGTCCACCGCGTGAATGACGCCCATATCCAGCACGCCCTGGTTGCCGATGTTGCCCGGCCCCATGAACTCAGCGTACTCACGATCCTGCACAATGATGCGGCAGTACACTTCCTGGTGTGAGATGGGTTGGTTGATGACGGCACGCACGATGGTCGATTCTTCGAGCGAGATCATCACGCAGCGCGGAACAGACTGCGAGTCGGCGTTCACATCGCCGATGGTCACCGGGAAAGTGCGCGCGAAGTTGTAATCCGGGTCAGTGCTGGAGAAGCTGTGGGTAATGTCTACAGTGCGACCACCCTGCCCTAGACTGTCACTGCGAGCGCTGACGATAACGGTAATGTCGGTTCTGTAGGTTGTCGTATTCCAGGCGTTTGTCAGCGTCACCGGAGATACCAGGCCGTTGACCAGAATCTGTGTGTCGTCGAAGGTCAGCGTCACCGAAACCGGGCCGCTCGGCTGCGTGGTCAAATGTACCAGGTAGAAGCCGTCAGCACCTTCAGGAAGCTGTAGGGATCGTGGCGAGAACACCGCGCCGGGCACATCATCATCCGTGATGTTGACGGGCAGAGCAATCGCCGTCACGGTACCGTTGCCATAGGGCGATGCAGCATCCGTGCTGGCAACAGCGTGGTCAATCGTCGCCGCGCGGTTACCGTCATGGATCACATTGTCGATAGGAGCAACGGTGATCGTCTGCGGCACGTTCCAGTTAGTATCATCGAAGGTCAGCGGCCCCAGCGGCGTGACGGTCAGGTCAACCGAGAGCGAGGTAAGCGTGATGCTGACCACTTCGCCGGGGTTGGGCTGTGACATGAGCGCGATAGTATAGGTATGCGGCGCATCATTTTCCATCACATCCAGCGGGTTAACGCTCAGGGCAACTCCTGGAATATCATTGTCGTTGATGGTGACTGGTACTGATGCAATCGTCACCGAACCGTTACCGTAAGGCGTCGTGCCCATATTGCTGCTGACCGCCTGATTGATGGTGGTGCTGCGGGTGCCGTCGGCGAGGAAGTTATCCACGACATTGACCGACACGCTGTGCGCGACGTTCCAGTTTGATGCATCGAAGGTGAGCGTTGTTGGGCTGACGGTTGTTTCTGCCGAGAAGCCGCTCAGGTTAACCGTTACCGTCTCACCAGCAGCAGGCTGCGAGGTCAGCACCACTGAGTAGGTCTGCGCTGCGCCAAGCTCAGTGACCGTGACCGCTGCCGGGCTGATAGTGCTGCCCGCGACATCATTGTCATTGATAGTCACAGCCACAGAACCCGCCGTTACCGTGCCGTTACCGTAGGGTGTCGTGCCGCTGCTGCTGCTGACGCCATTGGCGATGGTTGTGCCGCGCGTGCCGTCGGCCACCAGATTGTCCACCGCATTAACCGTGACCGTTTGCGCCACATTCCAGTTGGAACTATCGAAGGTGAGGGTCGTCGGGCTGACCGTGATGTCCGCCGCCGAGAACCCGCCATTGCTAATGGTGACCGTCTCGCCAGCGGCAGGCTGTGAAGTCAGCACCAGCGTATAGGTCTGGGCCGCGCCAGCTTCCGTTACAGTCAGAGCACCGGTACTAACGGTGACGCCAGCTACGTCATTATCGTTGACGGTGACAACCACCGAGGCTGCCGTAACGCTGCTACCGTAAGCGGTGGCGGGATTGCTGCCCACGACGCTGTTGGCGATGGTCGTGCTGCGCGTACCATCAGCGACGAAGTTATCCACTGCCGTGACCGTGACTGTTTGTGCCACGTTCCAGTTGGCATTATCGAAGATGAGCGCCGTCGGGCTGACCGCGATGTCTGCCGCCGAGAACCCGCTGTTGCTAATGGTGACGGTCTCGCCGGGGAACGGCTGTGCCTTCAGCGCCACCGTATAAGTCTGGGCTGCGCCGAGTTCGGTCACAGTCAGGGTTGTCGGGCTAATCGTTACGCCGGACACATCCTCATCATTGATGGTGACATCAACCGGGAGTGCCGTCACACTGCCATTGCCGTAAGGCGTAGCAGGGTTATTGCCACTGACCGCGTGAGCAATCGTTGTGCTGCGTGTGCCATCGTCAAGGAAGTTATTGACGGCGTTCACGGTAATTGTTCGGGCCACATTCCAGTTGCCTGCGTTGAAGGTTACGCTTGTTGGCGCAACAATGACTTCAGACGAGAACCCGCTCAGGTCGATGGTAACAGTCTCGCCAGCCGCCGGTTGTGTATTTAGATTGATGTTGTAGTTTTGCGCCGGGCTGCTTTCGGTTACGCTGACATTGACTGGGTTGACGGTCACGCCCGGAATATCGTTGTCCAGGATTGTGATGTCAACTGAGCCTGCCGTCACCGTGCCGCTGCCGTAGGGCGTTGCACCACTGTTGCTGCTCACGGCGTTGGCAATCGTCGTCGTGCGGGTACCATCTGCGATCAGGTTATCCACTGCGGTAACCGTAACCATCTGCGGCACGTTCCAGTTGGCGGCGGTGAAGCTGATAAACGCCGGCGTCGAGATGTAAGCGCCGTTGAAGCCGCCGGGGGTAATTCTTACCGTTTCGCCCGCCGCAGGTTGCGTATTGAGTACAACCGTGTAGGTCTGCGAAATGTTAGGTTCGGCTACTGTCAGCGGTGTGGTATCAAGGGTCACACCAGCGACATCGTCATTGGTGATGGTCACTGTGACTGTGGCAGGCGTCACTGAACCATTGCCGTACGGCGTCGTGCCCATATTGCTGCTGGTCACGTTGCTGATTGTGGTAGAGTGTGTGCCTTCGTCAATCAGGTTGTCAATGACGCTGATGGTAAACGTCTGTGGAATGTTCCAGTTGGTACCATCGAACGTCAGTGCTGCGCTCGGCGAAATCCAGGCTGCGTTGAACCCGCTGGGGGTAATCGTCACGGTTTCACCAGGCAGCGGCTGCGAAGTCAGCACCACCGTATAAGTCTGCGACGATACCGGTTCGGCCAGCCCAAGTGTCGTGGGCGATGCAACCACACCCGCTACGTCATTGTCGGTGATGGTCACCACCACAGAGGCGGCTGTTACCGTACCATCGCCGTAGCGCGTGCCGGGATTGCTGCCAGCGACACCATCGGCAATCGTCGTTGTCCGTGTACCATCGGCATAGAGGTTATCAATCGCCGTTACCGTCACGGTTTGCGGCACGTTCCAGTTCGTCGCGTCGAAGGTCAATGACACGGCGCTGACGGTAATCCATCCAGCGTTAAAGCCGCTGGTGGAAATCGTCACCGTCTCGCCAGGGAACGGCTGTGAAGTCAGGACAACGGTATAGCTCTGTGACGTTCCGGGTTCGGCAACCGTCAGCGCTGTCGGAGTAATCGTCACACCCGCGACATCATTGTCAAGGACGGTCACCACCACAGAGGCCGCCGTCACCGTACCATCGCCGTAGCGCGTCAGCGGGTTGCTGCCAGCGACACCGTCAGCAATGGTCGTCGTGCGCGTGTCGTCGTCAAGGAAGTTATCGACTGCCGTCACCGTCACCGTCTGCGGCACATTCCAGTTGGTGTCATCGAAGGTCAGGGTCGCCACGCTTACCGTAATCCACGTCGCCGAATAACCACTCGTCGAAATCGTCACCGTTTCGCCAGGGAATGGCTGTGAAGTCAGTACGACTGTGTAGGTCTGCGCCGGGCCATTTTCCGTTACTGTCAGCGTGGTCGGATTCACCACGACGCCAGCGTTGTCATCGTCCAGCACCGTCACCACGACTGAGGCGGCGGTTACCGTACCATCGCCATAGCGTGTCAGTGGATCGCTGCCAGCGACACCGTCAGCAATGGTCGTCGTGCGTGTGTCATCGTCGAGGAAGTTATCGACTGCCGTCACCGTCACCGTCTGCGGCACGTTCCAGTTGGTGTCATCGAACGTCAGGGTCGCCGCGCTGACCGTAATCCACACCGCCGAATAGCCGCTGGTCGAAACCGTCACCGTTTCACCGGGGAACGGCTGTGAAGTCAGTACCACCGTGTAAGTCTGCGCAGTGGCAGGCTCAGAGACCGTCAGTGTCGTTGGGTTAACAACCACGCCAGCGGTATCGTCGTCCATAACCGTCACTACAACAGAAGCGGCGGTTACGGTGCCATCGCCATAGCGCGTCAGCGGATCGCTGCCAGCCACGCCGTCAGCGATGGTCGTCGTGCGCGTGTCGTCGTCAAGGAAGTTATCGACTGCCGTTACCGTCACTGTCTGCGGCACGTTCCAGTTGGTCGCGTCAAAGGTCAGTGTCGCCGCGCTTACTGTAATCCACGTCGCCGAATAACCGCTGGTCGAAATGGTCACTGTTTCACCAGGGAACGGCTGCGAAGACAACACTACCGTGTAGGTCTGCGCCGGGCCGTTTTCGGTAACGGTCAGCACGGTGGGGTTCACCACGACACCCGCGTTATCATCGTCCAGCACTGTCACCACGACAGAGGCAGCGGTTACTGTGCCATCGCCATAGCGTGTCAGTGGATCGCTGCCAGCGACACCGTCAGCAATGGTCGTCGTGCGTGTGTCATCGTCGAGGAAGTTATCGACTGCCGTCACCGTCACCGTCTGCGGTACGTTCCAGTTGGTGTCATCGAAGGTCAGCGTCGCCGCGCCACCGTAATCCAGGCAGCGGAGTAACCACTTGTCGCGATGGTCACAGTTTCGCCGGGGAACGGCTGCGAGGTCAACACCACCGTGTAGGTCTGGGCTGTGTTCGGTTCGGAAACTGTCAGGGTTGTGGGGGTCACAACAACGCCCGCAGTGTCATCATCGTTCACGGTCACGACGACAGAGGCCGCCGTCACCGTGCCATCGCCGTAGCGCGTCAGGGGGTCGCTGCCCGCAACGCCGTTCGCGATGGTGGTTGTACGGGTATCGTCGTCAAGGAAGTTATCGACTGCCGTCACAGTGACCGTTTGCGGCACATTCCAGTTGCTTGCGTCGAAGGTTAAGGTGGTCGGCGCAACGGAAATCCACACGGCGTTGAAACCGCTGTCGGTGATGGTGACCGTTTCGCCGGGGAACGGCTGCGAAGTCAGTACCACCGTGTAGGTTTGAGCAAGTCCGTTTTCCGTCACAGTGATGGTCGTGGGTGTTACTGTAACACTCGCCACATCGTCATCGTTGATCGTCACATCCACCGGGGCAGCAGTGACCGAGCCGCTGTAGGCTGTCGCCTGATTGCTGGTCACGGTGTTGGTGATGGTGGTTGTACGGGTGTCGTCATCAAGGAAGTTATCGACGGCGCTGACGGTGACCGTCTGCGGTACGTTCCAGTTGCTCGCATCGAAGGTCACGTTCGGCGTTACCGCGATCCACACGCCGTTGTAGCCGCTTGTGGCAACAGTGACGGTTTCGCCGGGGAACGGCTGCGAGGTCAGCACTACCGTATAGGTCTGTACCGGGCCATTTTCCGTCACGGTGACCGTCGTGGGGGTCACAATCACGCCAGCGACATCGTCGTCGTTCACCGTCACCACGACAGAGGATGCAGTCACAGTGCCACTGCCATAAGGCGTGGTCACGCTGCTGCTCGTCACACCTTCCGCGATCGTCGTGGTGCGTGTGTCATCATCCAGGAAGTTATCAATCGCTGTGACCGTAACGGTTTGCGGCACATTCCAATTTGTATCGTCGAACGTTGGTGCTGTCGGGCTTACGGTTATCCAGGCACCGTTGAAGCTGCTGCCAGTTACCGTAACAATTTCACCGGGTTCAGGCTGTGACGTGAGCACCACCGTATAAGTCTGCGAGATGTTAGGTTCATCAACCGTGATGGTGGTTGGCGTTACGATCACACCAGCGCTGTCGTCGTCCACAATGGTTCCAACACCGAGCGCGTCACTGATGATGCCGTTGACGACACCACTCAGGTTGACATTATAGGTTTCATCCACTTCGTCAATGTAATCGCCATTGACAGTCACGGTGACCGTTTGTGTGGTCACGCCCGGCGCAAAGGTCACGAGCGTAGACGGCAGCGCAACATAGTCCGCGCCGGAAACGGCATTGACGTTGGAAGTTGCGGCGTTCACAGTGATCGTCTGGTTGCTGGTGTTCGCCAACGTTACGGTAAACTGTGCGGTGACAGTACCCGTATTGCCCTCAACCACGCTCACATCGTTGATGCTGAGTGTTTCAAGAATATCGCTGACGTTGATGGTGAAGTTGCGATTGACAAACAGCCCGCCCGTATCCGTCGAACGCACCGTGATGGTTACCGTTGGTGCGGTCTCGAAGTTGAGCAGTGAGGCGTTCGCGATCTGCAATTGATTGCCAACGATCTGGAACAGCCCCGGAACGCTGCTGGCGGTCAGAGTGTAGGTATGCGTATCGCCGTTAGTCGCGATGTCCACATCAGTAGTCGTCAATGAGCCAACCAGAGCACCACTTGCCACGTTCTCCGCCACCGTGTTATTTGACAGCGTGATGTTGGTTGGGGCGTCGTTAACGGGGTTCACCGTCAGAATAAACGAGTCGCTGGCGGTGAGGCCCTGGGGGTCGGTCACCGTAATGGTAATTGTCGTCGTGCCATTCTGGTTCGCAAGCGGAGTAGCGTTGACAAATCCAGCGATTAAAATGCGGTTCAAAGTAATGTTCACGACTGGAACCAGTGCCGGATTTGACGAGGTAGCGCTTAAGGTTAAGCCCGTCCCTAACGTTTGTTCAGGATCGTTAACGACAAAAGCAACAGTACCCATCGCCGTATCTTCGTTCGTGGTCTGATTCCCAATGTTACTGATGGTCGGTGGATCATTTACGGGTGTAACACTTAGTTGGAACGTTGTGCTGGTGCTGGCTCCTCCAGCGTCGGTTACAGTAATCGTGATGTTGGTGTTTCCGGTCTGGTCAGCCGTGGGCGTAATCGAGACCGTCCGGTTAGCGCCAGAACCACCAAATACGATGTTGCCCGTGTTTACAAGCCCACCGTTGGAGGATGTCGCGCTTAATGTAAGTGAGCCTGCAGGAGTCACCAGATCACCCACAGTAAAAGCAATCGGGCCGATAGCCGTATCTTCCGGGGTTGTCTGGTTAGCAATTGTTGAGATGGTAGGCGCGCTGTTGATGTGCAGAACATACGTACCATTGACGTTGTTCCCAGAGGCAACACGGATCTGGTAAGTCGTGCCAGCCGTCAGGTTGACCGTGACTTCAGATTGATTGCCACTGCCGCCATCGTCATCACAGGCCAAACGTCCAGTGTTGTTATTGGGCACAGTTGTGCGGTTCCAGACCGACAATACCGTATCGACACCTGTTGATGAAGTGTCCGTGTCAATGACATAGCTCCCCGTTACCGGCGCGGTAAACTGCCACCAACCGCTGCGAACACCAGTTGGACAGCCAAAACCACCGCCGTTAGTTTCCCCTCCCTGATTGGTATAGCCATTGTTGGCTCCGCTGTCTGTCCACACACCCGGCGCCAGCAGCGTACCAGCGAAGTTATCGGTGGGTGCGGCAGATACGTTGGGAAGTTGATAGACGATCTGAGAAAGAAGAAGAACGGTTAGTATGACCCCAAATAACAGGCTGCGGAAGCGAGAATGTAACTGCGACATAGAGTTTCTCACTCATAATTAACGAAAGATAAATTCTCAACCTACAATAATTAATCCATCAAGTATGGCGCTCACTAATGGATCAATGAGGTTCTATGCATTATCTTACGAAATATGAACACATGAACGCAACGGATTTTTACGAATTAATTGTGAAAAATTCCACGCTAGACCTAAGTTTGTTGAAACAGAATTGTTATCGAGCGTCAACAAGAAAACCCTGACAATTTTCTGTCAGGGTTTGAGGGAGCAAAAGTTGAGAGGAAGTTAATGCGAGGTTTGTTTATAGTTATGCTGGCTCTCAATTAACCAGTTGAGCCAGGCATCCATCCCCTCCCCTGTCTGGCAGGACAAAGGAAAGGTTGTGACTTCGGGGTTTAAGACTTCTACCCCATGACGGAAATAGTCCATATTGAATTTGACGTAGGGCAGCAGGTCAATCTTGTTGATGAGCAGAACGTCTGCGCCGCGATACATGCCGGGGTATTTGTAAGGTTTGTCATCGCCTTCGGGAACCGACGCGACCAGAATGCTTTTGTGCGTCCCCAACTGAAAAGCTGAGGGGCAAATCAGATTTCCCACATTCTCGACGATTAACAGGTCAATTTCATCAAGCGGAAATTGTGCCAGCGCCTCTTGCAGCATAACCGCGTCGAGATGACACTCACCGCCTGTATTGATCTGCATGGCAACTGCGCCAGCCGCCTCAGCACGCTCAGCGTCCAGGCTGGTCGCAATATCGCCATCAATAACACCAATGCGCAGTTTGTCACCCAAACGCTTGACCGTTTGCTCAATGAGCGAGGTCTTGCCTGCCCCGGGAGAGGCCATGATATTCACCGCAAAAACCTGTGCCTTATCCAGCCAGGCGCGATTCTGAATCGCCAACTGATCATTGGCGTTTAAAATCTTCTCGACAACAGCTACACGCATACACCCTCTCCATTTTCGATTTCAATAGAATCCAGGAAGAATTCCTCACCGTAGCGCACCTGCACTTCCGGGCTGTTACAACTGGGACAGATGAAACCCTCCTGATGAATTGAAAACTGCTCACCACAAATTTTGCATTCCAATTGAGCGCGAATTCGCTGAAAGTACAGTGTTGCACCTTCCGCGATGGTATCCTTACTGATGATATCCCAGTAAAACTGCACGGAATCGTCGATCATGGACGACAGTTCGCCTATCACGATATGGAGTTGAGTGATTCGCGTGGCATTGGCCTTTTCAGCGTGGCGTAAGGCAATTTCCAGGATGCTTTGGGTTGCTGGTAATTCATGCATGGGACATACCTTCAGCAGTCGTTCTTCCGCACTGAGCTTCTTCATTTCACATCATAGTTTCTTTGACGTTGGCGCTGTAGTGATAGGTATCCAATGTATGTGGTGCATTCTTTCCCCGCTTCGCGCCAGAATGTTTAACAAACTGGTAATTCACGAACATTACCGATGACAAATATCACTGTTTTGATTACAGAGATTGGGGTAGTGTGAAGCTATGGGGAGATGGGTACTACCCATCAAGCAACGATCAACTGGTCTGAAGAGGGGGTAAGTACCCCGCTTACCCTTTCGCTTTTTATAGCCTCGTTATTGCTGTGTCTTGTATCCCGTGCTACACTGCCGCCCGTAAGACGCCAGCGAATGTTAGCGAAAACACACAATCAGTTAACATTCCTTTAGCGATTCTTTGATACGCTTATAGCAACAATTAGTAATATTGAAGAGGTAAAGGGGTCTAAATGGGTAAGCCGCTACGAGTGTTATATTTGATTGATGCGATGCGAATGGGCGGTGCAGAGCGTATTACCGCCGCACTCTTCCCCTACCTGGATCGCCAGCGCGTGACCCCTATTCTCTGTACCCTGCACCGTCGTCGTGAAAGTGATCTCATCAACACCATCGGCGACGTAGAGCATATTGACCTTGCCTCAAAAAGGCTGGTTGACCCGGCGGCCATCAAACGCCTGATTGACCTTATCCAGGAACGAAACATCGACGTGATCCACGCGCAGTTGCAGGATGCCACCGTGTTTGCTGCGCTCGCACGGGTCTTCACACACACTCCCATCGTCATTACGCGTCACCTGATGGAAGATGATCGCAAGAATATTCGCCGCCGCCTGCGCAATCGTGTCGAACGATTCACCATCTCGTCGAGTGTCGCACGCGTCATCAGCGTCTCGGACGCAGCGCTTGAGGCTTACGTTCAGAAGTTACAGATTTCACGCGAACGCTTCGTGACCGTTTATAACGGGATTGACATCGAGCGTTTCAAACCCAACGCCGACAAATCCGACATGCGCAAAAAGCTGAATTTGCCCGACGACAAACCCTTGATCGCGATGGTCGGTGTGATGCGTGGGGCAAAAGGGCATGATGTGGCGATTGAAGCCGCGCGGCAGGTCACCAACGCACACTTCTTGCTCGTGGGTGATGGAGCACAGCGCCCGCAGTACGAACAGCAGGCGCAAGGACTGAGCAATGTACACTTCCTTGGTCAGCGCATGGATGTGCCGGAAATTCTCAGCGCATGTGATATTCTGATTCTGCCTTCCGACATGGAAGCGCTGCCGACTGTTCTGATTGAAGCTGGCGCAGCAGGGCTGCCCTGCGTGGCCAGTGATGTGGGCGGGGCAAGCGAAATCGTTAAGGACGGCGAGACGGGCTTTATGATCCCGCCAAGAAACCCGGATGCGCTGGCCGCCGCGCTCAAACGCCTCCTGGATGATCCCGCATTTGCTAAGGCGATGGGGGACAAGGCGCGCGCAATGGTTTTAGAACGCTTCACCCTGTCGAAACAGGCGCTGGAACTGGTGGAGCTGTATGCACGGGTTGTTGCTGAACAGGCTACGGGCGGAAAGTAACAATATCCCGCATCCACCGCTGGACAATACGACGGAAGGTGAGGTCGACAACTCCGGCACGTAATACATCACCGGCAACTTTACGTGCCCCATAAAATTTATCGTCAATGACCTCAAGGCTTTCATTCCACTTCTGGAGTAAAAATCGACCTTCATAAAGCGATAACAGGCGCACGTCCCAGGGTTCGTTCTGAAAGTAGCCAGAGAGAAAGGCACCGCTCAGGACACGAGTTTCATGATCGGACGGCAGCAGTCCCCAGCGCAGGATGCGCGAACGACGGCTCTTGAGGTCAGCGATAAATGTACCCATATCGTAGTAAGGGCTGTCCGTAAATTCAAAAGCGGTGTCAAAGCACAAAATGTCATCGCCTTTGGGCACAAGCACATTGCGCATGTGAAAGTCCCCGTGTGCCCACACCTGCTTATCGTCGGACAGGGAATGAAGGATGTCGAGCGTTTTGTGCCAATCAGGAAAAGCATCAAGGGACACGCTGTGCGATTTCAGTTTATCAACTTCAACGACGATGGCCTGGACGGAGTCTGCCTGCCTACGCTGACGCTCAGCGGGCACTTCGCCCAAAGGTAAGGAATGCAATTGCCTCAGCCATCGACCCGTGTTTTTGAGCAGGATACGAGCATGGGCGCTCGCACCGGGACGCAGCAGCCGGCTCAGGGTAAGGGATGAATGATAAAGCGACTGACCTTCCACATAGCCCATCACAATGGCATTGATTTCAGCAATGTAAACCACAGGCGGAATACAGTAGAGGCCATTGGCACCCTGATCGTGAAACAGGCTGTTGATGCGTTCCATGCTGGCGTATTCACGGCTGCCACGCAGCAGCAGCTCATCATTAGTCCAGGAGACCGCAGGGTCAGTCTGATTGGGGAAGCGGATAATTTTTACAACTAATTTCTGCGTTTTCTCGCCATTTGTTACGGTAATGAAGTACAATACACTCCATAGCATGTGCTTGATCTGCACATCACCATTCAGGTTCCAGAGGTGCCCATAGTTGTCATTGAAGTACGCGAGTACTCGATCAGCGATTTGTGTGGGGTCCGGGTAGGCTTCTTTTATTGGCATTATCTCACTCTCCGCAAAACATCTTACATAACTTAATGTTAAATTTGCAAGATTCGCTTTATGGATGTTTAATATGTTTTAACAAATGGGTTCCATTACCTGTCTAAAACCGAATTTTTCACAAAAATTTACGATTTACCAAGCAATTTTGTTTTTATCCTTTTGTTAAAAAGGTATCATCACTTTTGATAGAATGTTATAACGTTCATTTGTCGCCGAGAAGAAGGGACAATCATGTCGCGTTTTAGGATACTGCTCCTGATCCTCGTTTTGTGGCTCATCTTTATTTACAATCTTGAGCGACCAGATTTTGATTTCATTGGATTGGGGAATGTGGATCTCGACTCCGGTGTCTATGTGATTACCGGCCTGATTTCTATGGCGATCCTGATCCTCCCGGACATTGCCAAGCGTTATGAAATCGCCCTTATTCCGACCCTGCTCATTTATGTCGTCTCTCGCTTCGCTGTCGGCAATCCCATTACACAACGCTCTATCTACATCACCATTACGGAAGTTGCGGTACTCGCGGTGACTGTGTGGATAGCGCGCAAGATTTCGCTGGTTATTTCGGACTTCGAGCAGACCGTTGAAGATGTGCTGCTGAAGCCCGATGACCTCAATGTCTACGACAAGGGCGAAGGCGAAGAAAAAATCAACAACGAACTCTCCCGCGCCCGTTACTTTGATCACACCGTAGGCTTTCTGCTCATCAACATGAATTCGTTCACCCAGAGCGAAGACCTTGCCAACACACGCTTTGACATGGAAGCGGCTCTACAGCGCCGTTACGTACAACTGCGTGTGGCGCAGGTCGCGCGGTCTATCCTTCCCAAAATCAGCATTCTTGTTTGGGACGAAGAAGACCTGGTCGTGTGCCTGCCTGAAACGGGTTATGCGGCCACCGAGCAAATGGCGCGCGCCCTGCATACCAAGCTGGCGCTTCACCTGAACCTGACTATTCCGATGGGTATCGCCGTCTTCCCCAAAGATGGCTTGATTTACCATGATCTTGTGCAGGCTACCATGCGCAACATGCTGGACTTTGGCGACTCATCGTCGGATGATGGCGAAGAACCCCCATCGGAAACGCCGCAGTCAACTCACCCGAAGGCCAACGGCGAGGCAGTACTTGACTCTAAATCCAATTGGGTCAGCGTGGTAAAAGCGCAGTGGCAGAGCATTATGGCACCGCTGCCCCGGATTGAAGGGCTGAAGGTCAAACCCGCCAGTGGCGACAGCACGTTATATGATCCCAACTTCTGGCTGCACGATCTCCCCTACCAGAGTATGACCTCACGTTCATTCTACCAGATCGTTAAACGGGTCATCGATATTGTGGTGGTGATCGCCTCGTTTCCCGTGACACTGCCTGCAATGGGCGCGATTGCCTTGATTATCAAAGCCACCGACGGCGGCAGCATTGTGTTTAAACAGGAACGCACAGGGTTCGGCGGACGCCGTTTCAAGATGTATAAGTTCCGCTCAATGGTTGAAAACGCTGAGGAGTTGCTCAAAGACCTCGCCGCACAGGGCTTAGCCGTGCTTGACGAAAAAGGCAAACTTGCCGAACCGCTGAAGCTTGATCCCGATCCGCGCATCACCCCCATTGGTCGCATCCTGCGCAAGACCAGCCTCGACGAAATCCCGCAAATCTTTAATGTCCTGCGCGGCGATATGAGCCTGGTCGGGCCGCGTCCTACCAGTTGGGGTTTGAACCGCTACCAGCTAAAACACACGGAACGCCTCAACGTGCGTCCCGGTTTAACCGGATTATGGCAGATTTCAGCGCGTGGGAATACCGACTTCGATGTCTGGTTGCAGTGGGATAATGCGTACATCGACAAAATGAGTTTGTTGCTCGACATGCAGATCATTGTACGCACGATTGGCAAGGTTCTGAAGCGTAAAGGTGCGCGCTAGCCTATGATTTTTTTCGCGCTCCTGTCAATCATTTTCTGGCTCTCATTTGCTGCACTGCTCTGGACATACTTCGGCTACCCTATCCTGATGTACGTCCGTTCCAAGGTTGCGCCGAAACCCATTAGTAAAAACCCTGACCTGCGCCCTTTCATTACGATGGTTGTTCCCGCCTACAACGAAGCGGATGTCATCCGGCGTAAGCTTGATAACACCGTCGCCATCGATTATCCCAAGGACAAGTTTGAAGTCCTGGTCATTGACGATGGTAGTACCGATGACACCGTCAAAATCGTCGAGGAATTTACCAGCAGGGGCATCACCCTGCTGCGACAGCCGCAGCGCGGGGGCAAGATGGGCGCAGTCAACATGGGCTTTGCCAACGCCAAAGGCGACATCGTTGTGCTTAGCGATGCATCACCCAATTACGAGGCCCAGTCGCTGAAAATTCTGATGCAGCCCTTTGCCGACGAAAAAGTCGGCGTGGTCGTCGGCACGCTTGCCGTATGGGACGCCACAAACGCTGTGGCAAAACCTGCTGGCTTGTACTGGAAGTACGAAGCTGCGCTGCGCAAATGGGAAAGCCGCACCGGCAACACCGTCGCCGTTCATGGCAATATGTTCGCCATCCGGCGCAATCTTTACAAACCACTCAAAGGCGGCACGGTGAACGATGAGTTCAGCATCGCGATGGAAGCGATTCGTCAGGGTTATCGGGTGGTCTATGAACCTGCGGCAATCAGCTATGATGATGCCAGCAGCAGTATGAAGGATGAATTCAATCGCCGCGTGCGTATCAACGCCGGGCGTTTTCAGGCGCTCTTTTCAGCAGGCTACCTGCGCGCACCCAATCTGGAGACTAGCTTCCGACTTTTCTCCCATAAACTGCTGCGACCACTGACCCCGATTTTCATGGTGCTCACGCTGGTCAGCAATATTCTTTTGCTCCTCTTTCCCGGCGATGGAAGTCTTTTTGCCCTCAACGGTGTATTAGGCGTGGTGATGCTGCTTGGTCAACTGGCGTTTTACCTCCTGTCGATTCTCGGTTGGTTTGCCGAGAAGCAGGGACGCCATATAAGGCTGTTGAATGTCCCCTACTATTTCACCAGCTCCAACCTGGCAGCGCTCGTGGGTTTCTGGCGCTGGATTCGCGGTACACAAAAGGTCACCTGGCAAAAGCGCGAAGCGTCAAATTAAAACCATCACGGAATCTTCGTTTGTAGGGCAGGCTGCAAGGCTTGCCCTTGTGTTTATGGGTAGGCTAATGTCTGAATCGTTTGCAAAGAAGACTATTACCAGCGCGGCATGGACATATCTTGGATACGTCCTGAACAAGTCCTCCGGCGCTGTCATGCAAATCCTGCTGACGCACCTGGTCGTGCCAGCAGAAATGGGAATTGTGACGCTGGCCATCACCACCATGTCCTTTCTGGACGCCGTGCGTGATATGGGGGTTGGTTTAGCGCTTATTCAGCGTCGTGAAGACATCGAGGAAGCCGCAGATACCGCTTTCTGGATCAATATCATCGGTAATATCTTCTTCTGGCTTGTAACCGTTGTCGGCGCGCCGTTCGTGGCCTCGTTCTTTAATGAGCCACGTCTCGCCCAGGTCTTACCTGTAATCAGCCTGACTTTTATCCTGACCGCGCTGGGAGGCATTCATGACGCCCTGCTCCAGCGCGATATGAAGTTCTCTAAACGCATCATCCCCGACCTTGCTTCCAGCTTTACCAAGGCCGTCATCACCATCATTCTGGCGTTCCTGCTCCCGGATGATCAAAAGGCGTGGGCACTGGTGTTTGGACAAATCATTGGCCGCGTCTTCTATGTCATCGTCGTGTGGAACGTGCAGCCCTGGCGTCCGCGCTGGCGTATCAACCGCCGCATCGCGGGTCAACTGCTCAACTTCGGCTACAAAATCTCCATCGACAGCTTTATCTCCGCGCTTCAGGCCAATCTGGATTACGTATTCATTGGGCGTTTCCTCGGTGAGGCCGTTCTCGGCGTATACGGCACGGCATTTCGTGTCCCTGAACTGGTGATTATCAACTTCTCCAACGTTATTGCAGGTGTGCTTTTTCCTGCGTATGCATCCTTGGACAACCGCGACAACCTGAAGCAAGCCATGCTTTCCACGCTGCGTTACATCGCGATTGTTACTGTTCCGGCAGGGATTGGCATGGCCCTGGTGGCGCAGTTGTTTGTAAAAACCCTGCTCGCCCCTGACTATATTGACGCTGGCCCAATGATGGCGCTGCTGGCGCTGTACGGCATGTTTCTCGCGGTGTCATGGAATATCGGGGATGTCTATAAAGCCATCGCGCGCCCGGACATTCTGTGGAAAACCTCGCTGTTGGAATTGGTCTTGCTAGGAACCGTCCTGTACTTCATGGCGCATATCAGCGCAATTGCCGTCTCATTCGGGCACGTTTGCGTGGCCTTTGTGGTCAGCACAGTGCGACTGTTCATCGCTATTCGCCTGCTCGAACTTCCCGTGAGCAAAACCTTCGCGCAGTTCATTCCTTCCGTCGTCGGCTCCGCTATTATGGGCGTTGCTGTTTGGCTCAGCTTGCAGGCGACAGCAGGTTTGCCGGGAGTCATCTCGCTGGTGCTGTCCATCGCTGTCGGTGGGCTTGTGTACATCGCCGCGCTTTACTGGTTGGAACGCGACATGGTGCTGCGCGTGGCAGGTCAACTGCGTGAGCGCTTCTTGCCCGAACGTGCATCCGCCAGTTAGTCAGCAAATGGGTAAACAAAAGCGCCGAGAGGTTTTCTCCCGGCGCTTTTAGGTTGCTTTACCATCGGACTACTGAAGCCCGTTGAAGGCCTCTACAATGCGTTCTGCGACGTTTTTCCAGGCAAAACGGGTATCCGCAAGCACCTTCGCCCGTTCGCCCATTTTTCCTGCCAATTCGGGGTTGGCAAGGATACGATTGCAGGCATCAGCCAGTGATTGCGTGTTCTCGGCTTCCGCCAGAAATCCACTTTGCCCATCTTCAACCACATCCTGCAAGCCGCCGATGCGCGTCGCTACAACAGGCTTGCCACAGGCATACGCAATTTGAATCACGGCGCTCTGTGAAATTGCGCGGTATGGCAGCGCCACCACATCGCTGATTTCCATCATCGGCAGCACATGTTCGTTCGGCACATAATCCAGCAGCCACGAGACATGCTCGTAAACCCCTAATTCGCGCGCCGTCGATTTCAGCGCATCCGGGTCAATGTCCTTGGCCGGGAATCCTGCGATAACCAGCCGCGCGCCTGTTTCTTTGTGAATCATCGGGAACGCACGGATCAGGTCTTCAACGCCCTTATACTTGGTGACCGTGCCAAAGAACATCACTACCTTTTGGCCGTCAGCGATGTTTAGCTGTTTACGCAATTCCGCAGCGGTGATGGTCGGCGTGACTTCCAGCACGATCTCATTCGTACCCAATGGAATCTCGTGAACGTGGGCGGGCGGCACACGTTTATATAACTCAATGAACAGGTCGTAGTTGGTTTTATCATGGACGAACAAAGCATTAAACTGCTCATACATGCGTTCAAACTGGCGCAGATGTCCCTCATCCTCCAGCACAATGTTGGTTGCATCACGGCTGGTATCATAGGCGCGCACGTCATGTACAATATCGGCCAGTTTCAACCCAGAGTCCCGCAGCATCTTGAGGAAGCGCACTTCAAAGGCAAAACGCATCTCACCAAACAGCACAACATCTGGCTTTTCGTGGCGCAGGTAATTGACCAGACGCAGCCATTCCGCAACGTACTGCGCCCCGCGTATGCCTCGTCGCACCTTGCGCCAGATCGGATTACCCCCTTTGCCGCCGCGCGGGTCCCACAGGTGCAGCAGCTTTTCAACATGAAACTCATGCTTCATGTCATCCAGTTCGTAGGCAGTGGACGTAACCAGCGTGGTATCGACGCCGATACGCTGCAATGCCCGGCACAGGTGATAGCTGTAATGAATGAGACCGCCTTTTGCGGATGCCTCGACGACAAACACTCGCATGTTTTATCCTTGTAGGTAGGGTGCGCGTTCTAAAATCGCCTCAAGCCCCATGACTTTCACGGCGAAGATTTCAAAGGTGTCCTTGTGTCCCAGATAGACACGCTTGATTTGCAGCGGGAAACGGCGTGCTTCTTCGGCAGGAACAGGCCCAGGGCTAAGCGTAAACGCGGTGGTATAACCCGTTTCGCGCAGCGCTTGCAGCGTCTCACGGCTGTAATCCGCTGGAGTGCCGTTGGGGATTGCGAAGGCATCGGCTGTTAGTCCGGTTTCTTCTCGCACGCGCGCTGACCGCGTTTAAGCTTCGTTCCTCAAACTGGATGCGGTCATAATCGGATGCGTAACTGCATGCGGTTATACGAAATACCGTTCGCGACGATTTCGCGCACCTGATCCCAGTTCATAAAATGCTGCATTGTCTGGTTCAACGCCAAGCACTTCACGCATCTGCTGCACGGCAGTCACCTTCGATCTGTCAGGAACTTCTGTTTCAGGCGGCGCATCAATTGTTCGCGCACGCCTTTGCGCTCCTCAGGTGTTGTCCACGACTGTTCGCCAATCAAGCGGCAGTACCGCACTGGTTTTCTGCGTGAAGCGGAAGCACAGTAGCCGCATCTATCCCACCACAGACGCGCGCAGGGTCTTCCATCCCGCTGCTCACCAGAAAGATGACTGCGGAAACCCGGCGTTTCTTGAGGATGGGATAGGCATTCTGATAATTGTCGAGATAACCGTCATCGAACGTAATCAGCAGTGGGCGTTCCGGCAGGGGCTTATTATTAAACAGATAGCTTGCAGCGTATCCAGATCGATGACATTGAAGTTCGCCGCGACATACTCCATCTCGCGGGCAAACAACCTGGCGAGGCACTAACTACCGGCTGTCTTTGAAATCAGGCGCGCGCTAATCATCGATGCGGTGATAGGCCAGCACTGGGTCGTGCAATGGTTAGCCCCCACCACATATTCAATCCCCGCGTACCGCCCGATTTGTGCAGCAGTTCCGCCAGCAGTTGAGACTTGTTCATTACCG
Organism: Anaerolineae bacterium; assembly: GCA_046328675.1. GTDB lineage: Bacteria > Chloroflexota > Anaerolineae > Aggregatilineales > Phototrophicaceae > JACAER01. The sequence goes on from JAXLWC010000015.1 coordinate 21,491, forward strand.
TACTACCTTTATCAACAAAACTTCCAATACAGAGGCAATCATGGTGTCCACACTAAATGACTTCCCCGACCATATCGTACCCGTTCAGTCCGATTTGTACAGTGTCATTTGATGACTGACATCCACCTGACAGCGTCTGCTAACCCGGCGGCATCCTTCGGCGCTACCAGCAGCCCTGTATCCTGATGTTTCAGCAGCGTTTTTAGCCCACCGACAGCGGTAACGAGCAAAGGACGTGCATAGGAGGCAGCTTCCAGCACCGCGTAGGGCGCTTCGCTGAGGGATGCTGGCATGCAGTCTATCGCCTGTAGAATATCGGGGATGTCCTGCCGAAAACCCGTAAACACGACTCGCTTACCCAAACCGAGAGACTCTACTTGTGCCTTCAGTTCAGCCTCTAGCGGCCCGTCGCCCACGATCAATAGTTTCGCTTGCGGCAAATCCTTGAGCTGTCCAAAAGCGTCTATCAGATACGAATGCCCTTTCACGGGCTTCAGGCGCGCCAGAATGCCTACGACGAAATCATCCGGGGCAAATCCCCATTCCCCGTAAAAGCGCGTGTCTTTCTTGGGCAGCGGTTCCGGCGGGATGAGCACCGCATTGGGGATGAGTGTGCTGCGTCCGCCATACCCTTCACGTTGAGCTTTCTGTTGAAGCACTTCAGTAACGTTGATATAGTGTTTCACGACGCTTCGTGAGGCCGTCACGACACCATCGTACAATTTCCCTTTCAGGCCAGGATATTCGCTGCCGTAATCACTGTGAATAGTCGCCACGCGTCCGCGTGCGCCCGCCAGCGCTGCCGCAAAATCGCCCCACAGAATCGACTGCACATTGTGCGCATCCACCACCTGAAATCCGCCGTCCTTAATCACCCGGCGTACCTCAAAAAGGATACCGGGATTTCCGCGTCCAACAGTCACCGTCTGATGCGGCAGATTTTCCTGCTTCAGACGCTCATGCAGTGTACTGCCGCGCAGTGTCAGCACTTCACAGCGTTCAACCCGCCCCTGCAAGGCGCGCGCCTGTGCCAGCACACGCACTTCAGCGCCACCAAATGCCTGCGCCAGATCAATCAACAAAACACGATAAGGACGTTGTGTCATCGTTCAATCCGTGCCAGACGAATGTTATCAACCACCAGAGTACGCGGCGTCAATTCATAGACCTGTTCTTCGCCATAGCCGTCTTCACGTTCAATACTCGTATTCGTCGCCAGGTCTATGTAATCGACAGCATCCCAGGCGAACGATGTTGTATTATCCGTGTAGGGAATCACCAGCGGCAGCATCAGCGTTGTCTGTCTTTGTGGGCCGAGGATGATGGCACCGTTGCGCAGCAGCAGATATTCACCAGGGTCATCGCCCAGCGCCACATCCAGTTCTGCAAACGTCGGCGAGTCGTTGCGCACGTCAACCAGCAGCACGTCGTAACCACTCCAGTCCTGCCCGCCCAGCCATAGTTCCGCCACACCGCCGCCTGAGCCAAAGACGAGTTGCAGCGCATTACCGGAATCGGGGAAAGGTGAAGCTACTGCATCGCCTTCCACGACATCAAATGCCCAATCGCCTAAAGCAGCTCTGTCATCGCCATTAAAAATGACCCGTTCGTCGGTAAACGTCACAGGCGGGACACAGATGGCACTGTCCGGGCTGGTTCCATCACGCAGAGCAACCAGCAGCGCTTCATGTGCCCTATCCCACAAATCAGGCGCGGGATTCTGATCCGCGAGCGCACCGGGAGTTAAGCACGCGGCAAACTGCCGCGCGGCGTCAATGCCAGCGGCGGCAGCATAAGCATCCAGCAGCCGGGCATCTTCCACGCCTTCGCGCAGCATTTTAAGACGAATCGATGGCAGTGGGCCGGGATATACCAACGCCCCGCCGCCATAACCAGAAACCGGGCGCAAGTCTTCCTGATTTGTCCAGGGGTCAACCAGGTCGTAGCGCTGGTTAACCCACTCCATCGCATTGTAGCCCGCGATCATGCGTACCCCGCGCGCATACGAATGCCAGATCATGCCGCGATGAATGGCCGCTGGCATATCAATCAGATCGCCGTATTCGTTGAGATAGACGCTGGCGGTGTGTCCTGGTGTGCTTGACCACTGCTGAAACAGTTCCGGGTCAGCATCAAACAGATCAACATGGACATGCGTGTCATCCGCGATTTGTTCAGTCGGCAGCCAATCCGCCGAGTATACAGGCAGCGGCGCGACACGCGATGATGTGACCCGCAGGCCAGACTGTCGAATAATCGCTGTCCACTGGGAAAGATGCACGTAGCCTTCCGGGCCGTTGTGATCCGGTTCGTCAGCCACCCAGCGCGACTCGTCGGTTGGGTAAGCCAGCGCGCCGTCAAGTCGGGTATGCGCGCGCAGATAGTCAGCCAGTTGGGTGTAGAATTGGCTTACCTGTTCGACAAAGTAGGGATCATTGAAGTCCGTCACCGTGTAGGGATTTCCACTCTGGTCGTTAAACAGGTATTCTTCCCAATCGATGCGATAGGGGCCGGGAGCATAGAAGTTGCTTCCCGGCGGCATGGCGTCGATTTCAGCGTCGAACATGGAGAAGTCACAGCCGTCTTCCGTAAGCTCGGGAACCCCGTCGAGCCGCCAAGCGTCAGGTCATGCTCAAGCAGCAGTTGATTGACGGCTCGTCGAGAACGCTGCGCCATCACCATCCGGGGCATAGAATTCGGGCGTCAGTCATAGTCCACAGGCACGAGTACGCTCATCGCTGCCGATGCCCCTAAATCCAAGGGGTAAACGCTGATGGTTACAGTACGGGTTCCGGCATCTCCAAAGGTCAGGGTTAGCGTGTAATCGCCTGCGGGCGTCTCCGGCTTCACGTACAAATCTGCCCATATCACCACCCGACCCTCATGTGCCGCAGGCAAAGTATCTCCTAGTGGACGCAGGCCATCGGGGATCGTCGTGGCCGTCGTCAGGCGTGCCAGCGAAAAGATTTCCGGTTCATCCGGCGGGTAGTTGATGTCGATGAAGTACTCTTCGTACAGTTGCAGAGTGAAATAGTCGCCGGGAAAGTCTGCTACCGGGGACGGCAGGTTAGCATCCGTGTTTTCGCTGGCGATCACAATTTGGAAAGGAGCGTACTCCTGCCGTGCCGTATGAAGGTGCAAACTCAGTGTTGTATCGTCAGGCTGAGGGACTTCGGGGGTAATTTTCTGCGTAGAACCTGTCAGCCACCAGGCAGTTGACTGGGCTTGCGCCATCTGCAATCCAGTAAACAGAAACAGCGTGAGAACCAGGAAGCGCAATCTACTCATCTTAGTTGTCCGAGTTGAATTCAAAGTCGTCAGAGGTAGCGGGAGAAGGGGCACAGCACAGGGCCATGCCCCCGAAATTTCACTAACGTTTTGCAGCGCGGCGGCGTGCCCTAATCCACAGGAATAATCCGTAAATCAGCACCAGTACAACCACGCCAGCGGTAACGCCCATCAGAATCAGAATTGAATTTGGCAGTTCCGTTCCTGCGGGCTGGTATTCGCCTGTCGGGCGTGGTGTGAACATTAAGGACCATCGTCGCTTCTGTCGGAACAGGCGTCAGGGTATAGATGCCAGTAGGCTGATCTGTCGGCCCCGGCGTATTTGCTCGGCGGCAGGGTCAGTGTCGGGTACTCGTCACTGTCCAAACAGGCATCGGTGTAACGCTGGCAATGGTGGCGTCATCTGTCGCAAACTGTGGTACCGAGTCCGGAGATCTCCACCCGTTCTACCGTGTTGGAGTTGATAGCACTCACCTCATTCGCCCCGACGAACACAATGTCGCCTTGCAGTTGTGTGCTGTCATAGGCACGGCTGATAGGCGCCGTCGCCGCATTCGCCTGCCCTCTCCAGATGTACCCGTAATCACCAGAGATCAAGCGGTTTGGTGCCCACGGCGGCCTGATCATCTCCGTTACCGACATCAAAAGCCCGGCGGCAGAATATACTGCACGTCATCTAAGGTTTGCTAGATCTGGTCCGAGCCTTCCAAAAACGGCTGTGGCAGGTTCGGATTAAGGTCTTGTAGGAACGCATTCGTGGATGGTCGCCCAATGACGATAAAGTGATACTGCGACAAATCCGTCCCCGTCGGCAGTTCGCCCAGGCTGATGTGGGGGATAAAGCCCTCACCCAGCGATGTTTGCGCGCCTAACAGGGAGAACATCTGCATCCCCTGCTCCATTTCCTGCGGGGTAGGATTAGCGGGAAGCACGAGCCACACATCCTGCAAGTTGGGCACTGAATTCATAGGCACAGGGAACAGCCCAACAACGGGCAGCAGAAGCTGCGAGTTAATGGACGTGCGCGGCAGGAACAACGTGCTGTTGCGGCTGATGGTAAACCAGCTTGCTGTCGGATTCGGCGGTTCACAGCCATAATCCAGCGGGACATCCAATTGCAGCGTCAGGGTGTTCGTATTGCCGGGTATTACGCTGGTCGCCGGAATGCCAATGCGCAGAGTGTGTGACGATGGAAGCTGTGTCGGCGTGGGTGAACCACTCGTCAGGCTCACCAGCGGCGTGCTGCCAATCGGAATGGAGTTCATTTCTACTGTGAACGTAGAATTTCCACCCGCCAGAATTTGCGAGTAGTTGTAATCGATATTGACGTAGGCATCCTGTGACAGAACACCCCCAAACGGCATGGTAAATTCAACCGTCGTAATCTGAGTGCCGATACCGCTTAAGATAATGTCATCGGTGACACCCAGGTCAGCAAAGGTCACTGGCTGCTCAAAGACAGTGCTCGTGACCGGGTGGAACAACGGCTGCGTGTCACTGATGATCGCCAGCGTGCCACCTAGTCCCAAAACGGATGGCCGTCCACCGAGGGCTTGACCAGCACGCGTGAGCGCAAGGTCCGACTGTCCGGTCACGACGAATATAGCGCGCCGTGCGTTTTCAGGATTTTGGATAAGCTGCACCACACCCGATTGGCTGTCAATCGCTTCGTCCCTGAACGTCAACTGCCCCTCAGCATTCAAGGTAGTCGGCAAAGCGTTACGGCTGTAGAGGTCGTCAATCATCGAATTCGTGCCGACCTCGCCAACCAGAATCAGGTGATTGGCCTCACGATCAGCCGTCGTCAGTGTATCAGCCGTCACAACACGCACCTGCAAATCGCCCGATGTCAGCAGACCCAAACCAGCGGAAATACTGGCCGCCGCCTGGTAGTCAGCTTCGCTGGGCTGCGCGGGCATCACAATCCATGCCGATTCAAATTCGTTGACGATGCGGCGGTTGTTAAACAGCGGACGCGGATAGCGCGCGAGGTCGAGAACGGGTAGGTACTCGCGATATTCATAATGGACAAACGACTGGTCAACGCGGATGAACGCACGCGACTCAAGTCTGACGCGGCAGGCATCGCGGGCATCCAGTGAAATGCTCACCGTATGCGAACGCCGCACCGGGTTTGCCAGAATGCTGGCGGGCAGCGGGATTTGCAGCGTCTGAACGCCTATGGTATTAGCGTTCAGCGACACAGAGCCAATCAAATTATCGTCCAGACGAATGTCCAGCGTCGTGATAGGCGGCGCAAAGTCCACGCCAATCGCACCCGTTGCATCTTCAAAGTATTCCAGATTCAGATAAAGCACAGAGTTGCCCGTCGGTTCCCAGTCATCGGGGATACGTAAACGGAACTGTGCGATACCCTGGGGTGAACGCAGCGTGATGTTCTGGCGCACGCCCAGAGTCGTCAGCGGAATATCGCGGGCCAGAATCACGTCGCTGGCAAACTGTGTCGGTTGCGCCGTCAGCAGCGGCGTCGGCGTCGGCGTGATACAGCCAACGATGGACGGCACGGAAGCCTGCGTCGTTGCAGCAGGAGTTTCGCCGGGCAGCACTGTCGCCGCTGGAACATCCGTCGGACACACAATCTGCGTGCCATCTGCCGGAAGCGTCGCGGTTTCCACCACGTCAGCGGTGACCGCCGAACCGGTATTCGTCGGTACGGGGCTGTTCACCAGCGTTGGTGTTGCCCCTTGGAAGGGAACCACCAGAAACTGCGCCACATAACCAATAGTTGGGGTGCTCCCGTTCGGGTTCAAATCCACAGTGTACCATGCGTTCTGATCCTGGCTGGCAGCCTCGCCACGCACACAAACCGCACTGTTACGCTGCAAAGTGGCAACGACCTCCCCGGATGTAGTGGGCGCGTTGCGAACGTTGATGGCGTCAGAATTTACTTGATAGTAGGTACAGGCAGCCAGAGCAGTAGCCGCAGAGACCGTTTCTGTTGGCGCAGGCAGCGTTTCCGTTGGAGCCGTTGTGCTTGCCGGAGTGTCGGTAGCAGGCGAAGTCGGCTGACTTTGAGACGTAACCGTCGCCACACGTTCAGTCGGTGCAGTTGTCTGCGATGCTGTCGCTGATGCCGCCTGCGCAACGCTGGTGCCGGTCACGGCCTCAGGCGCTTGCGTACTTAAGGCAACCGCCGATTGGACACCGCTCAGATCACCCACCGTCTGTACCGAGGTCGGCGATACCCATCCCTGTACCCCTGTGTCCAGTTCGACCAGATACCAGCCGTTTTCGCCGACGCCAATAATGCGCGCGCCCGTGTTCGCGGGCAGAATACCCACCACATCAGAGGTCGAGTCATTACTTGCTCGCACATTGATTGAAGCACGGGCAATCGCACGAGCTTCTAAGGTCGGCTCAATCGTGGGGGTTACTGTCAGCAGTTGTTCTTCGCTGACCACCTGTAAATTGCGCGTGAGGAGGTAGCCGCTTTCGCCCGTAGTCCCGTATGAAATCCGAATCCAATCCAGTTCTTCGCTGACAGTGCCCGAAGAACAAACGGTATCCCCTGGTGCCAGCGTGCCAACACTGGCACACCCAATCCCTGCACAGGAATAGACAGTAACATCCGAAATTGGTTGATACGTGTCACAGGGAAAATCATCGACATTCACAAAATCCATCAGAGATGAATCGACGTACCCAGTGACCCCCGGCAGATATTCCACCTCCTGCCAGTCTTTATAAGAGCCGCTGTAACCCGTCGCACACACACGGTCACCCTGGTTCAACGTGCCAATCGAGCCACAGGTTGCTTCCGCGCAGGAGCGCACATTTACCTGTGGCGTCGTCACTTCCCACGCATCGCAGTAGCTGGAAGCAGACGATGGCGTTCCAGGCTGACCGGGGGTAATCAGGTCAGCACGCATAAAGCCTGTTGTGCGCTGTTCCGTCGTGTCATCCGTACCAAGCTGCACAAGGCGCCAGTTTGCATCGTCTTCAGCGATCCCCAGCACGCAGATGGCTTCGCTGGATGTGAAACCGCCAATGACATTACAGTCATCCCCTGCGCAGGAACGCACGCGACCAATATCACCCGTCAGATGATACGTCTGGCAGGCGGGCAGCGGCGTCTCGGTTGCATTTTGGGCAAACACATGCGGGCTAACCAGCAGCGCATACACCAGTATCAGACCCAAAATCAGAGCAGTGCGCTTCACCGCGCCAGAATTTTCTTTTAGAAACGAGTTCAATGTCGTTACAGCCACGTTAATCCTCAACTATTTGGATGGCTCACTAATGGAAATGCCCTCATACGGGGAGGCGACCAGAGCGCTGTGAGTCTTTCTCTGGTTATATTCATGAACCAATGCCTCGGTAAGGGCTGAAACGCTCAGGTTCATGCCAATCATCAGACGGAGGTATCGCACATAGTCATCATGCAAAAATATGCTGGTCAAGAGATATGCCACAAGCCCAAGCGCTAATCCCGTTAGCCAGGGCAGTAAATCAGACCGTCCAATCTGGATAAGCTGTTTACGCGAAATCCAAACCGAACGGAACGTGAACAGGTACATTAAGGTAAATGCGAATACGCCCACAACGCCAGTCTCTGCCGCAGCCTCCAGATACAGACTATGCGCCTGACGTTCCTCGCTGCGGTCATCCAGACCTAATACCTGGGAATAACGCTGATAGTTACGTTCATAGTTGCTGTAACCTATCCCAAACAACGGGTAATCCATGAACATCTGTGTCGCAACAATAGCTTCGCTGGAACGACCACGGAAGGAGGCTTCTGTTTGTCCGCCCGCATCGGCACCCGCACTGCCTAAGGTCGCCATACGATCCAGGTAACCTTTAGGCAAAATAGGCAGCGCCACCACAGAATCGCAACGCCAATGGCAGCAAACTTATAGATATTCATGCGGCGTTCAAGGATGATGGCAACACTCACTACGAGAATCATGATGAATGCTGAACGTGAGTACGTGAATATGATCGCACCCACAATGAGCGCCGCGCATATCAAACCCATAGCGCGCGGCAGCTTCTTCTTTTCATCGACAACGCGATACGCTGCCAAGGGGAAAACCATCAGTAGAATTTGCGCATAAAAATTCGGGTCTACCAGAGGCCCGGTAGGACGCGTGCTGTCAAACCCTGTAACGATTTCATGCACAGGGGCATTCGCAAAACCATAAAAGTCGTTCGAGGTATCTCCTGATAGCATCTGATAACAGGTCAGCAGGGACAAAAATGCAGCAGCGAACATAATCGTCCACTGCATCGTTTTCCATGCTTTTTCTTCGTCAGAAACCTGCACGATGATCAGAATAATCGCGAAATCCTTGACAAAGTCCATAAGCTGATTGAACACCTTAGGATTTGTCACGGTTGAGTTGTTGGCAAAAATGGACAGCGTAATCGCGAAGCCGTACAAGATAACAGCGCCTTCAGTCGCGCGCAACCGCAGCGGTTTATGCTGGATAATGGCGCGCGTCCCTAGTACGGCCACAAAGATAAGCGCTACTAGAATTTGATTGAGCTTCGGGATACCCCAGTTCACTTCGATGATGTTCGAGGCATCGAGGTATACAAACACGATAAGCACAAACATCCCGAAAGGCGGACGCATCACCATAAACAATCCGGCTACGACGGCTATCGCGCCAAGGATGACCAACCAGCCATTAGCAATTGCACCGACAGCAGCACTCATCGCTAAGGCAATCAACGTACCAGCAGCGACAACTGACATCTTCTTCAGTTGTCGCTTATTGGTCGTGGTCAACGTTAACTTAGTAGAGGGTAAAGCAGGAAAACTAGCCATCTTTGTGGTTGTCTCCAGCTCGATTCTCAGATTCCGTATCCAGGTCATCCATCGGGCGGACATCAGCGATCATGCTGTTCAGGTCGATTCCATTTGAGGGCGAAGAAGAGCCAAGCCATGCTGATACATAGTCGTCGCCATAAGACTCGCTGTTGTCCGGCGTGTCATCCCAACCAACAAAGGCTGACCCGGGTGCAGCAGAAGCAGAGAGTGACCGCGACTCTTTCACGGTTCCAGCGCTGCTGTTTGCCCCAAGAGAGGGAGCCGAAATCGGCGCGGGCAGCGGTACTTCAACGTACTCGTTCATCTCAGTTGAGGCAGAACGGGCTGGGATACCATCCATATCCGTATCTTCGAGCACGAACGGGCTTGGTGCGCCGCGCATAAACACAATCGTGTTTTCGCCGTTCTGGCGTGCCTTTTCCAGCGCCTTGATTGCCTGTTGAATCATGGTTTGAAGTTCCAGCGTTTCACCGCTGCCTTCAACCACACCAGAACTCATGCTGAAGTTGGACACATACTGGTCTACCCGGAAGGTCTGATTACGAACCTCAGTGTGCAGCTTCGTCACCAGTTCCTTCGCCTCATGATTAGGGGTTTCAGGCAGCAGGATTTCAAAGATATCCTGCTTGCGGTTGTAGGCTAACAAATCACCTTCACGCAGCATATTCTGCATATACATCGCGGCGTTGCGCATCAGCATGTCCTGAATATTCTCAGGCAGCAGCGCGAAGTCTTCATTCGGTACCAGCCTTGAGAAAACCATACTCAAAGGACGATAGCGGATACGAGCACGATTGACCTCTTCGGTAAGACGCTGTTGGAAATAGCGGTCATTAAACGTATTGAGCAGTGGGTCGCGAATGGACAGCGATTCCAGACGTTCCAGTGGGCTGCGCAGGTTATCCAGCACTAAAGCGATGGTAACGCTGATCACCAGACCAATGGCGCCGCCGAGTAAGGCATCGCGGCTGTGGCTCGGTGAAATCGGTTCGGGTTCCAGATAGACGGGGTCAAGCCGTGTCACCGGGAAGTACGGAAACATCGGATTCCCCTGCTCGATGCCAGCCAGACCAATCGCCGTATTCAGGTCAGACACCAACTGCGGCGACGGCCCCTGAACCACGAGCAGCAGAATATTGCTGGAGGGCAGGTTGGAGCAGGCTCGCGTGTAAAGTTTTAAGTCAATGCCGGGCGCATCAGGATTCATGCCCAGCAGTTCCTGCGCACGCCGCCACACCGCATCACTCTCCATTATTTTGCAATACGTGACGAAAATACGGTCACGGCCAGTCAGCGTATCAAATGCGTAAATCGTGTCGGGTGTATTGCCGATACCGGTTGAAAGGCCCGTTACATAACTTGTAGTCGATTCATAAATCGGTATTTGCTGATAGCTGAAAAACAACGCCACCGACAAAGACAGTAACGTGATGGGAACGATCAACCACCAACTTTTTAATATGATGCGTACATATTCGCGCAGTTCCATAACTTCCTGCCTCTGTGTACTCTACTCTGTCACAGTGTATCCCATCAAACTGTGAAATACATCCCGTGATTCACTACCTGACTATTGCATCGCAGTTTACAACCAAGAGTATACTGCGAAAAAACTCAAAATGAACACGTATTTTGTTAGGATACGGTTCTAGACGGACAAAACCTAGGAGTAGTCTACGATGCATGACGGGGTATTGCAATCAAACATCTCCTAATTTTCACAAGTTTTTTAGAATAGTCTCACTTACTTTTATCTTTTATGACCTGTCTGACAATCGGCAGCGCTGCAAAACTTTCGCGCAAATCCGCCCGCTGCGTATGCTCCTGAATGTAGCTTACAGTATCGGTTAATTCCTGCATACAGGCACGCTGTGCGCTGCTATCGCCATCCTTTTCTGCGACCTCTGCCAACAGAGGAAGGATACGCAAAAGCAGGAACCGCAGCCCCTTGTTGCGTGCCACAGTAACGGCACTCGTAAAGTGCGCGCGGGCATCGTCAATCTGTCCTGAGGCGAAAGCGATTCGCCCCTTGTAGTAACTAATCTCGCCGTCGGCAATCTGCACACCGCTTCCCGCAAATAACCCATCCGCTTGCTGCACGAACTGCTGCGCCTGTGGATAATCCTCTCGCAGCAGCGCGAATTCCACTTGCAAACGAATAATAATCTGCGACGCAAACAGCACCGCCGCCGCATATTCCTGATTGAATGTGGGAATATACTGCTTAAACAAGGCTTCGGCTTTTTGTATGTCTCCGCTCATAAAATGGATCCACGCCCTGTAATACTCAGTTGTGAACGCTTGCGCAGCCATGTACATATCTGCCGCGCGGCGTGCTGTGTCCGTCGCCTCCATTGCCTGACTGAACGCTCCCAGGTCCATATACGTCTCGGCAATCATAAGCTGTGTCTCCACTAATGGCGCCACATGCCCAGCACGCAAGGATAGATCGAGGCAGCGTTCCATAATATCCAATGCAGAGTCAATCTCACCTCGCTGTGCATAAATCGTGCCTACCAGCATCAGGCTAAATGACTGTCCCCACAGATTTCCAATCGCCGTACTGATGCGGTAACTTTCCTGCGAAGCCACAATGGCTCTATCAAAGTGCCCCGTCAGATATTGGGCAAACACGGCCATCCCCAGCGCATCCGTTAACATGGACAGGTTATTCAGTTCCCGCCACAACTGCTCCACTTCTTCCAGATACATCAGTGCCTTAGGCATTTGAACGTTGATATACACCAGCGCGAGGTTATTCAGTGTATACGCGAGCTGCTCACGCAAATCAAGCTCCCGTGCAATGGCTAATGAGCGTTCGCCGTACTCAATACCCTTTGTCAACTGCCCACCATAGAATCCTGTCAGCAGCAGGCACCACAGCGCTTTCGCCTCTGCCGCCCGATCCCCCAACTCCTCCGATAGGGCAAGCGCCTGATGCGCGAGGCGTTCACCTTCTTCAAGGTTAACAACTGCATTAGGCACAGACACAACAACTGCATGGTTCAGCACCGCCGCCAGCAGCATCGGTTTATCTTGCCGACGCCGCGCCAGGGCCTCAAACTCAGTATACAAATCGACAGCTTGCTGGTAGCGCGTATCAAGTTCATAAGCGCGTCCCAGACGCGTGTACAGATGCGTCAATGGTTTCGCGGCGGTCTTCTCGTCGTCTAACGCAAGTTGCAGTGCGCGCTGATAGTGATGCGCAGCCGACTGATGCACATTCATACGATAGGCTTCATCGCCAGCGCGTGTAGCATAAATCAGTTCTTTCTCGGTATCGCCCGCCATCCCCCAATGATAAGCAAGCGCGCCCGCCTGCGCCGCGTCTTCCTCATAGACGCTGGCAATCAACTCAGCCGCCCGCCGATGAAATTGACGGCGATCTTCTTCGTTGAACTCCCCTAGCAGACCTTCACGCAGCTTGTCATGGGCAAAGCGCCACTGGTTATCCTGCACGTCCAGAATCATGGCGTTGGCACAGGCCGTCAATTCAGCTTCGAGATCGTCCTTGCCGCTGTAGGCTTGCAGCAGCCGCAAATCCAACTGTCGTCCTAATATCGCCGCCATCTGCAAATAGGTACGCTCCTGCGGCGACAAACGGCTGAGGCGCCGCTGAACGATACGCTGCACACCACCTGCCAGCACCCGCGCAGGCAGCGTCATATAGCTGATGCGTTCAAGCTGTCCTGCTTCTTCGGCGAGTGTGCGCACCACTTCCACCAGAAAGAAGACGTTACCCTCGGTCTCGCGCTGTAGGAAGTGGACAATCTCTGGTTGGCTGCCTTCTATACCGAGCATTGACGCACTCAGACGGGCGATACTGGCTTCGTCCAGGCGTTCCAGTTTCATAACCTGCGCCCCCGGCAGTTGGCGGGCAGTTCAGGGCGTTCGTCAATGCGATAGTTGCACACGATCATCAGGGGCAAACCCTGTACCACACTGAGCAAAGACTTGAGCACATCAAGACTTTCCTGTGCCCATTGCAAATCCTCCAGAACGAGCAGCAGGGGTTCGGTCTGTTTTTCAAATAGCGCAATAATGGTCTTTTGCAACCGCTGACGATGTGGCGACCCTTCGAGCGGCATGACATCAGGAACCGCGCGCTCAAGTAACATTTCAAGGTCGGGCACAATCTCTTTCACAATGCCCGCTTCCTCATCACTCATCCCAGCATTCAGTACCAGTCGGCGCAGCGGTTCACGCCATAGCTGATAGGACATGCCCCCTTCGGCCACCCCCTGCCCTTTCAGCACTGGAATTCCCTGTACCAGCGCCCGCGTGCGCAGTTCGTCCAACAGGCGTGACTTACCCACACCACTCTCGCCAGCCACCAGCCACACACTTCCGCGCGCATCTGTGGCCTGCATCAGATTGGTTTCCAGAAGCTGTAGTTCAGCTTCACGCCCGACAAATTCTGCGGCTTGCAGAAAACTCTCACGGATGGCAGCAGACTCGCCAATCATCGGCAAATCCAGCGCCTGGCGCAGGTCACGTATGACCGCGTAGGCATCTTGATAGCGTGTTTGAGGTGTTTTGTTCAACAGCATTTCGAGGACTGCGATCAGTCGCCGGTCTAATCCTGCCAGTTCAGGAATGTTAAGTTCCGCCGGAGTATTCAGAATATCGGTGACCAACGTCGAGGGTTTATCTGTGATGAACGGGTGGCGTCCGGCAAACAGTTCATAGGCCATCACGCCAACGGCATACAAATCAGATGCGGCACTCACTGCCTCTCCAAGCAGCACTTCCGGCGCGATATAGGCCAGTGTGCCCGCCGCATTTTCACCGTGTTCGCTTGTCTGATTGCGTGCCACCGCCAGACCAAAATCTAGTACCTTAATCTGGCCGTCTACCACCTGGACATTATCGGGTTTCAGGTCACGATGCAGCACCCCCCGTCGATGTAAATAGGCCAAAGCCTGCAAAGTCTGTACCAGTAAATCGACGCGCGTTTCTATGGACTGCTGTTTGCCATACGTGGTAATGGTCTGCGCCTCTTCCAGCAGCATCATCGTGAAATATGGCTGCCGTTGGCTGTCGGCGTTGGACGCATCAAAGCCATAGTCCAGCACGCCGATGATATGTGGATGACGCAGCGATGCCAGCGTCTTAAATTCCTGGGCCAGCGCCAGCCGGAAATCCGAGCTGTCGCCATGTGATGGACGCGACGCGAATTGCAGGACTTCACCAGAGACCGTGACACGCTTTAGCGCTACGGTTTCCCCCGTCAGGCGATCCAAAGCCTTATAGACCGTACCCATCCCGCCCTGCCCCACCGGAGCCAATAGGCGATAACGCTTGCCAACAAGTTCCGGTGTTTGTGCAGCCTGCATCGTTGCCATCCCCCCGAATGAAGCTGATCCCTATCTGTCTATTGTAGTCCTCATCATAAAATACGCATTACTCTAGCCGCTGGATTTCTTTCGCAATATTTATACGGGTCTCCAGAATGCGGCTGGCATCAAAATCGTCAAGTTGCAAATACCACTGCGCGGCTTCGGCCAACGCCTCAACAGGCATCATCCCCACCAATTCCGTGTGATGTATCCCGACGCCATAGCGCTCGGCCTCGCGCCGCACCAGTTCCACGACTCGCGCCAGCGGCGTTTGCTTAAAGTCGGTAAAGTTCATCGACACCTGCGCGCGCCCTTTTACCAGCACGCCCAGCGCTTTGAGGTAGCGCAGACCGCCGGACGAATGGCGCACCGCCGCCGCGATTTTCCTGGCAATGCTGACATCATCCGTTGTCAGAAACACATTGAAGGCTACCAGCAGCTTGCGCGCGCCAATAATCACCGCGCCAGCCGTTCCCACTTTGCGCGGGCCGAAATCGGGCACACGGTTCGGGTCGCTCTCAATCGAGGTTTTTAAGGTTTCGTATTGCCCACGCCGCACATCCTCCAGATGAACCCGGTCAGCGCGCGTCGCCGCCGCCTGATACAGATAGACAGGCAGCCCGAGCTGCTCCCCCACGCGCCCGCCCAGCACACGCGCCATTTCCACACACTCGTCCATCGTCATGCCTTGCAGCGGCACAAACGGCACGACATCGGCAGCCCCCAGACGCGGATGCACGCCCTGATGGTGATCCATGTCGATGAGCTGCGCGGCTTTAGCAATGGCCGCAAACGCCGCGTTCACCACGCCTTCGGGCTGTCCTGCAAACGTCAGCACTGAACGGTTATGGTCAGCGTCCACATGTTGATTGAGCAGCATCACACCCGGAATGCGCCGCACTTCGTCGGCAATCGCCGCGATCACTTCTGGCCGTCTTCCTTCGGAAAAGTTGGGAACGCACTCCATGATTTTTTCAGTCATCAGCCAATCCTCACAAAACATCAGGTCAGTAAAACAATCTCTGTTAAACTGCTCACAAACAGGACAAATATTGATGAGGATTGTAGTGGACTTGCCAGCGTGGAATCAACAAAACGGCCCACCATCACGCAGGATGGATGGGCCGCTACCCTGATATGTATTGAGGCGCCTAGAGTTTCGCCGCCGCCGCCGCATCAACCAACCACAGCAGCGTGCCATTGTCCGGCTTTATCAACTGTGATGGCAAATGCTCTGGCTGATAGTCACCCTTCAGTACCTCATGTAACCGCTCGGCTTTCGCCCCCCCCGACACCAGAAAAGCGATGTTTGCGGCAGCGTTAATCGCTCGTGTCGTCAGCGTAATACGCCAGATGTTCTTGGCTTCCAGAAAGTTAGCGACCACAAGCCGCTGCGTTTCCTGTAATGCTGCCGTATGCGGGAACAGCGATGCCGTATGGCCATCATCGCCCATGCCCAGTAGCAGCAGGTCAAAACGTGTATTCTCGCCACGAAACAGCGCCTTCAACACGCCTTCGTATTCCCCCGCTGCCTGTTCAGGGTCTACTTCACCGCGCATCCGGTAGACATGATCCTGTGGGATAGGCACATGATTCAGCAGGCTTTCGCGCGTCATCCGATAATTGCTGTCAGCGTGATCCGGGGGCACACAGCGTTCGTCGCCCCAAAAGAGGTAGGTGTGTGCCCAGTCAATCTGCCCGCTGTATTCCTCAGACGCCAGCTGTTCGTACAGCGGTTTGGGCGTCGTCCCGCCGGACAGTGCCACATGGAAGCGCCCCTGACTGGCCAGCGCCGCATTATGTACCGAGACGAACAATTCCGCCGCCGCCTCAATCAGGGCATTGGCATCTGCAAATACTTTGATCTCGCTCATAGGTTTAACAGTCTTCAAATGCACAGCCCAGCTTCCATTTGTGCGTATCGCGTGCCAGCATGTTGTCGGCTTCTGACGGCCCCCAACTGCCGGGCGCATACCTCACAAGCGCTGGAGCCTCTGGCGTTTCCCAGCCTTTTAAGATGGGATCAATGATACCCCATAAGGACTCAATTTCATCACTGCGTGTAAACAGCGACGCATCCCCTACCAGCGCATCCAGCAGCAAGCGTTCATAAGCTTCAGGAATCTCACACTCCCCAAACGCTTCCTTGTACGTGAAATCCATGTTGACCGAGCGTGTCTGGCGGTTGGAATCCGGCACCTTTGCCTCGAAATTCAGATGAATGCCCTCGTCCGGCTGGATACAAATCGACAGCACGTTGGGCGGCACGTTGCCGTTGTCGTTCTTCATGCCATTGAACATATTCAGCGGCGGGCGGCGGAAGCGTACACGTATCTGACTGGTCTTAGCAGCCATCGCCTTGCCAGAACGCATGAAGAACGGCACCCCTTCCCAGCGCCAGTTATCCACGTACAGCTTCAGCGCCGCATAAGTTGCCGTCTGTGAGTTCGGCGCGACATCCTTGGCTTGTAGATACCCTTCGTACTGCGCCCGCACCGTGTCCTGGAGGTCAACCCGTCGCACCGCGCTCAGTAACTTGACCTTCTCGTTACGCAGCGCTGTCGCATTGAATGACGCGGGCGGTTCAATCGCCACCAGCGCCAGCAGTTGCAGCAGATGGTTCTGGAACATGTCACGCAGCACACCCGCCTGATCGTAATAACCCGCACGGTGCCCCACATCCACGCTTTCGGCTACGGTAATCTGAATGTTATCGACGTAGTTGCGGTTCCAGATGGGTTCAAAAATCGTATTGGCGAAACGCAGGAACAGGATATTCTGCGCCGTTTCCTTACCGAGATAATGGTCAATGCGGTACACCTGACTCTCATCAAATACCGAATGCACCAGTTTGTTCAGTTCCTTCGCCGAGGCCAGGTCAACCCCAAAGGGCTTCTCGATAATGATGCGCCGCCAGCCCTCATCCTCATTCGCCATGCCCGCCGCGCCCAGATTTTCTACCGTCGGCACGTACAGCGTCGGCGCTGTCGACAGGTAGTACATGCGGTTCGCTGGGCCTTGTTCAATCTCGCGGAAGGTCGCGTCCAGCCCTTTATAGTCGTCTATCTGCGTGGCGTTGCTGCTTTTGTAGAAGACATGCGGCGCGAACTCATTCCACGTCTGTTCTTCATAGGAGCTTCCCGAAAACTCCTGCACGCCAGCGCGCACCTTGGCACGAAACTCATCATGCGTAAAGGGCGTGCGCGAAACCCCCACTACGTTAAACTTCTCTGGCAGCCGTTTCTTGAGATACAGGTTATACAGCGCAGGAATCAGCTTGCGCTGTGTCAGGTCACCCGATGCCCCGAAGATTACCACCGTCGTCATGTCCGCCTGAACCATAGCTATCTCCCTATGAATATTATTGGCTATACCGCATCTTGCTGGCTACAGCTCATGCCCGCCAGATTGTTGAATCAGCTTGGCAACCAGCGCCGTCCATCCGGTTTGATGACTCGCGCCCAATCCCTTGCCGCTGTCCCCATGAAAATACTCGTAGAATGGCACGTAATCGCGCCATTGTGCGTCATGCTGCATCGTTTCATTCTCACCCAGCACCGGGCGATGTCCCTGTTCGTTACGCAGGAAAATCTGAATCAACCGCCGTGAAAGCTCTCCCGAAACCTGATGCAGTGTTAGATGTTTTTTGCTCCCGGACGGGAACTCAACCTTAAACTCGTCGCCGTAGTAATGGTGATACTTTTGCAGCGACTCAATCATCAGGTAGTTCACCGGAAACCAGATCGGCCCGCGCCAGTTTGAATTACCTCCAAACAGCCCGGTTCGCGACTCGCCTGGCTCATACGACAAGCCGTAGCTCGTACCCTCCATGAACCATACAAACGGATTCTGTTCGTGATACTTGGAGACAGAACGCAGCCCATAGTCGGAAAGGAATTCTTTCGGGTCAAGCATGTACCCCAGAATCGAACGCAGTTGACTTTCATCGACCAATGACAGCAGCCGCCGATTTCCCTGCCCCACCTGTGTCAGTGAAGCAATCGGGTCAACCAACTGTGGGCGGTACCGCATGAACCATTCCATCCGTCTGCGAAACTGCGGCAGCTTATCCAATAAATCAGCTTCCAGCGTTTCGACAGCAAACAGAGGAATCAGGCCCACAAACGAGCGCGTCTTCAGCGGCGCATGATGTCCATCACCAAATTGCAGCACATCGTAGAAAAAACCATCGTCCGCGTTCCACAGGCTGACACCTTCGCCGCCCAGGTTATGAATCGCGTTGGCGATATAAATGAAATGCTCAAAGAACTTCGTCGCCACATCTTCATACGCCGGGCGTGTGCGCGCCAGTTCCAGCGCGATAGCCAGCATATTCAGGCAGAACATCCCCATCCACGCTGTGCCATCTGCCTGCTCGATGTATCCCCCCATCGGCAGCGGCGAGCTGCGGTCAAACACGCCGATGTTATCCAGCCCCAGAAAGCCGCCTTCAAACACGTTGCTGCCGCTGCGGTCTTTGCGATTCACCCACCACGTAAAGTTCAGCAGCAGTTTCTGGAATACGCGCTCCAGAAAATCGTGGTCAGCGTGTCCGGTCAGGTTGCGCGCGATTTTGAACACACGCCACGCCGCCCACGCATGTACCGGGGGATTCACATCGCCAAACGCCCACTCGTAAGCCGGAATCTGCCCGTTGGGATGCATATACCACTCGCGCAGCAGCAAAATCAACTGCCGCTTCGCCCATTCCGGGTCAACCATCGCCAGCGGGACACAGTGAAACGCCAGGTCCCACGCCGCGAACCAGGGATACTCCCATTTGTCGGGCATCGACAGCACGTCAAGGTTATACAGATGTTTCCAACCGGAATTGCGCCCATGCTTGCGCGTTTCCGGCGGCGGCGGGCCAGACTTGTCGCCTTCCAGCCACAATTCAACACCGTAGTGATAAAACTGTTTGCTCCACAGCAGTCCTGCAAACGCCTGCCGCTGTATCCGAAGTTCATCTTCGCTCAGGTTGCCTTTCTGGATCGAGGCATAAAACTGATCAGCCTCGCGAATCCGCCGTGTAAACACAGCCTCAAAGTCATCAAAGGGATTCGGGGTCTCGCTGTTGTCCAGCCGCATGAGGATCGTGAACGTCTGCCCCGCTGCCAGCGTAGTACTGAAGTGCGCGGCACACTTGGTACCGACGCGTTCCGGGTTCACCCGTTCCGTCCGTCCGTTCACCACCGCATCGTTAATTCCATCCTTGACGTAATGCGATGTGTTGGGAATGTTAAACAGGCGTTCGTTGTTGCTGTCATTCTCCGTGAACAGAAGCTGCGGCTGTACGCCATCCCCCGTCACATACCAGAAGCGCTCACCAAGATGGCGATGTTTGGCACACACAACATCATCTTTGATCGCCGCAAGCTGCGGGCGTTCGGTGTTATGTCCCCACGACCAGGTGTTGCGAAACCACAGATGCGGCAGGATGTGAAGCGCCGCCGCTTCGTTTGCCCGGTTCACCACAGAAATGCGGCACAGCACTTTTTCCTGATCTGCTTTGGCATATTCAATAAAAACATCAAAGTAGCGGTTTTGTTCAAATGCCTCGTGCAGCGCGTCAATTAGTTCAAATTCAGGGTCATCCTTGCCGCGCCGCCGCCCTTCTTCAATCAGTTGAGCATAGGGGTATTCTACCTGTGGGTACTTGTAGAGCATCTTCATGTAGGAATGTGTCGGCGTCGCGTCGAGGTAATAATAATATTCTTTGACATCTTCGCCGTGATTGCCTTCGGGGCCGGTCAGTCCAAACAAGCGCTCCTTGAGAATCGGGTCACGGCCATTCCACAGCGCTACCGCCATGCAGATATTCTGAAAGCGGTTGCAGAAGCCGCCGATTCCGTCCTCGTTCCAGCGGTAGGCACGGCTGCGCGCGTGGTCATGCGGGAAATATGTCCAGGCCGAACCATCGGCACTGTAGTCTTCCCGTACAGTCCCCCATGCACGCTCGCTGAGGTAAGGCCCCCAGTTTTTCCAATCGGCGTAGCGCGCTTCTGAATCTACCAGTCGGCGGTGTTCAACTGTTTGCGGTGCGTTCATGCGTCATCCCGTCGCTTCCACACTCGTTTCCGATTATATGTCCATTGGTCTCACTTCGCATCAAGACCGTTACCAAACTTACGCAGCGTTCATGCTCTCTGGTTTGCAGACATCCAAATCTCCTCGACGAATCGTAAATAATGCTGTTTACTGCGTTCTACGGGGGAGCAAAGATGGACATCAACACCTTTCTGGATGTGTATGGTTTAGCCGCAATTTTCACACTTTTGCTGATCAAAGCCATCGGGGTGCCCATTCCCATTCCCGCCGATGCCCTCATGCTGGCGGCCTCTGCGCGCGTAGCGGAGGGCAAGTTTGTGCTGTGGCAGGCATTTCTCGCCATTCTGGTCGCGCTGGTAGCTGGCGGTATTGTGCAGTTCGCCATCGTCCAGGGGCCGGGACGCAGCCTGCTCTACCGCTATGGACGTTATCTGGGGCTGACGCCGGAGCGCCTCGACAAAGCCACAGGCAAGGTGAAGGATGGCAACCCCGTCACCATCGGCGTCGCCATTCTGACGCCCGGCGTGCGCTCGGTCACCATTCCGGCCTGTGGTATCGCTGGCGTGGCCTTCAATCGTTTTGTTTCAGGGGTTACACTCGGCAGCGGCTTGTTTCTGACGCTGCACTTTTTTCTGGGCTTAATCGGTGGCTCGCTGCTGTCCAGGCTTGGCGAAATCATCTCTGTGCCCTATCTGGTTAGCGGCTTAGTGCTCTTGCTGCTGCTGGGTTTAGGGGTATGGTACGTCATTCGCCGCCGCCAGATGCCGCACGCCTCGCGCAGCGAAGTCTTTCAGTCAGCGTTAGGCGCATGGCACGAAGCCACCTGTCCCGCCTGCCTCGCACTCGGCGCAGTCAACAAGCTGCAAATCACTGCCGAACACAAACACTAAAGGAGCAGTCGCAATGGCTTACGAATTTGACCCCAATCGCGTTGCCTGGTTCGAGGCGTCTGGCTGGCGCGCCTACTACGAACACAATTGGCTGAAGATGCTGACGCTGCTGGTGCGTCTTAATCAGGAGCAGTTTCACATCCCCTTCCCCGTTTCCCTGCTGGCGGCGTATTACGTGGTACGCGCTTCGGCGGCATGGGTGCCCAAAGACCATGATCGTAAAGTCATCTATGCCTGGCTGGAAAAGTTCTACCGTGTTGCCCTGCGTTACTCCGGCTTATCCTTTGACCCTGCCCGCGCCGCCGTCCTGGAAGAACAGTACTGGGATGTGCATCGCCGCCTCTCCGGCAAACCGGACAAAACCGAATTCGTCAGTACCATGATTGACCTGCACAGCGAGATTTTCGGCATTTCGCCCGAACAAGCGCGGCTGTCGGCGGAACTGCGCGTCTCTGCAAACAACACCGTCGACTTAATCACCAGTCACACCTCTGCCAATCCTGACTCCGACTGGGCTAAACTGGAACAGGAACTGCGCCAGTGTTACAGTTCCATCCAAACAGAGCGAACATTGGCAAAAATAGTATAGAACGGGTCTGAACAGGGCTGCATCAAACGGATTGACCGATTTCTATAGATTAGGCCTATTTGAACCATTGTAGGCTAGCTTCACGCAGCCTCACAACCTCACCAATCACCGTAATCGACGGCGGCTGAATGTTCGCTTCAGTTGCAAGTTGCGCCAGAGTCGCCAGCGTCCCCTGCACCACGCGCTGCTGCTCGGTAGTCCCCCACTCAATGCACAACGCAGGCGTAGCGCCGTCCATCCCCGCCGCGAGCAGCCGTTCTGTCAGCTTCTGCAAATGACTCACGCCCATCAGTGAAACCAGCGTCCCCGAACGTGCCAGCGCCGCATAATCAACCTGCACAGCTTCATCCGGGTCTTCATGCCCGCTGAACACGGTGAACGAAGCCGTAACCCCGCGCTGAGTCACCGGAACCCCCGCGTAGGCAGGCACAGCAATCGCGCTCGTCACACCCGGCACGACCACGAACGGCACGCCCGCTTCCCGGCACGCCAGTGCTTCCTCACCGCCGCGTCCAAACACGAACGGATCACCGCCTTTCAGCCGCGCAACCATTTTCCCCGCGCGTGCCTTTTCCAGCAGCAGCGTGTTAATCGTCTGCTGGTCAAGGCGATGCTTTTGCGGTTGCTTGCCCGCGTCAATCAGTTCAGCATCCTTACGTGCTTCCTGTAACAGTTCCGCAGGTGCCAGCCGATCATAAATCACCACGTCAGCGCGCCGCAGGATATCCAGCCCTTTGACCGTTATCAAACCGGGGTCACCCGGCCCCGCGCCGATTAGGTATACCGTACCTACTTCTGTCACGCTTCTGCCTCCATTACCCGGCTCATCCACCAATTACACGCCTCACCGCACGGCAGGCGACCATCTTCCAAGCCAACGTGAAACCACATTGGACGACACACACACCTGCCGCAGATAGCTTCCACCTGCTGCTCAACCGCCTCAAAGTCTGCCAGCGCACGGAACATGCCCTGCTGCCGCTTTACGACTTGCGCCAGTAACTGCACGTTCAGCGTGCCCTGCCGCTGCGCCGCCCACGCCGCAGCCGCCCCCGGATACACTGTTTCGACCACCGCGTGAAGCTGCTCCGCTTGGCCCACCAACACACGCCAGCCCGTCGCCATATCCTTTGAAGCCGCCAGCGGACGAAACGCCGGAATTGTACGTACATGTTCTCGCAGCGTATCCGGCGTCGAACGTCGTGACAACCTCGCCCTCAGTACGGACTTCGCCCGGCGTCAGGATAAGCTGCCCAAAACGCACCTCACCCCGTTCGCGCACTTCCCTGAGCAGCACATCACGCCCCGCCGTCGGGAAGCCATCCCACGCGGAGCCGTGCGCTTGTGGCAACAATTCCGCGCCAGCTTCCGCCGCCAGTTCAATAATGGCATTCGTCAGCGCTTCGTCAGTCCCCATCGGCTCAGTGTAGTACACCGTTCGCCCACGCACTACCCCTGTGGTTTCGCCAGCTTTCAGTCCCAAAGCCTCTGGCACATCAATGGTCGTGTGTGAACCCAGCGCCAGAAAATTCGGCACCGCAATGATGATCGGCGTCTTCAACAGCGTGTACGCATCGGGAATCGCAGGCGTATCGTCCAGGTACACGGCTGTCACTTCACCCACCCGTTGCAGGTCACGCAGCCGCTGCGCCTGAGCCTCGGTTGCGGCGCGGCTCGTCGGATTGCGTTTCGTACCGTGACCAATCAGCGCCACACCAACATGATTCGGTGACGAATCAACAAACGTCAGCATATCTTCCACCCGCCTACGCACAACTTCCCCCAGAAAAGGATGTTCGCCCAGCGTGCGTGCGTAGCGCAGCGTGCGTCCGTCACGAACGGTCAACGCGCCCGTTAATCCCATCTCTGCCGGAATCACGCTGCGCGTAAAATATCCCTGTGCCGTGAACAGCGGCACGATAGTCACATCGTTCGCCTCCAGCGTATCCATGACTCTGGCGAACGATGGCATCTCCTTCCAAAAGGCAGCGGTCACTTCATCGGCAGCACCCAACGCCCGCAGTTTGTCCACCTGCTGCCACACCAGTCCGGCAGTCTGTGGGCTGAGATGTGAGCCATGTCCGGCAAGCACGAGCGCCTTTTTCATCGCCCTCGCCCCGCTTCCGCCCACAGTGCATCCAGGGTCGCGCGTGCCTGTGTCTCGTCCCCATCACGCAGTTGTTCGAGTATCGTTGAGTTCAAGACACCGTACCAAAACTCAGTTCGTGCGTTTTCGGAGTGGATCTTATGTTGTGCCAGCGTGCGGTACTCACCCAACCACTCCGCTAGCGTTGAATATTCCTCACCTACTGCCCCAGCGACAACTTCCTTAAGATGTGCAGACAACGCCGGGGATGCTCCTTGTGTGGAAATACCAATCGTGATGCCCCCGCGCCGCAGCACCGCCATATTTGAGAAATCGCTGTCCGAGGAATCATCAACGGCGGCAGCCAGCATATTCAGCGTTTGCGCTTCCTCAACGACAAGCCGATTCACCGCTGCACTGTTGGTTGCCGCAAAGACCAGCAGTGGTTGAAGCTGCGCCAGCATTCCTTGTGCATATTCGGATTGCAGCAGTTCAATGCGCTCCTTGCTGACCAGCGCCATTAGTTCCGCGTCCAACTTCGGGCTGATAATGCTTACTTTTGCGCCAGCTTGCAGCAAGCCGCGAGTCTTACGCAGTGCAACCTTCCCGCCGCCAACCACGACGCAGCGCCGCCCTTCCAGCTTCAGCAGTACAGGATAACCACTCGTGTTCATCATTTGTATTCCGCATCCCAACGGTAATTCAGTCTACACAACACATAAATAACCCGTCAACGATTGCCGCGTATTCGTTCTCCGCTTGTGCATATTACACGGGAAAATTTCGTGAATATTGGTATTTGACAGGTGCAGGCGCACGGTTTATTATCAACGATAAGTTGGTACAGATTGGGATGAATGCCGTGAAGTTTCAGTACATGATGACCTGTTGTATGTGTTGTCAAGTTACCGCCGCTGAGGGGTAGCCAGGTTATGTGCTGCTAGCAACTTTTCGCAGATCAATCACAGCCTCGGAGACCTCTCCGGGGCTTTTTTGTACCTTTTGGCAGTGAAATACATTTTGTAAGGATTATCCGTGAACCATCTGATGCAGGCTTGTTGTATGTGTTGTCAACACTCACCCCACCGCGTTGTGGTTCGGTTAGACACGCCTGCCTGATTAGTCAAGCACGCACGCTCAAAGCCCCGGACACAACGTCTGGGGCTTTTCATTTTCGGGGCGAAGTTTGGGAGACACCTATCTATGACGACTTGGAAAAACATCCTGGAAGACAAAATGCCGGACTACCTGGCAGAAGAAATAGATACTTTTGAAGGTCAGATCATTCTTAAGCAGCAGAACAAACTTGACGACAAAGTGTTCGCCGAAACCCGGCTGCGGCGCGGCGTTTATGGACAGCGCTACGACAACGGGCAGCGCGATGATGGCATCCGTGTGCAGTCTCTCAACTTCCCATCCGGCGACCTGCTGAAAGGCCCTGAAACTATCTGGGACGCGCCGGGCATGGTGCGCATCAAGGTTCCCTTCGGTGGGCTGTCCATCGAGCAGATGGAAGTGATTGCCGAACTGGCAGACGAATACTCTGACGGCATTCTCCACGTCACGACTCGTCAGGATTTCCAGTATCACTACGTCCACATCGAAGACACGCCCGACCTCATGCGGCGGCTGGCAGCGGTTGGCATCACCACACGCGAAGCCTGCGGCAACACCGTGCGCAACGTTACCGCCTGCCCTCTTGCGGGGGTTTGCCGTGATGAAGCCTTCGACGTGACACCTTATGCCAAAGAAGTTGCCACCTTCCTGCTGGGCCACGACGACACCCAGGACTTCGGACGTAAGTTCAAGACCGCATTCTCCGGCTGCGAACAGCACGCCTGCGGTCTCGTCAGAATGCATGATCTCGGCTTTCTGGCACAGGTCAAGGAAATTAACGGCGAATTCAAGCGCGGCTTCAAAGTCTTCGTCGGCGGTGGTTTGGGCACCATCCCCTATCAGGCGCAGGTGCTTGCCGAATTCGCGACTGAAGAAGAAATCCTGCCGCTGTCGCAGGCTGTTGCGCGCGTCTTTGCCCGCCTCGGCGAAAAGAAGAACCGCAACCGCGCCCGCATCAAGTTCCTTGTGGAGCAGGTTGGTATCGAAGAATTCCGCCGCCTCGTTGATGAAGAACTTAAGACACTGCCGCAGGATGAGCGCTGGACAAGCTATATCGCTGAGATTCCTGCTTATGCTGAGACACCCGCCAAAGCTGCATTTTCGCTCAACGGTGAACCACTGCCGCAGGGGTTTGAAGCGTGGTACCAGACCAACGTATACCCGCAGCGTCAGCCCGGTTACAGCACTATCACCGTCAACCTACCGCTTGGCGACCTGACCGCTGACCAGATGTTCCGCCTTGCCGACATCGCCCGTCAGTACGTCGGCGACAACGTGCGCACGACGGTTGAACAGAATATCGTGCTGCGCTGGATTTCCAACCATGACCTCCCCCCCGTCTATCAGGCACTCAAGGACATCGGTCTGGGCGAACCCGGCGCAGGTACCATCGTGGACATCACGTCCTGCCCCGGCACCGACACCTGCAAGCTCGGTATTGCCTCGTCGCGTGGGCTGGCTGGCGAACTGCGCACCCGCCTCGCCGCCAAAAACGCCTCACTGCCAGAAGCCGTTAAGGATTTGCGCATCAAAATTAGCGGCTGCTTCAACTCCTGCGGCCAGCATCACATCGCCGACATCGGTTTCTTCGGCAACAGCCGCCGCGCCGGCAATCGCAAGGTTCCGCACTTCCAGCTTGTGCTCGGTGGACAGTGGGAGGAGAACGCTGGCAGCTTTGGCATGGCGATTGGTGCCATTCCAGCCAAACGTGTTCCCGAAGTGCTGGATGTTATCACGCAGCGTTATGCCAACGAGCGCGAACGCGGTGAAACCTTCCAGAGCTGGATTAAGCGCTTGGGTAAACAGGGCGTCCGCGAGATGATTGATCCCTACACTGCCCTGCCTGTCTATGAAGTAGAGCCTGAGCTGTTCAGCGATTGGGGCGACTCGCGCGTGTACTCCATCAGCGACATCGGCGTCGGTGAGTGCGCGGGAGAAGTCGTCTCGCTGTTCTCTATTGAGATTTCGCAGGCGGAATCAGAACATTTCGAGTCATTGGTCGCCCTGGACGATGGAAAATTCGCCCAGGCTGACCAGAGTGCTTACCGTTCGATGCTGATGGCGGCGCGCGCACTGGTGAGAACCCGCTATCCCAATGTCGGGCAGGATGCTGACCGTATCGTCGAGGAATTCCGTCAGCGTTTCTATGACACGGAATTGTTCTTCGACAAGTACGCCAGGGGCAAGTTCGCGCAGTATTTCTTTGAGCGCCACCTGCACCCATCGGACACCCACACGCGCGAAAGCGCCTACCGCATCATTGAGGAAGCGCGCCTGTTTATCGAAGCGTGCCACGAATGCGAAGCTCGCCTGACAGCCTCCAGCGGCGTCAGCATTCTTTAGGAGGACGCCATGCAAAGCAAGCGGTTTGCCATCAAGTATTTTGTCAAAGGCGATGTCACGTTTGACCTTTCCACGCTGGTTCCGATTTTCCAGCGCTGGATACAGGAACACGCCGTCGAAGGGCTGCTGATTGACGTTGCCGATTACAAACATGTCTATCAGGGGCCGGGCATTGTCCTCATCGGGCACGAAGGCGACTACGGTTTTGATTTGCGCGAGGGTCGCCCCGGTCTGCTCTACACACGCAAGCGTGAGTTAGGAACATCACTCACCGACGACCTGCGCCTTGCTATCCGCCTGGCACAGCAGGCAAGCCACAAACTTGAAATCGAATCAGCGCTGAACGGGCTTCAGTTTGACCATGACTATGCCGAAATCCTGTTCTTTGACCGTCTGAGCACCCCCAACACGGCAGAAGTCTTCGAGCGTTTGCGTGATACCCTGAACGACATCGCGCCGTCCGTCGCTGCTAATGCGAAAGTAGAATCCATCGAAGCTGACCCGCGTAAGCCGCTGACGGTGCGTGTGGGTCTTGTGCAAGCCGCTGAGGTGCATTCATGATTGCTGACGCAGAATTGCAGCGTTTAAACGCGGAATTTGAAACCGCCACACCCAACACGATTCTGCGCTGGGCAGCCCAAACCTACGGCGACAAACTGGCGGTAGTCACCAGTTTTCAGCCGACAGGTATTGTTACGCTGCACATCCTGAGTCAGATTGCACCCGACACGCCTGTCCTGACTCTGGACACGGAACTGCTGTTCCCCGAAACTTATACACTGATGGACGATTTGGAGAAACGCCTGAATCTGAAGCTGATCCGCGTCAGACCCGCGCTTACAGTCGAACAGCAGGCGCAGCAGTACGGCGCGGCACTGTGGCAACGCGATCCCGACGCCTGCTGCCAGATTCGTAAGGTCGCGCCATTAGGTCCCGCGCTGGCGCAGTACAACGCCTGGATAACAGGCTTGCGCCGTGACCAGTCAGGGCGCGCTTCCACGCCGATTGTGTCGTGGGACAAGAAATACCAGAAGGTCAAAATCTGCCCCTTCGCCAACTGGACAGAAGACCTGATGTGGCTGTACATCAACGGCCACGAGTTACCCTACAACGCGCTGCATGATCGTGGGTATCCCAGCATCGGCTGCAATACCCCGGCCTGCACGCAGCCCGCTACCGAAGGCAGTGAGCGTTCTGGTCGCTGGGTCAATTCGCAAAAAACTGAATGCGGCATTCACGTCACGAAGGAGAACGAACAGTGAGTTATCAGAATGAAGGCTTTACCCTGTGGTTAACCGGGCTGTCTGGCGCGGGCAAAACCACCATCGCAGTTGAACTCGAAAAGCGCCTGCGCGCCGCCGGGCTGCGCATTGAACGCCTTGATGGCGATACCGTCCGTGAAGGTTTGACCCGTGACCTCGGCTTCAGCAAGGAAGATCGCGACAAGAATATTGAGCGTGTGACCTTTGTCGCCAAACTGCTGTCACGCAACGGCGTCGGCGTCATCCTATCCTTCATCTCCCCCTATCGCGAAGCGCGCGACAAGGCACGGCAGGAAACCACCAACTTCATTGAAGTATTCGTCAACGCGCCACTGCAAACGTGTATTGACCGCGATGTCAAAGGCATGTACGCCAAAGCCATTCGCGGCGAAATCAAGCAGTTCACGGGCATCTCTGATCCTTACGAAGAACCGCTGAATCCCGAACTCATCATCAACACCGCCGAACAAACACTGGACGAAAGCGTGACTCAAATCCTGACGTATCTCGAAGGCCGTGCCTTGATTACCCAAATCGCACAGGAGATTCTCTGATGGCATCCAAGCTGATAAAGCCGCACGGCGGTACACTGGTCAACCGCGTGCTCGCTGGTGAAGCCCGCGAAGAAGCGCTCGAACGCGCCGCTGCGCTGACCCAAGTCCCACTCAATGACCTGAACCTTGCAGACCTGGAAATGATTGCCAACGGTGCGCTGAGTCCTTTGACAGGTTACATGGGGCGCGAAGATTACGAGTCTGTCGTCCATAATATGCGTCTTGCCAACGGCCTGCCCTGGTCGATTCCTGTGACGCTGGCGGTTACGAGCGAGTTGGCAGCAGCCATTCGCGAAGGTCAGGAAGTCGCCCTTGTGGAAGACGGCAGCATCCTCGCCATTCTGGAAGTACAGCAGAAATACACTTACAACAAGGAAGTTGAAGCGGAAAAAGTCTACCGCACCACCGAAACTGCCCACCCCGGTGTCGCCCGTCTCTACAAGCAAGGGGATGTGCTGCTGGCCGGTCCCATTCACCTCATCAACTACCCGCAGCGCACCCACAACGAATTCCCTGATTTGCGCTACACGCCGGAACAAACGCGCGCGATTTTCAGCGAACGCGGCTGGCGTCGTGTCGTCGGCTTCCAGACGCGCAACCCAATTCACCGCGCGCATGAATACATCCAGAAAACCGCACTGGAAATCGTTGACGGCTTGCTGCTGCACCCTTTAGTCGGCGAAACCAAGTCCGATGACATTCCTGCCGACGTGCGTGTGGAAAGTTATCGCGCCATCCTCGCCAGCTATTATCCTGCTGACCGGGTGCTGCTGGGCGTTTTCCCGGCGGCAATGCGTTATGCCGGCCCGCGCGAAGCCATTTTCCACGCCATTGCCCGCAAGAACTACGGTTGCTCGCACTTCATCGTCGGGCGTGACCACGCGGGCGTCGGTAAATACTATGGCAGCTACGATGCCCACTACATCTTTGACGAATTTGAGCCTGAAGAAATCGGCATTACGCCCTTATTCTTTGAGCATACCTTTTACTGCAAGAAGTGCGCCGCAGTAGTCAGCCTCAAGACCTGCCCCCACGATAAGAGCGATCATCTGTCGCTTAGCGGGACGCAGGTGCGCGAAATGCTGTCGCGCGGGGAACTGCTCCCCGTTGAATTCACCCGCCCCGAAGTCAGTCGTATTCTCATGGCAAGTTTACGGACAGCAGGAGATTAATGGTGGAGACATTTCTGCTTTGCCTGATAGCAGGGTTCGCCGCGCAGATGATTGATGGCAGTCTGGGGATGGGTTACGGCATCATCCTCAGCATCATTTTGTCCAGCATGGGCATGTCGCCGATTGGCGTTAGTGCCAGCGTCCACGTTGCCAAGTTCTTTGCCACAGGAGCATCCGGCTTCTCGCATCTGAAGTTCGGCAACGTCGATAAAGCACTCGCCACAAAGTTAGCACTCGGCGGCATTGTTGGTGCCATCGTGGGCGCATTCATCCTCAAAAATGTGCCGGGAGACATCATCAAGCCCGTTACCGCAGTCTACCTAACGGTGATGGGCATTCTCATCGTTTACAAGGCGCGCCACAAAGCGGAACCTCGCGACGAAATCCGCCGCGTGACTCCGTTAGGCGTGTTGGGTGGCTTCTGCGATGCCATTGGCGGCGGTGGCTGGGGGGCTATTGTGACTTCCGGTTTGCTGGTGAAGGGCAAAAACCCACGACTCGCGATTGGGTCGGTCAGTCTGGCAGAATTCTTTGTATCCATCACGATTATTGGATTGTTGATTACTGAGGTTCCACAACTTGTTACACAAATTCACATCATTGCTGGATTGGTGGTGGGCAGCGCATTAGCGGCCCCCATTGCGGCGTATGTTTGTGGACGGGTTGCTCCACGCCCATTGTTAGCGGCAGTAGGCAGCCTCATCATTATTCTCAGCGGCAGTACCGTTCTTGGTGCCTTATTGGCACTTGGACGATAAATAAACTGCGTTTAGTCCCGCCAAACATTATTATGATGTGCGGCATAGCACGGAGGAGGAAACACCATGCATCTCCAGTTTGATCGCAGACCGTTTGAGGCCCCACGCCGAATGTCTGACATGTGTAGCAGCACGATGGCTTGTCGTTGTTGTAGCACATGCGCATAACTTTCGTTCGTTTGGTCCATCATTCGTCTCGTTCAAAACTAACAGGAGAACACATCTCATGAAGCGTTATATCCGTATTGCACTCGTTTTGTTGAGCTTGCTGCTGCTCGCAGCCCTACCCGTGTCCGCGCAGGATGCACCGCCCCCTATCACGCTGACCTTAGCAGGTTACGCCGTTCCGCGCGAAGCTTATGGGGACATCATCCCGTTGTTTCAGTCATATTGGCTCGAACAGACTGGACAGCAGGTGATTGTGCTGGAGTCCTATCAGGCGTCCGGCGCACAGTCTCGTGCAGTGGCAGGAGGCTTTGAAGCCGATATTGTCGCCTTATCCATTCAACCGGACATCACCCGCCTGGTTGATGCAGGGCTGGTCAGTGAAGATTGGAAAGAAGACAACGACTACCAGGGCTTTGTGACGCAGTCAGCGGTCATTCTCACCGTGCGCCCCGGCAACCCGGAAAATATTCTGGACTGGGCCGACCTTGCGCGCGAAGGAATTGAGGTGATCACCCCTGATCCGGCAACCAGCGGTGGCGCGCAGTGGAATATTCTGGCAGCCTATGGCGCAGCGCGTCGCGGTCATGTCGAGGGTTATGAAGCAGGTGATGAAGGTGCAACAGCCTTCCTCAGCGCGCTCATCCCCAACATCTCTGTGCTGGATCGCGATGGTCGTGAGAGCTTCCTGACATTTGAACGCGGCATCGGTGATGTCGCCATCACTTACGAAAACGAGTACTTTGCGGGTACGCTGGCAGGTGGTGAATATGACATCATTTATCCTACCTCCACCATTCTGATTGAGAATCCTGTTGCAGTTGTCGACACCTATGTTGACGCTCATGGCACGCGCGAAGTCGCTGAAGCCTTCGTCCAGTTCCTCTGGTCGCCGGAAGCACAGCGTGCGTTTGCCAGTCATGGCTTCCGCCCGGTTAACCAAACCGTGCGCGCCGAATACGGCATCGTCGATCCCGATGTGACTGTCGAAGTTGACCCGACCATCGAGCGCAACGAAGACATCACTTTCCCCGTTATCGAAGACCTGTTCACCGTCGATGAAGAATTCGGCGGTTGGTCGGAGGCACGGCCCTTCCTCTTCGGCGACAGCGGTATCTTTACCACGCTGATTGCTCAACAATAGGACCTTATGACAGAGCTTCCACTCCCTCTCTCGAATTCACTGAAGGAAAGCTCTGTGGTGCGTCCCCGGACACCCGCGTTGGGTGTCTGGGGGCTGCGCTTCACAGCCCTCACCTACCTCACCGTGTTCATCATCGTGCCGCTGCTGGTGATTCATGTACAGGGCTTGCGTTTCGGTTGGGATACCTTCTGGTCGAGCATCAGCAACGATACGGCTATCAGTGCTGTTGGCTTGTCCGTCTGGACTTCAGCATTGATGGCAGTCATCAACACGCTGATGGGCACCCTGACAGCCTATGTCCTCGTCGCCTACCGTTTCCCTGGCAAAGGTCTGTTCAACACGCTGATCGACTTGCCCTTTGCCATTCCCACACTCGTTACAGGCGTCATGCTGGTGCTGCTGTTTGGGCCACAAACCTTCATCGGTGCCTTCTTTCGTGACCAGCTTAACATCGACATCCTCTTTGCTACACCCGGTATCGTCATTGCCCTGCTGTTTGTGGGCTATCCGTTTGTGATCTGTACGGTGCAGCCCGTTTTGTTACAGATGGACATTCATCAGCAGGAAGCCGCGCACACTATCGGCGCTTCTGACTGGAGTACCTTTCGCCATGTGATTTTTCCGGCGCTCCGACCCGCGATTACGACGGGCGCGCTGTTGAGCTTCGCCCGTTCGCTCGGCGAATTCGGCTCGGTCATTATTGTAGCGGGCAACATCCCCATGCGTTCGCAGACCGCCACCGTTTACATCTATACCCAGGTGGAAGCGGGTAACCTTCAGGCTGCCAGCAGCGTTTCGATGGTGCTGTTATTCATCGCCTTTGCCATCACCATTGGCGTAGACCTGTTCAGTTGGAGGCGTCATGCGTGAGATGCCTGTTCGTTCCCCGATGGCCTTTCTGCTGGTCTTCGCTGTGCTGGCGTATGCGGGGATTCTGGTTGGCTTGCCCCGCTGGTGACCATTGTACAGGGCGCATTTGCCAGAGGACTGGAACCCATCCTTGGGTTGCTTCAGCAGCCAGATGTACAGCACGCGCTGCTTATTACGTTTACCCTTTCATTCGGCGCGGTACTGATCAATACCATTGCCGGGCTTGTAGTCGCCTGGGTGCTGGTGCGCCACAAGTTTCCGACAAGGAAATTTTTTCGACTCGCTGGTCGATATACCTTTTGTATTCTCTCCGTTATCGCAGGCTACGCCATGATCGTGCTGTTTGGACGTAACGGCTGGCTTGTCACCACGTTTATCCAGATTGTCTTCGCGCTGCCAGGAATTCTACTGGCAAAGACCTTTGTTTCGCTTCCGTTCGTCATCCGCGAGCTACAACCTGTGCTGGACGCCATGTCGCCGGAACAGGAAGAAGCCGCCTACACCGTCGGCGCGAGCCGTTGGAAGACCTTCGTCAGCATCATCCTTCCCGAAATCTGGACGGCGCTGTTGTACGGTGTCGTGCTGACATTCTCACGCGCGGTTGGCGAGTTCGGTGCCGTCGCCGTAGTCAGTGGCGCTATCGAAGGGCTGACCGAAACCGCGACCAGTTTTGTTTTCCGTGCCTTAAATGACCGCAACAATATCGGGGCTTACAGCATGTCCGTTTTGCTGGGGCTGGTTTCTGTGATCGTCCTGATTCTGATGAGCATCCTAAAACGGCGTGTCGTCGCGCCCCGGAGGTAAGCATGGCTATTCTTCTTGAACACATCAGCAAAGCCTATGGCACAGTCCCCGTCGTCCATGATTTTTCTCTCGAAATTCAGTCTGGGGAGCTTTTTGTGCTGCTGGGAGCCAGTGGCAGCGGCAAAAGCACCATCCTGCGCTTGATTGCAGGTTTGACCGAAGCTGACTCAGGCAAAATTCTGCTGCACGGGAACGATGTGACCCATCTGCCGCCGCAAAAACGCGGGACAGGTTTCGTCTTTCAGAATTATTCGCTGTTCCGCCACATGACGGTGGCCCAGAACATCGATTTCGGCTTAAGCATTCGCCGCAAGGACCGTCAGGAACGCCGCCGCCGCGTTCAGGAACTGCTTGACCTCATCGGTTTGTCCGACTTTGGCAGTCGCCTTCCCTCGCAGCTTTCCGGCGGGCAGCAGCAGCGTGTCGCGCTGGCACGCGCCTTGGCTTATGAACCGAACGTGCTGCTGCTGGACGAACCCTTTGGTGCGCTTGATGTCAAAATCCGTACTCAACTGCGCCAGAACCTCCGCGAGATTCAGCGTAAGCTCAATGTCACCACAGTTCTGGTCACCCATGATCAGGATGAAGCCTTTGAACTTGCAGACCGCATCGGCATCATTGATCGTGGTCAGCTTCGGAGGTTGGCACCCTGTATCTCTACCGCCGTCCACAGACACGTTTTGCCGCGTCATTTCTGGGCACCGCCAATCTGCTGCCCGGTCACCGCAACGGCACATGTGTACATGTGGGCGATTACGCGCTGAACGTACCCGCTAACAGTGACCACCTGACAGGCAAACCCGTCGATGTCCTGATTCGCCCCGAAGAAGTTGAACTTGCCCTCAAACAGGATCAGTTGCGCGGACAGGTCATCGGACGTGGCGTCGTGCAGCAAATCGGCTTTGGCGCGCCCCTCGAGCGTGTATCCCTGCAACTGCTTAACAATGCTACAGGGTCAACTCCCATACAGGCATTTCTGCATCCCAGCGATTCGCGGGCACTGAATATTGCGAAGGGCCAGGAAGTCTGGGTTGGGGTCAAAGACTATCACTTGCTGGCGAATCAAGTCGATCAGCCAGCGTTGGTTTAAACGGTAGAGTGAAACGGAATGCGTACTATCAGGCTCGGCACGCGCGGTTCAGCGCTAGCACGTTGGCAGGCAGCCCATGTAGTCGAACTGCTGCGCCAGGTCTGGGCAGACTTACAGGTTGAAGTAATCATCATGACGACCAAAGGTGACATAACGCTGGATACCCCCCTCCCCCAGTTGGGAGGCAAGGGCGTCTTTACTGCTGAACTGGAAGCAGCGCTGCGCAGCGGTGAGTTGGACTGCGCTGTCCACAGTCTGAAAGACCTGCCCACCACCCAACCTGCAGGGCTGACCATCGGCGCAGTTCCTCTGCGTGGCAGCGTACAGGATGTGCTGGTGAGTCGCGAAGGGTACACTTTGGACACCTTACCGCAGGGTGCGGTGATAGGCACAGGCAGCCCACGCCGCGCCGCCCAAGTGCTGTACCATCGCCCTGATTTACGCGTCCAGCACATTCGCGGCAACGTTGATACTCGAATCGGTAAAGCCCTTGCTGCGGATGGCCCTTATACCGCCATCATTCTGGCGCGCGCAGGTCTCGAGCGTTTGAGCAAACTCGATGCCGCCAGCCAGACTCTTCCGCTGGAACATATGCTGCCCGCGCCGGGACAGGGTGCGCTGGCCGTGCAGTGTCGCAGCGAAGAAGCGTCACTGCGATGGTTCACCGCCATCAACCATCCTGAAACCCAGGCATCGGTCACCGCCGAACGCGCCTTTCTCGCCGGACTCGGTGGTGGCTGTACGCTTCCCGCTGCGGCCTATGCCCATGTCGAAGACGGCAAGCTTAGCGTACAGGGTCGCCTCTGCTCAGCCGATGGTCGCCAGCGCATTGATGGGACGCTTAGCACCGATGACCTCAGCGTCGCAGCCGCCGCAGAAATCGGGCACACCCTCGCGCGGCAGGCATTGGCGCAGGGCGGCGCAGAATGGATCGCCAACCAATGACTTCATCACTTTTCGGCAAATCCATCGTGGTCACACGCGCGCTGCATCAGGCGGATGAAATGAATGCCTTGTTGACCCTTCGCGGCGCGTTTCCCGTCACCTATCCCTGCATCGCTATCGTCCAACCGGAAGACGCAGCAGCCTTGGACAACAATCTGAGCACTTTACGCTCTGGTGCCTACGATTGGCTGATCGTCACCAGCAGCAACACCGTGTTTGCGCTGGCGCAGCGTCTTAACCACCTATCATCCGACTCGTTTGCGGGCAAACTTCCCTTCAAAGTCGCGGCAGTGGGCAGCGAAACCGCGCTTGCTCTCCGCGAACTTTTCGGCGCAGCCCCTGACCTTGTCCCGTCCGACTTCAACGCCGCTGCCATCGCTGATGAACTTCTGCCCATTCTACCCGCTGGCGCACGCGTCCTTCTGCCCCAGTCCGAGATCGCCAATCCCGCGCTGGAACAGCGTTTATCCGAACAGGGCGTGCAAGTCACAGCCGTCACCGCCTATCGCACTGTGATCGGCAGCGGCGGCGCGGACGTGCCCTCACTGCTGCGTACCGGGCGCATTAACGCCGTGACGTTTACCAGCCCCTCTACGGTGGACAACTTCTTGCAGCGTCTGGCAAACGAAGGCGGCAGCGATCTTATCCACAACATTCCCGCTGCCTGCATCGGCAGCACCACCGCGCGCGCAGCACAAGCGCACGGTTTCACCGTCAGTATTGTTCCACCCGTTCAAACCGTCAACGCCCTGATCCAAGCACTCGAAAATCATTTTGCAGTGGAGAGGTACCCCATATGTTAACCCCCCCTCGCCAGCAGGTTTTAGGCACATGGCAGGAAAGTGAACAAACCCAAGCGTTGGAGCTGCGTCCGCGCCGCCTACGCCAGAGCGCCAATCTGCGCCGCATGGTGCGCGAAACTTATCTCACACCATCCGATTTCGTCAGTCCCTTGTTTGTGCGCTATGGCGAAAACGAACGCCGTCCCATTAAATCCATGCCGGGACAGTTCCAGCTTTCCATTGATGAACTCGTCAAGGAAGCCAGACATATCGCCGCGTTGGGTATCCCGGCGATTTTGCTGTTCGGTATCCCTGAACATAAAGACGCCTGCGGTTCCGACAACTACAACCCCAATGGCATCATCCCGCGTGCCATTCGTGCGATTAAGGACGCGGTGCCCGATCTGGTTGTGATTTCCGATATGTGCTTCTGCGAATACACGGATCATGGACATTGTGGCATTATCAACACACCGACACATCATCACTATAATTCACGCCTGCCGCACGGTTATCTGCTCAATGACCCGACACTTGAACTGCTCGGACAGGCATCCGTCATACATGCCGAAGCAGGCGCGGACATTATCGCACCCTCCTGCATGTTGGATGGCATGGTTGGCGCGATTCGCGGCCAACTAGATAGCGCAGGTTTGCAGAATACTATCGTCATGAGCTACGCCGTGAAGTTCGCCAGCGCCTTCTACGGCCCCTTCCGCGAAGCCGCCGAAAGCCCGCCGCAGTTCGGTGACCGCAGCCAATACCAGATGGACCCTGCCAACCGCCGCGAAGCGCTTAAGGAAGCTGCCATCGACGTAGCCGAAGGTGCAGACATCCTCATGGTAAAACCAGCGCTGCCTTATCTTGACATCCTGCGGGCCATTCGCGAGGCGCACAACTGCCCTGTAGCGGCCTATCATGTCAGCGGTGAATACGCTATGCTGCACGCTGCCGCCGCAAACGGCTGGCTCGATTTGCGCCGCTGTGCCCTCGAAAGCCTCACCAGCATCAAACGGGCTGGCGCAGATATGATCCTGACTTACTTCGCCAGCGACGCCGCGCGCTGGCTCCAGGAATAACCTTCACGATTTCAATGTGCTGGGCCGCAATGTCCCAGCACATGCTTCCCCATAATCTCCATCACCTCTGTCCACTTTCTCCATAAGTTCTCCATAACTCTTTGCGATGATCAGCTTGTAATCTGACCATCTATAGGAGAACACCATGCGAAAATGGATTATTGGCGTTGTCGTGGTCGCCGTCATTGCCGTCCTTGCCATCCCGCGCCTGCTGGCTGGTTCAAGCACAGCAAAC
Organism: Anaerolineae bacterium; assembly: GCA_046328675.1. GTDB lineage: Bacteria > Chloroflexota > Anaerolineae > Aggregatilineales > Phototrophicaceae > JACAER01. Next base: position 59,847 of record JAXLWC010000015.1, read on the forward strand.
GGTCAAACAAGCCAGACCGGCACCGTCGAGCGTATGACCCTCAACACGACAATTGAAAGCACCGGTACGGTCATGCCTGCGCAAAGCCTGTCGCTCAACTTCGGCGCAGCAGGTAGCGTGACTGAAATCAGCGTCGATGTAGGCGACACCGTCGAAGCCGGGCAGGTGCTGGCGCGCCTCGATACTACAGACCTTGAATATCAGGTGGCACTGACTGAACAATCGCTGGCACAGGCACAGGCTAATTATGACAATCTCATAGCGCCACCTACCGATCAGGAACTGGCACAGGCACAGGCCAACCTTGCATCGGCACAATCGCAGCTTGCCAACGCTCTCGTATCGCAGGAGACAGCCGCCGACCAGATCACCACAAGCTGCGCCAATGTCGACAGTGCCAGCAGCGCTCTGGATGACGCACAGCAGGCGTATGAAGATTATGTCAACGCGGGCTATACCTACGATGCCAATTTCATCCCCGATCCTGACAGTCAGGCGGGAACGGCTTTGCGCAGCGCCCAGAATTCCTTTGAAGTTGCCCAGGCGCAGTGTGATTCTGCCTCCGCAAGCGCAGACAAAAGTGCGCAGATAGCCTCTGCCCAAGCCGCCGTTGCCCAGGCGCAGACCGCGCTAGATACGCTCATCGCCGGCCCGACACAGGAGCAGATTGCCGCGCAGACGGCACAGCTCAATCAGGCGCAGTTACAGCATGAAAACGCGCAGCGTGCCTTGCAGGACGCTCAGATTATTGCGCCATTTGCAGGTGTCATCACCAATGTACCTATCGTCGTCGGGCAAAACGTCACCGCGCAAACCTCTGCCATCACCCTCATCGATAACAGCACACTCTATGTTGACATCAGCGTTGATGAGTTGGATATCGCTCAGGTGGCACTTGGACAGCCTGCGACAATCAGCATCGACGCCATTGAAGGAACCACCCTGGACGGCACTGTCATTCGTATCGCGCCAGCAGGCAGCCTTGAGCAGGGCGTTGTAACCTACGATGTGCGCATTAGCCTCACCCCCACTGAAGAAGTAACCGTTCGCCCCGGCATGACCGCCGATGCCGCAGTCATCGTCGGAACGATTGAAGACGCACTGGTGGTTCCTACTCAGGCGATTCAGCGCGATGGCAATCAGGAATACGTGATGATTATGAACGCCAGTGGGCAGTCCACACGCGTCAACGTGACCAGCGGCCAGACTACTGACGGTTTGACTATCGTCACGGGTGACCTTGAAGAGGGCCAGACCATTGACCTGAACGTTTCCTCAACAGTTCTGCCGCGCGGCCCTGGTGGTAACTTTGGAGGCTAGCATGAGTGGGCGACTCGTTATCGAAACTCAGGACTTACAAAAGGTCTACCGTATGGGCACCACCGAAGTTCAGGCACTGCGTGGGGTTTCCATCCAGATTTTTGAAGGCGAGATGGTGGCCATCGTTGGCCCATCGGGCAGCGGCAAAAGCACGCTGATGGCCATTCTCGGCGCTCTGGATGTCCCCAGCAGCGGCAGCTACAGGCTCGATGGGCACGAAATCGGCCAGATGAGCGATGATGAACTGGCGGACGTGCGCAACCTGCGCATTGGCTTCGTCTTCCAAAAGTTTAACCTGCTGGGACGCAGCACTGCGCTGACGAATGTGGCGCTGCCGCTGGTTTACGCCGGACAATCTGCGAAACAACGAAACGAAAAAGCAAAGGAAGTGCTGGAACTGGTCGGCTTAGGGGATCGCTTGACGCACAAACCCACCGAGCTTTCGGGTGGGCAGCAGCAGCGTGTGGCCATTGCCCGCGCGCTGGTCAACCAACCGTCAATCATCCTTGCCGACGAACCAACGGGCAATCTGGATTCTAAAACCAGTGATGAAATCATCGCCCTGTTCCACAAACTGCACAAGGAGCAAGGCATAACGCTGGTTGTCGTTACCCATTCGCCTGAGATTGCGTCACAGGCTGAGCGTGTGATTACCATACGCGATGGCTTAATCGTAGAAGGAGGCGCTTAAGATGCAAGCTGCATGGTATAAAAAGTACGCAGCACACATCCTGATCTTCGTCTGTGCGCTGCTGATGCTCCTGCCGTTCCTGCGCGTGCTGCTGGCTCTGCGCGGCACAGGCAGATTTGCAGCAGCGGCGGCCACTGCGAGCGCAGCCTACAATCCGGCAATGCTGCTGGTACTGGTAGGAGCTATCGCTGCGGTGCTGCTCACGCTGTGGAGCCTGTTCATGCCGCGCTTTAATCGTCTGGCGTCATACCTCACAGTTGGCGCTGGGCTGCTCAGTCTGGGGTATTACGTCCTGGTCTTCAACCAGAACACAACCCTTTCTCCAACCATTGGTATCTGGCTGTCGCAGGCAGGGGTCGTGGGCTTGATTCTTCAGGTTTTCATCCCCCGCCCTATCGAAGTGAAGGCAGCAGTGCAGCAGCCAGAACCACCTGCCAAAACCGCCAATACGCCGACGCCGAAACTGAAACGCGGCGGCAGTGGTGTTGACCTTGTGCAAAACATCGGCGTCGCCTTTGATGCGCTGATGGCCAACAAGCTGCGCTCTGGTTTGACGATGCTGGGCGTGATCATCGGTGTCATGGCTGTCGTATCCCTCATCTCCATTGGCCAGGGAGCGCAAACCGCAGTGACAGAACAGATTCAAGGCACAGGTGTCAACCTTCTGTTTGTAACTGCCGCGAACGGCGCGCAAACGCTGACGTATCAGGATGCACAGGAGCTGGAACGTCAAATCACAGGGGTGAACGCAGTGCTGCCGCTGTTCAGCCAGAATCTGACCGTACGATCAGATGAAGACACCATCTCCACAACTGTGATGGGTGTCACCGCGCAGCACGCGGAAATTACCAACCTTGACCTTCAGATTGGGCGATTTATCTCACAGGAAGACTACGAGCGTCGTTCACGCGTAGCCGTTCTGGGCACAAGCGCCGCAGAAGAACTCTTCGGTGGCCTCAATCCGTTGGGACGCAGTGTGCGTATCGGCAGCCAGCGTTTTGAAATCATTGGCGTGCTTGAAGAACAGGATGCCGGGTTTGGCGCAGACGCCAATCTCAACATCTACGTGCCGCTGAGCACAGGCTATCGCAATCTGTACAACGCGCGCACCGCTGGCAGCACCGATGACCGCGTCAGCAACATCCGCATTTCCGTGACCGACACCAACAATATCGCCGCGATTACCGCGCAGATTCAGCGCATTCTCCGTGATCGCCACCGCATCGAACTGGGCGAAGACGACGACTTCAACGTCATCGACCAGCAGCAGTTACTGGAAATCGCAGGGCAGATCACAGGCATCCTGACGGTGCTGCTGGGCGCGATTGCGGGGGTCTCGCTGGTAGTCGGCGGCATCGGCATCATGAACATCAGCCTGGTATCGGTCACCGAACGCACCAAAGAAATCGGCTTACGTAAAGCGATTGGCGCGCGCCGCAGCCATATCTTGCAGCAGTTCCTGATTGAAACCACCGTACTCAGCACCTTAGGCGGACTCATCGGCGTACTGCTAGGGGTTGGCATTGCCATGCTCGTAAATAGCAGCGGACTGCTGACGGCCACCGTAACCTGGGACTCGATCCTGCTGGGGCTGGGCTTCTCGATACTTGTCGGCGTGTTCTTCGGGGTATATCCCGCCACACGTGCCGCTGCCCTGCCGCCGATTGAAGCGCTGCGTTACGAGTAGTACGCACACACATATTCCGAATGACTCCTGGCCCGGTACGCCGTACCGCAAGGCCAGTCCCGATTGAACGAACACAAGGAACAACGATGAACATCAAATTCACCCGAACCATCGCACTCTTAGTCGCCTTGCTGCTGCTTACAGGTGCAACCTTGCACTTTGCAGCAGCACAGGAAAGCAGCACGACGCTGAGCATTGCCTTTATCGGCGCAGGTAACGGCTCTCAAGCGGCACAGGAACGCGCCCTCTATCAGGCCGCCGTGCTTGCCGCCGAGCAAATTAACGATGACGAACTGACGGATGCCGACGGCAGCACCTACCATCTTGAGGTCACTTACTACGAAGCGGACAGCACGACTGAAGTGGCCGACGCCTTGAACGACGCGCTGGACGATGGGGCTATCGCCATCCTCGGCCCTGACGATACTACCCGGCTTGATGCGCTGGTTGACGCTGGCACACCAGATTTAGCTGTACTGTCTGCGTCCTCCGATGCGCCGCAAAGCGAGAATGTGTTCCGTCTTTCCGCTTCGGCTGACGACTGGGCGCAGGCTGCGGCGGACTTCCTTATCAACGAACGTCATTACACGCAGATTGCCACTGTTGCCGCCGATACGGAAACCGCGCAAACAGGCATCGAAACCTTCACCGCGAACGTAGACGAAGACAACATCGTCGCAGCACTCACCCACGAGGCTGATGAGGATGATTTCACGACGGACGCGCAGACCATCCGCGAATCCGGTGCAGATGCCGTGTTCGCCTGGACGCTGGACGCTCAGGCGCGGATGCTGCTCACGGAACTGCGCGCCATTGGCTGGAACGGCTTGTTCCTTTATCAGGGGTTGGATAACCAGTTTATCGAACGCGCTGGCGCAGAACTGGTCACAGGCACGATGGGCACCGTCAACTGGACAGCTGCAGCTTACGACACCGCCAGTCAGGAATTCGTCAGCGACTATCATGCCCGTTGGGATGCAGCGCCGTTGGATCATGCCGCCGCATACTACGACGCCGTACATCTGATTGCCGCAGCCGTTGCAACAGTGGGCGATAATCCCGCTGCGATTGCGGACAACATCGCGGCAAATGACAGCTTTGACGGCGCACAGGGGAACTACATTAACGGCGAAAGCACATCCCTGCGCATGATGCAGGCGGCGGCTGATGGCACGCTCATGGATGTGGCACGTTATACGGCTGGGGCTTGCCTCAACTGCGTGGATACAGTACGTGCTAGCGTGGACACAACAGTCGAACAGCGCGCGATTTTCAACATCGCCTTTGTCGGCACGCTCGACGGCGCGGCGGAAACCGTTGGCCTCGCTGCCCAGCAGGGTGCAGAACTCGCACTGCGTGAAATCAACGACGCGGGCGGTGTGATTGCACCTGATGGCACGCGTTATATCCTGTCGCTCAACAGCACCAATGTCACCTCAGCGGAAAGTATCGCCAACGTCTTCGCCCAGTCAGGCGCATCCATTGTGCTTGGCCCGGACTTCAACAGCTTCGTACTGCCTAATCTCAGACTGCCCGCATCGTCTGGCATCCCGCAGTTAGTGTCTGCCACTTCCTCACAGGTGGCAGAGAACGACGTAGCAGATTACGTTTTCCAGATGCGGGCTAACGATGCCACCCTCGCGCGCGCTGCGGCTGAGTATCTCTTGAACGAGCGTGAATTCACCACGTTCGCCACGATTTCCGCGCGCACGGATTACGGTTTGGACACTGTGAACGTCATTGAAGACACCATCGCCGCCGCCGATGAAGGTCAGGTTGTCCTCTCACTGGAACACGATGTCGATGAAACCGACTTCACAGGATACGCACGTCAAATTGCGGACTCCGGCGCGCAGGCCGTCTTCGCCTGGACGACACAGCCTGCCGCGGCGCAGTTGCTCACCGCGCTGGATGCCGCAGGCTGGCAAGGCGTGTTTGTCTACGGATACCTCACGCCAGAATATGCGCAGACGCTCAACATGCCAGCAGGCATCGAAGTAATTGCGCCTGTCAGTTGGTGGAACACCGCGAACGATTGGGCCAGCGTTGATTTCAGCGCGCGCTATACAGAACGTTTTGGCGAATCCCCCACTCCGCAGAGCGCAGTTTACTATGATGCCATGTACCTGCTGGCCAGTGGTATCGAAGCCGTAGGTGCAGAGTCGGCAGCACTTCAGACATGGCTGCTCGATCAGCAAGGCTATCGCGGCGTGCAGGGCGTTTATGATCCCGCAGTCTACGGCGATGGCGAGATGTCGCGCTCCGTCATGCTGCTGCGCGTGGACAGCACGGGCATCCATGAAAGCGCGCGTTATGAAAACGACGTGTGCTGGGTTAACTGCGGTTCGTAGTGCAGCAGAATTGGGAGGGCGGCTTGCTGGCGCTGTCCTCCCTGCTGGCCAAAACCACCATCTGTTCGCAGGGAACTTCGACTAAGATAGAAGAAACGACCATTTGTTTAGCTTTTCAGCCATGAGCATTCAACGTATACTCGTCGTCGATGACGACCATGAAATTGTCCGCCTTGTGCGCGCCTATCTGGAGCAGGCCAACTACCATGTTCTGGCCGCCCATAACGGCGAGACGGCGCTGCATCTGATGCGCCGCGAGTCTCCGAATCTGGTCGTGCTCGACCTGATGCTGCCAGACCGCGACGGCTGGGATATCACACGTATCGCCCGCAGTGATCCCGCCCTCAAATCCATTCCCATCATCATGCTCACCGCGCGTATCGAAGATACCGAAAAGATCATCGGGCTGGAACTCGGCGCTGACGACTACATCACCAAGCCGTTTAACCCGCGCGAGGTGGTGGCCCGCGTGCGTTCCGTACTGCGCCGCGCACAACCAGAAGCGCCAGCACAGAGCCAACTACTGGAATCGGGCGCGCTGCGGTTGGATATTGGTCAGCATCAATTCTATCTCGCGGACGAACCTGTCGAACTGACGCCTACCGAGTTCAAGCTGATGCAGGTGTTCATGGAAAACGTTGGCCTGGCCTTCACCCGCGCAGAACTCGTGCAGCGCGTCCTGGGCTACGACCACGAAAGCCTTGAACGCACGCTGGACAGCCACATTAAAAACCTGCGGCGCAAGATTGAGCCAGACCTCAGCCAGCCAATGTACATCCAGACCGTATATGGCGTTGGTTATCGTTTTGCAGGGAAGTGAAAATGAACCGTCTCTGGATACGTTTAAGCCTTACGTTTAGCGCGGTCATTCTGGTTGGGGTGCTGGTAATCGTCGTGAGTGGCACGGTGTTTGTCCAGTCTGGCGTGCTGCAATCGCTGGTCATCAATGAGCTAATCTCACCCGGTGGTGCGGTTGAGCAGCTCAGGGACTATTACCTTGAGCACAATGGCTGGGATGGTATTCAAACATTATTCCTCTCGCGTTCGCCTGTGATGTACTTCGGGCCGGACAACCTGTGGACGTTTAACCTGATGGACACCGAAGGCAACCTGATCGTAGGCACAGAGCTTCAACCTCAGACCGGGCGTGTCACCGATAGTTTTCTGCCGATCACCATCAACGACGATCAGATTATCGGTTACCTTGTGGTGCGCCGTTACAATCCCGAAGTCGCCACCACACAGGCGACCAACATTTTTCAGCGCGCGATTTGGGCATTGTTGGTCATCACGGTCATCAGCGGCGTACTGGGTGCCGTCGGCGGAACGCTGATGAGCCGCAGCCTTACCGCCCCGCTGAGTCGCCTGGCGGAAGCCGCCAAAGCGATTGGCGCGCGTGATCTCAAGCGTCGGGTTAAAGTCGAAGGTTCACAGGAAATCGTTGAGCTGGCCATTGCTTTCAACGACATGGCCCAGGGGCTGGAACAGGCGGAAACCCTGCGCCGTAACATGGTGGCAGACATCGCCCACGAGCTGCGCACCCCTCTAAGCGTGCTCAAAGGAAACCTTACCGCGCTAATGGACGACGTTTATCCACTCACCAAAGCCGAAGTCAGCAGACTCTACGACCAGACTCATCTGCTTAGTCGGCTCGTCAACGATCTGCACGAACTAAGCCAGGCAGAAGCCAGGCAGCTTCCCCTCAACTGGCAGGATGTTGATTTGGCGCAGTTGGTGCTGGAACAAAGCGCAGCCTTTTCGCCGCTGCTGGAAGAAAGAGGCGTTCAGCTAAAGCTGGATGTACCAACTACGTTGAAGAAAATTCATGCCGACCCTGCGCGTATCGCTCAGATTCTTGGCAATCTGCTGATGAACGCCAACGCGCACACCCCGGCCAACGGTACAATCACGGTGCGTGTGATTTCAGGGACAGATGCCGTCATGCTGTCCGTTGCCGACACAGGTGAAGGCATTCCCGCCGAGCACCTGTCGCACGTCTTTGACCGTTTCTATCGTACAGACCGCAGTCGTGCCCGCAGCACAGGCGGAGCCGGCTTAGGCTTAGCCATTGTGCGCGCGCTCACTGAACTGCACGGTGGCGGCGTCACCGTCGCCAGTGAAGGCATCCCCGGACGCGGCAGCGTGTTCACTGTACGCTTGCCACTTGTTCAGCCGCATGGTATATAAGTAACGTTGGTTTTCGCTCGCTGGGACGCTGCTGTTCATAATCCCAATAACTTCGAGTTTAATTGATGTCCGTTTTTGCGTACATTCGTAACGCCCTGCAACTGCGCACCGCTCAACACACAGTACCTCAAACGCTTGCCCAGCATGAATCATCTGATGCATTGGCAGTACAGCTTTACAACACCCTGATGCAAGTCGCCGCCGAACATCCTTCGATTCAGATGGCCGACTTCGATATGGACGTTATTCGTCAACACATTTTCGGGCCTGTCGCTGAATACATCGCCACGACACTGGAACTGGCACAAACAGTAGTCCGGCAAAAGCATGGGCAGAGTCTTCCACGCCTCGCGGTCCAGCCGCTAATCGTTTCCGGTGTTCCCGGCATTGGCAAGACCACGCTCATGATGATGATCGATGAGGTGTTGACTCGTCTTCAGATGTCAGCGGACTTGTCATGCAGGGGCGTATTCCCGGATGGGCGCATCGCGGGCTATTACGGGCGCTTTAAGGGCGAGATACAGGTTACGCCGCTGCGCCTGGCCGATACGGCCACTGGTGTCCTCAGTATTTCCGATTGGAAGAACATTCAGCTTCACTGGACGTTCGACAGCGAAGAAACTTATCGTGAGACCGATGAAGCAACCAGCGACTTTCTGGATCGCTTAAGGGGCAAAATTGTCTTCATTGACGACGCCGAGAAAGAGGGCCACGTTTATTTCGTCTCTCAGTTGAGTCAACATGGAATTCTGGTGGTGGTTTCATCAAATCTGGATGCACAGGCGCTGCATCTCCGTGAAAAGCGTGCGCGCGCAGTACATTTGCATGGAATCGACCACCGTGTCGGAGACATCACAAAAGTATGTCTCAGCGCCGGGGAACATCCGTTGTTCGATGGTGTGCGTCTCCAGAAGAGCCTTGTTCACCAGGAATACGAGAAATTTCAAATCAAACAGCGCGGTACATGGCGCGTTGCTTATGCTCGCTGGTCGTCGATTAGCAATCAGCCTATGTTGAAAGACCACTTCGCTTCGTATTTCAAAAAACATCAGGTTGATGCGGTGTTGGTCGATGAATTCCCTTATTTTTCGGGGCTAACGAGCGCTGATATTGATCCTATAACGCTGGGGCATATTTACCGTTTTGTGCATCTGATCGATGCCGCACATGATTTGAAGCTGCCCTTCATGCTGCGTATGACTGGTAAGCAGCCGCTAAAGCCCGATTACAAGGCACAGGAGTTGGAACAGGCATTTCGCGACTACGATCAACGCGTGCAGTCTACAGATGGCATGGTCACCTGGGTCGAAGTCTCACGCTGTTTATCGCGGCTGCGCTCGCGGGAGAAGCTCAACGACACATTCTTTCCTGCATTTCTTGAGGCGCAGGCGCGCGTCTGAATACACGGGTGACAACAAAAAACCTACCAGATTGGTAGGTTTTTCTTTTCGGGATCGACGGGATTCGAACCCGCGATCTCTGCCTTGACAGGGCAGTATGCTAACCGCTGCACCACGATCCCTTACTGCTGAATGACCGTTATCTTACAAGTCAGCCTCATTTGTGTCAAGGGTAAGCTGTAACTTTTTTCACCAATTTACGCTAAGATAACGGCTGCCTGTTATTCATTCCCTGGAGCTTTCATTGTGACCCTATTGCAGATTGTCACTGCCAACATCGGCGGGCATCGCCATTTGAACGACACACCGCTGGACACCACGCAGATTGCGCGCGATGTGCGCGGTATACTACCCATCGATGCCGCCCACCCTACCCTGATTGCCCTGCAAGAGACAACCGAAGTCTGGCATGGCAGTAACGCCTCTAGTGATGGCGAAACACTAGCACGCAGTCTCGGGGCAGATTACCGCTTCCTCTTCGCGCCAGAAATTGACAGCGATGTTCACGCCCACAGCAAAATCTGGCAGCGCTCCATGTATCGCGGCTACTCCCGCGTCCGCAACGGCAACGGCATCGTTACCAATCTGCCCATCGCCCAGTGGATGTGGTCGCTGCCGCCCACTGGCTATCCCGGCGCAGGCGGCGCGCCAGCCATCCACACCACGATTGGCCGGGCGAAGCTCTACAGCAGCGGCAGCCGCGACACACAACCGCGTAATCTGATTGTCTCCTGCCTTCAGTCCCCTTTTGGCGTCCTGTACTTCATGACCACGCACCTCTCTACCCTGCGTGGTGAAGAACGACGTAACCCTGACCATCAGTACTCCCAACAAGCCAGCCGCGAGCGCCAGTTTGAAGCCGGACAAATCCTCGCGCTGGTCAGCGAACTGCGCAGCGCCGAAAGCGATGCTGGAACAGACGCCCGCCCCATTATCCTCGCGGGAGACTTCAACGCTGAAGCCAGCGCCCCAGAGATTCAAATGCTTCAGCCAATTTTCACCCTCATGAACCCCACCCCATCACCGGATGGCACGCATATCAACCACAAAATCCACATTGACCACATCCTGATTTCCGACCCACTGAATACCCTTCCTGCGGTCCAGCAGGTCTACGTCAACACCGCGCCGGGGGTTGCCAGCGTCACCGACCATCGTCCGGTCATCGCAATTTTGGGCAACTCCTGATGGTGGGTATAATCCGTGCCAACAGTTAGCCATTTACTGCATATAAATTCACAGGAGCTACCCCATGCAAGTAGACCCTTCTATTTTCAAAGCCTATGATATACGCGGCATCTACGGCCAGAATCTATTTGAAGCAACTGCCGAAGCCGTTGGCAAAGCGTTTGTCAAAGTACTCGGGGCTAAAACCGTCGTCGTCGGACGCGATGCCCGTATCTCCAGCCCTGCCATGCACGCCGCCCTGATCAAAGGGCTTAACAGCGTCGGCACTAGCGTCATCAACCTCGGCATGGTCTCCACCGACATGTATTACTATGCCTGCGCGACCAAAAAGCTCCCCGGCATCATGGTCACCGCCAGCCATAATCCCAAGGAATACAACGGCTTCAAGATGGTCAAGCAGATCCCCTATCTGCTGTCCGGCGATGAAGGTATTCAGGATATTCGTAAAATCATCGAAGCCGACGACTTCCCGCCCGCTGCTGCCCAGCCCGGCACTGTGGAACAGTGGGATGTGATGGCCGGCTTCATCGAAAAAATTATGTCGCTGGTCGATACTAAAACTTTCAAGCCCATGAAAATCTACGCTGACACCGCCAACGGCATGGTCGGGCCGTCCCTGATCGAGCTGTTTAAGGGCATCCCACAGTTGAATGTGGTCGAGATGTACTTCACACCCGACGGCAGCTTCCCCAATCATGGCGGTGATCCGCTGCAAGAGGAAAACCGCCGCGAAGTTCAGCAGCGTGTTCCGGCGGAAGGCGGCGATTTAGGCTTCCTGTTCGACCCCGACGGGGATCGTTTCTTCTGCATCGACAAACGTGGGCGCTTTGTTTCCGGCGACTTCCTCACCGCAATTCTCGCCGAGTATTTCCTCAAAACCAGCCCCGGCGCGGCGATTGTCTACGATATTCGCGCCTCACACGCCGTCCCCGATCTGGTGAGCAAAGCGGGCGGCAAACCGCTGTACAACAAAGTCGGCCATGCTTTCATCAAGAAACGTATGATGGACGAAAACGCCGTCTTCGGGGGCGAAGTCACCGGACACTACTACTTCCGTGACTTCTTCTTCTGCGATTCCGGCGTTGCGCCCATGCTTTATCTGCTGGACATGCTTTCGCATTCGGCCAAAACGCTCGACCAGATTATTGACGAACTGGAACAGGTCTACTACATCTCCGGCGAAATTAACACCAAAGGCGTGGATACCAAGACAGTCGTCGCCAAACTGAGGGAAAAGTATGGAGCTTCCGCGAAGGAAGTGTTGGAGGTCGATGGTTTGTCGATGGAATTCGACGGCTGGCACTTTAACGTGCGCGGCTCCAACACGGAACCGCTCGTGCGCCTTAACCTCGAAGCCACCTCAAAATCACAAATGGAAGCCAAGCGCGATGAAGTCCTCGCGCTGATTCGCGGCTAATGATTTTTCGGGGCATGACTAAACATCATGCCCCATTTTTTCTACCCGACAATCTCGTGCAGGAAACTATCGCCGAACTCCGGCTTTTCCAGCGAGAAAATCTCCGCAATCGTCGCGCCGACATCACTGAACGTCTTACGCGTCCCCAGATTTACGTTCGCGCGTACAGGCTTGCCGAACACCAGCAGCGGCACATACTCCCGCGAATGGTCGGTGCTGGGCGTCGTCGGGTCAACGCCGTGATCGGCAGAGATAATCGCGATATCATCCTCATGCATCAACGCCTGAATTTCCGGCAGGCGGTGGTCAAACGCTTGCAGCGCCCCCGCGTATCCTGCTGCATCGTTGCGGTGTCCATAAATCATGTCAAACTCGATCAGGTTCACAAACAGCAGCCCTTCAAACGACAGCGGCAGAAACTTCTCGATGAAGTCTTTCAGCGCCTGCTGGTTGCTGGCACTGTGTGCCGTCTTGCTGATGCCGCGCCCGCCGAACAGGTCATCAATCTTGCCTACCGCATACACATCCTTGTGCGCCGCGACTAGCTTGTCCATCATCGTCTGCTGCGTCGGCATGAGGGGATAGTCATGGCGGCGTTCGGTGCGTTTAAAATTCCCAGGCGTGCCAATAAACGGGCGCGCAATCACCCGTCCTACGCCGTGTTCCCCTACCAGCATTTCACGCGCGATTTCGCACATCCGGTACAATTCTGGCACAGGGATAATCTCCTCGTGCGCCGCAATCTGGAACACGCTGTCCGCCGACGTATACACAATCGGCTTGCCGCTTTGCATATGTTCCGCGCCAAATTCCTCGATAATCTCGGTGCCGGAAGCCGCTTTGTTGCCCAGCACGCCGGGCTTGCCTGTGCGTTTAATGAACTCGCTGATCACCTCCGGCGGAAAGCCGTTCGGGTACGTTGGGAAAGCCTGCTTCAGTCGAATCCCCATCAGCTCCCAGTGCCCCGTCACCGAATCCTTCCCGGCGGACATCGGCTGCAATTTGCCGAACGCTCCCTTCGCCGTCGTCGGCGGCACCCCTTCAATCGGCGTGATATTTCCTAATCCTAGTTCGCCCATATTGGGCACATGTAGTCCACCAACCGCTTTCGCCGTGTTGGCAATTGAATTGCTGCCCTCGTCGCCATACTGTTTGGCGTCCGGCGCTTCACCGATGCCCACGCCGTCGAGGACAATCACAATCACCCGTTTGATATTCATACTGCTTCATCCCTGTTTCTTAAGCACAACTCGCTATATTATAGGCATACTCGTATATTGCTAACAGCACGAGTGCGCTTGCAAGTTCTGGTTTATCGTTATTGGCCCTTCACCATAGCGCGTATTATCTTGGCACTCTTGGTGTCTTGGCGGTTCAATGCTTTGTCTTTACTCTTTGTGCCTTTGTGCCTTTGCGCCTTTGCGGTTCAATTTCTTGCATTGACTCATTGTTCATTACTCGTTGCTCGTTGCTAATTTCAAAGGAGCTATCATGAAAGCTGTTGTTCTCGCTGCGGGTGAAGGTACGCGTCTGCGCCCGTTCACCAAAGTACTGCCCAAACCGCTGCTGCCGCTGGGCGAACGTCCCATGCTCGAAATCATCCTGCGCCAGCTTGCGCACTACGGCTTTACCGAAATCACCGTCACCGCCTGCTGGCTGCGCGACGCGGTGCGCCTGTTCCTTCAGATGATGCAGGAGCAGCTTCCGGGCGTCAAGCTCACCTACGTCGGGCAGGACAAGCTGATGGGCACGGCTGGCGGTATTAGCTCGCTCCCCGGTCTGGATGACACCTTTCTGGTGATGAACGCCGACGTGCTGACCACCATGAACTACGCCGACCTGATGCGCTACCACAAAGAGAAAAACGCCGCGCTGACCATCGGTATGTACGAGAAGAAAATCAAAATCTCGCTTGGCGTGCTCAAAACTGACAGTGATAATAACCTGTTAGGCTACGCGGAAAAACCCGAAAGCAGCTACCCGGTCAGCATGGGCATTTATGTTTACGATCCTTCCGTGCTGCCTTATGTGCCGCCAAACGATTATCTTGACCTGCCCACGCTGGCGAAGAGGCTGATGGATGACGACAAACGTGTCGTCGTTTACCCCTTCAACGGTCACTGGATTGACATCGGCAAACCCGAAGACTTCACCGACGCGCAGGAACAGTACGAACGCCTCAAGAACGAATTCCTGCCCAATGGTTAAGCCGCAATGTAGGGGCTTGGCACTGCTAAGCCCTGTTTGCTCCACATCGTAGGGGTGCAGCGTGCTGCGCCCTTTTGGGTTCACCCTACCCTGCCCAGCAGTTTCAGCACTTCCTCGTCTTCAACCTGTTCAAAGTGCTCGTAGAACTGCCCGACAGCCACGAAATCGTCCGGCACAAACAGGCACACGAATGCATCGGCCAGCATACCCAACTCCCGCGCTGTGCTAGGCGCCGCAACAGGCACAGCCACAACGACCTTTTCGCAGCCTTGATTTTGCACCCAGTGAACGGCGGCCTTCATGGTTTCGCCTGTGGCAACGCCGTCATCAACCACGATGACGATTTTGCCCGTCACGTTCAACGCCTTGCCATGCCGAAAGAGTGTCTTGTAGTATTCGATTTTCGCACGGGTCTGCGCCAACGAGGGTTTCAACGCTTCCTGTGCCAGGCCGTAATAATGTAAGGTTTGTCGGTCAATAGCCGTCCAGCCGTCTTCGGCCATAGCACCAACGGCCATTTCCTCATTGGTGGGAAACCCAATCTTCTTAACGATGACCACATCATGTTTGCAGCCCATCGTCTGGGCAACCACCGCACCTACAACGACGCCACCACGAGGGATCGACAGCACTAGCAAGTCGTCTGTAGGCGTTTGGGCGATGATGGGTGCATGTTCTAACAGCGCGACCAGATGGACACCAGCATCCTTGCGATCTTTAAACATAGTGACCCCCTCCATCTATTGTCATCCCAAAACCGCTATTTGGGGGCATCCACATTTTATGTCCTATGCCTTCGATATTGCACTCACATTGATCCACTTCACCTGATCGGTGCTGAATTATTGACTGCAACCAGATTTCCACAACACAAAAAGAGGTGTCCCTACTGGAACGCCCCCTATCCAATCGCCCACTCGCCTAACTCTATTTCAGCATAGGCTGCCGCTGTCGCGCCGTGAGGTAAAAAACGTGGTTCATCAGATTAGTCTGCGCTTCCGACAGGCTGAGGCTGCGCCGCCCCATCGTAGCGCGAGCCACTTCGATACACTTTTCAATGCGGTACTCGGCAAAGCCTTCCTCGCTGCCCCAGATAAAACTGGGGACGACCTTCGGGACATTTTTGCCCATCACGTTACTGCCAACGCCAATCACGGTGCCTGCCATCACCATCGTGCCAATGCCAATTTTGGCGTGGTCGCCGATGATAATGCCCATCTTCTGCATCCCGGTATCAACCAGCACATCGTTCACATCTATACGTATTGTGCCGTAGGTGTTCTTGAGGTCGCTGTTGGTGCCAATCGCGCCAATGTTGACCCATTCGCCCAGATAACTGTGTCCCAGAAAGCCCGCGTGGTATTTATTGGTGTAGCCTTGAATGATCGCTTCTTCAACTTCACCACCGATACGGCACACCGGGCCAATGGTCGTTCCTTCGCGGATTTGCCCGCCAACGAGATAGGTTTTCGCCCCGATGAACGTCGGCCCCTGCACATAGGTATACGGCTGAATTTTCACCCCTTCAGCGATATAAACCGGGCCATCGCGCGCATCCAGCACCGAAAGGGCATCGACCTGCGCCCCTTTGCCAACGAAGATGTCATCCTCGTTGTAAAGCACCGCGCGGGAATCCACGTTGCCTTCCACGCCGCTTTTCTTCAGGCTGGCAAAATCTTTCTTGAGAATCTCGCCATTATGGTGAATCAAATCCCAGAGGAACGTGGCGACCAGCGTAGAGAATTCTTCAAACTCCACCTGCCCCGCTAAGCGCTCCATCAGTTCGCGCGTATTCTGTTCCAGCAGATAATAGGCGGCTTCCTGCGCGCGTTCCCCGCTGAGTTTGGCCGCGACCAAACGACCTGCCGATACCAGCATCCAGTTCTCAGCGTCGATATGCGGGAGTTCATCGCGCACCGCGTAGGTATCCAGCAGCGCGCCGTTGATAAACAGCACGGTGACTTCCGGCGTGATTTCAAACGGTGACAGCATCCGCATCTGGCGTTCGCGCAAAGTCGGATTCAGATAGGGACGACATAAGTAGCTGATGCTGTAATCGCTGAACGTGTGTGCAATACGCTCCGCCAGGGTGAAAATACCACACCGCAGCAAAAAAGTGGGTCGCAGATAGGTCAGCGGAGCGAAATTTGAATACGTCGCGTCTTCAAACACGCATAATTCCATAGCTTCAGCCTCACACAACTATGCGCTGGTACGGGGACGCTGCGCCATCAGATCGAATACACGGTGGAACACCGCACGCATTTTTTCAGAGTCATGACGAACAACGAGCTTGCTGTCGGCTTCATAACGCGGATTGGTGCCGCCTTCCAGAACACGCTGCACAGCCGCGCTGATTAAGTCCTCTTCAATCAGCACCGCGCGATTGAGCATACGCACTTCGCCGGAACGATCCGCAAGGTTGACTTTGATATGCGAGTTTTCAAACTCGTCGAAGTCCAGCAATACCTGATCCGCGCCGGAGTCATGGTATTTTTTGGCAAGGTCAAAGGCCACGCGGTTCTTGTTGAGGATGATGTAGTCGAGGTAAAAGCCGCCGTGCTGTTCCAGCATACTCACATGTTTGGTCACCGAGAAGCCATCAGTTTTACCTGGCTCGGTCATGATGTTGCACACAAAAATCTTGGCTGCACGCGATTGACCCACCGCCGCCGCCACATCCTGCGCCAACAGGCTGGGGATAATGCCGACAAATAAGGAAGCAGGGCCAAAGATAATCGCATCTGCCGCCTCAATCGCTTTAATAATGTCGGCGTTTTCGGGTACGGTCATCTGCGGTTTATCGTCACGATACTTGGCGAACAACCTGTTAATGAAGCCGAAGCGTTTGGAGTCCTTGATCGCCAGAAAACCCTCCAGCACATGACCGTCGCTGAATTCGGCGCAGATAGTGGCGTTGGGAATGGTCGAGACAAAGACATTTCGCAGCAGCCCTAGCTGATTGGCGTTGAGCAGTTCGCGGTAAAGCTGTGTGTCCTCACCCATCGGCAGAACGACGGTGATGCCTGCCACCATATCTCGCAGTGAGTTGAGGAAGATCAGCAAACCAATGCCGCTGCCGAATATCACGACGTTAGGCTTATTAGCCATTTCACGGTCATAAACCACTGCCAGCCGTCCGCCACTTAACCCATGTGGGAGCAGTGCGTTCAGGAGGTGGCGGTTAAGCTGCACAAAGCTGCCGACACTGATGAGCACGCCAGCCACCAAAAAGATAACAGTACGCGCTGGCTCCGCGACGAACTTGAGGCCAAGATACCATAGTAACGAGCCTTCGGTCTGGTCAGGGGTTAGATTTTGCAGGACATGGGCAATACCCAGCCCGGTCAGCGTCATGCCGATCAACAGCAGGATAAGCCAGCGCTTGATGTTGACGCCGGGTTGTAAGACTTTTTTCCAATCCATAAGCGACCTATTTTTTGTTTACAAGCGTCATCAGGATTTCCGCAACGGCCTCTGGGTCATGGCGGATGGAATCCTGCTTCTGATATAAATCACGTTTGCTTTCCAGCAGCGCCACATCACGCGCAAGGACTTTGACACCCGCCAGTTCAACCTTTTTCAGTTCTTCCGGCGTGGGCTGCAAGACGAAGACCTTGTCCTTGGCATAAGCTTCAACCAACTCCGGCGGCGGCAGTTTGGTGTTGATAATCACATAATCCAGACCGCCCGGCCCCAGATACGAGAGAATCTGGTAGACATGGTCAGAGATGCTAAAGCCATCGGTCTGCCCTGGCTGTGTCGTCGTGTTACAGACGTACACCGTAGGAGAATTGCTTTCGCGAATGGCGCGCGCGAGGTCTTCAAACACAAGGCAGGCAACTACCGTTGTGAACAGGCTGCCCGGCCCCATGACGATTAAGTCTGCCTGCCGCACAGCCTCAACTGTATCGGGATAGGCGCGCGCATCCTTGTCCTTGAGATACACACGCTTAATCGGCGCTTTGTCCAGTCCGCGTACCTGGAACTCCCCTTCCGCAATCGAACCGTCAGCCAGTTCGGCATACAGGTGAGTGTTGGATTCGGTCACGGGGAGAATCTTTACGGTGACTTTGAGCATTTCGCGCAGCAAATCCACCGCTTTAACGAAGTCGCCTGTCGTGTGCGCTAACACGCCGAGCAGAAGATTGCCAAACGCCATGCCGTCCAGCACAGGATAGCCCGGTGTATTCAGGCGATGCTGAATCACTTCGGGCATAATGGATTGGTCTTCAGCCAGCGTGCCCAGTGCATTACGAATATCACCGGGAGCAGGAATGTTGAGAATATCGCGAGCGCGGCCTGTGCTGCGCCCATTATCGGTTACGGCGATAATGCCTGTCAGGTGCTGGGTATATTTGCGCAGCCCCTGTAGAAGCTGCACCGAACCACCACCACCGCCAATTGTGACGACTTTTAATTTATTCGACGCCATCACATATCCTTAAACAATTGGAAATAATGACCTTCTGCTAGGGAGAATACACGATGATTAAGGTACGCGCAATATAAAAGCCATAAAGGCGACCTGTGTGATCGCCTTTATGTTCACGTCCTGTTAGGGAGAGGAATTAGCCTTCAGATGCGGGTTCAAGGCTGGGCACAGCGCCGTTTCCATTTGAAGCGGCGGCGGCAAGCAGTTCTTCCTGATGACGGAACTGGCTCATATACAGCTTGAAGTATTCGCCCTGCTGCGCCAGCAGTTCCTTGTGCGTGCCGCGCTCCACGATTTCACCATCCTTGACCATCATCACCAGATCGGCATTACGAATGGTGCTGAGGCGGTGTGCAATCACGAAACTGGTACGTCCTTCCAGCAGCTTCTCGAAAGCCTTCTGAATGATGCGCTCGGTACGGGTATCCACGCTGGAGGTCGCTTCGTCAAGGATCAGGATGCGCGGTTCCATCAAGGCCACACGCGCAATGGCGATCAATTGACGCTGCCCCTGGCTTAAGCCGGAACCACGTTCACCAAGCACCGTCTGGTAGCTGTTAGGCAGTTTCTCGATGAAACTGTCAGCAGAAACCAACTTCGCCGCTGCGATAACTTCCTCATCCGTCGCGTCCAAACGTCCGTAACGAATGTTGTTCATCACGGTGTCCGAGAAGAGGAAAGTGTCCTGAAGCACGATACCGATCTGGCTGCGCAGGCTGGCAAGCGTCACGTCACGAACATCAATGCCGTCGATCTTCACTGCGCCCCCTGTCGCATCATAGAAGCGTGGAATCAGATTGATGATGGTGGTTTTGCCTGCGCCCGTCGGGCCGACGATAGCAATCATCTG
Source organism: Anaerolineae bacterium (assembly GCA_046328675.1). Taxonomy (GTDB): domain Bacteria; phylum Chloroflexota; class Anaerolineae; order Aggregatilineales; family Phototrophicaceae; genus JACAER01. The sequence goes on from JAXLWC010000015.1 coordinate 79,581, forward strand.
TCCGGGCTTGGCGCTGAAGTCCACGCCTTTAAGAACTGGCTCGCCCTTCTTGTATTCGGCTTTCACACCAACGAAATCCACCGCGCCCGTGATCTTGGGCATTTCCTTAGCATCAGGTTTGTTCACGATGTCGGCGGGTGTGTCCAGCAGGCCAAAGATACGCTCACCGCCTGCGATGGCGCTCTGCACGTTGGTCCACAGCGTCGCAATCTGCTGGATAGGCTGATTAAAGCGCTGGACATATTGCAGGAAGGCAAACACGGTACCGAGCGAGATGATGGAGGTCCCCAGCAGCGGTTCATTGCGCATTACGGACAGACCACCGACGACCACGACCAACCCCAGAGCGACATAACCCAACGCTTCCAGCACTGGCGTTAGCGCGCTGGTGAAGGTAGCCGCACGGATGTTGGCATCGCGGTTAGCGGCGTTGGTGCGGCGGAACTGATCGATGCTTTCCTCTTCACGATTGAAGGCCTGCACTTCACGAACGCCTGCGATGCTTTCCTGCAAGCCAGCGTTGACGCTGCCCATCTGCTGACGGCTCTTGCGGAAGGCAGTACGCGCCTGTCCAGAGAAGTAGAGGCTGGCCCCGAACATAAACGGTGCAACCGCCAGGCTCAACAGCGCATAGGGTACGTTAGCTTGCAGCATCTTGACCATGATCCAACCCATCAGCAGGAAACCGTTTGACGACGCTCAGCAGTGCAAAGCTGAACACCTGCTGAATGGTGTCGGTGTCGCTGGTGATGCGGCTCATCAGGTTGCGACTTCATTCTCGGCGTAATAACCCAGCGAAAGCTCCTGCATGTGGCCGAACAGATCACGGCGCATTTCACGCAGGACGTTCTGCCTGTCCAGCTCATAGCAATGAAGGCTGCACCCTGCAAAACTGCCCCGGCTCCATAAAGGCTAACAGCACCAATACCATTTGACCCAGACCTGCGAGCTTAGCGTTAGTCTCAGCGGCGGCCTTCTGGTCATCAGGGATCGTATCATCTGCGGAAATGCGATCGTGATAGCCGCAGCATCATCTTCGGTGTACCAGCAGTTATCGGCTGCCGCGCCGCCAAAGGTTTCGGCAGGCAGATAGCAGTCAAACGCCTGACCGATGATGTCTGGTGAAGTGACCTGTGTCCACGTCGAAACAATAATCAGGGCGATTACCGGCGTAAGTCCTAACCAGTAGTGGCGAAAATACTGACCGAAGCGTCCCAGCGTAGCGCCGAGGTTCTTCGGCTTGAGCACTTCGCGCTCAAAGAGACGGCGTCCACCGTCCATTCCTCCCATCATAGTCGTTACTGGGCCTCCTGCTTCACTGCGACGGCGGCCATTTCGTTGGTGGTATCGGCGTCGCCTACGAGCTGCGAATTGTAAATTTCGGCGTAAATGGGGCTGTCTTCCATGAGATCAGCGTGCCGGCCGATAGCGGCGATACGGCCTCTTTCAAGGACGATAATCTGGTCTGCGTTGAGCACCGTCGTGATGCGCTGGGCAATCACGAAGCTGGTGCGGCCCTTCATCAGGTTATCCAGCGCTTTCTGAATCTGGGCTTCGGTTTGCAAGTCAACACTGCTGGTCGAGTCGTCCAGAATCAGGAGGTGCGGATTTAACAGCAACGCGCGGGCGATGGCAATACGCTGTTTCTGACCGCCGGACAGCGTCGTGCCGCGTTCGCCAACGGGTGTGTCATAGCCCTGCGGGAAGCCCATGATGAAGTCATGCGCGGCAGCAGCTTTGGCAGCAGCCATCACTTCTTCCAACGAGGCATCGGAACGGCCAAAGGCGATGTTGTCGCGGATGGTGCCGCTGAACAAATTCGTCTCTTGCAGCACGATACCAATCTGCGAACGCAGACTGTCGAGCAGCACGTCACGGACATCATGCCCATCGATGAGGATGCTGCCCTCAGAGGCGTCATAGAAGCGCGGAATCAGGTTAATGATGGTGGTCTTACCGCTGCCTGTTGCACCCAGCAGGGCGATGGTCTGGCCGGGTTTCGCCTCAAAGCTGACATTGCTGAGGACTGGCTCACCAGCGCCAAAATAGCGGAACGTGACATTCTTGAACTCGACATGCCCTTGCAGCGGAGGCAGTTCAATCGCATCAGGCTTATTCGTTACGTCGCTCTGGGCGTCGAGGATTTCAAAGATACGATCAGCCGATACCGATGACTGCGCCAGCAGCGAGATGATGAACCCAAGCTGTCCCAGCGGGAAAAAGACATAGATGACGTACAGGCTGAATTCCTGATAACCGCCCTGAGTCAAGGTGCCGTTCAGGATTTGCGAACCGCTGAAGTACAGCAGCGCCGCCTGCCCTACCTGCGCAATAAGGAAGATCACCGGGAACAGAAACGAGAACGTGCGCGCAACTTTGATGCTCTGCTCGAAGACATCATCGGTTGCCTTGTTGAAGCGTTTCTGCTCATGGTTTTCACGCGCAAAGGCTTTGATGACCTTGATACCCGCGAGATTCTCTTGCAGGACAGTATTCAACGCTGAGAGTCTGGCCTGTACCTGAACGAACAGCGGCTGGCTGACGGCCCCGAAGACCACGAAAAGCACCAGCGCGAAAGGCAGGATGGGCAGAACCACCAGCGTTAACTGCCAGTTGGTAAGGAACAGAATCAAGAGTGTGGCAGCCAGGAGGATGAACGCCTGCGCCGTCAGTACGAGGCCCTGCGCAATAAAGAGGCGGACTTTTTCCACATCGTCAGTTGCGCGGATCATGAGCTGGCCGGTCTGGTTGCGATCATAATAGCTGAAGGAGAGGCGCTGAATCTTCGCAAAGATTTCGTTGCGGAAGTCAAAGGCCAAACCTTGTGAGGCACGTTCTGCCATGTAGGTCTGTAGAAACGAGAAGACCGCTCGAATTGCGGCAAAGGTGATGACGGCCAACACGCCGTAAATCAACCATGTCGCCCCGTTATCCTTATAGGCGTTCAAATCATCGACAGTCATGTTCAGACGCGAGGCGGCCAGACTCAAAAATGCTGCCGGAACCTGCGTTGCAACCGTGCCATAGGTTACATTGTTAATCATGTTCTCTATGAGCTTTGGCACAGCCAACTGTGCCAGAGACGCGACGATGAGCGCTCCATAAGCGATCCAAATAGTGATGCCTTGCTTGGGCAAATACCGCAAAGCGCGTCCAAGCCCGCCTTTGCCTTTGGGGCGTCCCCCACCCATTTTCTGTTTACTGGACATAGCTTGTGCCTGCAAAGTGTCTCCTCCACACGAACAGTGATTTATTTTTAGATAAACCTAAAAATAACTATAAAACTGTAGTAACTTTTACACAACTAGAAATTTAGCTAGGGTCTCCTGGCTTTTGGTGGAGGGTGTCACGCAAATGATCTGTTTTAAAAAAATCAACACGCTCTGCCACCTCCGTCAGCAGGGTCTCGCCTTCGGGGAGGTAACGCACAAGTTCGCGAGACAATTCCAGCAGGCGCGTCGATTCCTCCTGCCCCATATGCTCCATTGCCTGCAAGAGTGCATCCGTTTCGTCAATCGGTGGTATCGAGGCCACCAGGTCGCTTCCTGCTTGCGTCAATGAAAGTGGGATGCGGCGACGGTCACTGGGGTCCTTACCACGCATGACAAAGCCCTTACGCTCCAGCGCGTCAATCATGGGCACCACCGTTGAAGGGTCAAGCATCAATTTACGACTGAGTTCAGTAATCGTCATCTGATGCCGTTTGAGCAAATGCATCAGCCAGAACTGCATACCACTGACGCCAACATCCAAAGCTGTCAGTCTGCGTTCAATATCCTCACGCGAAGATTTGCCAATCATGCTCAGTAGAGTACGCAACTCAATGACCATCGCATAGAAGTCAGATTTTTTCATTCGTATTCCAATAATTGGTATACCAATCATCATGATAGGACGAACACGAAAAAAAATCAATTAGAGATACATAAGAGATGGTATACCCATCTTCTGGGTATTATCCATTAATACGCTGAAGAGCTTTAAAAGGTTCTAACAAGTGTCAAACTTGTTTTTTCATTAAGCATGACTATTGGCTTATAACCTTCTTCTGCGTTAACATTACTTTTGCCTACTCGTTGAGGGTAGCATTTTGTGTCTCAACATAAGGAGAGCAAAGATAAAGAGACTCTTTGTTGGATTTTTGGCGGTGGTACTCGTTCTGGCATTAGGGCTGCAAGTTGGTTTTGCCCAGAGCGATATCGGCAGTGAATCGAACCCGATTCAAGTGTACTTTGTACCCTCGGTAGAAGCTGGCGTGATTACCGCTGGCGGTGAAATCATGGCGGCAGCGTTAGAGGCGGCCACAGGCTTACACTTTGAAGTGTCTGTGCCAACTTCTTACGCGGCAACCGTAGAAGCGATGTGCGCTTCGCCCACGAATTCGATGGGCTTCATCCCGGCAGCCGGATACGTGATTGCCAACGAACGCTGCGGTGTGGAAGTCGCGGGGGCAGCAGTGCGTCGTGGTTGGCCAGTCTACTGGGCAGCCTACATTGTGCGCCGTGACAGCGATATTTACACCTTCGGCGATCTCGCAGGTCGCACCTGGGGTTACGGTGACACGGGTTCAACCTCCGGCTACATCTTCCCCTCGGTAGAACTGTCAGTTGCAGGTATCGAACCGGGTGAACGCGTGGAAACTGGCGGTCACAACCAGACCGTGCAGGCCGTCTACAGCGGTGAAGTTGAATTCGGTACGACGTTCTACAGCCCGCCAGTGATGCCTGAAGGTCATGCTCGTTGGCAAATTGGGGACCTCCCGGAACCCTATGATCTGTCAGTTGATGAATCACGCACAGTCACTGAAGGCGACAACACCCGTTTGTTCGTGGGCGACATCGAAATTCTGGACGCCCGCCGCAATCTGGCCGCCACTGCGCCTGACATTGTCGACCAGGTACGTATCCTGCGTCTGAGCGCCCCCATTCCGAATGACACCCTGAGCTTCGGCCCCGAATTCCCGGCAGAACTGCGCCAGCAAATCTTCGACGCGCTCGTTGCCTTCTCGGCCACCGAAGAATGGGCACAGTCGATTGGCAATGAAGATTTCTACGGCTGGAGCGGCATCGCACCCATTGATGATGCGACTTACGACATCATCCGCTCACAATTTGAAGTCCTCGGTATGACTGAGGAAGACGTGTTCGGCGGATAATGCACAGCTATCAGCGGCAATCCAAGTTGCCGATCATTTTGGCTGATTAGCTAAAAACGTTATACTACGGGCAGAGATGATACCTATCTCTGCCCGTTTCTTATCTAAGAGGCATTCATGCTGATCATCGAAAACCTGACGAAAATATACGAAAACGGTTTCAAAGCCCTCGACAACATCAATCTCGAGATTCCTGATGGGCAGTTTGTGGCTATCATTGGCCTGAGTGGTTCGGGTAAATCGACTTTGCTGCGCTGCATCAACCGCCTGATTGACCCCACTGAAGGACGTATCATCTGGAACGGGATTGACGTTACCGCAGCGACTGATGATGAACTGCGCCAGATTCGCAGACGCATCGGGATGATTTTCCAGCAGTTTAATCTGGTTAAACGCTCCAATGTTTTGACCAACGTAATGTCGGGGCGTCTTGGGTATGTGAACCCAATCTTCAGCCTGTTTAACTACTTCCCCAGCAAAGATAAAGAACGTGCATTAGCCGCGCTTGAACGCGTAGGCATTGCCGACAAAGCCTATAACCGCGCCAGTGCGCTCAGTGGTGGCCAGCAGCAGCGTGTTGGTATTGCTCGCACGCTGATGCAGGACCCGGAACTGATGCTGGCAGACGAACCTGTGGCCAGTCTTGATCCTGCAACGTCGCATTCAGTGATGAAGTATCTGCAATTACTGAATGAAGAAGATGGCCTCACGGTATTATGCAGCCTGCATTTCCTGAGTCTGGCGCGTGCTTATTCTGATCGGGTTATTGCCCTTAAGGCGGGGAAACTCGAATTTGATGGCCCGCCCGAATCAATTGACGAGGAGCGTTTCAAGATGATCTACGGTGAAGACGCTGTTCAGGTCGAAATCCATTAGGAGGCACTAATTTGAACACAGAATCTGCCCCCACCAAATCACGCTCAGCTTTAACACGTTTGCTGGTTATCCTGGCTTTCGCATTAGGTATCGCGATCTTCTCCTACGGCTGGTCGGTGACTGATATTGACCTCGGTGTTTCACAGGAACCGCAGCGGCAGCAGAACCTGGGTGAAGCTATTCGCGAGTTGTTCTCACCCAACATCTTTGAGCAGGATTACACATTCCAGCAGACGACAGCCTCATTCCTCGTCGTCTGTGATACAGCCGAAGCGCCTGCCGAAACTACTGCGCCAACAGATGGCACGCCTTATATTGTTGTGTCGCCAACCTGCGGCAGCGCGAATGATATTGTTACGGTACGCGGATTTAATTTCGAGCCGGAAGCCTTGGCGCGCATCGACTGGATTCCGCTGGGGAGCGACCCACGCGTGCGGCAGCCCGTCGGCACTAACGAAGATAATTTTGTGACGGAATCGGATGGGACATTTACTGTCGAAATCGAAGTACCGCAGATTCGCGGTGTACAGGGTGAACTGCACACCGTACAGGCGCGCACTGCTATCCCGACAGGCACGCCGCGCTTTACGGACACTGTGGGGTTAGTCGGTCAGAAGATGATTGAAACCATCTTCCTTGCGTTAATCGCGACGGCCCTTTCCATCCTGCCCTCCGCGATTTTAAGCTTCTTCGCTGCGCACAACCTGATGAAAGACATTCGCATGACACTGGGCAATCTGCTCATAAGTGTCGCGATGCTGCCCTTTGGCTGGGCATTAGGGGTTCTCGTCTTGAGTCGGATTGGAACGGTGACTTTCGCCTTGGGATCAGGTACGCTGTTCAACACGGCAAGCACAACAGCCGTATTTGTCTTCGCCGCAGTTGCCTCAACGCGAAAACTGAAAGAGGTCAGCGCCACAGGTTGGGAAGCACGGCTGCGGTCTGCGTTCATGAGCCTGGTGGTGGCGGTGATTGTGATGGCCGCCATCGGATTGCTCGGTGGACTTGGACTGTTAGGGAATACATTCTTCACAGGTTTTGGCAACTCCTTCCGTCCTGCGGAAGTTACAAACCTCGGCCAGTGGCTTATCAATGCCCTGAGCGATTCGTTTACTTCTTTTGGCACCATGATTGGTACTTTGGGCGAACTCATTGAACTGATGATGCTGCCTATTGGAGGCGTTATCGGCGCGTTTACCCTGTCCTCTATAGGCGCATCGCTAACGATTGACTTGCTGAAGCGCATTGATACGACGGCCAGCCGCGTGCTGGGTGGTGTGTTAGGTGCGTTTTGCGGCGCCGTCCTGATGGGGGTGATTGCCTCCGTCGCCACAACCGCCGCGTGGGTCGGGCTGCTGCCGCCGCTGGTTGCAGGCTGGCTGGGGGGTGGATTGTGTACGATCATTTATCACCGGATTGTCGGTAAGCCGAAAGCGGGCGTTCCGCAGAACCCCATTGTGCCTTCCCTGCTGTGGTGGATGGGCGGCACCGCTGCGTTTGTCGTCACCTTCATGTTTATGAACATTGGGCGCGCGGTGGTATCGGGCATCCTGCCTCCTGATACGCTGGCATTTGACCTTTTGGGGCTTCCGATTTCGATCTACGTGGCGAAGGCGATGGCTGTGGGCGCGATACTAGCAGGCGCGGCCTCAGCGGTAGCAGGCACCCGCGCCGCATTCCCCTTCGGCGAAGTGGTCTATAACACGACGCGCACCGTGCTCAACAGCCTGCGTTCCATCGAACCGCTGATTATGGGCCTGGTCTTCGTGATTTGGGTAGGTATCGGCCCGTTTGCTGGCGTATTAGCCCTCACCCTGCACTCCATTGCCTCGCTGGGCAAGTTATATTCAGAACAGATTGAGAGCATTGACGCTGGTCCGATTGAGGCGCTGCAAAGCACCGGCGCGAACCAACTGCAAACCATCATGTATGCTGTAGTGCCGCAGATTATCCCGCCGTACATCGCCTTCACCATGTATCGTTGGGACATCAATGTGCGTATGTCTACCATTATCGGTTTTGTCGGCGGCGGCGGCGTGGGCTTCCTGCTCCAGCAGCAAATCAATCTGCTGCGCTATCGTGACGCAGGCGTGGCAGTGTTGGCCATCGCCATTGTCGTATCCATTCTGGATTATGCCAGCGCATCGATTCGCCAGCGTTATGTCTAAGGCGCATAACCCTTCCGTTTTTTGGCGGAGGGGTTGTACCGTTCGCGTTGAGAATAGGTACTTTAGGGTTGTACCGATGATTCTTTAACTCCAAAAAGATTCCAGGGATTATGCGTTTACCAACAATAAAAGATGTTGCCTCACGTTCGGGCGTCGGCATCGGAACGGTATCGCGTGTGCTCAACAACAGCGAACAAGTGAGTCCCGAAACCCGTATGCGTGTACTGGCGGCAATTCAGGAACTGGGCTTTCAACCTAATCGCGCCGCACGCCAGCTTTCCAGCGGCACCCGCATACAAACGATGGGCGTGATGCTGCCATTCCTGAGTTACTATCCGTTTGTCGAACGTTTACGCGGCATACAGTCGGTGCTGCATGAGAATGAGCGCGACTTTGAGCTAATCCTGTACGACGTTAGCTTTCCCGAATATCTCGACAGGCAGTTGCAAACCATCACGCAGCAGCGCTCGGTGACCGCACTTCTGCTCGTCACGCTGGAACTCACGGAGGCCCAGCGCAGCACATTGGCTAAGGCAGGCATCACCTATCTGGGTATCAGTGATCGCTGTTCCGGTGAATATCCGTGCGTGGGTATCGATAATGTCAGCGCGGCACGCATGGCTGTGCGCCACCTGATCGAGCTTGGCCACCAGCGCATTGCTTACGTTGGCGATATTTTTGATGACCCGTTTCACTTCCCGACCAGCCAGGATCGTTATGAAGGCTATCGACAGGAGTTGGAACAGCATGGGATACCTGTGAACCCGGACTATGTACGCCTGGGGGTACATGGACGGGACATCGCGCGCCAGCTCACGGCAGAACTCTTGCAGCTTGATACCCTGCCTACTGCCATATTCGCCATGAGTGATGCGCAGGCGCTGGGTTGCATCACCGCGATTACAGAGGCGGGCCTGCGTGTACCGGAAGACATCTCCGTGATGGGCTTTGACAACATTGAAATCAGCTACTACACCGGCCTCACTACGATTAACCAGCATCTCGAAGCCAGTGGACGCATTGGCGCGACTGCCATCATTAACCTACTCAATCAGAACTTCAACACGATGATGCTGCAAATGCCGGAACCTGAATTGGTCATACGCAAATCAACAAGTGTCCCCAAAATATAAACAGGGGCACAACATTGATGGAATGAGAATCCAGTCTTATGTCTAACCTCATCAATCTCCACAACATTCACGAAGGGGCAAACTACGAGCAGGTCGAGTTCACCGCTGACCTGTGCCTGAAGTGCAATATCTGTACATCGGCCTGCCCGGTTGCGCCTGTCACCGACCTGTTTCCCGGCCCCAAAACGGTTGGCCCACAGGCACAGCGCTTTCGCCATCCTGACGATCATGGCAGCACCTCGCCCGACAAAAGTGTGGACTACTGCTCCGGCTGCGGCATCTGCACGATGGTCTGTCCGCACGGCGTCAAAATCATGGAAATCAACGCGCGTGCCCGTGAACGGCTTTACGATGGACACATTCCGCTGCGCAACCGCCTGCTGGGACGTTCTGAGCTGATGGGCAAGTATGGCCGCTGGATTGCACCGCTGTTCAACTTTGGCGCAAAAATCCGACCCGCCCGTTACATCGCGGAGAAAGTCATCGGCGTGCATCGTGACGCGCCCCTGCCCCGCTTCCAGTTCTCGACGTTTCGCGGTTGGTTCGCGCGTCACAAGCCGCAGCCTGTCGCACCCGTAAAGGGCAGGATTGCCTATTTCCATTCCTGCGCGGGCAACTATTTTGAAACACAGGTCTCCAAAGCGGCGGTGATGGTGCTGGCTCACAACGGCTACGATGTCGAGCTTCCGCCGCAAAACTGCTGCGGCCTGCCGTTACAATCCAACGCCGAGTTCGATGCCGCGAAGGGCTACGCCACGCGTAACGTCGAATGGCTGGCACCTTACGCGCGTGCTGGTGTGCCCATCGTTGGGGCCAGCACCTCCTGCACGCTCAGCCTCAAATCGGACTACCGCGAAATCCTGCGGCTGGAACACCCGGAGCGCGATGCCGTTGCTGCTGACACCTACGATCTGAGTGAGTTTTTGCTGCTGCTGCACGAACGCGGCGAACTGCGCACCGACTTTAAGGCGCTCAATTTTGAAGGCACACTGCTGTATCATGCGCCGTGCCAGCAGAAAGCGCACAACATGGGCCAGCCTGCGCTGGATTTGTTTGAGCTTATTCCGGGCCTGAAAGTGCGTTTGGCAGATGCGGTGTGCTGCGGCATCGCCGGCACCTACGGCATCAAAGCGGAAAAGTACGATATTGCGATGGAAGTCGGCAAGCCCCTGTTCGAGCAGGTTAGACAAACGGGCACGGAAAAACCCGTGATTTGCGACAGCGAAACCTGCCGCTGGCAAATTACCCACGCGACGGGCGCGCGCAGCATCCACCCGATTCAGGTGCTGGCCGCCGCTTACGGTTTACTGCCGCTTTAAAGCGATGGGGCGAATCGCGCTTCGCCCCTACCTTACCACCAGCGTACCCAGCAGCACACTATCGCCCAACACCGCGCCGTCAGGGCCGATGACCTGCAAGCGATCCCCGTTGCCGCACTCCCCTGCTGGCAGCGTTTCGCAGGTGTACACGCCGACCAGAATCTGATACTCGCCGGGGGGCATGGTTTCCGGCAGCGAGATGAGATAAACATCGCGCAGGTAGCCATCGGACACCCACGCCGCAGACGGACGATCTGTCACCAGTGCTTTGTCTAGCTGTGCCAGCGGCGGGCCACCGTTCGAGATATGGACGAAGCTCGAATAGTTGTAGGCGGGTGGCCGCGCTGCGTACCAGTACAGAATCACCTGCAGCTGATCGCCGGGACTCACTTCCGCTGATGATAGGTCATAACCCAGCAAGCGCATCTGGTCGCCAAGCTGATACTGCTGCTGATACTGCGCGGGCTGAGCTTCTCCAACTGGCGAATGAAGCCATGCCGTTCCTTCACGCAGCAGCAGCACCGTAAGCACCGCCTGAACAATCGCAACCGCACCGACCCAACGCCAGCCAAAATCGACGGAAATAGTTTCGCCGCTAGGCTGGGCAAGCGGCTTGCGATAGCGATAGACCACAAAGGCTGTCGCAGCCAGCAGCGCGCCGACGGAAACGGCCACCGCCAGATTGCGCACGGGAGTCGAACCAAGTGACAGCGTAACCGTGTGTTCGCCAGCGGGGACAGGGAACGTGATTAGGCCGTACTGGTCAGACGGCGTGATGGGAACAATTTGTCCATCCACCTGCGCCTGCCAGCCGGGGAAATCAAAAATCAGCGCTTCCAGCGTGAAGGCTTCCGGCGCGTTGACCTGCCACACACTGCGCTCAGGATGATGGTCAAGCAAGTCCAGTGAAACGCCAGCAGGCAGGGAGTCGCGCTGCGCGGGATCTATCGGATAACCCTGCATTAACTCGTTGACCAGCCGTTGATTTGCTGGTGGCAGCACATAGACCGTCGTGGGCAGAAATTCGTTGTAGGCCGTTGTGCCCAGACTGATTGAGCCGTCGATTTCGCCCTGCAAATAGGCGGACACCGAAGTATCCAGCGGCGCAGTATAACGCGCTGGCATATGCAGCAGCGGCAGCGAGAGGGCCAGCGGCGCAAGCAGGCATCCCGCATAAAGGAGTCCACCGGGGCGCGCAGGCAGTTGTCGCAGCCACAGGACGTTGGCACCCGCCAGCAGCGACAGGCAGAAGGCGACTGGCCCCAGGAAGCGCCAGGGAAACACCATGTAGTTCAGCAGGGGGAAGTTCGTCCAGATGGGATAGGCCAGCGGCAGCATCAGCACAATCATCAGCAGCGCGGCGATGGCGAAAAAGCTAATGACGGTCAGAATGCGCAGGTTACGCGCTTTCCTCAAGCTCAATGCGACAGCGCCGACCACACCAGAAACCGCCAGTACCCACTGTGCTACGCCAAGATTCAAGTGCATCTGAATACCGTTGGCCGCGCCTTCATCGGTGAGCATGTTAAAGCTCAACAAACGTGCGGCGGGAATGAAAAAGTCGAAGAAATCGTGGCGGCGTCCTTGCGTGATAAGCTCAACGTTGTCAATCTGAACGGCACCGCGCTCTAAACCTACGGGCAGCCAGAAATAAGCCATCAGCCCAATGCCTAACGCGGCTACACCAAGAGCCAGCGCCAGACGCGTCAAGGGAAGTTCGCGCGTCAGGGCGCGCCACACCAGCCAGCCGATCATCAGGCCAAACAGCGCCACCGCCATCAGGTTATGCGCCAGCACCAGCGGCACAAGACTCAGCGCCGCCAGCACCACATCCAGCGCAGAGCCGCGCCGCACCAGCCGTTCAAAGCGCCACATGACGAATGGGAACAGCGCAAACGCCAGCAGTTCCGGGTAATCGCCGCGTGTGTAGGGTTCGGTATAGAGCAGATAAGGGCTGTAGACATAACACAGCGCCGCCAGCACGCCGCCCAACTTGCCGAAATGTTCGCGGGCGAACCAGTACATGCCCACGCCAGCCGCCATTAATGAGGCAGCCACGAGTACATGAATGGCAGTGACCACATCCACGCCAAGAGTCAGCAGCGCCGCACCCGCATAGTAGGCCAGCGGTGAATAGTAGTGGAACACGGGTGAGCCGTAGCCGTAGTACAAGGTTTCGGCCCATGTCGGCAGCAGCAGGCCGTGCGACCAACTGCGCTGCATCTCGGCCATGCGGTGCGCGTGCAGCAGCGTATCATGACCATGCACCACCCCACCGCTTGCCGTCAGCGGCAGCAGCGCGAACAGGCACAGCGCCAGCGTCGCCAGTAAGCCCCAGTCCACGCGCCGCCGCAATTTCTTTATCGCATCACTCATCACATCTCACTCACCACTTTTCTGTGCGGCGCATTGTAGCATGGGCTTGCATTTACACCCATCACGGGTTATTTTTCCCGCCTGAAAAACTGACGAGGAATCGATGAAAGAAAAACTACGCGATTACATCAAAGCGCATATGATTCGAGACACGCGCTACCCGCTGAAGGACGATGAGCCGCTGATTACGGGCGGGCTGGTGGACTCGTTCTCGCTGGTGGAACTGGCGGTGTTTATCGAAGAAACCTTCGGTGTACACTTCGATGACCCTGAACTCACCGCCGACAACATGAACACGCTCAACCAGATTACCGCGAATATCGAGGCGAAGCTGTGACCATCACCCGGACACAGGCGGATACGTTGGTGGGCTGCATCTCCCAGCGCTGTCGCGAACGTGCTGACGACACGGCCATTGTCTTTATCGATCACGCGGGAGAACACCTCATTTCCTACGCGCAGTTCTGCCAGCGCGCCAACGACTACACGCAGGCGCTGGTTCATCTCGGCATTCAGCGCGGGGAACTCGTTGTGCTGGTGCTGCCTCACAGCGCGGCGCTGATTTACAGCTTTTGGGGCGCAATCCTTTACGGTGCGGTACCGTCGATATTTCCGTTCCTCAGCGACAAGCTGGACCCCGCACGCTACTACGACAGCGTGCGCCAGCTCATCGAGCATGAAGGGGTGAAGGCGCTCATCACTAACAGCGAGTTTGAGCAGGGTCTGCGCGATGAACTGTCAGGGCTAAATATCGCCGTCATCAACGCGGACAGGCTCGAACATTCGACGGTGACAGCAGCCGAGTGGCAGCCGAACAGCAGCGACACCGCTTTCCTACAGCATTCCTCCGGCAGCACAGGCTTACAAAAAGGCGTGATGCTGTCACACAGCGCGGTGCTCAATCAACTTAACGCCTACGGGCAAACCCTGCATCTCACGCAGGAGGATGTGATTGTAAGCTGGCTGCCGCTGTATCACGACATGGGCTTAATCGCGGGTTTTGTGTTGCCGCTGGTCACAGGCGTCAAACTGGTGCTGATGTCGCCGTTCCATTGGGTACGTGACCCCAAAATCCTGCTGCACGCCATTAGCAGACATCGTGCCACGCTCTGCTGGCTGCCAAACTTCGCCTATAACTTCCTCGCCACGCGCATCCGTGACAAGGACATCGAAGGCGTAAATCTGTCGTCCATGCGCGCGTTTATCAACTGCTCTGAACCTGTTTATGCCGAAAGTCATCGTCAGTTTGCGGCGCGCTACGCAGGCTACGGGCTAAATCCCACAGCGCTGCAAACCTGCTACGCGATGGCCGAAAACACCTTCGCCGTCACGCAAAGTACTCTCGGCAGCATCCCGAAAGTAGATAGCATCCAGCGCCCAACGCTGATGGACGAACGCCGCGCAGTTCCCGACAGCGGTGGCCTGTCAATGGTTTCCTGCGGCACGCCCATCCCCGGCTGCGAAATCCGCGTGGTCGATGAACAGCGGCAGGATTTGCCCGAACGCTATGTTGGGGAAATAGCCCTCCGCAGCGCTTCGATGATGAACGGCTACTACAAACGTCCCGAAGACAGCGCGCAGGTGATGGCTGAGGGTTGGTACTTCACGGGCGATATGGGCTACATCGCCGATGGTGAACTGTACATCAGCGGACGCAAAAAAGACCTGATAATCGTCGGCGGCAAAAATATCTACCCGCAGGACATCGAAAACCTGCTCAACGACATCTCCGGCCTTCATCCGGGTCGCGCGTCCGTGTTCGGCGTGTTTAACGAGTCGCTCGGCACCGAGGACATCGCCATCGTCGCGGAAGTCGATGACAGTGTACTGGAGGATGACGAAGCCCGTGCCAACATCCTGCGAGAAGTGCGTGCCCGCGTGGCCCAGAACACCGATGTAACAGCGCGTTATGTACATCTGGTCGGCGCAAAATGGCTCATCAAAACCAGCAGTGGCAAGGTCGCGCGGCGGGCAAACCGCGAAAAATACCTCCAGGAAGTCTTGAATCGTGAGCCGTAAGCTGTATGTCATCCGTAAACTGATGCCCGACAAACACGCCAGCCGCTGTCTAGTCGGGCTGCTTTTGCTGGCGTTATGCGCTGCGGCACCAATGCACGCACAGGAATATACGCCTTACGTCGTCAGCGCGCGTCACGATGCGACGCTGTATGAAGGCCCCGGCGATACCTTTTTTCCGCGCGGCGTGCTTGGCGCGGGCATCGCAGTCGCCATTATTGAACGTAACGAGTTAGGCAACTGGCTCTACATCGAGCACAGCAACAGTGCAGGCATCATCACGCTCAGCGGCTGGATGATGAGCGGTTATCTGAACCTTGATGACACGGTGCATTTCAGCGAAGTACCCA